>CAZWDO010000001.1:0-5434 GCA_964632485.1 uncultured bacterium
CCGATGGTTGATCCGCGTGGCGGCGCGTATGCAATCGGCCGGCGGCGACCGCGCCCGTTTCATCGAGAACCGCGGCCAATGGCCGGCCGAGGTGCGCTTTCTGGCCCAAGTCGGCGGTATGAACGCCTGGATCACCGATTTCGGCGCGGTCTATGATTATTACATAATTGAACGTGACTCAGCGGCCGAACAACTTTCTGTCACCATGCCGGGAATGAACGCGCCAGCGGGCGCTCCGGCCGCGCCAGGCATCAACGGCGCCCCGGGCGTGACGGGCATGGGCGCGCATGGCGGTTTGCCGGGGGATGCGTCGATGGGCAATAACGACCAGGATACGCGCCGTATCCGCGGACACGCGCTGCGCGCCGAACTGGAGGGATGCCGACGCGGCGCGCTGGCGCGCGGCCTCGATCCGCGGCCCGGGTATCTCAACTACTTTATCGGCAATGACCGCTCGCGCTGGGCCTCGCGCGTGCGCGTCTATGACGAGGCGCGGCTCGAGGGCGTGTACGACGGCATCGACGCGCGCTACTACCCGGATGGCGGCTCGATCCGCTACGATTATATCGTCAAGCCCGGCGCCGATGTAGGCCAAATCCGACTGCGCGTCAGCGGCGCGGACGATGTGTCGGTGGACGAACGCGGCGAACTGACGCTGCGCACCAGCCTGGGCGAAGTGCGCCACGCCCGCATCGTGGCCTATCAGGAAGGCAGCCCCAATCCCCAATGGATGGGCCGCAAAAGCGGTGCGAGCCGCACCGGGCTCGCTGGCGCGACCGAAGCGGGCATGGCGGCGGACGCCACCGCCGGTACGAGCCGTACTGGCGGTACGAGCCGTACCGGCAGTCCAACCAGTACCGGCAGTCCAACCAGTACCGACGGGGCGGCATGGGATACTCACATTGCAGTGGGCAATGCCAGCGCTGAACATGGCCGGCCGGGCGCCGCGGGCGCGGTGCGCTGGCCGCGGGACGCGGAAGGGCGCGCGCAAGTGCCCTGCCGCTTCGTGGAGAACGGCGACGGCACCGTCGGCCTGCGCGCCGAGGGCTATGACCCGGAACGCGAACTGATCATCGATCCGCTAATCTGGTCCACCTTCCTGGGAGGTTCTCAGGATGATTATATACAGAAAATGGAAGTGGACGGCGACGGCAACGTGGTGGTGGCGGGCTATACCTATTCCAGCGACTATCCCGTTACCGCGGGCGCCTATGACGAGAGTTTCAATGGCGGCAATACCGATATTTTTATCACCAAACTCGCGGCTGACGGTTCGAGCCTGATTTATTCCACCTATCTCGGCGGGTCGAACTATGAGGAACTCCGCGCGCTGGCCTTGGACGCCTCGGGCCGGGCCGTGGTGGCGGGCTATACTTCCTCGAGCAATTTTCCCGCGACCGCGGGCGCCGCGCAGACCGTCTTCGGCGGCTATGGCTATTATGACGCCTTTGTCGCGCGCCTGACGGCCGACGGGACAGGGCTGGATTATGCCACCTATCTTGGCGGGTCGAGCGAGGACTACGCCCAGGCGCTGGCCTTGGACGCCGCGGGCCGGGTGGTGGTGGCAGGCTCTACCTACTCCAGCAATTTCCCCGCGACCGCGGGCGCCGCGCAGACCGTCTTCGGCGGCGGTAGGGACGCCTTTGTCGCGCGCCTCGCGGCTGACGGTTCGAGCCTGGAGTATGCTACCTATCTCGGCGGGTCGAACTATGAGGAACTCCGCGCGCTGGCCTTGGACGCCTCGGGCCGGGCCGTGGTGGCGGGCTATACCTACTCCAGCAATTTCCCCGCGACCGCGGGCGCCGCGCAGACCGCCTCCGGCGGCAATAGTGACGCCTTTGTCGCGCGCCTCGCGGCCGACGGCGCGAGCCTGGAGTATGCCACCTATCTCGGCGGGTCAAGCAGTGACTACCCCCAGGCGCTGGCCTTGGACGCCTCGGGCCGGGCCGTGGTGGCGGGCTATACTTCTTCCTTCGATTACGCGATCACCGATGACGCCATCGATTGGTGCAATAATAGTGGAAATGATGGCTTTGTCACTAAACTCGATTTCAATCCTTGCCCGGACAATCATAAACCCCGCGTTTTCACGAATAGTAATGATAATCCTACCAGCCGTTCATGTGGTCTTCGTGGCAATATTTCCACCGATAACGGCTATACGGTTACGGCAAAAGGCTTCTGCTATGCCACGGATCATCTGCCTACTCTCGCCGATGACCACACGAATGACGGCACGGGCATCGGCGATTTTTATTCCACTATCACCGGGCTGACGCCCAACACACTCTACTATTACCGCGCCTATGCCACCAATTCCCAGGGTACGGCCTATGACGGTTGCCGCTCCTTCACCACGCTGCAGGCTTATCCGCAAATCCGCATCACCGGCAACGGCAACGATATCAGCGACGGCGACGCCACGCCCTCGGTCTGGGACCACACGGATTTCGGCAATGTGGCGGTTTCCGGGTCCAAGGAACTCACCTATACCATCGTCAACGACAATGACGGCGACCTGCTGCTCACCGGCGATCCCATCGTGGATATCTCGGGCGCCCAGGCCGCCGACTTCTCCCTCGTCGCCGCGCCCGACGCCCTGATCCCGGGTTTCGGCTCCTCCACCTTCACCATCCGCTTCGAACCGGGCGATCTCGGCCTGCGCCAGGCGGAACTGCGCGTCTTCAACAACGATACCCGCAGCCAAATCAGTCCATATAATTTCATCATCCAGGGCGCGGGGTTCGACGGCTTCAACCTCAGCGGCCGCGTCACCCTCTCCGGCCAGGCCCTCGCCGGGGTAACCCTCGCCGTTAGCGGCGACCAGTCCCTCACGGCGGTCAGCGACGCCAATGGCGATTTCCATATCCCGGGACTCACCGCGGGCGGCAATTATACGCTCACACCTTCCAAATCCGGCCATTCCTTTTCGCCCGCTTCCTATGCCTATACTGACCTCCAGGCCAATCAGACCAATCAGAATTTCAGCGCCACCCTGCTCACCTATACCCTCAGCGGCGCCATCCGCAGCGGCGGTCAGCCCTTCCCCGGGGTAACGGTCGCGCTCTCCGGCGGCGCCTCAGCCACCACTACCACCGACGTGGACGGCGAGTACAGTTTCGCCAACCTGCCCTACGGGTCCAATTACACCATCACGCCCAGCCAGACGGGCTACACTTTCTCGCCCTCCAGCCGTTCCTATACGCCGCTCACCGGGCATCAGGCCAATCAGGATTTCACGGTGACGCAAAATGTCTATAGCATTGCGGGGCGCGTCACCACGCCCGGCGGCGCGGGCCTTTCCATGGCGAGCATCACGGTCAGCGGCGACGCTGCCACCGAGGTGTTCACGGACGGCAACGGCGCCTACATCGTCAGCGGGTTGGCGCATGGCGGGGATTATACGCTCACGCCCGCCAAATCGGGCTATACCTTCACGCCGGCCAGCCTCGAATTCGCCGATTTGCAAGCCAATCAGACCAACCAGAATTTTAGCGGGGCTCTCGACACCTGGAGCCTCAGCGGCCATATCACCGTCGGCGGCGTGGGACTCTCCGGCGTTACGGTCTCGGTCTCGGGCAGCGCCCATACCGCGGCGACCACCGACGCGGCCGGGCATTACCAGATCAGCGGCCTGGGTTCCGGCGGCGCGTATCTGCTCACGCCCTCCAGGACGGGCTATACCTTCAATCCCATTGACCGCGAATACGCCAATTTGAGCGCGGATCACGCGGACGGCGATTTCACGGCCACGCTCAACACCTATACCCTCAGCGGCCGGGTTACCCACAACGGCGCGGCCTTCGCGGGCGTAACGGTGACGCTCGGCGGCGGGGCCAATGCCGCCACTACCAGCGACGCCAACGGCGACTACCAGTTCCTCAACGTGGCGCATGGCGGCAATTACACGCTGACGCCCTCCAAAACCGGCTACCACTTTACGCCGGGATCGTACTCCTACAGCGGCCTTTCCGCGTCGCACCAGCATCTCCACCGATGGCAGCGGCAACTACATGCTCAGCGGCCTGGCGCACGGCGGCAATTACACGCTGACGCCCGCCAAAACGGGCTACGGCTTCACGCCGCCAACCCGCAGTTTCGCCAATATCACCGCTAATCAGACAGGCCAGGATTTTACCGCCGCGCTGGTGACCTATACCGTGAGCGGCCATATCACCTCCGGCGGCGCGCCTTTGGCCGGGGCGACCATCACTCTCGGTGGCGGGCCTTCGGGCGCGACGGCAACCGACGCGGCGGGCGCATGGAGTTTCAGCGGCCTGGCCCATGGCGGGACTTATAGCTTCACACCGTCGAAAACGGGCTATAGCTTCACGCCCGCGACGCGCACCCTGGAGGCGCTCGCCGCCTCGCACGCGGCGGAGAATTTCACGGCAACGCTCAACAGCTACGGTATCAGCGGCCGTGTGACCCATCTTGGCGCGGGCCTCGCCGCCGCCACACTGACCGTCAGCGGGGACGCCGCCCTGAGCGCGGTCAGCGATGCCGACGGCAATTACGCCATCAACGGCCTGCCCGCGGGCGGCGCCTATACGGTCACCCCGTCTAAAGCCGATTACGGATTCAGTCCGCTCAACCGCGCGTATGCGAATCTGAGCGCGTCGCAGACGGAGCAGAACTACAGCGCTTCGCTCAACACCTACAGCGTCAGCGGCCGCATCACCGACGGCGGCGGCGCGGGCCTGGCCGGTGTATCGATTACGGTCGGCGGCGACGTTACCGGCATCGTGGTCAGCGACGCCACCGGCGCCTATATCGTCAGCGGCCTGGCTGCGGGCGGCAATTATACGCTTACGCCAGCCAAGGCGGGCTGGAGTTTCTCCCCGGCCCTGCTCAGCTATACGAATTTAAGCTCGGCGCAGATTGATCAGAATTTCACCGCCGCGGCCCATACCTATACCCTCAGCGGCCGTATTACCCAGTCGGGGGCGGCCCTGGCCGGGGCGACCGTGACGCTGAGCGGGGCAACTTCGGCCACCGCCACCACGGACGCCAGCGGCGAGTACTCGTTCAGCGGCCTGGGCCGCGGCGGGGCATATACGGTTACGCCCAGTTTCGTGGGCCGGGTCTTCACGCCGACGAGCCGATCAGTCCCGTCGCTGGTCGCGGATCAACCTGGACTGGATTTCGAAGCCGCGGCCCTGACCTACAGTAGCAGCGGCCGCATCACCACCGCGGGCGGGGTTGGCATCGCCTGGACCACCATCGAGGTCAGCGGGGACGCTTCCTTCAACGTGGTCGGGGACGCCGGCGGCTATTACACGGTCGCGGGCCTGGCGCACGACGGCAAATATACCCTTTCCCCGGTCAAAAGCGGCTATAGCTTCAATCCCGGCCAACGAGTCTATAACAAGCTGGCCGCTTCGCAGAGCAATCAGGATTTCCAGGGAACGCTCAACACCTATACCATCAGCGG
>CAZWDO010000001.1:5444-39706 GCA_964632485.1 uncultured bacterium
CGCTCGGCGGCGCGGTCAATGCCGCGGCGGTTACCGACGTCAACGGCAACTACAGTTTCACCGGCCTGCCCGAAGGCGGCGCTTTCACCCTCACGCCAGCGAAAACCGGGTTCGTGTTCAATCCCTCCACGCGCAACGTGTTCAATCTGGCCGCCAATGAGACCGGCCAGGATTTCACGGCCGTTTCCTCGGCCTTGACCATCAGCGGCACGGTGTACAGCGGCGGCGCGGGCCTCTCCGGCGCCACCCTGACCCTCACGGGCAGCAACAGCGCCACCTTGGTCACCGATGCCTCGGGAACCTATTCTTTCACCGTGGCCGAGGGCGGTTCCTATACGCTCGCGCCATCCAAGACGGGCTACAGTTTCACCCCGGCTTCGAAGAGCTGGGCGAACCTGAGCGAATCGCAGGCGCAGAATTTCGCGGCGGAAGCGGCTCTGCCCGCGGCGCCGGCCCTGGTCTCGCCCGCGTATCAGGCGGAAAACGTCAGCGCCAACCTCCACCTGATCTGGAACCCGGTGGCCAATGCCGCGAGCTATGACGCGCAGTTGGCGACGGACGCGGCCTTCACGCAGATGACCCGGCAGGAGTCGGGCCTGGCCCAGACCGCGTGGCCGGCGGCAAATTTAGCACCCTATACCGTTTATTACTGGCGGGCGCGGGCGTTGAATGGCGCGGGCGCGAGCCCCTGGTCGGATGTGTGGCGCTTCACCACGGCCCTGGGCGATCTCGCGGCGCGCATCGAATCTCCGGCGGCCGATACCGCCATTTTCAAGGGCGAAAACGTCTATTTCCGCGGCAATGAATGCCCCCTAACCGCCAGCGCCGAGTATCAGTGGTTCTTCGGCGATGGACGCACGGCTGCGGGCCGCGAACCGGGCGCCATGACCTTCAACCAGACCGGGACCATCGCCGTGCAGTACCTCTACCGCATCAGCGGCACCAGCCACGCCAGCGACGTAGCCATGCGCCTGATCACCGTGCGCGACCGGCCCGCCGCGGAACGGCTCTATTTCATCGTTCAGCCCTACCATACCCTATACAGCGAAAATGCCTGGCTGAGCTGGCAGACCAATCTCAGCGCCGCCGCCATCGTGCGCTACGGGACCAGTCCCGCCAATCTCGACCGCGAACAGCGCGTGGAAACCGTGGCCGCTGAACATAACGTGATCCTTTCCGGGCTGACGGCCAACACGACCTGGTATTACCAGGCGGAAGCGATCCGCGGCGCGGATACCGCCCGCTCGCTGATCGATTCCTTCTTCATCGAGCAGGCCACGGCCGACCATACGCCGCCTTACGTAATCGACAAGCAAATCTATATGTACAACACCTCGGGATTTCTGATTTTCACGCTCAGCGAACCCGCCCAGGCGATTCTGTTCTACGGCACGGACAAGAACAGCCTGAGCCAGTACGTCCAGTCGCTGAACCACCAGCAGGAGCATAGCTTCTTTCTGGAAAACCTGTTGCCTGAAACCGCGTATTATTATCGGCTGATGATGGTGGATCCGTCGGGCAACACCGGCTATTACCCACCGGCGAATCAGTTGGCCAGGGGCGCAGGCGGCGCTTCGGACTTTTCGGGCCAGGAGGACGATGACGACGGGTTCAGCACCACCAACCAGCCGGACACCCGGCCGCCGGCGATCGGCGCCGAGGTGTTCCTGCATGCCGACGGCAAGCTGGGCATTATCTGGAGCTATGACGAACCGGCGGTCTATCGCCTCGAGCTCTACCGCGGCACCGAAAGCGCGGGCGTGTTCGCGGATACGGCCACCTGGCGGGTGGGGCACTACCTGATCATCGAGGGACTGGAAAATAGCGCCGAATATCGGGCGCGGCTATGGGCGCGGGACGTCAACGGCAACGAGGCCATGACCGAGCTGAGCGCGCGTATCGAAGGCGCCGCGCCAGCCACGCCGCCGGTAGTCAGCGTTATCCGCCATGAGCTGGTCAATGGCGAGCTGCGTGTGCAATGGCTCACGGACGCGCCGGCCACCGCGGAACTGCGCTGGGGACGGGCCCAGGGCGCGCTGGACCATACCCTGGTCAAAAAGACCCTCAACAGTGAACATACCATGATTTTAAATAATGTGGCCACCGACCAGCCGCTTTGGTATCAGGTGCGGTCGTGCGCGGCTGACGGGGAGACCTGCGCCGAGTGGTCGGACGCGGCCAGCTATTCGCCCACCGCAGTGGAGGAAACGGACGCGGCCGCCAAAGGCGCGCCCGGACGGCTCGAGTGCCGGGTGTGGCCCAATCCCTTCAACGATTGGGTAAGCATCGGCTACCGGTTACCGGAAACGGGCGCGGCGCGCGTGGAAATCTATGACGTGATGGGCCGCCTGCTGCGCGTCTGGGAGGAGAGCTCCCAGCCCGTGGGCGAGTATGTGCGGCGCTGGGACGGCCGCGATGCCGACGGCCAGCCCGCGCCCACCGGCGTCTATTTCTGCCGCGTGGTCACTCCGCGCGAAACTGCCGCGGTGAAACTGCTGCTGATGAAGTGACACTGACGGGGGCGGTTCTGAACCATGCAGAACCGCCTTCCATGTATTGAGTTATTGCCGGCAAAGTTGCCTTTTTTCGTTAATGTAATGCAGGGTAATATGGTAATTTGAAATCATTCAGTAGGTACTCGATGGTTGCTTTTATTCGCATTTTTATTATCGCATTGCTTTTATTTACGAGTCTTCAAGCCGATCCGCGTGATTCACTGGTCATGGCGAAGCGGAAATTCAACCAGGCCATCAATCAATATGCTGGCAATCCTTCTTCGGCATTATCGTCTCAGGCAATTGCAAGACTGAAGACTGATCGGGAAATTCTGAAACGAACAATTAGCGCTCAAGTTCATCGAAATCCGGTGTCCGGCATTGAGATTGTTCCTGTTTATAGTTCGTCTCGATTTGAAGTATTGTCATTTTATTCGTATGATTACACGTTAGCCAGTAATCGTGTCATTATCAACTTGCGCAATAAAACCTCTAATTTTTACGATTTCGTGAAAGTGAATTTTTTTCTGATAAAAAACAATCAGGTTGTCAGTACCGACTATACCTACATTGATTATGAAACGTACGGTTATGCCGGAATGGCTCCCTATTCGCAATCGTTTTTAGAGTCCTTTATTGATAATGTCGATTTTGATGAAATACAACTCACGTTAGAATGCTCCCTGACCACTGCCGAAGATTTACTCTTTGATCAGATGTTCGGGATTTCCAATTTTCAAATCGATTTTGACGAGCATGAATGGTCTGGTGATTTGAATAATCTAACGGGAAACAGTGTCGAGTTCGCTTCGGTATATTTGTGTTTTTATAAAAACGGAAAGATGATGGATTTTGATTATACCTATATGGATTACAAGAATCCGCCCAATGTAAGATTTTCATACGCAGTCGATTCACCGGACGAATCAGAGAAAATTGTTCTCTGGAACTATAAAACGACGGCTGTCAACTTAGCGGGTTGGACCCTGGGCAATAAGGAACAACCCGATGCGTATGTGATTCCTCTTGCTACTTGGGTGGATGCCAATCGCACGATCACTTTCACCCATGATCAATTGAATTTTTCTATCGCTGATGACGATGAAATTCTGTATCTAAAAGACAATACAGGCGCCTTGGTCGATATTTATTCAGATGATACACATTATCTGTTTGGCTCTAACGAATCCTGGCATTTTGAGGGGTATGCGGATGATGAGTGGGAATACGATTATTACAAAACGTTGGTGAGTTATTCGACATCTTCATTGAGTGGCGCCGACAATGTAAGCCCGAATATCCCGTTATTCGCGAATATGTCGTACGAGGGAGATAAAAACCAGACATTGACTTTTTCGGCTTTTCTCGCAGATTACAATGGGGGCGCTGTAAAGTGGATGATTGATTGGGGAAACGGCGCACAAAGCGGATGGACGAATGCATCGGGTTCAAAATCCATTAGTTCGATCAACTATGCCTATCCGGCGGCAGGAATTTATTATATCAGAGCGAAGGCTACAGATCAGGCTGGGGGGCTTTTTAGATCGCAAGCGGAGTCGGGGTGGTCGGATTCGGTGCAGGTTACCATTCACGAGTCGCACGATCCTTTGTCGATTGACACTGACTATCTGTCGCCGGGCGGCATGAGAATGATCACGGCATTGCAGCAAAACTATCCGAATCCGTTCAATCCGTTCACCACCATAGAGTATTGCGTCGGTGAGAATAGTCTTGTGCGGCTTGATATCTTCGATATCCGGGGTAATCTGGTCCGGAATCTGGTCCATTCCGCACAGGGAACCGGAGCGTATCGCGCGATCTGGGACGGCAGGGACAACCGGAGAATGACAGCGCCGTCGGGTGTTTATCTTTATAAATTGACTGTCGGAGATCATCAACTGGCACGAAAGATGATTTATATCCATTAGGGGATACGGTTTTGCTCTCACCCCGGGGCGTTGAGCTATACATACGCCCCGGGGAGGGTAGAGTGAATCTTTCATGTTGACTTTTTACTCAATGTATATTATAGTATTGTATAAACACGCTTAGTTGGCGAGCATGACGATGGTGGTTACCCGTGGATGCCGGGCGCGAGCCGCGCTGGCAATCGAAGTCCGGCATGACGGAGGTGGTTACCCTTCCGGCATGACGATATACGATACCTAATCAACGAGTTTTTCGGGAGAAAACGATGAAAAAATTCAACGTTACCGGGCTTTGCATCCCGGAACGCCATTACATGGTCGATACCCGGCACAAACTGGCGCATATTATGGCCATGATCGAACAAGGCGAATATTTCACCATCAACCGGCCCCGGCAATACGGCAAGACGACCACGTTTTTTAGTCTTCGAAACCTGTTGAGAAATAAAAGTGATTATTGTGTCATTTCTACCAGTTTTGAGGGAATCGGGGATGATATTTTTCTCAATGAAACCAATTTTTCAGGACGTTTTTTGGGCATTCTGGCCAATTCTCTGCGGTTTCAGGATTCCCAATTTTCTGCATATTTAGAGAATTTGAATCAAGGCGCCGCCAATCTGGATCAGTTATCGCTGAAGATTACGGAGTTGGTTCGGCATATCGGGCGCCGGTTGGTATTGATGATCGACGAGGTGGACAAGAGCTCGAACAACCAATTGTTCGTGAGTTTTCTGGGAATGCTGCGCAACAAGTATTTATCAGCCGCAGCCGGTGATGATGCGACGTTTCACAGCGTGATATTGGCGGGGGTGCATGATGTGCGGACGTTGAAATTGAAGCTGCGGCCGGATGAGGAGCGCAAGTACAACAGTCCATGGAACATTGCGTCGGAGTTCACGGTGGATTTGGGGTTCGACGCCGACGAGATCGCGACCATGCTGGAGCAGTACCGCTCAGAAACGGGAGTGGAGATGGATATATCAGCAGTTGCGCAGCGGCTCTATTTTTTCACGGGCGGGTATCCGTATCTGGTGAGCCGGGTATGCAAGGAGATCGATGAACGTTTGCTTCCGGACCGCGAGCTTCGCGCATGGACGGTCGGCGACGTGGACGAGGCGGTGAGTCGCATCCTCTATGAACGCAACACCAACTTCGACAGTTTGCTGAAGAATCTGGAGAATCATCGGGAATTGCTGGAATTTGTCACATGTATGATCCTGGGCAGCCGGGAATTTAGTTTTGTGGCGCAGGTGCCCTGGATCGAACTGGGTTCTATCTACGGACTTTTCCGCAACGAAAATCGCAAGTTGAGAATTCATAACCGAATATATGAAGAGCTGATCACCAACTACATCACGGCCAAAGAGGAATATTTGGGCGAACGGGCGATTGCCGGGGATGCGATCCAGGCTTTGTACCTGAAGCCGGAAGGACGGTTGGACATGGAGAAGCTTTTGTTGAAATTCCAGGAAGTGATCCGCGAGAAGTACAGCCAGACGGATGCGATGAAGAGCGATGAGTTTCTGGAGAAAGAATTGCGCTTGTTGTTTTTGGTGTTTCTCAAACCGATTATCAACGGGGTGGGATTCTCGTTCAAGGAGGTGGAGACGGGCGCGGAGAAGCGGCTGGATATCGTGGTGGTGTTCCGGGATGAAAAATTTGTGGTGGAGCTGAAGCTATGGCGGGGCGAGAGCTATCACCGGGAGGGGATGGAGCGGTTGAAGGGCTACATGCAGGCCGAGGGGGTGAACAAAGGCTATATGCTGATCGTGGATAAGCGCCGTGAGAAGACTTTTACCAGCGAGACGGAGGATGGTATCTTCCAGGTCTGGGTATAAGGGAGCGGTTATTGTAGGAGCCTTCCCGCGGCCTTTTTTTTCTTGCGGGCTTGACCCCACTCCGACTTCGGACCAGGAATCCAGTTTTTTTCCCCTTCGATTCCGGATCAAGTCCGGAATGACGGAGGTGGCGGTTACCCATGGATTCCGGATCAAGTCCGGAATGACAGCGGTGGTTACTCATGGATGCCGGGTCGAAGCCGGTATGGCAGAGGTATGGATTTGGATAGATCCGAGAGTGAATGAATATAAAAAACAATTATTAAGCAAACTTCAACAAACCTGAACAATCTATTAAGAAATATGTTTTTCCCCTTGATTTTTTTGGAAAATTTATTAATTTAGGATGATTCGGGATAACTGTCTTAACCGGCAGTTGAAAATAAGGATAATTAAATTAATTCGGGAGGTGACCGATGCGGCTTCTTCTTGTTCTCATCATAATTTTTAGTTTGATAATTTCCTGCGCGCCCACTCTGAGGTTCGATCAGACGTGTGTCAATTGCATTAAATCGCAGCGATTGCTCTGCAAGGGAGATGAATGCCCCAGTACCTTCCTTGACGGGGCTGATTGTATTGTGTCTATTATTGAAACCGGTGAGAATATTTATTTGAATCTTATTTTGAAGAAGGAAGGCATCGGCTTGAAAGAAAATATACCGATTTGTATAGCGAAGGCTAATGGTAAATTCTTTTTATGCGGGGAAAAGTTTAAGAATTTATGGATACTGTATCCCAAAATCAATAACAAAGCAAAATTTTTTCCTATCGAACTGACTTCCGGGGAAATTAAAAAACCAGTCTTTTCCTTCAACAAGAACTTGCTTCAATTGAAGGGCGATAATTTGAAAAAGAAAACGTATATAATAGATCCTGAATCGAACGAACTGACAGAAATCGAAAAATAATCCGGGGGGTGAACATGAAGAAAAATGTTGTTGTATTTGTGTTGTTTATTCTGATGTTGAGCATCGCAGCCTGGGCTCAAACGACTGAAGATTATCAGAGTTGGCAGTTAAAAATTCAATCCATATTGGACAAGGATATGTTAAGCGATACTGATAACGCTTTCCTTGAAAATGAGTTGAAAAAATCCGAAACGAGATTCGGCGGTAATCATAAGCAGACGGTAAAAAGTAAGAATAGAGAAATTCGAAAAAAAATTGAGGAGGTGAAAAGATATAGCGATCCGGGACTTGATAAAAAAATCGAAGTCCTTGTTCAAAAAATTGATGCTATCAGTAAAAAAGTTCAGCAGTATCAGCAAACAATAGATTCCCTTGAACGAGACAATACTCGTAGTAAACGAAAAATATCCGAATTGGATAATTTAATTGATAAATATGAACATTCGAGGAAAAGCATCGATTCCCTGTTGGAGCAATTTATTGCCATTATGCCGAAAGCAGATGAAGAAGCGCTTTCAAGCGGGTCTTCAGGGTTTATCGATACTCAGGCGAAAATATTTAGTAATCTTTGCAAGTATTTGCAGTTGTTATCTGAAAACATTGGCTTATCTTTAAAGGTTCTACGCAGCGATAATGAATCGTTAGCGGGATATCGGGAAACATATCAGCGGAATCGCCATTATCCTGATTTTCTGGAAAAATACATAAAACAGCGGGACAAACTTAAAGCCGATAACAATTTGTTAACTAAAGCTCCTTGTATTCATAAGCATCTACCGCTGATTGAAAGCCGGATCGACTCTATGAAGCAATTCATCGAAGGCGATTCAGATCCAACGGCGCCAGGTCTATGGCGCATTTTTTCAGCTTATCTCAAGGGCGCTTTCAAGGTTTCCGGAATGCCATTACTGATTGTGATCGTCACTCTGGGGGCGCTCGCCATCGTATTGTTGAGCGCGCGAATATTCATGAAACCCGAATTGATCATCTCCTACCAATTATATGAAATGAACCCAAAATCATTTGTCGCCGGCATCGACCAATTCAGAAAAACCAAATTCATGATTCCGGATGACCCCGAAAAAGGCCAGTTTTTTAGAGTCAATTATCCGGTTTTTAAAAATACTCTTAATCGGCTTCGGAAAAAGCAGCGCCTTTATGAACTGGTTCCAAATGCAGCGGTTGAACTGGAAAACGGCAATATGGATTATCATTTAAAGCGGATTGAACTGCCGTTTCAGGATGAGGAATATTATGTTGAATTCAGATCGGTTCGCGATGACAAAAACTATCGGTTGACGATTAAAATTGAAGAATTTAATTTAAATTTCAATGATGTGGAAGCGGAGGGATAACATGAGAAATTTCTTTGTGGTATGTATTGGCGGTACCGGTATTTCTATCGGCAATTCGATTAAAAATCGTATCTGGGCCTTTCGCAAGGCTCACGAATTGAAAAAGGCCGATTTGGGGTTTAATATTGAATTCCTCTTTTTCGATACGACATCCGATACAGCCAATGATAAGCCGGGAAAAACTTTAGAAGAGGGCATGAACAAGATTTTTCGTGTAGAAACTGATGATTTTATCAATTTGGGCGGTGTATTTGGGGATGATCCCATTTTCAATTATGAGAATATTGTCAAGGGGGGATTGGTCAGCCTCCGTAACGCCCTCAAGGCCGGGGCCGGCGGTTTGACCCCCAGCCACGCGCGGGCGGCGTTGATCTATCGTTTCAGAAATCACAATGGTGTCAATATCCAAAAAACCATCGAGACTAAAATCGCCTCCCTGGTCTCCAACCTCAGCGCCAATGATGAACTCTACTTGTTTGTCTGCACGAGTCTTTATGGATCTTCCGGCATTGGCGCCTGTATCGATTTACCATATTATCTCAGTCATGCCTTTGATGAATCCTTGCGTAAGAATAACAAGAACAATTCCCTGAAGCGAGTGGGCGTTTATATTATCCCTGACCAAACTCTTTTGGAATCCTTGAACAGCCCGGCGGATTTACATGAAAAGGGCGGACGCGCCCTCATCGCTATGGAAGAAATGCTGCCCAAGGCCATGCATCCGCTTTGGATTTACGAATCGCCGATCGTCAACAAGAAAATGCTGGTTTCCGACCTGTTTGATTTTCTTTATGTGCTCGACCCGAAATATGATGCCAAGGGAAAAGCTGAAAAGCTGTATGATCCGACGAATATCGGCATCGATCCCAATCGCAAGGAATCCTCCATGGTAATCGTCCCCGCTGAGTTCGTGTATAATGCCATCATCAATAAGGGGTTTTCCGATCAGGCTTTTTCCGCCAACGCCTTTCAAAGCGCCTTGGAGGCTAAGACCAATGCCATCAAGATGAAACCGGATTCGTTTCCCTATTTTAATTCTTTTGGCATGCTGGTCAATCGCCAGGATGAGGAATTGACATATTTGAGCTATTATTATGAAACGATTCAAAAAGTGCATGACAAACTGGTCAATACCACCCAACCTTCGATCATCGCGCGCAACCTCGACGAATTGATCAGCCTGGTAAAAAAACGCGTGAAGGAATACTCGAAAAGTTTCGGTCTTGAGACGATTTCCCAGAAAATTATCGAAGATGTCAAGGTGTTCTTCAGGGAAAAGGCCGGACGTGAAACAATTTGTCTGGATAAGATCATTGAAATCCTGGATAATGTTTCCATCAGCGATTATGGGTTTTCTCTGAATTCGGAAGTCAAGAAAATTTATACGATTGTAAAGAATCGCATCAAAGAGTATTCAACTGAACTGAAGAAAATCAATCAGGATTACAAGAATTCTTTGAAAGCTTTGAAATCCGAATATGAACGTTTCATCACCATAAAAAATGAAATCACCAGCCATTCTCTAAAATACATCAACATCGATTTGCTGGATTATCATTATGATAAAAATGATCTAAGCGCCAGTCTGAAAACAATAGTCGGCGAATTTCTCAATTGTAATCCGCGCTTCAGGATTTCCGACGGCATCCATATCCGCAGTCCGTTTAATGTTATGGAAAATAAAACCGCCACGCATTACGGGAAGTATGTTTATCCGGATATCCATCTTTCACTGGAAACCGGTCAGCAACCCCGTTTGGCATGCAGTTACCCGGCTAATCTGATTAACCGCCCGGACGATGAACTACAATCCGAAAATGTTCTGTTGAAAATCTATACCAGCAT
Source organism: uncultured bacterium (assembly GCA_964632485.1). Classification (GTDB taxonomy): domain Bacteria; phylum JAGOEH01; class JAGOEH01; order JAGOEH01; family JAGOEH01; genus CAZWDO01. The sequence goes on from CAZWDO010000001.1 coordinate 15,814, forward strand.
CAAGTTTACCGATCTTCAGTTATTCAAGTACAATACCAGCAATGGCGCGCTCAATGCCAAACTGTATGATCCGAACAATGGAATAGAACTAACGCCGGATTGGAAGGATAAGTTTCTGATTTTAAACAGTTTCACCGAGGTGGAGCCCAGAACGATCAGCAATATTTACAATGAAATTGCGATTGTCGCGGATGGCGGAGTGAAGTACTTGATGCTGCAAGGATTGAGGACAACCATCATGCAGAATCTCGATGCATTTATCGAAACAATTTATACTGATGATTATTTGGCGGCGATTAAAAGTAAACTTCCTTATGAAAACTCACGGTTACGGGATGTTTTCAAGAATCTGATCAGCATCAGCCCTTTGCATAAGCATACGCTGGACACTTTGTCGGGTTTGATCAATCTCAGCCGCGATGAAAGCGCGCGTTTCATCAAAGTGATGCGAAAAAATGACAGATACTTTCATCTTTGGTTCGACCCGTGGGAGAATTTTTTCGCCATTCCCACATATTCGAAATTGTTGGGAGTGGACATTAACGATCGGCTCAATCATACCATCTGTATCGGATTGATGTGCGAAGGCTGTAAAAATTGGGGTTTTTTGCCCATGTTGGGCAAGCATTGGTGCCAGTCCCAAACCGCTGTTCCGGAATGGAATAATCCGGATCAACTGGATGATTCAGCGAAAAGCGCATACAATTGTTTTTATTGAATTTACTCGACCTGATTTAATTGTAATGGAGCGCTGACAATGCCTCTTCATGTTTTCCGACATAGCGATTTTGATTACACGCATGAACGGATGGCTTTTTATCGGATGGTCGATCTGCTCGACAACCATTTTTCCCGACGGGAAACCATTTGTTTGCTGGCAAATGCTCAAGTCGTGGATGGCAAGAAAAAAGTCAGCCCCGATATGATTATTTTCAAAAAAGACGCCATCGCTGTAATAGAAATGAAGTCATGGATCGGACAGGTTAAGTTTCCGACCGAAGATGAAGATAAATATAATTGGGATAATTGGGAATTAGAGCATGAAAATAAAAAAATCCCTCTTGAAGCTTCCAGAACCCCAATTTGGCAGCTCGATAACAATACGGCATGTTTTGTTGACTTTCTTACTCAAAGCGAAGCCGCTTTCGCTGATGAAATAAGCCAGGGTTCCTTATGGGGATTAACCAGTAAGGTGCTGCTTTTTTCGGAAGATGACAGTTCCTTTTTCAATGCAGCTCCTCCATTGTACTGGGATAATACGTATGTTTGCAAATTGTGGAATAAAACGGATCCCAGATTTGATTTTTGTAAAGTTATTGAAAGTTTAACCACAAAAGCCAGGCATCGGAAAAAAGATAGTCGAACACAAATTTGTCTAACTGAAAATGCTATTTTGAAGATTGCCGGATTATTAGACGCCCCGGAAGTGTCGCTGGAATTGCTCAAGAGAGAGCGTTTGCGCTGTGAAGAAGACTTTTTTATCAATCCCGGATATGGTTATATCAGCATTATCGCCAACTCCAAGAAAAAAATCAATGAATTGAGCCCGGGATTAGTTCCCGTCAATTCCGCCTACAAAGGCGCGCCTTTGCCTGTTCGATTGATCGCCTATTACCGTTCATGCCTCATGGTCGAATCCATGCTTAGTTCCTTGTTGGTTTTCGATAAACACTCCACTTATTATCCGATTGAATCCTCAAACAATCTTTTTTTCGATCGTGGCGATAAATTCCTCCTTCCCAAAAATGAAATCCCATCCGGGTTTTTTCAAAATCCCAATTCCTTGGTTTACGGTTATTTTTTCATTGTCTCCAGGAGTATTTTCAGATCGAAGCTTCAATGGGAGGGATGCCCTCTTTTTACCACTCGCGTACGTTTGGAGGAGATCGGCGAGCATTATATTTGCAATCCATTGGTGCGTGATGAATTGACAATTAATCCATACGCTCTGAAAAGGATTGAGAAATTCAAATATTATTCGGATGAAGAAATTAAAAACTATATTACCGATAAAGAAAAAATTGTTGATATAGGTGAGCGAATAGAGAGTGTATTGAAGGATATTCAGATTGAGATGCCTGTCAATTTCAATGAAAATAGAAAATTTGAATACAAGTATCTTAGTGAAGGGCTATTGCCTGTTTCCATTATTTTTATATCGACGACAGGTTTTTATACCCATGTTATCCGTGATCTGGAGAAAATCGAAAACGACTGGACTGATTGTCTGAAGCAAGGAAATTGGCCGGAGGATATTGCTTGGTCTTTTTTAAATGGGATCGAAGCAAGCGAATTGACATATAAATGGGCGCCGCATGAGCTAAGCATTGTGGGAGCCAATTACGAGCAATCCAAGGCTATTTCTTTGTCTCTGAACAAAAAGAACAAGCTTCAGATAATATCTGGTCCCCCGGGAACCGGAAAATCCCAAGTGATTATCAATATTGCCGCCAATTGCCATGCTGCAAAGCAAAAATTATTGTTTTCAAGCTACAATAATGTGGCTGTCAATAATGTTGTTGATCGCTTGAACTCAATTTTCGCGGATTTGCCGCCGATAATGCTTCGAACCGGCACTCAGGATGAGAATGAACGGACAATCGAAAAATTGGATCGATGTCAGGCGCCTAAGTCCCAAAATAAGGCAGAGGTGTTTTCAGCGCTTGAGAGAATTAGCGCGATCAATACTCAATTAAGCGCAATTCAGCAAAAATATCAACAATATGAGAAATTGACTGATGAGTTCGAAAAAATCCAAAATCAAATCAGACAGTTAAAAGATCAGCATTCTTTGATTTTTTTTCGCATTGATTGGTATAATGAGCCAATCAGCGCTCTTAAGTGGATCGATGAGTGGCAAATTCTATACGATTCGTTGCTTTCCTCTCGCAGTGAAATCGTGAAACTGACCGATGATATGAATTTTATCCTTAAAGAGCATTCCTATCTGAATTCGATAAACTGGTGGGCGCCCTTTCAGCAAAATCTTAATTTGGATGCCTGGAAGCAAGCTATTCATCGTTTTGAACTGGTTATACAGCATTCCGTCAATTTTTTACGTCGGTTTCGCATCATAAAGAAAAACAAATTCTCGCTAAGGCATGCTTTGACAAAAAAACGATTTGTCGCTTTTTTTCATAATCTGGTAAATATACGTTTAAGCGAAGAATTGCCGGTTTTTCTTTTACAACTGCTCGGAAAAAAAATAATTCCTGATTTGAATTGTCTATATCCAATAGTCGAACAATTGCAAGAATTGAATTCGCGCATGGCCAAAATTGTTTGTCATTTTGGACAGAATAGATTAATGAATCAGGAATTTGAATTGATTGAATATAGGCAAAGTCTTGAATATATATACTCAAGGTTAAAAACCGGTTTATTTCCATTTGATATCTCGTTTCTATATTCAGAAGATACCCGGGATGATTTGAGTATTCTCAATTTTTTAAAAGCTGTTAAAGCTTGTTTTGAAGATTATCGAAGGGTACAAATGGAATTGAGCTCAATTTCGGAAACCGAGTTGCTTGACAAGTGGGAAAGATTGAATCAGGAAAAACTTATTTATTCCCTTAAGATTCTCCAAGATCAAGCTGACTATAAAAATCTGAACGATGTGATCTCTGGAATTAAAAATTCCTTGTCGGGAAATATCAAGATGACAAACGATGCCATGAAATTGTTCCCGGTCTATTCCACTACCAGTTTACTCACAGGAAAATATATTTCTCTGAGTGCCGGCATATATGATCTTGCTGTCATCGATGAAGCCTCACAATCTGATGTTGGATCGTTTTTGCCGGTTTTGTATCGCTCCAGGCGATGTGCCGTTATTGGAGATGAAATGCAATTAACGCCAATTATTACACTGCCGAAGGAAATCGATGCAAAGCTGGCGTTTTCATTTTCGTTGTCCGAGGATGAATTTCAACGGTTCGGATATTCAAATGTCAGCATGTTGGATCTGGCGTGCGATCGAATTATTCGGGCTAATGGGCGACGTGTTTTGTTGCGCAATCATTATCGTTGCCACCCGAATATTATTGAGTTCAGTAATCGCTTTTTTTATGGCAATCTGCTGCGGATTTGCACGTTGGATGAAAATCAACATGGAATTTTCTGGCATGAAGTTGATGGAAAATCTTATGAACGTTGGTATAATCCGGATGAAATCAAAGAAATCGGCAGAATCGTCCATCATCTGCTATTAAAGCGACAATATCGCCATGATGAAATTGGCGTTGTAACTCCGTTCCGGTTGCAAGCGGAACGAACTATCGAGGAACTTCGTTCTAACAATTTATATTCGGGTGAAAATGGCGCGATTACGGTTTCCACGGCTCACAGGTTTCAGGGAAGCGAGCGAAAGGTCATGATTTTTTCACTTGTGATTGGCGATAAAATGCCAGAATCGACTGTCAATTGGATTCACGATAGTAGAAGCAGTTCGAAAAACCTGTTGAATGTTGCCTTGACTCGCGCGCAAAGACAGTTGATAATTGTGGGAAATAGAAGCCGTTGTATCTCTGCCGGAGGTTTGCTGCGTTCTTTGGCGGAATATGTCGCTCGAATCGATAGTAAGCGAAACAATGAATTCTCCCTTGACAAATCTTTAATAATGACTTAATTAATATATGGAAGCCCCGCCATTCTGCGCCATTCCGGGAAAGCGAGAATTTTTCATTTTTGTCCATAGATTCCGGATCAAGTCCGGAATGACGGGCAGGGTGAGGGGGCAGGGGGAAGGGGTATTAACGCCGGACCTCAGCCGATAAGCCAGTCGGCGATATTGCGCGCTTCCCGCGAAAAGCCAATCCCTACCTTCACCAACTCCCGGACGTCCGATTGATACGGCTGCGCGTAGCCCTGCTCTTCAATCTGTTTCAAGGCCTCCTCCGACGATCCCATTTTGAACTCCATAACATAAATCCGCTCTTTCGTCTCCACCACCGCATCGATCCGCCCACGATGGGTCTGCACCTCGCAGGCCAGACGAACTCCTACCAGCTTCAGCGCAATATAGATCACCGATTGATAGTAGTATTCCAACTGATCAATAAATATCTGATAAGGGATAGAGGCAAAAAGGGAGCGCAAGGCCTGGATGAAAGATTCCATATCGCCGCTCTTCAGGGAGTCTTCCATACCGAAGATCAAGCTTCCGGTTTCGCTCTGAACCCGGTGACTATAGGCTTCCAGCAGGTTGCTCAGCAAGGACACCCGCACCTCTTCGTTGGGATAGGAGAGATAATAACGGCCCGATTCGGCATCATATTCCTTGATGGTCAGATACCCAGTCTGGAACAGCAGGGAATAGATATCCAGCCGCCGCAACTCAAACTTATCGAAAAAGGCCTGGCTGACCGCCAGTCGGGAGAGCTTCTCCACGTCAATCTGCTGATCCCGGATCGCTTCTGTCAGGAAGGTCGGCGTGCCGGTGGTAAACCAGAAATTCCGAAAATCCAGTTCCGCAAAAAGATTCAGGATGGAAAAGGGATTATAAACAAACTGCCGACCATCCCAACTATAGCCGTTGTACCACCAGCGGATTTTCTCGTCGAGAGCTTTTCGGCTCAACTTGCTCTCATCGCTCAACCTCCGCAGATATTCGTCGAAATAGCTTTCAATTTCCGATTCCGTATAACCCAACAACTGCGAATAATCCCTGGAAAGCGTCAGATCGCGCAAATTGTTCAGATCGCTGAAGATGGAAACCTTGCTGAATTTGGAGACCCCGGTCACGAATACGAAACGCAGACGCTCATCCAGTCCCTTGATCCCGGAATAGAAGTTTTTCAGGATATCGCGGTTGGCTTCGGCTTGGTCGATATCGGTCAGGTAGTCGATGATCGGCTTGTCGTACTCGTCGATCAGCAAAACTACGTTGGCCTGTTGGGAAAGCTCTTTCACCATGTCTATCAAAATATCCTTGGGGTCGCTGCAGTTCAGCTTGAGTTGATATTCATCCGCTATATGATTGAGATAGATTTCCAGGCCTCTGGAAAGTCCATGAACTTTGTAATTGATTTGCGAATAATCGATATGGATCACCGGATGAACCGGCCAATCCATTTTATCGTAAATCCAGGTTTCGCGGAACAATTCGCGGTTCCCAGTGAAGATTTCCTTGAGGGTGGAAACCAGCAGGGATTTGCCGAAGCGCCGCGGTCGGGACAGGAAGTAATATCCGGCGGAAGTCACCAATTGATAGATTATGGGAGTTTTATCCACATAGATAAACCCTTCAGAGATTAATTTTGAAAAGGATTGGATGCCGATGCCGAGTTTCTTCATACAGGTAATATAGGCGATTTCGATTAAAATGCAAGAAAAAAAAGATGGAGTTCAGAATGACGCTGGCGGCGCCCATGGATTCCGGATCAAGTCCGGAATGACGCTGTCGGCGCCCGGAGTGACGTCGATTGGACTACCCATGGATGACAAATTGATTTTTTATAGTGGCCGTCGAGTTTCAGTTTTTTTTAAAAAAATAATAAAAGGATTTAAACGCGTCAATATTTGACGTCTTTCACCCCCATATTGTAAAAAAGCTAAAACAAGGAGGTGTTTTCCGGCGATTGAGTTAAGATGATCGGTGATTGATTGATTGATGAAAGGAGGTATGAAGATCATTTTAAATTTGTTGAGCGGTATATTGTGTTAACAAAAATAACGGAAAGGTGGACAATATGTCTATTTGGAATACTCTTGAAAAAGGATTTAATAAATTTCAGGAAATGGCGGAAAAAAAGTCGAATCAAATGTATGGTGATATGAATCGGTATGAGAATCAATATCTATCATTGGATGATGATGAATTGAAGGAAATTTACAAGTCTGAATCCGGTGTAAAAAAATATGCGGCTGCCAACGTTCTGAAAGAAAGAGGTTATGGTAAATAAATTCAGACAATGTGCGGTTAAATTTATTACACCTGTCAATAAACATAATATCCATTTGTTAATTCATTAAAAGGGATTCAATGATGGCAAATTATTACTGTGAATATTGTGGAGCAAAAGAGTCAAGTATTTTTAAGCTCACATCGGAGTATTGCCCAAAACACCCCGACGGAAGCGGTAAGGGCAAGCACAAACTATATGAAGGAAGTGAAAAAGACAGTTATACCTGTAAATACTGTGGCCAATCATTTGATTCATTGTTTCGACTAACTTCAACAGGAGTTTCGTCATAGAGAGTTGAATATACCAGTTAACTCATTAAACGCCAATGAAAAATTTAGTTTATCATTGGTGGGGGTAAATCAACTGGTATTGAACTGGCGCAAATTCAGCTCCTCAATAAAACGTTTGTGAATTTTACTGGGTTCGGTAATCATGGTTTGGGTAGATTCCATCGAATAAATAATCACCGCTTCTTCTATCTCCTCAAGTATTTCGACAATGTTTGAAATACTCATTTCGATCCCGCTGTCCTTGCTGCTCTTTTCCACCAACTTGATCAGCAGATAAGCCAACACGTTGACAAACGATTGGACGACGATTTTCGAATCAGTCCAATGATAGATCGGGGTATAATCGACAATATCCCCGCCCTTAAAATTTCTGAATAGATCTTCGATTTTGTATTTATCATGATATAATCGGATCATTTCCTCTGCCGACATACTCAGATCGTAGCTGAACAACAAGCGTTTTCCAAATTCTTTCTTTTTTTGGATCGCTTCGGTTTTCACCTTGAAGTGAATTTCCCGTTCATCATCGTTGCATAGCAGATTATATCCCAGGTAGCGTTCGGCTTTCGAATTTTTGATATAGAGTGTCCGGATTTTGTCGTCGCTGCTCTTCGATTTGCCGCGAATCTCTTCCTTGATCAGCCGTTGAACTTCAAGTATCCGATTTTCAAATGAGCGCAACTGATGGTTTTTTTCTATCTCGGAATAGGTCATCACAACCCTGGCTTTCCGATTAAATACAATCTCTTCACGATCCGTATAGCGCCATTTCGAGTATTCACGGTCAATTTGCTTCAGTTTGTTCAGCTTTTTTGTGATTCGTCCCATACTTACAATATAACAATCAATCAATTGTTTGTCAGTGTTTATTTATATATAAAAATACCCTCACAGACTTCATTTTGTAACCCATTGCAAAAAAATAACTTGCCAAAGAAAATTTAATTTTTACGAAACTCCTGATTAATAGGGTCGGTATGATGCAGTTTTGCCAAATTCTAAATAACGGTAGTTTTGCCTGTCCCGCATTTGCCAACTATCAATACAAGACGGTGGTATAGCTCTTCCGCTGCTTTGATTGATGCGATCACTTTATTTTCAATTGGCTCCGCCATTGTCTATTCCTTGCTAAAACCCTTGATTTTTATTCAGTTCTCAAATGTTTCGTTCATAATGTTTCTTGCATATATGTCCTTTTACATAACAAATGAGAGTCTCCTTTAACCTAACAATTGTAAGGATGCAGGACAATATTGGTATCTAAGCCAAATAGTATTTATTTTACGAAATAGCGGAAATATCATACTTTTAACCTCCCCTCATACTATAATCGTTAAAAGATTATTTCTAACAGTATCATAATTTAAAAATTTCTCAAATCAATATAGCGAACTAGCAGCCATTTGTCGACTATTTTTTATTGTTGACAAATTTTTTGTGCTATCGTTATATTGCAAAAAAAGGAACAGATTATGAAAAATAATCAAACCGTGTCCATGATTGCAATTGACCCCAATCCATTGCAAAACATGTTGCTTAAGTTCAACTTTGGATTCTACTCGGATATGTTTTAACACTTTTCTAGTCAATTTAATAAAAAGACTTTCTATCAAATTTAACCACTCTCGTCAGCGGGGTGGAATTACAATTTTCAACGACGTCTCACATCGTCCAGGTGAATTTGTTTTGACTATCCCGCCGTTGATGCTGGTTTCGGACTTGATCCGGTATCCAGCTTTTAATTGTGGATTCCTGCCTACGCAGGAATGACAGAGGGGAAAGGCAGGAATGACAGAATCGATTACATGGATGTCGCTAAGGAGAGGGTATTGGGGGGAAAATTGGAAGTGTCGGGGTTAGTGGATGCCGGAGACGCTCGCAATGACCAGGGCGCTGGCACATGATTGTGAGCGTTGAGTTATCAACATAAATTATTTGCCACACGCAATTTTTAGATATGACAAAAATCACTTGACAATTTAACCAAATCAATCTATAATTGAATAGGAGCGATTTCCCCTGATCGCGATTGAATACCGATGGTGCATTGTCAATCTGGACGGAGGATAACATGACCCCGGATCATTACCAAAGTATGATCCAAAGCGCACTTTTTGGCTATAAATTTTATAAAGTAATTCCCAATGCTCAGGGAGCCCTGATCGATTACCGGTTTTTGGAAGCCAACCCGGCTTTTAAGCGCCTGACCGACCTGCAGGTCGCGGATATTGTCGATCGTCCCGTTATAGAAGTGGTCCCTCCCATAGAACAGGACCGTATCGACTGGATCGGATTTTATGGGAGAATTGGGCGCGATTGTGGAATTGCATGGTTAAAACAGATCGCACCATAAAAGGTGGACTTGAACCCCCAACCCTGAGGAGAAGGTATGCACCGGAATGAAAAAACTGCATTATTGATCATCGACATGCAAAACGATGTAATGAACATGGTCCCCACCGGACGATCGGTGGCGCCGGCCATTCGTCGGGTTTTAGACTTTTGTCGGGAAAAACAAATTCCAGTCATTCACAAGCTACGTGTTCATCGCCCTGACGGAGTGGATGTGGAACGCTTTCGTCTCGAGCTTTTCAAGCGAGAGCCTTTTTTAGTCGAAGGGAGTACTGGAGCGGAGATCGTCGCGGAACTGAGACCGATTGCCGGCGAATACCAGGTTCGCGGCGCCCGTTTCAGCGGATTTTTCCAAACCGATTTGCTACTGATACTTCACCGCTTAGGTGTTGAAACACTGGTCGTCTGTGGAGTGCAAACGCCCAATTGCGTACGATCTACGGTCGTCGACGGCATTGGCTACGATTTTCACACGGTGGTCTTGAGTGACGCCACCGCAGCCAAAACGTCAGAAATTCATGCCGCTAATCTTCTGGATATGCAAAATATGGGAGTTTCCATCCTCACCTGTCAAGAATGGCGCGAAAACCTCACATAAAAATTAGGAAACCATCCGCAAGCATGAAATTTTGTGAAATGTGAAGAAGCGAAAGCCATGAATAGTGTAAAACAGACAGCTTTCAACATCTTTCGGAGATTTTTATGAAAAGATTTTGATATTGGTTCGTCTGGCTCGCGCTGGCGATTGCCAGTCATGCGCATAAAGAACCCCTGATTGGTGTACACAGGATATACACAATTGAGGAATTACGATTTCAGCGCGCCAGCCAATGGATACTAAACGACATGTTTTCAATGCGGGATGCAGTTTTTTTTTCGCTGAAAGCGTTGAATGCGCCGAAATCAAAAAAAAATATAGGTGAAATGTTTTCTCAACGAAAATCGGAACCAAATTACTGTCGATCAGTTATATTAAAAGATCGCAAGGTCATCCACAATGGCAAACATGACCTTGATTGAAGGTTATATTCCAAGAGGAGCTGATATCAATGCAGGAAAAAAAAACAAAAAAAATATCCCGAAAAAAGAATCCACCAGTACTATTTGAAAGCAATCTGGTGGTCGTGGCAATCGGAGCTTCCGCCGGGGGGCTGGAAGCGCTCCAGGAATTCTTCAAGAATATGCCGACTGCCCCTGGTATCGCCTTTGTTGTGATTCAGCATCTTTCCCCGGACTATCGCAGTATGATGGATGAATTACTGGCGCGTCAGACTGTTATCCCTATCCAGATCGCAGAAAACAATATGGCCATAAAAGCCGACAACATTTATCTGATTCCCCCAGGCAAGAATATTACAATATTTCATGATAAGTTGTACCTGGAAGAACAAAACCATAAAAAAGGCCCCAATCTGCCCATCAATATCTTTTTTCGTTCCCTGGCCGCCGACAAGGGCAAAAATGCCATTGGTGTGATTCTTTCGGGCACCGGCAGTGACGGAACGCTGGGGACGCGGGACATCAAGGAAGCCGGCGGCATGATCATGGTGCAGGACGAGCATTCCGCCAAATTCGACGGCATGCCCAAAAGCTCGATCGCCACTGGTTTGGTTTATTATATCCTCATTCCAGCGAAAATGCCTGAGGCACTGATCAATTTCATCAAACACCCGTTCGTCAAAAAAAGCCAGGCACTCGACAACCTGCTTTCGGATAATCTGGATAATCTCACGAAAATCATCATCATCCTTCGCGATTTCAGCGGCACCGATTTTTCATATTATAAGGAAAATACTATTATCCGGCGACTGGAACGACGTTTAAGCATCAATCGCTTCGATAGCCTGGAGCAATACCTACCTTTTCTTGCCGAATCCGACAAGGAAAAAGACACGCTCTATCGGGAATTATTGATCGGTGTCACTCGCTTTTTTCGCGATCAGGAAGCTTTCGATGCCATTGCTAAACTGATCCTGCCCAATCTTTCCACTAAAAGTATTTGTCGTATATGGTCTGCAGGATGCTCTACCGGTGAGGAGGTTTACTCACTGGCCATTCTGATCAGTGAATATTTGGACAAAAACAAGTTGAATTGCGAAGTGAAAATTTTTGCAACCGATATCGATCGCCATTCCATCGATCTGGCAGGCGCCGGTTTTTACCCCGACAGCATCGTGTTGGATGTGGACCCCGTTTTTCTGACCAAGTTTTTCCATCGCAAGGAAAACGGCTACCAGATCAACGAAACGATTCGCAAAATGATTATTTTTGCCTCGCATAATCTTTTAAGCGATCCACCTTTTTCCAAAATCGACCTTTTGGTGTGCCGCAATTTGTTCATTTATTTCAAACCCGAGGTTCAGACTCGTATGCTTTCAATGTTTTATTACAGCATTAATCCCGATGGTTATATCTTTCTGGGAAGCAGCGAGACCATCGGAGAAATGAGCCTGGCATTCGACTGCCTGGATGCCAAATGGAAAATCTATCGCTACAAGATCGGATTTTCGCCACCGATTATCAAGGATATGCCGCTTCCCCGCATGATGACACCAGAATTCGATCGGAATTTGCTGAGAAAGACGCATGCGCTGGATAACGTACGCTTTGACGGGTTGATCAATCTGGTAATGAATTCCTTTCTGCCGCCCTCGGTCATCATCGATACCAGTGACAATATTCTTCATGTGATCAACGATACCAGCCGGTTTATTAAACCGCAGCCAGGACGGTTTTCCCAAAATCTGCTTTCCAACCTGCCCCACGATCTGTCGCTTTTTGTCAGCACGTTGCTGAGACAGTTGAAACGCAACGGCAAGGAAATGATCATGGAAAGCCTGATAGGTATGAAAGGCTTCGAGACGCAAAAGATTGTGATCGAAGGGCGTCAGTTGAACACCGAGCGGTCAACCTACTATATGTTGAGTTTCCGATTGGAGGAGCCAGGAAAGAAAAAAGAGCACGTCAAGCCGGAACCGATAGAACTTGATGAACAGTTTCTGAACAAAGTCGCGGATTTGGAACGAGAACTGCAATCCACCAAGGAAAGCCTGCAGGCCACGATTGAGGAACTGGAGACTTCCAACGAGGAATTGCAATCCAGTAACGAGGAATTGATTGCTTCCAACGAGGAACTGCAAAGCACCAACGAGGAACTGCAATCGGTGAACGAAGAGCTCTATACAGTAAACTCGGAGTTTCAACTCAAAATCGATGAATTGACCCGATTGAACAACGATATCAACAATTTGATGAAAAACACCGAAGTCGGAGCGCTCTATCTGGATCGCAGCCTATGCATCCGCAAGATCACGCCGCTGGTGACCCAGATTACCAATATTCGCCAGAGTGACATTGGCCGGCCTATCTCACATATTTCAATCCTTTCCCATGTCGATACCCTAATTGAGAAAATCATGCACGTCTCGGAGTCACTCCAGCCTATTGACGAGGAAATTGTCTTCCCTCAGGGTTCAACGTTTTTTATCCGCATTCGTCCCTATCGCACCGAATTCAACGCCGTAGAGGGCGTGCTGCTTACATTCGTTGACGTTACCAGCCTGAAGAAGGAAACCGTGCGCGCGGATTTGGCATCGCAACGGTTGACGGAAGCGCTGAAAATCGGCGAAATGGCCTGGTGGGAGTGGGACGTGCGTTCCGGGCAGGTCATTTTCGATGAACGCAAAGCCATCATGCTGGGCTATCGGGTTGATGAATTTCCAACTGACGTCCATGAAATATGCAAATTGATCCATCCTGACGACTTTGTGTTTACCATGCAGGCCATGCAGGATTATTTGGAAGGGTTGAGCGAGGAATGGAACTTGATGTACCGGATTCGCCGCAAGGATGGCGCCTATGGATGGTTTTACGATCGGGGATCGATCGTGGAACGGGACTCTGAGAGCAAACCGCTTAAATTGATAGGCACCGTTATCGAAATCAGCAAGTTGAAAAAATTAGAGAATGATCTGCGCTATAGCCAGGAACTGTTTGAAACGTTTCTGAATAATAGCCCAATCGCTCAGACTATAGTGGATCACGACGGTTGGATAATTTATGCCAATAAACGCGCGGAAAGGATTTTCGGTTTGAACCGCCGGGATATTCTAAACCGCACCTATAACGCCGATACCTGGATCATTCGCGATCTGAACGGGAATCCAATTCCGCCAGAACAGCTTCCTTTTTCCGTAATCCGGGAATCTGGTCGGGAAATATTCAATTTTCAGCATTATATCGAAGTGCCAGGAAAAAAATCTCGTCTGTTGAACATTAATGGCAGCCCAATCCAGGGTGAAGATAATAGGTTTAAAGGAGCTGTTTTTACTATAGGAGTAATGAATGAAGGACCTGAAAGTTGATCCCAGCGACTACATCAAACAACGCTTAGCGGATACCCTGCACGATCGTTATCATGGCATAGCCCCTGTGGGAAAAAACCTTGATGAACTGCTGGAAGAGCTCAGTATCTACCATCAGGAGCTGCACTTCCAGAATGATGAATTGAATCGCATTCGTCAGGATTTGGAAATTTCGCAAAAACATTTTATCGATCTGTTCGACAACGCTCCCATTGGTTATGTCATTTATAATTCCGAGTTAATCATCGAATCGGTCAACCGCCGCTTCGCCGCGATGTCGGGTATGAACCGCCATGGCTCGCAACCCGTTTCCGTTACTGCTTTCATTCATCCAGAGACTCAGGACACGTTTCATTTTCATATCCAGTCTTTGATGAAAAGCCGCCTGCCCCAAAGTTGCCAATTGGTGATCCGAGGTACAGAAAAGGAATATCCTGTTAAGATTGAGAGCAATATCTGGCAAAGCGGGGAAAAAAAGATCATTCGCAGCGCCATTGTCGATCTGACCCGGGAAAAAGAACATGAGGCTGAGGCCGAGCGCCTGAACAATGAACTCAAGGAGACGAACCATCAATTGGCGGAGAAAATCGCGGAACTGGAGGATTATAAAAACCGATTGGAAGCGACTATGCGCTCGGGAAACATCGCCTGGTGGCAGTTGAATGCCATCACCGGTGAGGTTTGGTTCAATGAACAAAAAACGAAAATGTTGGGTTATGCAGCGGAAAATTTTACCCACTATACCCATTTTACCGAATTGGTGCATCCCGACGATTATTCACCCATGATGAAGAGTATGCAGGATTGTCTGGATGGCCAATCCACTATTTACAAAGTGGACTACCGGATTAAAACGTCCATGGGGACTTATAAATGGTTTCAGGATATTGGAATCGTAACCTCCCTCACACAAGAGGGAACGCCCGGAATGCTGACCGGCGTCGTGGCGGATATCACAGAGCGCAAGGATTTCGAGAGCGCTCTAATTCACGCCAGGGATGAAGCGCAGAATGCAAATCGCGCTAAATCCGAGTTTTTGGCCAATATGAGTCATGAAATTCGCACCCCGCTTAATGGAATCATTGGCTTCACTGATCTGCTGCTGCATACGAAGCTAACAGATAAACAACAGGAATACTCCCGCCATGTCTACAATTCAGGAAATCTGCTACTGGAAATTATCAATGATATATTAGATTTCTCCAAAATTGAGGCCGGAAAGTTGGAGTTGGAAGAAATCGAAACCGACCTGATTGATCTGATCGAAAAAACAGGGGAAATAGTGCGATTTTCCGCAGCTAAAAAGAACCTGGAACTCCGCATTAACCTGGACCCGAATCTACCCCATTTCGCGGTTATAGATCCGGTGCGTCTGCGGCAAATTCTAACCAATCTGTTCAGCAATGCCGTGAAATTCACCGAAAAGGGCTTCATTGAACTCAATGTTTCTTTTTCCATCAACGAGACGAATCAATCGCGGGGCGAATTTAAGTTTTCGGTGCGCGATACCGGAATCGGAATCTCAGTGGAGAACCGAGAGAAACTGTTCCGGGCTTTTTCCCAGGCGGATGCGTCCACCACTCGTAAATATGGCGGTACCGGTCTCGGCTTGGTCATATCCAACAAACTCGCACAGAAAATGGGGAAGGGAATCGAATTGATCAGCGAACCCGGCAAAGGCAGCACGTTTTCATTCATAATCGAAACGGAGTTTAAAGCTGGGACGATCTCTAACTCTCTTCCCAACCCAGAAGCGGGCAGTCTCGATGAAAAGCAAGCGCTTTGCGAGTGCGAAGCCACTGTGATGGTAGTGGAAGATATTTTTGTCAATCTTAAATTGATCAAGATTATGCTGAAAAAACTGCTTCCACGGGCCGTACAAATTGATGCCGTCAACGGCAGGGAAGCTATCGACAAGTATCGGAATTTTCGTCCAGATCTGATTTTGATGGATATTCAGATGCCCACTATAAATGGCTATTCGGCCACACAGGCGATCCGGGAATTGGAACGAGAAGATGGCAGCGGACATGTGCCGATCATCGCATTGACAGCGGGAACGGTGCTCGGCGAGAAGGAAAAATGCCTAAACGCCGGCATGGATGATTATCTCTCCAAACCGATCGATGAAAAAAAGCTGCGGAAAATGGTGCGCCAGTATCTGGCTTTAAAACCAGAATCCACTCCCGCGTCAACCCAACTGAAGTCAAAATACTCCGCTGAAGTACAGCATTTCAACCAAGCGGAATTTAAAAAACGTATTAGCGATGAGGATGATTTTTATTTCGAAATGCTGAAAAATGAGGAGTTATGATGGAATATAAAGTTATTAAAAAACAACAGAATAGTAAACGATGTCTGGTATGCGGTTTAAAAAATCAATTGGGGTTAAAAGCTGCATTTTATGAATTGGAGAACAATGAAGTCGTGGCGATCTTCCAACCGCTCGATGAACACCAAAGCTATCCCGGAATTCTGCATGGAGGGATAGCCGGTGCCATATTAGACGAAACCATCGGACGGGCGATCATGATTAATTATGAAAATTTATTCGGCATGACGGTGGAGTTAAATTTGAAATATAAAAAACCGGTACCATTGAACGAAGAGTTACGGGTCGTCGGACGGATCACGCGGGATTCGGGCAGAATATTTGAAGGCACAGGTGAGATATTGCTCAAAAATGGCGATGTCGCCGTTATTGGAAAAGGGAAATACATAAAAATGCAACTTGACAAAATCGCAGAATTTGACGAAGAAAAAGAGGAATGGAGGGTATCGTCATCGGAGGCGGATCCGCTTAAAATCGAAATCTGAAAAGATACTCAGACCATGCTCCCCGCCCTAAGGGCCGGGAAAAAATTGGCGATAGTCCCCGCAAACGGTACGATGTATGCTATTGTCCCAGTTTTTCCATCAACAGTTTAATGCGGGCGGCGTGGCCGTCTTCCTGCGCTTGGAGTTGATTGAATACGTCGATAACCGTTTCGTTGAGATCGGTAAAGCTTAGAAACATCCGGTACAAATCGCGCGTGTTGGTTTCCCGCTCATAGGCAATCTCCAGCGCGCGCGCGGGCGACGCATCGGCAAAGACTTCATGGGTATTAACCTTCCTCGCATGCAGATCGACATCCAATGACAACCGGGCATCAAACTCTTCGCGAGGGATGGCCGCTTCATTCAACAATGCCTTCAACCGGTTGTAATGTTTCACTTCCTCTTCAGCCAGGGTGCGGCACAGGGCGCTCGTCTCAGGATCAATGACCTGATTCGCCGCTGACGTATAAAAGAGGTAGCTTTCCTGTTCGATTTTTTCGGAGTATTCAATAATCTCCCGTATGGTAAAATCTTTCATTTTTCATTTCCCCGCAAATAGTTATCGATAGCTTTCGCGGCCTTATGGCCGTTAGCGATCGCGTGAATAACATCCGGCCCTTCAATAATATCACCCCCGGCGAATAGCCAGGGCAGCGATGTCCGGTACCCGCCATCGACCTGGATTCGTCCGCGGCTATCCATCGTGATTTGTTGTTTAAACGGCCCTTCAAGATAGCCTAAATCCATCCGCTGTCCGATCGATTCCACGACCATATCCGCCTTGAAAAACTGTTTTTTGTTTATATCGAATTTCGGACTGAACCGGCCCTGGTCATCAAACACGGAAACGCAGCGCACACAATTCAAGCCCATTATTTCACCGTTTTCGATCACAATATCCCGGGGACCCCAGCCGGGTTCCAGTTGGACGGCTTCTTCCCGGCTTTCGATGATTTCCTCACGATCGGCAGGCATGATCTCTTCGCTTTCCAGCGAAACGGTGATCACCCCGACTTTACCGAATTTTTGCTTCTGCAGACGCGCTAAGGTACGGCTGATATCCATCGCCACATTGCCACCGCCGATCACTATAACCTGTTCAGCCACCATTATTTCCCTGCCCATTGTGACCTCCCGCAGCAGATCGATGGCCTGGAATACGTGTTTGTGGTCCGCGCCCGGCACCGAAGTACTCCGGCCAAGGTGCAGACCTGTGGCAACAAACACCGCATCATATTCCTCATGCAGCAAGGAGAGAGAGCGCTCGCCAGGACCCCGCGTCTCCGTACCGCCGACAACGCGCGTGTTGGCAACAATCTCCACACCGAGACTGACAATATACTCTACGTCTTTGTCCAATTGTTCATAGGGCAGCCGGTATTCGGGGATGCCGTAACGCATCATCCCGCCGGATTCGGGGAGCGCCTCAAAAATTGTTGCGCCATATCCGAGTTGGGCGAGATAATAAGCGGCAGAAAGCCCGGCCGGCCCCGCGCCCACAATGGCTACCCGCTTGCCGGTGGAGGGTTCCCCCGAACAAAGAATTTCCGGGTACCGTTCCCGGGGTATTTGGTCGGCAATATAACGTTTGAGCCAGCGTATGGAGAGCGCTTCACCCCGATGGGAGATTGCGCAAACGGTTTCGCATTTATGAGTGCAAATCCGGCCGCAGATTTCGGGCAGCGGATTGGTCTCATATAAAATCTTCAAGCCCGTTTCCAGATCATCTTCCCGAATGGCTTTAATATATTCCGGAATACCCATGTGAGCGGGACAGGTGGCAACGCATAATCCGCAGGAAACGCAGCGGTCGGCTTCTTTCAGCGCCTCTTCCCGACTGTAGCCCCTGACGATTTCAATAAATGAAGCGGCGCGTTCAGAGGGGCGCAGTTCCGTCATTACCACTCGATTCAGGGGATTCAGACTATAGCCCTCTTCCGGACGCGAATAGCCTTTTTCGTCAGAATCCCAGGATTTTTTATCGGCCCCGGGCACAAACCGGAACCGTTCCGGATCGGTTTCGATCCATTTAAATTCGTTGGACATATTCAGCGAACCCGTGGCGCAGATATCGACACACAAGGCGCACCAGCAGCAACGGCCATAATCAATGCGGGGCCGCAGGCCGCTATCACCATCACGGGTGGCCACTCCTTCCACCGGAACCATATCAATGGCGGCATTCTGGCAAATCGACTCGCAGGTTCCGCAACCAATACATTTTTCAATATCATTTTTATGGAACCCACGATAACGTGGCGCCGCTATATTTTTCAGGGGTTCGCGGATCGTGACCGGTTCTTTGATGATATTTTTCCAAACCGAAAAAGGTTGCAGTAATTCCTGAATTTTCATCGGCTACCTCTCAATTTCCGGGGGATAGGTATGCAGGGAGACCATCAACGCGGCGGTATCGGCGATATTGACTCCCACCGCCAGTTTTTCCATCAAGGCGATCGCGTGGGTATAGCTGGGACCACGCACATTGACCCGCCGGGGATATTCGGTGCCATCCGACACCATGTAATAACCATATTCGCCCCGAGTACATTCGCTACGCACGTAGGTTTCTCCCGCTGGAATCTTCCAGTTCAGTACGTTGGGCAAGGGCGCAATAAATTCACCGTCTTGCGGGATTTTGGCAAGTATCTGACGGATCAGGCCCACCGTCATCAACAGATCGCGACGGCGCACATCGGCCCGCGTATAAGCATCGCTATCGCTTGCGGTTACCGGCTCAAAATCCAGCCCGGCGTATTTTAAATAGGGCGTATTCCGCCGCACATCAAGCGCGACCCCCGCCGCGCGGGCATTGGGACCGGTAATACCGTAAGGCTCAATCCAGGCCGGATCGATATAACCGAGTCCAATGGTCCGTTTTTTAAAAATAACATTATTGAACATCACTTTTTCAATATCACGCATCACGCGTTCGATTTCGTCCAGATTATCGAGCAGGCGTTCTTTAAATCCAGCGGGCAATCGGTTGCGCACGCCGCCCGGAATAATGTACATGTGATAAATGCGGCCGCCGGAAAGCTCCTCAAACCGTTCGAGAATATAATCGCGCAGATAATAGGTCCATTGGCCGGGCGCGCCCATTCCCAAGGAACCCGCCGCGCCGCCGATCCACATGAGGTAACTGCTCAGACGGGCCATTTCCAGCGTCAGAGTTCGCAGCCATAACGCCGGTTCCGGCACGTCGATACCCGCCAATTCCTCAACCGCGGCCGCGAAACAGTATTCATTGAAATCGGGTTCCGGCACACAAATTCGGCAGACCAAGGGAAAACACTGGATATATTTACGCCGTTCCATTAGTTTTTCGAAACCACGATGCAAATAGCCAACGTGTGTCGTACATTTCATCACTTCATCGCCCTGGATGATCAGTTCAAGCGACATATTGCCGGTGATGCCCGGATGTTGGGGCCCCTGCCAGATTTGGATAAATTTTTGACTTTCCAGGTCAATTTCAAAAGCGCCGTCTGAACGGCGGGGTGGAAATTGGGAACGGTCTTCTTTCAAGGTCAGCATGTCTGATCTTCCTCTGCGTACAATTGCTGTTTCATGTATTCCGCCGGATCATGGGTCTCCCGACCCGGTCGCGGAAAAAAGGTTTCTTCTGAATATTTCCGGGTATCGAAATCGCGGCGATAGGGCGGAATCTCATGCCAGCCTTCCAGGATGAACGATTCGTTCACCCGGGGACTATTGGGAAAATCGATTCCAAACATTTCCTTGAGTTCCCGCTGATACGTAGCCGCGGTGTTCCATAGATCATGAACTGATTCCATCGATGCCCGGTCGCGGTCGATCATAACCCGGATACCAATATCGTGATGGGTTTGATAGCTATGCAGAAGATAGGTCAATTGGAAGCGATTCGCTTCGATCCGATCAACCGCGGTGATCAACACCAAATGGCCGAAAAGTTCGATATCCCGCAGGTGCAGCAGTACGGACCTCAGGTGTCCAGCTTCCACATTGCAGAAGAATAGGTTTTCACGCGCCCGAGAAACCGCGCTGATGGCAAATCGTTCGCCGATTTTATTTAAAATTTCTTCCATATCGCCTCCCTACCAGTTGTAATCCGGCATATCCCAGTCGCGGATAATTTTTTTCTGGTTGGCTTTATACCAGTCCAGACGGGTTATATATTCATTGGCGCCTTCGCCTTTGCCTTCTTTGATCAAACTTTTCAATTTTTCGAATCCCGCTAGCAGCGCTTCCGGCCGCGGCATACAACCGGCGACATAGACATCGACCGGCAGGTAATGATCGAGTCGGTTGATGGTGTTGTAGCTATCCCAGTACATTCCGCCATTGATGGTGCAACTGCCTAAGCCGAGGACGAATTTAGGGTTCTGCATCTGTTCATAGCTGCGGATCACACGTTTCAGGGTTTTGACCGAAAGATACCCCGAAACCATGAGCAGATTGGACTGTCGTGGAGTGGGGCGCCACTGGATGCCGAATCGATAGGCATCGTAGCGCGGGGTCATCAGCGGACGCATTTCAATGGCGCCACAGCCCGTGCCGAAACCGAGAATCCAGAGGGATTCGGCCCGCGCCCAATTTAGGAATTTTTCCAATATAGCGGTCGCAGCCGGTTCGGGGTGGGGTTTTTCGGTACAGAAATAGTCGGCCAGAGGATCGATCTCGAATGGTTCGCCGTCGGGACCGATCACATTGCGTTTTTTCAGATCGTCCATGCTCATATTTTAACCCTTTGAAGAATGACAGCCAAAATACCGATCAGCGCCGGGACGCGCAGGAACCAGCGAACCGATTGATCGGTACGGAAACGGGGGAACGAGGCGCCGACAAATACCGGCCACATATACACCACAAATATTTTAATAATCAGGATCGGCCAACTGGTCGCCCCGCCAAAAAAAAGATTAATGAAAAGAACCATTTTCGCCATTGGAAAAATGGATCGGTTGGTTTGGAGCAGCGCCAGCAATGTCGAATGATATTCGGTCGGCGGGCCAATGGGAATTTCCTGGGGCGCCAATACCACATCGAAAGGGGGTCGGCCCATAGAACCCAGCATCGCCAGCAATGCCGCCACGGTAGCGACCGGATTGGTAAAAAGCGTCCAATTAGCAATACTCCCCTGCTGAGCCGCGACTATTTTAGTAATTGAAATGGTATCGTATTGAACGGCCAGGGAAATAATCGCTAAAAGCATGGGCACCTCAGCGGCCGTCATCTGCGCCAGACCGCGGCCGATCCCTATTGCCGAATAGGGGTGGCCACCCTCACCGGCACCCAACGCCATACCCAGCGTTCCAAAAAAAACAAAATAGCTGATCAAAATCAGGTCTCCGGATGCCGAAAAATTCTGAAAATAGAGCGAACCGAAAATTACCGGCATGAAGAGATACATACCAATCCCGCCGGAAAGCCGGAACACGGGTCCGAGATAAAACATCACGCCGTGGGTTACTGACGACCGCATGGCATAGTTCTTCACAAGATCAATATAGGGCTGATACCAGCGGATACCGATCCGACGGCCGACCCTTGCCGTAATTTTCATGATCAGGCCCTGGATAATCAGGCCGATATTGAGAACCAGGGATACCGCCCAGAAGGCGTAAAAAATTTTTATCCATTCAAATTGCGCCATATCAGCCTCCAATGGTCAACAGATAGGAAATAACAATGAAAAGCGCCAATTGTATCGCGTAGGTTTGCGCCGATCCCGCGAGCAGCCGCTGTAAAAATTCGGCGACAGCATGGAATGCTTCAGCGATACCATTCCAGAATGCGGTTGCGGCAGAAGTGATGAGAAACCCAATGGCTTTGCGGTAATGCGCGAAAAAATTATAGGCGAAATGGGTCAGTTCGGGACGAGATGGACGTTCCGCCGCATAGACAATATTAAATTGCTTTATTTTAACGGCCCGGCGGTTTAATATCAACAACCAGAGGAATACCGTGGAGAATACAGCACCGGTAACAATCATGACCATTTTGCCGTCCCAATGACCCAGCGGACTGGTCGCCAGAGTACCCTGCCAAATCAGGGCATTTTCAGGAAAATAGCGAATCAAGAAATCACCCACAGGTTTGAGGACAAAGTTAGGGAGGACGCTGAAAGCCATAACCACGCCCAGCAGCAGCATCTGCGGCAGAAGCATCCAAAACGGGGCTTCCTTCACCCGACGGTGATTATCCTTGAGCTGACCGAGAAAAATCGTAAAAATCAGTCGAAAACAATATAAAAACGCCACCAGGCCGGCAAAGCTGACTACGGCGCCCTGGAAATACCAGCCACTTAATATCATGGCGTTATAACTCAGCCATTTACCGGCAAATCCGGTCAAAGGCGGCACGCCCGAAAGGGCAATAATTCCGATTAACACCGAAATAAAACTCAACGGCATCCGGGTGATAAGTCCGCCCATTTCGTACATATTGCGGGTTTTAACGCGCATCACTACCCCACCGACGGCCAGAAAGAGCAGCGCTTTAAAAATGAAGTGATTGAGAGCGAATGCTGTGGCGGTAAGCCAAGCGATGTGATTCATCATGGAAAGGGCAAAGAGTACATAGCCCAACTGCCCGACGCTGGAATATGCCAGCAGGCGTTTGGCATCTTCCTCAAAGACCGCCATCAAATTGCCCAGCAAGGCAGTGATAGCGCCCAGCCAGCCCAATACATAATAGAGGTCAACACCAGCCAGAAATTGCGGGCCCATGGCCAGCATAGTGATCATCAACCCGAACACGCCGGCTTTGAGTAATACCGCCGAGACAACCGGGGAGACATCGCTTTCCGCCTCGCTATGAGCGCCCGGCAGCCAGATATGCAGTGGCGCGGCCGCAGTTTTAGTGAGGAAGCCGATCACCAGCAGGGTAAAAATAATCCCGGAAAGGGAGCCGGCCGAAGAAAGTGTGGTCAATGCCAACGAACCGCTGTTGTGCGCCGCCAGCAGCACGAAGCCGGATAACATACAATAGGCCCCACCGAGGGAAAACACCAGATATGCCAGGGCGTGCGGCATTGATTTCTTGCCCCGCAGGATCAAAAAATAACTGCCCAGGGTCATCAATTCCCACCACAGAAAAAACTCAAGGGTGGTTGAGGCGGTCAGTAAACCCGCCAAACCGGCATACATCAGCGCGGACGAGGAATAAAAGCCCAGCCGTT
>CAZWDO010000001.1:39751-91207 GCA_964632485.1 uncultured bacterium
CGGCAGCAACAGCAAGATTCCACCGCCCAGGAACACAACGGCAAAAACGACCCTGAACTCGAAGATTAGGGGATAAATATGATAAAAATAAGCGCCCAACGCGCCAATCAATAGCAAGTTTTTAAATTTTGCCGGTAAAAATTCGAGCATATAAAACGCCAGTACTGCGATAATTCCCGGGGCAATCTTTAAGAGCAAATCGGCAAACCCCGCCTGCAGTGGAATATAAAGCGAGAGTCCCAATAAAGCCGTAGCAGGCGTTACTAATGCCATATATTTCGTTACCGATAGTGTTGGCAAAACCTTCTTTTCTTCCATTTTCACCGCATATCCGAACCAGCGGGCCAGATAGACGGCTTCCAGTAGTGAACCGAAAAGGATCAGGACGATCCACAACCAGCATCCTTTAGCGGCCAGAAGGGAAAGCAATGTCCATTTGGCAAAAAAAGTCGGAAATGGCGGCAAGGCTAACAACGCGAACACAAACAGGCCCATGGCAAAAATCAGCAGGGGTTTCCGGCGCAATCCGACCCAGTCGCGGATATGGCTAAACCCATTCATCTCGCTGAGCCAAAAGAGTCCGGCCTTGGCAAGGGCATGTACGACGGTCAAAGAACCGACGATAAAAAAGGTATTCCCGCCCAACTCAGGCCCCAGACCAATCACAGTGACCGCCAGTCCGGTCTGGGCAATCGACGAATAGCCCAGCATACGACCGGTGTTTTGCTGCGCCAGCGCCATGATGTTGGATATTAGAAAGGTTGTAATCCCGATGACGGTCGCTGGTAAATACCAGAACAATCCGGCGATGGGAAGCAGTTTATAAAGGGCATAGATAGCGGCGGAAAGCCCAGCGCCTGAAATCAGCGCGGAGATACCGCCCGGCGCTGTTCCATATAAATCCACTGCCCAACCGTTAGCCGGAAAGGGTTTCAGTTCCAAAATCAACGCCACGAAGAGTAAGAAGGCCCCAATACCCAGCGCGGCAACCTGAGGAACACTGCCCGATAAAATCGTATCGATATCCAGCACCCCGGTCTGCGTATAGACCAAAAGGGCGCCGAGAATCAACATCACAGAAATTATACCGGTGGCCACCAGCCAGGAAAATCCGGATTTCTGCCTGTTAACTCCCGGAGAAAAAAGCATGAATCCGGCCACAGCGATCGAACTAATCTCGATAAAAACGAAATAATTAAAAATATCCCGGGTCAGTATAATTCCATTCAACGCCAGCGCGTAAAGCAGATATACCACGGCCACGTATCGTCCATGAAGTTTAATATAATCCCAGACAAAGGCCAATCCGCACAAGGCGAGGACATTAATTAACAGCGTTAAAAACGCTTCTTCGCGGCCCAGGCGCAGGGCAATGGAAAACGGGGCGTTCAAACCGGCAGTCGCGAAAAAAAACGGCTGAGAATAAACGCCGGTTAAAAAACCGATCGTCCAGGAGACAGAAAAAACGGTCATGGACGCCAGCGCCGCTAATAAAAACGCTCCGGCCGGCAGTGTCGATTTTTTCCCGCTCATCCCAATCAAAAATGCGCCAGCAAGAGCCACGGCAATTAGTGTTATCGGCATTATCATAATTCATCCCCGATTTGAGAGACTGCCAGGGATCCGCTTTTTTCATATAAACGCAACACATAGACCAGCATCACCGCCGTGATGCCAAAACCGATCACAATGGCAGTCAACACCAGCGCCTGAGGTACGGGATCCACTACCGACAGGAGAGGGTCCCTTCCGGCAACCGCATGATCCAGAATAGGCGCTATCCGGTTTTTCATGTAACCATAACTGACAATAATAATATGCACACCAGTATCCGCCAGGCTGAATCCGATCACCATCTTTATCAGGTTGCGGCGGGAGAGAAGACCGAAAAAGCCGATTAAAATCAAAAGAGAACCGATAACAATTCCAATTTGCGCCACAATCACTCCTCTCTTTCGGCGTTTTTCATTTTCACCAGCATGGAAGAAAGTTCCGCGCCGACTTTCATGCCAATTAAAACGGAAACCAGGGGAATGGCGCCAGCGGAAATTAGATTGCCTGGAACACCCAGTCCGGCGAAGGTCGTATCCAGAAATCCACCGGCTAAAATAAGGCCGGCCAATCCGACCACCACATAGGCCAGGCCGGAGAAGGATTCAATCCTGGAAAACAGCGATAGAGATCCGTCCTTTTCAGGATTGGCAAGAGTGATCAGCAACAGCCCTGATGCTAAAACGGCACCGCTCTGGAATCCGCCTCCCGGGGTCAAATGGCCGTTCATGGCGATATAAACGCCCAGCAATATAATAAATGGCAATAGAAGACTGGAAGCCGTTTTCAAAATTTCACTGGATGGTTTACCGCTATAACACCGCCGACGTTTCAAGAAAAAACCCAAAATGGAGGCGGTCAGGAAAAGTACCGTCACCTCGCCCAGGGTATCAAGTCCCCGGTACGTAACAACAACCGCAGTGACTATGTTTTGCGCCCCGAGTTCCGACAACTCCCTCGAAGCATAGCGCTCAGCGGCGACACCCAGACCTGTCGGCTCCCGATATTCGATGTAATTGCGCGTCAGAATAAAGCTAAACCCGGCCAGCAGTATTATAATGAATATATTTCTAATCATGGTCTTTTCCTTTGATCCGGCTGAGAATATAGAAAAAAATAACGGTAGTGAGACCGCTGCCGATAGCCGCTTCGGTCATGGCGACATCCGGCGCTGCTAATATCAGATATAAAATACTGGCAAGCAGACTGACAGCGCCCGCAGCCATTACCGCCGAAGGAAGATTATTATTGAAAATAGCAAAAACGGCCGCGCCGACCATGAGTACGCCTAAAATAACCACAGCGATAAACAGTATCATGTTTTCTCCTCTTCCCCTGTCTGATGCCGCAGATCATCCCGCTCCATTTTTTTAGTATAAAAGGACGAAGCATGCGCAGCACGCGCTAAAACATGGCTGGAAACCGGATTCGTCAACAAAATGAAACCCGCGATAACGGCGAGCTTCGCCCACCAATCGGGATGCAAACAGGCGATACCGATCAGTGAGAGCATAGTTCCCAGCGTAGTGGCTTTGGTCCCCGCCTGGATGCGGTTGAAAAAATCGGGCATACGCAGTAAACCCAACGCCCCGAGAAACAAAAAAAAGGCGCCTCCTAACAGAAGAAAACTGCCGATCAGGGATAAAATGGCCATTAGAGTCCCCTTTCTATAAATCGACCCACCACGACAACTCCTAAAAAGGCCAAAAAGGCATAAATCAGCGCTGTATCAAGGTAGATAACGCGTTCTGCCCAATGGGCCACTAAGCCGATAGCGGAAATAGCGATGATACCCATCACATCAAAAGCGACGACACGGTTGACCAGGCCCGGCCCTTTGATAAAGCGGATAAACGCCATCAGCAGGGCTAACGCGATGAAAATAGCGGCTGAAATGATCACGATATCAACCATAAATCACCTCCAGATAGCGTTCAAATTTCGCCACAATAGCTTGAGTTGCGCCCTCCATATCCCCGGCCTTTACATCGATCCAATGAATGAACAACCGGTCGCCGGTCATTTCTACCGTCAAGGTTCCCGGAGTCAGCGTGATGGAACTGCTTAGTATCAGTCTTCCCAGTGGTGAGGTGAGCTTGGTGCGAACTTCCACAATGCCGGGATTGATGGGCAAAGAGGGCGAAAGAACCCGCCAGGCCACATCCATATTCGATTTTACCAGTTCAATGATAAAAACGCTGACAAAGCCGATCAGCGCAATAAATGCGCGGGGCGTCAACCGGAGCGTCTTAAAATCGAGCGCATATCGGTTCAGCGCCACACTTAATAATAATGAAACAAAGAGTCCGGAAATTACAATTTGCGCCTCCAGTGAATTATTGAGGATCAGCCACATCCCCCACAGCATTAGCGCAAGAAACGATACGCCTTTAATTTTCATGACACCGCCTTGGTTTTCGACATCCGTGTCCCTCGAATCCAGTGAAGAGCAGTGCGCGGATGATCGTTATAATTAACGGTTTTTTATCCATAAACTAATAATAAACTATTTTTAAAACCGTGTCAAGATATTTTTTTAATTCAGGGAAAAAAATTTTACATTGTACGATTATTGATAGTGTCAATTTTTTATTTGGCGTAAAAACAGGAGTTCTTTAGAAAGAATCCCCTCACACTGCAGAAAGAACCCCTCACCCTGCCCCCTCCCCTCAAAGGGGGGAGGGTGAAGCGCAAATTAAAATCATGTTCGCGTGAGATGTTCCGGATCGGCCTGGTAGATAATATCGTCCTTGCCGATGAAATCATGCTCGAAGATATCCTCATTGCTTTGTTTCTGAACATAGTGAATATACGTCTTATACCCGCCCGAAAGGTTATAGACCTCGCAGCAGCCGGCCTGGCTCAAAATACGGGCCGCGATATAGGCGCGCAAACCGACACCGCAGAAAACGATCACTTTGCGGTCTTTGGGGATGGATGCGAGTTTTTCCCTGATATCGTCAACGCCAATATTAATCGCGCCGTTGATCGTACCGAGATCAAATTCTTCCGGGGTTCTCACATCGATCAGGGTGATTTCATCGCTGTTGAGTTTAAGCAGCTCTTCCACCTGGATCGCGTTGACCTTGCCGTTGATAATATTTTCAGCTACAAAACCGGCGATATTGACGGGATCCTTGGCGGAAGAGAACGGCGGCGCATAGGCATGTTCGATATCGGTCAGGTCATGAATTGTTCCGCCGCTTTTAATCACTTGAGAAAAAAGATCGATGCGCTTATCAACCCCGTCATGGCCCACGATCTGAGCGCCATAGAGCTTGCCGGAGGTTTTGTCAAAATTGATTTTGATCGTCATGGGGGTGGAGCCCGGGTAATACCCGGCATGGGAAGAGACGTGAACAATACTGGAGGCGTAATCGATATAATTTGATTGCAGGAGTTTATCCGATACGCCGGTCGCGGCGACCGTCAGATCGAAGACCTTGGCGATGGCGGTGCCGATGGAACCGGTATATTTTTCCGAATTGCCAAAAACCAGATTATCAGCCACGATACGGCCCTGCTTGTTGGCGGGTCCGGCCAAGTAAGTCGAGAGCGATTTTTTTAGGATCGGATGGGGAAATTCGATAGCATCGCCCAGGGCATAGATAAACGGATCCGAAGTTTGCATAAATTCATTGATGACAATCCCCCCGGCTTTACCCACTGTAAGCCCGGCTGCTTTGGCCAGTTTCGTGTCCGGCCGCACGCCAATAGAAAGGATGACCATATCTGCCCCGATTACCCGGCCGCTTTGCAGCTTGACATCAATTTTACCCGCGTTATCCGCAAACGACATCACCGCTTCTTTAAGGTAAAATTCCACATTTTTTGTTTTCAAATGCTGGTGGACGAGGGTTGCCATTGAATAATCGAGCGGGGTCATCACCTGTTCCGCCATTTCCACGATCGAAACATTAATGCCCAGATGATGCAGGTTTTCCGCCATTTCCAGCCCGATGAAGCCGGCGCCAACCACTACGGCCCGTTTCGGCTGATTTTTTTCGATATATTCTTTGATGCGATCGGTGTCGGGTACGTTACGCAGGGTAAAAATACCATCCAGATCGATCCCGGGAATCGGCGGACGCATGGGTTCGGCTCCCGGAGAAAGCACCAGCTTGTCATAGGATTCGGTATATGACTCACCGGTTTTCAAATTCTTGACATCCACGGTTTGTTCCACCGGATTAACAGCGATCACTTCCTGATTGACGCGGATATCTAAATTAAAGCGCCGCCCAAAACCCTGCGGAGTTTGAACGAATAGATTGTTGCGTTCCGTGATCACTCCGCCGATATAATAGGGCAGTCCGCAATTGGCATAGGAGATATAGCTCCCTTTTTCAAACATGATAATAGAGACATTTTCATCCATGCGGCGCAAACGGGCCGCGACGGTAGCGCCACCGGCGACTCCGCCGATAATCAAAATTTTTTTCATAACCAACTCCTTCCATTTTAATCTCTTTGCGCTATTTGGATTACTGGATGAGCCTGCCAGTCGATCTGGTCGCATATCCAGGTTTCGCGGAACAGCTCATGATTGGCGCTGAGGATTTCCTTGAGGGAGGAAACCAGCAGTCAGTTGCCGAAACCGAGTTTTTCATAGTTTCAATATAGACAATTCCCACAAAATTGCAAGATTTTTTTTTTGTATGCGATTCGACCTTTAGGGTAAAACCAACATCAACATTCTATTAACTATCAGCTACCCAAAAAATTTGATCCAGTTACCCTATAGAAAAGAGAAAAGGCGCGATGATCTGGAGAAGCTGTTGAAGGGATCACACCATCAGTCGGGCCGGTTGTTTTTGATGCAGCTCCTGTAAGCTATAAACATTCCATTGTCCAAGGCGCATGGCTTCAATACCCGATAAAGCGGCCAGAGCCCCCGACAACGTCGTAATTAACAATATTCGGTGCTTAAAGGCTTCGATGCCGATGCTGGCTTCGCTCTGGCGGGAATCTTTGCCCAGGGGAGTATTGATAATCAGATCAAACTTTTTCTCTCGAATATAATCAATGATGTTGGGAGACGATTCGGACACTTTACGCACTTCTTCCACATCCAATCCCTGGATACGGAGAGCCTGGGCCGTCCCGCGGGTGGCGAAGAGTTTAAAACCGAGAAGCGCGAAATTACGAGCAATGGGCACGATCATTTTCTGGTCGTTGTCGTGGACGCTGAGCAACACCGCGCCCTCAACCGGGAAGTAGTCATGCACCGCCAACTGGGCTTTTGCGAACGCATTGCCGAAAGTGGGCGATATGCCCATCACTTCGCCGGTGGAGCGCATTTCCGGCCCTAAATGGCGAGGCGTACCCGGGAATTTATGAAACGGCAGTACACATTCTTTTACTGAAAAATAGGGGGGAATACGTTCCTGAAGATCCTCAAATCCGTTCAACCGTTTCCCCAGTATCACCTGGGTTGCAATGCGGGCCAACGGTAATCCCACCGCTTTACTGACAAAAGGCACTGTTCGGGAAGCGCGCGGGTTCACTTCAATAACGTAAAGCACGTCATCTTTGAGGGCAAATTGTAGATTAACCAGGCCTTTGACATTGAGCCGACGGGCCAATCGCCGGGTATATTCGCGAATCAGAATTTCATGTTTAGGACTGATCATGTAAGCAGGCAATACCGCCGCGCTATCGCCGGAATGAATCCCGGCTTCCTCGATATGCTGCATCACACCACCGATGAGAACCTGCTCCCCGTCGCTGATCGCATCCACATCAAATTCAAACGCATCTTCTAAAAAGCGGTCAATAATTACCGGATGTTCCGGCGTCACTTTTAACTCTTCCGCCGCATATTCTTTCAAGGATTCAGTATCATAAACAATACGCATAGCTCGTCCGCCCAGAACGTATGACGGACGGAGAAGTACCGGATAACCAACGCTTTCCGCCTCTCGCAAGAGTTCATCGGCCGTCATCGCAGTTCGAAAGGCCGGATAATCGATTCCCAATTCACGCAACAGCTTGCCGAAGCGTTCCCGGTTTTCCGCCAGATCGATCATGGCATAAGATGTTCCCAGGATCGGAACCCCTGCGGCATTGAGAAGTTGCGCCAGTTTTAACGGGGTCTGGCCACCGAACTGGACTACCACGCCAATGGGTTGTTCCAGCTCCACAATATGCATTACGTCTTCAAACGTCAATGGCTCGAAATAGAGTTTATCAGAAATGTCGTAGTCCGTGCTGACGGTTTCGGGATTACTATTAATCATAATCGCTTCATAGCCCATATCACGGATCGTGGCCACACAATGCACGCAGCAATAATCAAATTCAATCCCCTGGCCGATGCGATTGGGTCCGCCACCGAGGACGATCACTTTGGGTTTTGAAGATGGGATGGATTCATTTTCTTCATCGTACGAGGAATAGTAGTAGGCAGTACGGGCGGCAAACTCCCCGGCGCAGGTATCTACCATTTTATATACGGGACGGATTTTCAACGCATACCGCCGATTGCGCATAATCGCCTCATCGCTTCCCAATAAATACGCCAATTGCTTGTCGGAAAATCCATTTTGTTTGGCTCGACGCAGTAATTCTACAGGCATCTCATCATCATGTCCATTGAACCTTCTGATTTCCCGTTCAAGACTGATCAATTTTTCGAAATGCGATAAAAACCACGGATCAATAGCGGTTAGTTGATAGATTTCTTCCCTGCTAATTCCGGCTTCCAAGGCATATTTAACGTAAAAAATGCGATCCCAGTACGGTTTTTGAATATGCTCCCGCAGAATTTCACATAAAGCCGCTCGTTTTTTATCATCCATCTTATCAATGGCAAACGGGTCCTTGCCGTCGGCGCCGAACCCGGCGCGACCGGTTTCCAATGAGCGTAAAGCCTTTTGGAACGCTTCATTAAAAGTTCGACCCAGGGACATGACTTCACCCACGGATTTCATCTGGGTGGTTAAGATGGGGGGAGTATCGGGAAATTTTTCAAAATTGAAACGGGGTATTTTGACCACAACGTAATCCAGGGACGGTTCAAAGCAGGCCGGGGTCTTGCCGGTGATCTCATTGGTGATTTCATCCAGAGTATAGCCAATCGCCAGCAATGCGGCAATTTTGGCAATCGGGAACCCGGTCGCCTTTGAAGCCAGGGCCGAACTACGCGACACTCGTGGATTCATTTCTATCACGCGAACATCCCCATTGGCCGGATTTATGGCGAACTGGATATTAGAGCCGCCGGTATCGACGCCAATGGCGCGGATGATGCTTATGGAGTAATCGCGTAACCGCTGGTATTCCATATCACTCAGGGTTTGCGCCGGCGCCACGGTGATGCTATCGCCCGTATGAATACCCATAGGATCCAAATTTTCAATAGAACAGACTATCACGACCTGGTCCCGGCGATCGCGCATCACTTCTAACTCAAACTCTTTCCAGCCTAAAATCGATTCTTCGATGAGCAATTCCCGAGTAGGGCTTTCTGTTAATCCCCATTCGACCATGCATCGGTACTCATCCATATTATAGGCTACATTCCCGCCGGATCCCCCGAGAGTAAACGAAGGCCTGATAATCAAGGGAAATTTTACCGTATTCAAAAATTCCATAGCTTCAACCATGGAATGAACCACGGCGCCGATGGGAATCGGCAAGCCGATGGCGCGCATCGTTTCGGCAAATGACTGGCGGTTCTCGGCTTTTTGTATCGCCTCAATTCCCGCTCCAATCAATTCTACCTGGTACTTTTTCAAAATCCCGGCTTGATCCAACTGCAATGTTAAATTCAAAGCAGTTTGCCCGCCCATTGTCGGTAATATTGCGTCCGGGCGTTCACGCTCAATAATTTTCTCTAAAAAAGGGACGGTCAATGGTTCGATATAGGTTCTATCGGCGAGTTCAGGATCGGTCATGATCGTAGCGGGATTGCTATTCACCAGAATGACCTGGAATCCTTCTTTTTTTAAAACTTTCGCGGCCTGGGTGCCGGAATAATCAAATTCGCAGGCCTGGCCAATGACGATCGGTCCCGAACCGATGATTAAAATTCGTCGCAGATCACTTCGTTTAGGCACATTGATATCCTTTGTTTATATAATGGTTATGATTGATTGATCAACGACCAGAACTGATCGAACACCGGTTCGGCATCATGCGGCCCCGGAGCAGCTTCCGGATGATACTGCACGGAGAATACCGGCCAGGAGCGCAACCTCATTCCTTCCACCGTCTGATCATTTAAATTGATATGGGTAATATCTATCGCCGCGTCATTGACTGAATCGGGATCAACGGCAAAGTTGTGATTCTGGGAAGTGATATATATTTTATCCTGAACCAAATCTTTCACCGGATGATTGAGGCCATGATGCCCGTATTTCAGTTTCAGAGTGCGCGCACCGGCGGCCAGCGACAATAATTGATGGCCCAGGCAAATCCCCATGATCGGATAGAGGGGAATCAGTTTTTTCAGCAAATCAACGGCAACAGCAACTGCCGCCGGATCTCCGGGCCCATTGGATACTAAAATGCCATCCGGATGAACCGCAGCAATATCGTCAAGCGATGACCGCAGATTGAAACAATGAATATCAGCGCCCCGTCGGGTCAGGCAGCGAATGATATTCTCTTTGCAGCCTAAGTCTAACAAGGCGATCCGTTTTTTCTGGCTGAAGCCTTCTGCGGGATAATAATCCGGGCGTTGGACCCTGAGATCTGAAACCAGGTCTTTACCCTCCATGGAGCCGAATTCAGCAATTTTGCTCTGCAATTCCCGGGGATCAAACGTTACGCTGGAAATAATCCCAACCAGCGATCCTTTTTCACGGATTTCGCACGTCAGTTTTCGTGTGTCGATACCAGTAATACCCATTTTCCCGGCATCCGCTAAAAACTGGCCTAAGGAACGATCCGCGCGAAAATTGCTATAGCCCTCATGATAATCCCGCGCGACAAGTCCCTCCGCCCAGATATGATCAGACTCATAATCCTGCGGATTGACCCCATAGTTTCCAATATGCGGATTTGTAAACACTATCAATTGACCGCGATAGGAGGGATCCGTCAGAACTTCCTGGTATCCTGTCATACCCGTATTAAAAACAATTTCACCGACCCATTCGCCCTCAGATCCAAAAGTCTCACCATGGTAAAGAGTACCACATTCCGTCATCAGAATTGCTTTTTTCATGCGTTTATACGCTCCGTTCCAGGGATAAAATGATTTTCGCCGCATCTAAAATCGAATCGACCACCCAATCTCCCCGATTGGAGTAATGGCCATCAAGCCCCTTACAGCCAGTGTTCACTAAAAACTTTTTAATCCCAATCCGATCGGCGGTCGCCATATCGACCGACTGATCACCGATATAAAAGCTATGAGCCAGATCGATATTTAAATCTTTTACCGCGCGTTCGAGTAACATGATATTGGGTTTGCGGCAGGGACAGTTCTCTGTGATGCCATGAGGACAAAAATAGATACGATCAATTTTAACGCCAAATGGTTTGAGGGCTTTAAACATCGCTTGGTTCACCCGATAAAAATCTTCAACAGTAAAATATCCCAAACCGATACCGGCCTGATTAGTAATAACGACCAGACGATATCCCATATTTTGTAATTCAGCGAGCCCCTCACCGACTCCGTTAATCAGTTTAAATTTTTCCGGCTCATGGAGATACGATATTTCTTCATTGATAGTGCCGTCGCGGTCCAAAAAAATAGCGGGAGCCGCTTTCAGCGCTGGCAATTGCCAGTGAGCATGGGTAGTGGCAGTATCCATTTGCCAGCCAGTATGCGGTTGATCCGAAGGATGGCTGTTGAGACGCTGTAATAATTCGCTGGTAGAGACCGGGTAAATAACAGGTATCAAAATAACCTTACCGCCAATCGCTTCGATCACGGATGCCGATGTCAGTTGCTCTTTGTTATAATCGCCAGCTTTGAAATAGATATGGGGTTTTAGATATTCAATATTGGTTTGATTGCGGCGTTCAGAGAATTGGAAGACGTAATCGACGTCCATCATTGCCGCTAAAACGCGCATCCGTTGTTCAGCGGGCACTAATGGACGATTGCTGCCTTTATAGCGGCGCACAGATTCATCGTCATTCACACCGACTACCAGACAATCGCATTGCGCTTTCGCCTGCTGCAAATAATCGACATGACCGGCATGGATCAAATCAAACACTCCGGAAGTAAACCCAATGGTTTTACCTTCGTCTCTTTTCAGTTGCAATAGGGAACGAAGGGCTTCTCGGGTCTTGATTTTATCCGGAACCATGGCCTACGTCCGATTTTCAACCAGTTCAAGGCACTCGAGAAAATCCTCAGGGCACAGCGAACTCATCAATAAATGGCGTTGGTCTGTTTTATAAAGCAATTGCGACAGATATTGCAAATAGTTCCGATGCAGTTCCGGTTTATTTTTAGGAGCCAGATTCATAAAAATCAGTTTCACCGGTTGATAATCAATCGATTGGAAATCGATTCCCGACGGCTGTATGCCAACGCAAATAACCAGTTCATCAACTGTATCAATATACGCGTGGGGAATGGCCACTTCAAATCCGATACCTGTCGTCATTTTCTGTTCGCGATCCCAAAGCTGTTCAAGGATAAACGCCTGGTCCAATTCCTGCGGCATGACCGCCACTAATTCCTTGAACGCTTCATGACGTTCCCGGCTTTTAAGGGGAATAATAATCCGCTCCAGATCAATCAGTTGATAAAGCTGCATCGCTATTCCTCTTTAATGCCATAAATCTCTTTGATTTTTTCCATCATTAATTCCTGATGATACTCCTGGGCTTTCATAAAAGCCGACAGAGCGAGTGAATCTAATTTGGCTTCATCCTTGTACAATTCCCGAATAGATTCAGCCAGTGCCTCAGTATCCTTTTCCGGCACCAGGGCAATACTTTCAAATTCAATCGCAAGATCTTCCAGATACGGTTGGCTGAAGGCGACAACCGGAACTCCAGCCGCCATTGCTTCCAACGGAATAATTGAGTACTCGTTTGTCACATAAGGGATAATCAGCAGGTCCAAAGCCGGAATAATATCATAGATACGATCACAAAATCCGGTGAAATGGATTCGGGTTTTCAGGTGGCATTGATGGATTTTCTCCATGAGTTCACTTTTTTGGGGGCCATCGCCGATCAGCGCCAGCTTGACATCGGTATCCGCTTTTAATAAATTAAGCGCATCAATCAAATAGGTAAAGCCGTTTCTTTTTTCAAAGCGGCCCAGCGCTCCAACCAGGAATCCCCGATCGGGAAGATGAAACATCCGTCTGAATTGGCTTTTTTGGTACGGCATGTTGTTGACGTAAAAACGTTCGGAAATGCCATAAGGGATATGTTCCAGCAATTGAGCGGGAACTCCCTGTTCAATAAATTTAAGACGCTCATTAGCGGCGATTGTGATGACATGATCCATTTTTCTCAGGGAGATTTTATCTAAGAAGCCCAGCTTGGAGCTGACTCCTCCCGAATGAAACGTATGAACCAATCGGCTGGTTTTGGAGGCCCAACGAGCCACAATTCCCCAAAAAGGCGGAATATCGTGGGCATGAATAACATCAAAATGATTTAGTTTCAGGTATTTATAAAAAGCGATCCAGGCTTTAAATTTTGATTTTAAAAAATCGAGGACCGTTACCTGGTAACCGGATTGAGCCATTTTTTGCGACCACCCGCCATCATTGGGCGTCAGAATTGTCAGTTCCGTTTCATTGTTGCGAATAATTCGGGCAATGTAGTAAATATGGGTTTGTATATGGGAGTAATTGCCCTGATTGCTAATCATTAACAGCTTCATGCGCGTTTCCTTCAACCTTTCATGAGTAAGAGTGAAACCATTTAATTGTCATTATCCAACAATCATTGCCGAAAAGACCAGATCATCCTCGCGGTACCCAACTATATATTGTCCGGGAGTAACAGCATAAGCCGGTTGCAATAAGCGGACGGTTCCCTGAGAGGGTTCACGGGTCTCGATGATTCCAGGATATAATTCTGAACGAAAACGAATTTTAAAAACAAGAGATTGTCCTTCAAGTAGTTCACGGGAAACAATCCAGTGAGCGTTTGAGAAATGGACATCATTTTTATACAACGCCGATTTAGGTCCAATTACGACGGTATTAGATTCTTTTTGGATAGTGACGACATACATCGGCTCAGCCGCCGCCACGCACAACCCACGTCGTTGCCCCACGGTATAGCGCCAATAGCCCTGGTGAGCGCCCACTGTTGCGCCATCCAACGTTTTTATCGGTCCTTCCAAGGGTTTGAAATGATATATTTCCTCCAGGAATTGTTTATAGTCCTTATTATGGGGGATAAAGCAAATTTCCTGGCTTTCCTTCTTTTCGTGGACCGGGAGTTTTTCCCGTTGGGCGATTTGCCGGACATCCTCTTTTCTTAGACCTCCCAATGGCAAGATTAACCGATCCCGTTGGGTATCGCTCAAACCGGCCAAAAAATAGCTTTGATCTTTGGGATTGCCTGCGTCGCGTTGAATTAGAAATTTTTGGCTCTGTTGATTGAAAACACAGCGCGCATAATGTCCGGTCGCTATTTTTTCAACCCCCCAGGCGCGCGCGGTTTCCCACAGCCAGCCCAATTTCATCTCCGGATTGCAGCGCATACACGGGTTAGGAGTCAATCCTTTTTGGTATGCAGAAACAAAGGGTTCGACTACCGCGGGAAGGAATATATCCCGGGCATCCAGAATATGATGCTCAATCTCTAAAGTCTCGGCGACACGCTCAGCATCCTGCAGAAAAGGGAATATGGAAACACCGGCCCATTCCGGAGGGTAAAGCGCCATAGTCAATCCGATGAGTGAGTATCCCTGCTGTTTCAGCATCCAGGCGGCGACCGCGGAATCAACTCCGCCACTCAGCGCCAAGGCAACTTTTTGGTTCATGTTACCAATTTAATACAAAAAGAATAAAAAGACAAGCGAAAAAATTAAAACATCAATGATGGTTGCGTGAATCGTTCCTTAACGAAAGCGGGATCAATTTCCGTCGGGTATTTCCCGGTGAAACAAGCCTGACAGAAATAGTCGGCAGGTAAATGCGCGATCCCGGCGAACATCCCCTCCACAGAAAGATAACCCAACGTATCAGCGCCCAAAAACTTACGGATCTCTTCCGTTGAATAGGTCGAAGCGATCAGTTTCTCCCGTTCAGGCGTATCAACACCATAAAAACAGGAGCTGATAATCGGGGGCGAGGCGATACGGAAATGAACTTCCCGCGCCCCGGCGTCCCGAATCATTTTAATAATTTTTTTACTGGTCGTTCCCCGGACAATCGAATCATCCACCATCACGATGCGTTTGCCTTTAAGCACCGGCGCCAGGGCATTAAACTTGACGCGAACGCCAAATTCGCGCTTAATTTGCGTGGGATGGATAAAAGTCCGGCCCACGTAATGATTGCGAATTAAACCGAACTCAAACGGAATTTTAAGGGATTGACCATAAGCCAACGCCGCCGCATTGCTGGAATCGGGTACCGACATAACCAGATCGGCTTGGGCAGGATGTTCCCTGGCTAATTGGCGCCCCATCTCTTTACGGATAATATCGACATATTCGCCAAAAACCAGACTGTCCGGGCGGGCAAAGTAAATATATTCGAACACACAAAACTTGGGTGTTTTTTTCTCAAAAGGAAAATAGGATTGAATTGAATTTTTTTCGATCACGATCATTTCACCCGGTTCGACATCGCGAATATACTCGGCGCCAATAATATCAAATGCGCAACTCTCAGATGCCAGAACAACCCCGTCGTCGAGTTTCCCGATGGCCAGCGGACGGAATCCCCGGGGATCGCGCACCGCAACCAGGCATTGAGGGGCGATAAAAAGCAGCGAATAGGCGCCTTCGACCCGTTTTAAAGCGTCAATTATCATTCCTGGTAACGTCTCCGCTTTAGAGCGGGCAATTAAGTGCATAATGATTTCACTATCCATCGTTGTCTGAAAAATCGAACCAAGCTGTTCCATTTCACGGCGCAAACTATATGTATTGGTCAAATTTCCATTATGCGCGATACCCAGCTTGCCTTTTTTAAAATTGACTACCATAGGCTGAATATTTTCCTTGAGATTGCCGCCGGTGGTGGAATAGCGATTGTGGCCGATGGCGATTGATCCGGCCAGATATTTGTCGATCACTTCCTCTTTATTAAAAACGTCATTGACATACCCTTTTTTCTTATATAGATAGATTTCCTCGCCATCCGTGGTGGCAATCCCGCAACTCTCCTGCCCCCGATGCTGCAGGGCATAAAGGCCTAGATAGGCCAAATGAGCGGCATGGGGATGACCAAACACTCCAAAGATACCGCACTCTTCGTGCCAGGTGGAAAAATCCATTCTATCCTCCGAGATAAATTCGTATCAATTGCCATTGCTGAAGCCGGGTGTCATAACTGACCTCGAAACAATCAGCGCCATTTTTTACCATAACAGAAAAAAATAATTTTTGGAACATGCCCTCCTTGGTCATCCAATCACTCACCACTCTGGCAATATGATAGGAGCGGTTTTTCCAACGAAACCGAAGAGGGACCACTTTGCCGCCCCTGTCAAACAGGGAAATTACATCGATAGTTTCATTGATTGCTTCGATCATCGGTTCCCTCGCTTAAGTAAATTGTTTACGAACCAGACCTACAACCTTACCCAGAATTCTGAAATTCCCATTGGCAGCGGAAATCACAATGGGAGTAAAAGCCGAATTTTCCGGGATCAAACAGATTTCTTTTCCACGGCGCTGAAAACGCTTAACCGTCATTTCGCCATCCACGGAAAAGACTCCGATCTCATTTTGTTGCAAGGTGTCCCGCACTTCGACAATCAAGCAGTCGCCGGAATGAATTCCGGCATTGATCATGCTGTCGCCCTGGACTTCAAGGGCATAAGTTTCCTGACGGCTGAACCAACTTTTTTCCAGGGGCAAATAGTCGATAATATTGGCTTCCGATAAAACCGGCTGCCCAGCCGCTACTCGTCCCAACAAGGGAATACCGCGCATACGAGCCGTCAGCCGAATTCCGCGCGATAATTTATCAACGCGATCAATATATCCTTTTTCAACCAACGTTTGCAGATGTTTCCATACACCCGCCGAGGAATGGATACCCACAAGTTGGCCGATCTCCCGGATAGAAGGCGGATAACCCCGTTCACGTACGGTCTCCTGGATGGTTTGCAGTATCTCCGCTTGACGCGGCGTCAGTTTATTCGTTTTCATCTCATCAATATAATAAACAAATGTTCACTTGTCAAGCCTTTTTTTATTATTTTTTTTCATATTGCAAATCGCTTAGACAATCCCGGGTATTTTTATAGATATTAGACTGATTTTGCGGGCCGGATGAACAGCTCTCAAAGCGACCTGGCTGCAGAAACGTAATAGGAAAGGGATTGAGGAGTAAATCAGGAATTTAAAAACATCCCGGCGATAATTTAAGGGATGAGGTATGGTATAGTAATAGAATGATGCGCATAATTTTTGGGCATAAAAAAAAAGGACAGGGTATGAGACGTTAATTAAACGTTTCATACCCTGTCCTTAAAGTTTTGCACCCGGCGGGAATCGAACCCACAACCTCAGACTCCGGAGGCCTGCACTCTGTCCAATTGAGCTACGGGTGCGTTACTATTCAATACTTGTAATATCGATCGGCGACGGGAACGGCCTTATTCATAACAATTTCCCGCCGTTTAATTTCAATTTTC
The DNA here is from genome assembly GCA_964632485.1 of uncultured bacterium. Taxonomy (GTDB): domain Bacteria; phylum JAGOEH01; class JAGOEH01; order JAGOEH01; family JAGOEH01; genus CAZWDO01. The sequence goes on from CAZWDO010000001.1 coordinate 57,062, forward strand.
AACACATCGCCGGATTGCGCATTTCGAATCAGGGTTTCAACTTGTTCAATCTGTTTAAGAGATTCTCCATTGATGGATAGCAGGGTATCACCGGGCAAGATATTGACAATAGCCGCGGGATTGTTGGGGATGACCTCGGAGACCACAATTTGATTCTGCGCGTTCTGCGTTACAGACAATCCAATCCATCCCATGTGATGAATCTGGGAGCTTTGGCTCTGATTTTTCCAAGGATTGTCGCTCACATTGAGCATTGGATTATCCCCGGAAATAACTGAAAAATTGTTCTTTTCCAGTAAAGAGCCATTCTCTGTCTGACGCCATAATGTAAAGGACCAATAAAGGCCAAAAACAGCCACAAGGGTAGCCGCGATATTGAACCAATTATGGTAGCGAGTGTAGATATTATTTTTACCATAATGAGGGTTGCTTATCCGGTTGTGGAGGTTATCCCAGAAATCCGGAGCTGTTTCAATGCATACGGAATGCGCGAGACAATCATGAATCAGGTTGAGTTCCTGATAGACAACCCGACACCGCTGGCAGTCGTTTAAATGATTTTTTGCCTGGCAGACCAATTCACTGCTTAAGTTCCCCTCAATTAAATCTGGAATTAATCTGGCAAATTCTTCACATGTCATTCTTCGCTCCTACCGTTTTAATCCGGTTTAATTTGTGAAGTTTCTTTCTTAGCTGCAGCCTTCCACGGTTGATCCGCGATTTTACGGTTCCCTTGGGAACTTTCAAAATTTCAGCGATCTCATCATACGTTAAATTTTGGATATCACGCATAATAACCGCTTGCTTGAACTGATCTCCGATCGCGGACAAAGTTTTTAACACTTCTTCACGAGTAAAAGTTCCCGAAATTTCTTTTTCCGTATCGCTGTGCGCGAAAAAAAATTCGCGGATAAATTCTTCACCGTCATCTTTGTCCACAGTCAGTGACACAAACCGCCATTTGCTTCTCTTTTTTAATTCCGTTTTAGCTAAATTCAAGGCAATCGTGTAGATATAGGTTGAAAAATTAGCCAATGGAATATAGCGCTTACGGCTTTGGTAGAGCCTGACAAACGTTTCCTGGGTAATATCCTCGGATAAATGATAATCATCCATATAGCGATAAACAAAATTAATAATACGGTTTTTATACCGGTTGACTAATTCCTCAAACGCTTTTTCATGGTCTTCCTTGACCATGAGCATCAATTCCGTATCGGAAAGTTCTGTTAATTCAGCCAATTCATGCTCCAGTCTTATTGGATTCAATTTCTTGACTTAGCAGGCGAACAACTTTTTCAAACTTTTTCCGATTGGGTTCATTCAATTCACTCAAGGTTCGATGGGCTTCTAAAATCTCTTCACCATTAATAGATTGTTCTTTCTGCACTAATTCGATCAGAGGTAAATCCGTCAAATCAACATCCATATCCCGATGGATATCGCAAATTTGGGGGAATCCCAATTGCCGGAACTGATCGTGAAGCGTTTCCGAAAGATTAATGAAATCAAATTTTCGATTCGTTTCTTTTAAAAATTTTACTGCGTTCGATGCTAAAATTCCAAATGATGTAGAATCCAGATATTCAGCTTGTTTTAAATCAATGATGACATCCTTGAATTGAACAATAGCAATGCTTTTAAAAAAAAATTTTAAGGGCGCGACATTTTTCATGTTGATTTGCCCTTGCAGTCGAATCAATAAGCGATCCTGAAAATTTCCAGCATAAAATTGGGGTTCCATCATGTTTATATTCCTGTTTGGAGTTTTCGTCTTATAATAAATAACGTAAGATCATCAGAAAAGTTCTCGCCTTCAATAAAATGCCGGATATCATGGATTAATTCAGGGATAGCCAGTTCTAAGCGATTGTCCAAAACTTCCTGCAGTTTATGGCAGAATCGATTAACTCCGTAATACATTTTATTCGGATTACGGGCTTCAACAATTCCATCGGTATAAAGAACAATGGCATCCCCGGGCTGAATAATAATTGATTGATTATGATAATCCGAGCCTTCGATCAAAGAAAGTGGATAGGAATTAATTTGCGGCAAAGCTTCAACTGTTCGCAGATTTTGATGATAATAGAGGGCCGGGTGATGGCCGGCGGCGCTATAGACCATTTCGCCGGTTTTCGGGTTGATATAACAACAACTCATTGTCATAAAGCAACTATCAGAAGTATTCCGAAAAAGAGAGCTATCGATTTTAGTCAATATGGCGGCCGGGTCATTCAAGAGCCGGGACGATTCTTCGGCCAGGATTTTGGCCATGGCCATCACGACGGCGGCATAAGCGCCATGGCCCGATACATCACCTATAAAAACGGACCATTGTCCATTATCCAATTCGATTAAATCATAATAGTCGCCGCCGGCTTCACCCGAAGGCTGATAAAAAACAGCGAATTCCCACTCAGCATTGACCGGGAACAGATGGGTCAGTAATTGCTTTTGAATTTCGCCGACCGATCGCAATTCATCGTCCAAGCGTTCTTTTTTAATCCGAATATCATTTCCTACCTGAACGGAGTCCCGATAGGCATCCTCAATGATTTCGAAAGCTTTTGCCAGTTCAGTATTTTTTTTACCAAGGTCGCGCACCAGGTCCAGCGCTCGAACAATGGCACGAACGCGACTGATGATTTCGATCTCTTCAATGGGTTTGGCAATATAATCGTCCGCGCCGGCATGTAAACTCTGGTGCATCTTGGCGCGGGAATTTATCCCGCTCAAAACTAAAACCGGGGTATTACGAAATTCCTGACGGGCGCGCAGCCATTGTATAAACTGGATTCCGTCAATTTTAGGCATTTCTATATCGGTTATAATTATATCGGGGTGATTATCTTTGAGAATACGGATCGCTTCCATGGCATCCCCCGCCAAAATCGTTTCCCATCCATATTTTTCGAGTATCGCTTGTAATTGGGAACGAACCAATAAGGAATCATCAACCGCTAAAATCTTATAACTCATTGCAATACCCTGACCATTTTTTGGAATCGGGATTTCCGCTCAGGTTCCAGTTTCCCCATTAAACTATTCGCCGCGATTATTTTTTCTACCAGTTCCTTGCGTTTTGCAGGAGAACGATGCGCTTTATAATGCCCTTCCAAATGTTGGGGCAAGCATTCAATAAAGCTGATCATGGCCGATGGCGCATACCCGGCATCCTGCAAAATGATCAACGCCAGGGAATCAGCTTCATCCTCCTGATCGACACTGAAACCATTCAGTACTTTCTGAGAAATAGCGCCGACGAAACCGTCAAAAATATTCGTCAGTTCCTTTAAATCTTCATTAAGGTATTTTTCTCCCGCTTTTCGTCCGGCAAATTTGAGCATGGATTTAAAAAAATCGAGGCGCTTGCTTTTGGAGATTGCGGAGAGGGCATGTTGCCGGCAGATATGGCCAATTTCATGCGCCAAAACGGCGGCCAATTCATCTTCAGTGTGGCAAAGCCGGATCAATCCACTTGTGATTAAAACATGGCCCCCGGGAGATGCATAGGCATTGATGAGCGTATCGTTATCCAGCACCGCAAAGGTATATCCTTTAAAAAGGTAGGGTTTAGGAGAAAACATCACCAGAAACTGTCCCATCAAATTTAAATAGGAATTAAAAGATTCGATCCGGGTGGCGGGCGGATAGCGGGTCATAATTGTTGCGGCCACAGCGCGCCCCAAATAATATTCTTCCTTAGGAGTGAAGTCGCGCATGGCATCGGCGGCTTTACCCGCTAATTGCAGCCCTTCCTTCATATCCTGATTTGAGGTAAACTCGCTGAGCGTCTTCAATTGTTCGGAAGTGAGACAAAAGCAAAACAAACACAGTAATATTGGCACTGCCATGAATCTCATGGTTGACCTCCTTGAGTCTGAAATTCTCCCAACTTGCCAATTTTTCGAAAATTGGTTCCTTGACTCGAAAAATCAGTTTTCAAGGCTTCTTTTTCAATCAGATCAACTCGGTCAAAGCGTAAATCACCGCTTTGTTGATACGATTTTTCAACCTGTTCGTCAAATCCTTTAGTAGCAGCGGCCACATCGTCGCCGGCATGCCGTTCTTTCGTATCGGCTGTAAGCTTAATCTCTTTTTTAGTTAATGCCGATTGATGGATATAGGCGGTTTTCCCCTGATATTGACACTGAAAAAAAGCGCCTTCATGGTTCTGAACGTTCACTTTATCGCCATATTTCAACTGTCCCAACTGTTTGCCAAAGAGATTAGGTTTGTCAAGCAACTTCGCTTTTTCCACAGTGATGTACATATTATCAGCCATTATCCAGGAAACAGCCATTAAAAATAAAAAAAAGGCATACTTCAACATAATTACTCCTTTCCCTTTTATTTAGTTGTAAAGGTAAAAACGCCATTCCATGAGTCAGGGGGGCGTGTTATCAACGTTTCACAACGACTTTTAAAAACTACCGCCGGGGGATCATCAACAGCGATTCTATCAAAGCCGAACCGCGCTCTTTCAAATTCGCCCCGATAGTAAAGAGCCAACGCTTCGCCAAACATCTCCAGCCGTTCACGGATTTCATTTGATAAATCTTCAGTTAAGCCAACCAATTGATAAATACGAGTCGGCTCACTTTTCCCCTTGACCTGGATACGATCCAACTCCCGCGCGGTGAAAGAACGGTCCAATAGCCGGATAGTTTCTTCTCCGGTTGTTATCCACGTATTATAATATTTATTGATACCTTCAAGGCGGGATGCCAGATTGACCCGATCGCCCAGAACCGTATAGTTTAATTTTTTGCTGGAACCCATCATGCCGGCCACTACTTCACCACTGGTGATTCCAATTCGTACTTTTAGCTGAAATGGGAAACCCTTCTCATTCAGTTTCCGGTTTATCTTCGGCATCTCTTTTTGGATAGTAATAGCGGATGAACAGGCCAGCCGGGCATGATCGGGGTTGGCGACAGGCGCGCCCCAGAATGCCATGACAGCATCCCCAATAAATTTATCAATATAGCCCTGGTTATCTTCTACGATCACTTTGGTCACATCATCCAGATAAATATTAAGCAACTGAATGAGTTCCGCCGGCGTAATTTTTTCCGAAAGGGTAGTAAAATCTGCGATATCCGAAAAAAAAACTGAAGCTTCCACCGATTTTCCACCCACATTGAGCTTCTCCGGATGAATGATCAAGTCTTTCATAATTACCGGAGAGACCAATTGGGAAAAGGCCGATTGAATAAACTGTTTCTGGCGTTTCTGCCGGTAGTATGCCACCATCGTTTGGTCTATATAACCGAAGAGGATGGCGCTTACATATAATGTATAAGGAAAAATCAAATTAATATAGCGGTAGGCAAGTATAAAAAAAAGCGCAAGAAAAGCCAGACTTGCGACAAACCCGGTCATACTCCAAAGGATATGGCGTTCATTCACCAGGATGCAACCGAGCAATGCAAGGCCCAAAACAACGAGACCCGTATATAACCAGGAATCTACTTTCCGCGAGAAATCAAAATTAACCAGATTATTATAAAAAGTACCATGAATATGGACTCCAGGATCAAGGGAATGAAACGGATTGGGTCTCAAGTCTTTCAAGCCGGGAGCCGTTGAACCGATAAAAACTGATTTCCCTCTAAAAAAACCGGGCGGGATGGGTGATTCTTCGGGAAGTTGTTCCACCATCTGTTTGATATAAGCGCTCATAACGGTGCGTAGCGGATAAACGGGATAGGCATCAAAAGGACCGTAATATCTCAGATTGACACTACCATCACGATTCAGCGGCATTCGCCGATTGCCGATCCGCAGGGCATCGCTTTCACGCTCCAGCTCGGCCCGGCCACTTCCATACCAAAACCCGGCAAAAGTTAAACTCGGGCATAGTGTACCGTTTAATTCAAACAGCGGATAGGCCCGACGGTTTATGCCATCAGGATCGTTCACAAAATTTACCGCTCCGACAGATGTCAGCGATTGATCAATTATAGCGGCTAAAGGCTGGTATCCCGTATAAACGGGAAATCCGGACGCAGAATGATTTATTATGGTGATCCCATAGCGTCGATAAAGCGTATCGTTCTTAGCGATCATTCCAGAATCCAAGACAAAACCCAACGAAACATGTTCATGAAAATGATTTAAAGCGGCCTGAAAGGCCTGGTCATCTTCCATGCCAAACGATGATGATTCGGAAAAAATAAAATCAAAATAAATATGGCGCGCGCTATCAGCTTCCAGGTATTTAACCAGGCCAGCATAAAATTCACGCGGCCAGGGCCAGCCATAGCCCAATTCGGATGCCCAGTCCAAACACCCCTGGGTGATCACGGCATATACAATCGAAGAATCAATCCGTTGCTGGTCAGAGGTGATTCGAGTAATCAGATCCCGGCCCCTGGCATCAAAGAATTCCGGCAGGGAACTCAAAGCCAACAAAAATATCATAAAAAGAGAAACAATCCAGGTTTTCCACATGCGCTAATTACCTTCTTTGTCGATATAAAACAAATAGAGAACCGCTACCAGGGTGATCAATGTGATAACACCCTCCCAGAGAGGATTTTCCTGACCGGGAAGTTTTTCCTGTTTGATCAAGGCGGGATCATCCATAGCCGCTTCCGCCTGGGCATAACTCAGGGTATCAAATGCTTCACCGTAGATCACAAACTGCTGGCCAACGCGATTATCACTCAGGATCAATCGGCAGCCGACCGTAATACGCGCCCGTCTTTCAACCTTTCCGGATTGAAAGAGATACCGCTTTTTCAGGGATTTATAGACAATATCAAAATCGCGGATACGATATTCAAAACGGCTGAAGGGAATATCAGCAGTTGAGCTGTCATAAACCATCAGCCCTCTATCCATTATTTTTTGAAACAACACCATTTCAATCAGATAATTATAGCCGTGTGGCGAAGCCGGAAATAAGACGAATCCCTGATCGGATACCAGTAGTGTATCAACTATATTCTGACCAGCGTTTCGTTTCACGTTATTCAAAACCGTATCAAGGGAATTCTCTATTATTCCAGAACAAAGCTGCATCATCAACTCCCGATTTGAGACAACTGGGGAACCTGACTGGGGAATAGTAGCCGCACAGCCTATCCAAAGACTGAAGAGTATTAATAAAGTAAATCTTGCCAGATTTTAATTCTCCATCCATCTACGTTTTTAACCAGGGTAAATTGGGCAAAACCGTCAGCGCTGTAACGGGTTTCCCTATCATCATATACATTAAGCTGGTATTGATATTTAACCTGGACTTCATCATCCGCAACTTCACGACGAAAAACCTGAATCAATTTCAATTGAATTTCAAGGGCATGAAGAAACAAATTGCGATGAATTTCCTGCTCATGCGCCTTATCCCACCAGTTTTGTTGCAACTGGAAATATGTCTGATCCTCAAAGCGCAAAATAAATATAAAATCGTCACTCAAACAATCAAGATACTCTGTCAATTCTTTCCGTGAATACGCATTTTGAAGCTTTTGTATTACTCCTTCGGGAGTCACTAATTCGTTATTTACCAAATAATCAGGGGGAAGCTCCTCCGGTTCAAATGGGTTCCAGGCTGAACCGCAATATAACAGCGAAAATAAGAAGCAAACCCATATCCAGTTAAAATATTTTTTCATACCTGTATATAATATAGTGAAACTTCATGCAATGTCAATATAAAAAATGAATAATGTTTAAATTTCATTTCTAATCTTTTCTGTATTATACCCTGTATTTTACATAGATAGGGTTTGAGCCGGTCATATTTTTTTTAGGCAAGGAAGTCAGATTACATATTTCAACATTTATAGCGCAAAGAGAGATGGAACAGCTATTCGTTATTCAAAAAGGCCGTATCAAGTTTGCCCGACAAAAAAACAGGATTGCGGTTCAATTTTTGATTTGAAGCGAAGCAGGAACCAACTGCCAATTGCGATTTGTTACAGGAGTAATGACGGGTTTATTCTTTAAATAGCGGCAGATGATTTGCGGCAAGAGGTCCGGATACTCTCTTACCAATGGTAATTGGCTGACTCCCAAAGCGGCCAGAAATCCGCCGCCCCCATTGTACCGGTAACTGTTCATAGCGACCGTCAAACTTGTGTCAGCGGGTAAAAGTCGGCCATCGAGCGTCGAAAGATTTTTCACCCGTTGGCCCACGGCTTGAGTAACATCGAGGGTATAGCGCAGCCCTTCGATGGTATCAAAATTATACCAACGCACTTCGGGATTGAAAAACGAATCGCGATCAATACTGGTAACTTCCTGCGCAACACGGTTAAAAAAACGGGCGTTGTATTCGAGATATCGGCGAATCTGATCTCCCGTCATACGGGTTATTACCAGTGTATTCTCATAGGGATAAAGGTCCAGAATATGGAAAGTTCTAACGGCTCCCGCGCCAATTTTCTGCCAGGGGCTAAATGTAGCGGTAATCGAAATATCCGCGCGAGTGAAATCGAGTTGCGCTTGATGAATCAAATCAATCAGAGGATTGTCCCGCCATTGGGCGCCATAAGCGGAGAACTCAGCAGTGGCAGTGGTCAGCGAATCGTTTAAATATTGGATGAGCTTATCCTTGGCAGGCTGCATGGTCTGAAGTAATTGACTATCCGGGGGGAGCATGTTTGCCGGCAAGACCTGAACGCGCAGGGAATCGAGAGTAAAGCGCTGTTCGTTTTTAGCGCCGGAAAAAGTACAGACCCCAAGATAGCGACCATACGCCCCGGCCTGAGCCAGCCTCGTTTTTCCAATCCGATTGATGGGGTCCATAGCAGGAAGATCCTCGTTTATAGTATCGGCAATCAGTTTATGTGAATGCGCGGTAAGAATCAGATCAAACTCAGGCGCTGATCGGGCCACATTTAAAACATCATTTGCCGGGGGAATTCCCTTTTCTTCACAGTAAGTTCTGTCCCATTCTTCATTGATGCTACTATGGAACAAACCAATCAAGATGTCGGGATTAACTGCTTTCCGGATATAAGGAACCCAGTAACGGGCGGCTTCTGCCATATCGCCGAAAGTTATGCCGGGATAAAGTGAAGCATTCAGCCATAAGGGAATCCCCGGAGTCGTGAGTCCTAAAACCGCAATCACAACTCCATCAAGGGTATCGCAGATATAGGGCGTAAAATAGCTGGTATCCCGCCGATCGCCAACCCAGGCATTCGCGCTTAAAAAGGGAAAAAGAGCCTGTTTTTGTATTTGCAGCAGATAATCCAGCCCCTGTTCGATATCATGATTACCGAGCGACAACGCCTGATACCCGATTACATTCATAGCCTGGACCATTGGATTAACATTCAAGGTATCAATATAATGCGAAAAATAGGTCAACGGAGAACCCTGGAATGTATCGCCGCCGCTCAGCACCATCGTATGAGGATTTGCCTTGCGTAGCTGTTTAATCAACGTCGCGCAATTTAGCAGACTATAATCGCGAGTAGTTTGCCGGCGAAAATCCTCATTAAAAAGCTGGCCATGTTCATCATTAGTAAACAATATCTGAATTTCATAGGCAGAAATGGAAATAAACCCCATTAAAAAAAAGCAGATTACGATTATTTTTTTCATTGTTCCTCCTTTAGTCAAAAATGATTCTTTAAGTATCATCTCGTCAAAGAGATTTCAGAATTTTCCTTACACAAGCCGAATCAAATTCTGAATGATAAAATTTGAAGATATCAGATCAGGATCGAAGACCGGAACAACACAAGACATCTCACTTTCCTAAGCTGACGGTTCCCGCCGCATGGTCCCGGTCAGTTATTTTTTTTCTTCGGCTATTTTTTTTAGATGTCGAATCTCATGTTCCTTTAGATAGCGCCATTGGCCGATCTTCAGATTACCCAAAGAGAGTCCGGCGAATTTAGTCCGGTTCAAGCGCACCACCGTCGCTCCAATATGCTGAAACATACGCTTAATTTGACGTTTTCGACCTTCATGGATCACGATTTTAAATTTATGAATGCGTCCGAATCGGTCATTCCAGAAAATACCAGCCGGAGAAGTTTTACCATCACTCAGTTCAACCCCCTGGCGCAAACGTTCCACCATACTTTCAGAGATATCCCCCAAAACGACCGCTTTGTATTCCTTTTCCACATGTTGGGAAGGATGCAGCAATTGATGGGTTAAATCGCCATCATTGGTAATCAAGAGCAAACCGGAGGTATCTTTATCGAGGCGGCCAATGGGATAAAGGCGTTCTTTACCTTTGGGAAGCAAAGAAATGACGGTTTTAGTGCGGTTCTGGTCGCTTTTTGTAGAAGAAAGGCATTCCTTAGGTTTATTTATCATGATATAAACCAGATTGGATTGAGGTTTTAACACTCGCCGTTTACAGGTAATCCGGTCATTTTCGGGGTCAATCAGCAAACCGAGTTTTGTCACAGGATGTCCATTGACGCAAACCAGCCCGTCCTGTATATACCGATCCGCTTCACGGCGGGAGCACAGCCCGCAATCGGCGATAAATTTATTCAATCTTCTGAGCATCATTTCCCTCCTTGGGTATTAGCAACATTTTTTCCTCCAGGCTTTTATTGACAACTGCCATAATTTTTTCATAGTTAGGCAGGGATTCCACCCGATCTATTCCCAAATGTTTCAGGAAAGTCTCAGTCGTTCCATAAAGCAGAGGATTCCCAACCGTTTTTTTATGGCCGGTAACGGTAATTAATTCTTTTTCCAGCAGACTGGTAATACAGCCGGAAGAATTAACGCCTCTGATTTTATCGATTTCGATTCGGGTAACAGGTTGTTTGATGGCCACAATCGCTAAGCATTCCAGACTGGAAGAGCTTAAGCGTGTGGTAGTGCGTGATTTATACAATTGCTTGATAAAGGAGCTGAATTCAGGACGCGTTGTCAGGCAATATCCACCGGCGATTTTTTCAATTCTAAACGCCCGTTCGGTCTGATCATAATCCGAGTTGAGCAGTTCGACGATTTCCTGAATATTCTGGGTATTGAGTCCATTACCCAGTATCTCAATGAGCAAGGCAGCTTCCAGAGGGGCGTCACTGGCGAAAATCATAGCTTCCACAATCGCTTTGAACGATTCTTTCGTCATGAAGCAACCTTTTCAACCCAGATTTCATCAAAATTTTGATTTTGGATCAAATGCAACCGCTGTTGCCGGGCCATTTCTAAAATCGCCACAAATCCCAGCACCAGGTCCCGGGCATCTCCTGGGCGATATAAATAAGAAAAGCGCACGTGGTTATTTTTCTGCAAACAGGTCCAAACTTCCTCGATTTTAAACTCTACGGATCGTTGTTCCAATTCAATCTCATAATCTGGCTGAGTCTGCATGCGGTTTGCCATCTGCTGGAAAGCGCGCATAAACTGATTGATATCAAGACTGACGAATTTCTCTTTCAGCAGCGTTTCCAGTTCAGGATAAAAAGTGCGGTAAAAAACTTCCCCCCGCCGACGGGCTATTTGATGCATTTCCTCGGCTAATTCCTTAAAATGCTGGTATTCGAGCAGTTGCAAAACTAATTCGCTGCGAGGATCTTCAATATTCGCCCGCTCGTCATCCTGAATTCGCGGCAGCAACATCTGCGTTTTAATACGAATCAGGGTCGCAGCCATCACAAAAAATTCACCGGCCAAAGAGATTCGGTCTTTTTTCATTTCATCGAGATAGTTTAGATATTGTTCAGTGATTTTAGCGATAGGAATATCGTAAATATCGACTTCTTCCCGTTTAATTAAATAAAGCAGCAGGTCCATTGGACCTTCAAACTGGTCAAGCTTGACTTCTAAAAGCATATACACTCCGGTTGGGGTTTGGCTATATAATAAAATTATTATTAGAGTTTGTCAATAGCTTTTCTATCGATAAATTTTAAAAAAGCATGAAAAAAAATACTTTGAGCTTGACAATTGCGGGCTAAAATTGTATTTTAGGGCAACATTAACTGTTTTTCAAGGGAAAGATATGCACACGATTACCGTATGTGTCGGCAGTTCCTGCCATCTTAAAGGAGCGCATGAATTTATCAGTTTTCTAAAAACTGCGATCGATGAGAATAACCTCTACAATGATCTGGAGCTAAAAGGAAGTTTTTGCATGGGTCATTGCACGGAAGGTGTGAATATCAAAATCGATGATGAATTGATTTCATTAAAAAGTCTGGATGATTTAAAAGAATTATTTGCCCGACGATTTTTAGATTAGCGAGGAAAACCATGGAAATCATTCACACAAAAACATCGCAATGCGTGGATTGTTATAAATGTGTCCGACGGTGCGTGGTCAAATCGATCCAGATCAAGGGCGGCCATGCCCAGGTCGTGCCGGAACGGTGCATTCTTGACGGTCGCTGCGTACAAGTATGCCCCCAAAGCGCTAAGGAAGTCCATTCTTCGCTCGAACCGGTCAAAAAACTTCTGAAGGGAGCGGTTCCGGTTGTCGCCAGTCTGGCGCCCTCATTTATTGCCGCTTTTCCCGACGTCCATCCCGCGCAGATTTACGCGGCCTTGTTGAAACTGGGTTTCTACGCCGTCGAGGAAACTTCAGTCGCCGCTTATTACGTTGCCAAGGAATATACAAACGTACTGGAAGAAAAAGCCTTTGTAATCAGTACCGATTGTCCGTCGCTGGTGAATCTGGTCGAAAAATATTACCCACAATACCAACAATACCTGGCGCCGGTAGTATCGCCCATGATCGCCCATGCGCGCATGTTGTCCCAAGCCTACCGACAAATCAACTCCCTGGATATCCGGATTGTATTTATTGGTCCTTGCATTGCAAAAATCGATGAAACATACAATAGCGATATTGAAAAGGAAGCGTTGAGTGAAACGATTTCGTTTATCGACCTCCAACATTGGTTCCTTGATGCCGGAATCGAACCCGCCGAACTGCCTCTGCCGGATTTTAAAAACCAGAAAAGCCGCTATATTGATTCTCGGCTTTACCCGATTGAAGGAGGTTTTCTAAAAAGCGCCGGCTTGAGTCGGGACCTGAATCCGGGATTAAAAACCATTACGGGATTTGAAAACTGCGAGCATTTTTTTAAAGAAATGCCTGCGGATACCGGAGGCTTACGGATCGTTGAAATGATGATATGCAGCGAAGGCTGCATCAATGGCCCTTTGCTGGATTCCCCATTACCCCTGATCAGCAGACGGGAGCGAATTTTCCAGTATGCTACAAGCGACGACATTTTACCCCAGCTATTTAACTACGACCAGGTGGAGTTTAATTTACGGCGCACATTTCTGGATCGACATTTCCCCGTGGCTGAACCTACAGCCGATGATTTGAAAATTCTCATGCTCCGAATTGGAAAATACAGCCGCAAAGACGAATTGGATTGCGGCGCTTGCGGATATTACACCTGCAGGGAAAAGGCCCGCGCGGTATTCCAGGGAATGGCCGAGTTGGAGATGTGCCTGCCCTATATGCGCAAAAAAGCCGAATCCCGGGCTAACAAAATTATTGAACAGGACCCCAACGGTGTTGTCCTCATGGATAACCATTATCGCATTATTCAATACAACCCGGCATTCCGACGGATTTTCTCCATCAATGACACTCAGCCGATTATCAATCAAACTATCGAAGATATTCTGGGAAACAATTGTTTTAATAATATTGAAAAAAGCACGGAACCCACTGGATTTGTCTATAATCATGCGCCATTAAGCAAAACACTGGAAATTATTGCATTCCAATTAGAAGCCGAGGATATGCTCGTTGGAATTTTTGTGGATATAACCTCCCGCATACGCAACAACCAGCATTTAATGAAAATCAAACATGAAACCATTGAAAAAACCCAGGAGGTTATCCACAAACAGATGCGCGTTGCCCAGGAAATTGCCAGTTTGATGGGTGAAACAACCGCAGAGACTAAAGTTTCATTACTCAAACTAATAACAATTTTGAAAGAGGAAAGCGACCTTGGAGAATAAACCGACACTATTTTTCGAATTCGGTATTTCCCAATTATTGAAGCATAGTGAAGAACTTTGCGGCGACTCTATTGTTACGATTTCCGACAATGATTCAGCGACCGTAATACTCTCAGACGGACTCGGCAGTGGGGTTAAAGCCAACATACTGGCCACACTGACTTCCCGCATTATTTCAGTCATGGTGCAAAATGGGTGTTCGCTCAATGAAGTTGTCAGTACACTGACCGAGACACTCCCGATGTGTTCAGTAAGAAAACTGGCTTACAGCACATTTTCAGTGGGACAACTCTACCGCAGCGGGAAAGCGCATCTGGTGGAATATGACAATCCCCCTGCAATTTTTTTGCATGAAAACCGCGTGATAAAAGTTGATTATACTCTCAGGGAAATTGAAGGAAAAAAAATCAAGGAAGCGGAAATCCCGATAGAAAAAGGTGATTGGTTGATTTTTATCAGTGATGGCGAAGTTCATGCCGGGATCGGCGGAGTATGGAATTTAGGGTGGTCCTGGGATCGCATTGCCCGTTTTGTGGAAACCCGGATTAATGAGAAGATGAGCGCTCAGGAGATGGCAACCGAGATGACAAGTGTTGCCAACAAGCTCTACGGGCAGAAACCGGGCGATGATACCTCCGTTGCAGTTGTTAAGATTCGTTACAAAAACTACACAACGGTGATGATCGGAGCGCCCAAGACAGTTGATGACGATCGAAAAGTCGTGCAGAAACTGCTGGAAGCCCCTGGACGGAAAATTGTCTGTGGAGGGACAACCGGAAATATCGTCAGCCGCGAAATGAACCGCGAAATCCGGGTTGATTTACGGACTCTGACCGATAAAATTCCCCCCATTGGCTACTTGGAAGGAATTGAATTATGCACAGAAGGAATTTTTACTATCAGTTATGTTCTTAAAATGATGAAGGAGGGTATTTCGTCAAAGGATTTAGGCTATAAACTGGATGGCGCCAGCATGTTGTTGAAAGAATTGCTCAGCGCGGATGAAATTCGATTTCTGATCGGACAATCAATGAATCCGGCTCATCAAAATCCCAACATGCCACCTGAATTTGAACTGAAAACCCAAATTACCGAGGAGATTGGAAATCGTCTCTGTCAATTGGGTAAACGCGTACATTTCGAATACTATTAATGGAGGAGCGTTCATGTATAAAGAAGAAATGAAGGATCAACCTTTGCGTCGATTCCAACGAGTGAATGAGATTATCGAAGAATACGGTAAACAGCGTTCGGCCTTAGTGCCGATTCTGCAGGCCGTTCAAGCTGAATTCCGCTATTTGCCGGAAGAAATGCTGTCCTTTATCGCCACAGCTCTGAGTCTTTCCCCGGCCACGGTCTATGGCGTGGCGACCTTTTACGCTCAATTTTCCACCGAACCCAAGGGGAAGCACATCATCCAGGTATGCGATGGCACGGCATGCCATGTCCGGGGTTCAATGGATGTGATAAAAGTTGTCCAGGAAAAATTGAACCTTACCCATGAAAAACGAACGACTGACGATCTGGCTTTTACGCTGGAAACCGTTGCCTGCATCGGCGCCTGCGCATTAGCGCCCGCCATGATGATCAACGGTAAAATCTACGGTCAATTAACCGTTGAATCAGTTAAAGAAATTATCGATGACCTGTTGCAAGAGGAAAGGAGCAATTAAGATGCTGACGGATCGAGCAGATTTAAACCAGTTAAAACAGCAACTTTCCAGCGCATTACGTAAAGAAAAATACCGTATTAATATATGCGCCGGACTGGGTTGCGTAGCTAAAGGCTCTATCGGCGTCTTCAATCGTTTCATCGAGGAGTTGAAAAAACAAGGGTTGGATGGCAGTATCCAGGTTTTTCTCCATGATGAAAAAGAGGGCGTTAATACAATTAAAACCGGATGTATCGGATTATGTGAAGCAGGACCGGTTATTTTAATCACTCCCGGGGAAATTCTCTACATCAAAGTTACAGAAGAGGATGTGTCCGCCATAATCAATCAGACGATCATAAATGGTCAACTGGTTGAGCATCTGTTACCGCAGACAAATCAGGGCAAAGCCTGCCGTTCCATCAAGGAAGTCCCCTTTTATGCCAAACAGGAAAAAATCGTTCTGCGCAATTGCGGCCAGATTGATCCGACCGATATCCGCGACTATATTGCTCATGACGGCTATCAGGCATTAGCTAAGGCTTTATTCGACCAAACTCCGGAAGAGGTAGTGGATACGATGATCCGCTCCAATTTGCGAGGTCGGGGAGGCGGAGGTTTTCCGACTGGCCGCAAGTGGAAATTCGCCCAGATCGAAAAGGATCCAGTCAAATATATTGTAATCAATGCCGATGAAGGGGATCCAGGCGCGTTTATGGACCGCTCAGTACTGGAAGGCGATCCGCATAGCGTGATCGAAGGGGCGGCGATCGCCGCCTATGCGATTGGCGCTCAGGAAGCCTATGTTTATGTTCGCGCTGAATATCCGCTGGCGGTCGAACGTTTGAACATTGCCATAAAAGAGGCCAAGGAATATGGGCTGTTGGGCGACTCGATACTGGGCAGCCAATTTTCATTGCACTTAAAGATAAAAGAGGGAGCCGGAGCATTTGTTTGCGGTGAAGAAACGGCCTTAATTTCCTCGATAGAGGGAGATCGCGGCATGCCGAAACCCAAGCCCCCTTTTCCAGCGCAAAAAGGTCTTTGGGGCCATCCTACCATTATTAATAATGTAGAAACCATGTCCTGTATCGCGCCAATTATCCTCAAAGGCGCTGAATGGTTTACCTCATTCGGCACACCCACTTCCCCCGGTACAAAAACCTTTGCTTTATCGGGGAAATTACGCAATACCGGACTAGCGGAAGTGCCTTTCGGCATCACATTGCGCGAACTGGTATTCGATATCGGTGGCGGAATTCAGGATAATAATCAGTTTAAAGCCGCCCAGATTGGCGGACCTTCCGGCGGGTGTTTAACCGTTGAACATCTGGATATGCCCTTAGACTACGATTCACTGCAAAAAGCGGGCGCAATTGTGGGCTCAGGCGGACTGGTCATTCTGGACGACAAAACCTGTATGGTGGAAACCGCGCGCTTTTTTATGAATTTCACTCAATCTGAATCCTGCGGCAAATGCGTTCCCTGTCGGGAAGGCACTAACCGTATGCTGGAAATCATGGAGCGAATCGTCATCGGTGAAGGCGTGGAAGAACCCCTGGGACTGTTGGCGGAAATCGCAGCCGTCGTCAAAGATGGCAGTTTGTGCGGCTTGGGAAAAACCGCGCCCAATCCGGTATTATCCACTATCAATTATTTCAGAAATGAATACTTGTCTCATATCCGTGATCGTGTCTGCCTGGCTAAACAATGCAAAGACCTTGAACATTATTACGTCAATCCTGAACTTTGCCGCGGATGTATGAAATGCGCAAAGGAATGCCCCAGCCGGGCCATTTTGGGCGTGCTGAAGGAACCCTTCGTCATACTCCAGGAACGCTGCACGAAGTGCGGTAACTGTATCACCATTTGCCCTTTCAACGCGATCTATTTAGCTTAAGCGGAGGACACGGAACATGCAAAACATTATAAAAATCAACAATAAAAGCGTGCCGATCACCGGACAGGAAAAAAATCTATTGGAGATCATCCGCGGAATCGGCATTGAAATACCCACCTTTTGTTATCATTCGGAACTCAGCATTTACGGCGCTTGCCGAATGTGTTTGGTGGAAGACGAAAAAGGAAATTTAATGGCGGCCTGTTCTACCAGGCCGATGGCCGGAATGTCGCTAAAAACCCATTCCGCGCGGATTTTACGCATTCGCCGAATGATTATCGAACTATTACTCGCCAACCATCACCAGGATTGCACAATTTGTGAAAAAAGCGGACATTGCAAACTTCAGGATTTAGCCAATTCACTTGGAGTCAACAAAGTACGCTTTACGCCCCGCAAGCCGTTGGAAGACCTGGACCGATCCTCACTCTCGATTGTCCGCAATGCCAACAAATGCATACTCTGTGGCGATTGTGTGCGTATGTGCGCCGAAGCCCAGGGGATCGGAGTGCTCGGATTCGTCAATCGTGGCCCCAAAATTACTGTGGCCCCGGCGTTTGAACGCCCCATTGCCGAGGTTGAATGCATTAACTGCGGCCAGTGCGTAGCGGTTTGTCCCACCGGCGCTTTGATCGTTCGCGATGATACGGAAATGGTATGGGAAGCCCTGAATGATCCATCCAAAACAGTGATCGCCCAGATTGCGCCGGCCGTACGCGTCGCTATCGGCGAGGAGTTCGATCTCCCCGAAGGTGAAAACAATCTTTTTCGCATCGTGTCCGCTCTGAAACTTATGGGTTTTGATAAAGTGTTCGACACCTGTTTCACCGCTGATTTAACCGTTGTTGAAGAAACCTATGAATTCATCAATCGCGTCGGAAAAGGAGAAAAACTTCCACAATTTACTTCATGCTGTCCGGGATGGGTAACATACGCTGAACGGAGTTGTCCTGATCTGCTCGAGAAACTCTCCACTTGCCGCTCTCCCCAGCAGATGTTCGGCTCGTTAGCCAAAAAACATTATGCCAAACAGATCGGCGTTGATCCTAAAGATTTAGTTGTAATTTCGATTATGCCCTGTACCGCAAAAAAATTTGAAGCCCGTCGCGACGAATTTAACACTGACGGAATAATTGATGTCGACCACGTGATAACCACCACCGAGCTGGCGCGCATGGTCCGGGAAATGGGTATCCGTTTTGAAGAACTGGAACCGGAATCGTTGGACATGCCATTCGGTTTTTTCAGCGGCGCCGGAGTTATTTTTGCCAGTAGCGGAGGTGTTGCGGAAGCCGCTTTGCGTTTGGCCGCTGAAAAAATCACCGGAAAATCTCTCGATGCGGTTGAATTTTATGATGTCCGCGGAATGAACGGGATAAAAGAAGCGACTCTCAACCTTGACGGACTCGAAGTAAAGGTCGCGGTTGTTTCCGGATTGGCCAATGCTCAAAAAATTATTGAAAAGGTACGCAACAAAGAAGTGAATTATCACTTGATCGAAATTATGGCCTGTCCCGGCGGGTGCGTCGGCGGAGGCGGACAACCAGTGCCCAATGACATGGAACATCGCGCCAAACGGTCTAAAGGCATCTATCAGATTGATGCGACTATGCCCCTGAAAAAATCCCAGGATAACCCGATCATTACCCAACTCTACAATGAATGGCTCAAGGAACCCAATAGCCATGAGGCCCATCTGGCGCTGCATACTCATTATGGCCATCGTAAACGCATCAGTGGACTGGAAATTTCCGACGGGGATACAGGATCATCGCAACGACTGGTCGTTTCCGTCTGTGTCGGTACGAACTGTTACCTCAAAGGCTCCTACGACGTCCTGCAACAATTGATCCATCTCAGTCAGAAACATCACCTTGAAGAGAAAGTCGAATTCAAGGGAACATTCTGTGTGGAAAACTGCGCCCATGGCCCATCAGTCCGGATTGGCATGGAAAACCAAAAGTATGGTGTCGATCGCGCCGAAGTCGCCGAATTCTTCGAGCAATACATAATGCCTAAGTTAACCTGATTATTACTATTTTCAGATAGCAGCGGCCTGAACTTTCAGGCCGCTGTCATACTGCTTTTTTTGGTAGTTTGAACAAAAATCTGCTGATCTATTCCTGAGTATTCTCCGCTCCCTGATGAACGAGACAAAGCCCAGGGAAATCAGATCATATTTTTATCCATGGGTAAATGTTTAACAATTAGGAGAAATTGAATGAAAAAGGCTCTGTTCATTATTGCCGGAATCTCTTTTTTTTGTCAATGCGCCCGCAAGGAACCCCCCATTGCCTATAAAGAAGAACTTTTTTGGAATCAAGCCAGTTATGCGACCCGTATGCTTAATCATATCCTGGCGGATAGCAGTCAGATTATCTGGAGCACCGGCAATCACACCTCGGAGATGGTGCCTCTCGGCGCGGTCGGACCTCGCCAATGGCTGAACCGGTTACAAGGAATTTGCGCAAATACAGATATCGGTAACGTCATGAAAGATGCAATAGCGGAAGGACATACGGTCATATTGGTGATCGGAGACGGAATGGGGATGACCCACATGAGTTTGCCAATTCTGTTGAATAAAGCTGAACACATTTCACAACCCACATCTTTTGAGACAATCATGCGCGAAGGAATCAGCGCGATGTGTACGAATCAACTGACCGATTATGTTGTAACAGGATCGGCAGAAGCTGCGACGGCCATCGCCAGCGGTAGCCGGGCGCTGACCTCGATGATTGGAATTAATGACGACGGCTATCCGGTACGTACGGTTCTGGACAGCGCTGAGAGTTTGGGATATCCCACCGGATTATTAACCGATACCCGCATTACCCATGCCACACCGGCGGGGTTTTATGCCAACATTCTGGATCGCGGCGATGAAGATACGATAGCTTGGGACTTAGCCGTCCAAAACCGGATTGAAGTGCTGATGGGTGGCGGCGCCCGATTTTTTATCCCTGAAAGCGCCAAAGTTGGCGATCATCCAGCGTTTACCACACTCGACAAGCAACTGGACTGCCAATCAGGCCGCAAAGACAAAACAGATTTGATCCAGGAGATGCAGAACCAGGGATATCGCGTTATTGCCAGTCAGAATCAGATGGATACGCTCACGGCCAATGGACAGCCGCTTTTGGGTTTGTTTGCCGGGGATGCAATGTCCGCAGCCATTGACCGGGATGATGAACCGACCAGCCAACCCGGACTGAACCGCATGACCGAAGTCGCTCTGCAACAGCTTCAAGCCCCGCAAAAACCGTTTTTTCTGATGGTGGAATGCGGTCGTATCGATTGGGAAGCCCATGCCAATGATGCCGGCGCCGTGTTGGTAGCGGTCAAGGAGATGGATACCGTCCTTCAAACCTGTTATCATTATTATCAAAAAGACCCTGAACATACCCTGCTTATTTTTACGGCCGATCATGAAACGGGAGGCATGGGGATCAGTTATTACGTTGACAGAAAACATCCCCTGACGCGGGACCTGGCATCGGGAGTTTCCTGGGAAACATCGGTCCATCCGCTTGCATTCACCGGGTTTAAAAAATTGGCCCAGCAAAAAATGTCGCTGTTCAAATTGCTACAATCCGCCCAGTCAGCGCAGGACTTGGCGCGCCTGATCGAAACTAACACTGCATTTACAATTTCCCCCTCCGATGCGGAACGCGTAATGGAACTGGTCATTAAAAGCGAGATATATTAATGGGCTATTTTGAAAGTTCGCTCACCGTTCGCTACGTGGAAACGGATCAAATGGGAATTGCGCACCACTCGAATTATTTTGCCTGGTTTGAAGTCGGACGCACCGACTTTATCGCCAGCGCTGGCATCCGTTACAGCCAGGTCGAAGAAATGGGAGTACTGATGCCCCTGGTGCATTGCGATTGCCGATTCCTAAAAGGCGCCAAATATGAAGACTCTCTCCTGATACGCACTTCCATCAACGAACTTAAATACAGCTCCATCGCATTCTTATATGAACTCTTTTTTCAACCGGAACAGGTTAAACTTGCCGAGGGCCATACCCGTCATGCTTTTACTAATAAAAATCTGCAACCCATCAGTCTAAAAAAGAATCACCCGCTATTATGGGAAAAATTCCAAGCGCTCAACCACTCCACCGGGTCTTAGTCTATTCGCATTCGGCAGTTACTCCACACCACCAGGACAAATACAGACAAATTGCCCGGCAGTTCCCCGTTTCCATTCGATTGCTACTCCCCGAGTTCGGGCGGGAAGAGGGAATACTTCATTATTCAAAAACCGAAAAAATTGCCGAAAACTTTCAGATTATCCAAATTCCAAGCGTATTGACACAAAAAATTTACTGGACAATTCCATTAAAAATAGCAGAACATTTAGCTGATTTTCAACCGGATCTGGTCTATATCGATGAAGAGCCGCAAACGCTAAGCGCCTGGGTTATCCAAAAACTGACAAGGAAATGGCGCGCATCCACTCCCATTATATTCTACAGTTGGGAAAACCTGCAACTTCCCTGGACCCACCGGTTTCCCCGAGGCTTAATCTATGAAGTCCGGAGACGGCTCAATCTAGCGCATGCCACAGCAGTTATTTGCGGCAACCAGGCGGCGTCGCAGATCATCCGAACCTATTCCCAGTTACCGGCTCCCGTTATCCCCCAATATGGGGTAACCGATGATTGGTTCGATATTCCCCTGCAATTCAATACTGGAAAACCCATTCGTCTGGGTTTTGTGGGTCGGCTCCTGCCGGAAAAAGGGATTGCCACACTGCTGCAAAGCCTGTGCGGCCTTACGTTCCCTTACTTTCTGGATATAGTCGGGACCGGGCCTTACGAACAACCAATTCGCGACCAAATCCGAACACTGGGAGTTTCAGCCGCCATGCGAGGACATATCCCTCATGCGCAGTTGCCTGAAATCATGCAAGAATGGGATTGTCTGATTATCCCCTCACAACCGGTGTCTAACTGGCAGGAACAGTTCGGCCGGGTGATTACTGAAGCCCTGGCTTTAGGGAAAATGGTCATCGGCAGCGATTCCGGCGCCATTCCGGAAATCGTGGGGGATTCCGGACTCATCTTCCCCTGGCATGATGTCCGAGCCCTGCAAAACTGTTTAAACCACTACTACCAGCATCGCGCAAGCTATCAGCAAAGCGCATCGGAAAGACGCGCCGATACCAAAAAAAAATTTTCAGGAACGGCAATCGCCCAGGCAACCGGCCATATCTGGCTTCAAGCCGTCAATCGTAGCGGGTTGTTTTCTTCTGGCTGATTGTGTCTAAGTGACTCTCAATTTTTTTCATAATCCGCGTCAAATCTCTCAATTTCTGCACCATCTCAATCTCCCGTTCCTCCTTAGTCATCTCCTTGGGATCCTTATCAACATTAATTCCCCATGGGCTCATTGCATACTCCTTGCTAAAATTAATGATTTCTTGAATTATAAACGTCTGGCTTAACCCAACCTTTAAACCCCACTCCGATCGAATGCCGAATGCCCCTCAAATTGGACGACCTTCACACTTTCAGTATTTGCATAATTTCCGGATACCACAAAAAAAACCACCATTACCCATAATGCAAAAAAAAAATCAAAGTGTCAAGTTTTTTTTAAATTTAAAAATTTATCCAGTTTCCACGCACTCTATTTTATCATTCGTAATGATATCAGCCATTTTCAAGAATTTTCGAGAGATTGATAAAAGATGAATTCACCAAAAAGCTTCAGTTTTAAGGTATTTTTCAAACAAATATTTCTCATTTTATAAAAAAAAATCCAATTTTAAATTTTTCACTTGAATTTAACTTTTTTTATATTATATTAGAAAAATTGAAAGGAGTCCCTATAGCCGCCAAAAATTCTGCGTTATTTGAGTAAAGTTGAAACTGAACCTGGAAATTAACATTCTATGAAAAAGATACTCCTGGTATTTTTTTGGGCGGTAATATTAACGACATCCTATCCCGCTTGGGAAATACGTTTAACCGAAACCAGACATCATCGGCGAAGCGCTATGAATATAAATAGCGAGGGCTTCGCAATTGTCGATTCTATCAATTGGGTAACGACGTCCCAAGTGATATTTCAAAGCGGAAATCACTATTTTACGGGCAAAGTAAACGATACCCTTGCTTTTTTACCTGATTCTGTTTATGGTATCTATATGGAACGCGATTTTATGGATTGGCAAAAGCCGATCCCGCGCGTATGGTCGATCCGCGAGCGTCGGGAATTACTACAGGAAGCCTTATGGCGGGAAACTATCTATTCCGGCGTCATGAACCTTGAATCAAAACAAAATCAAAAAGAACAATCCCTCTTCAATATTGAAATTCCCATGAATCTGCCGGCCAATATTTTCGGCAGCGATAAAGTTTCCCTGCAATTGCGTGGTAATCGGCAAATCAGTTTTGAAGGACGCTCAGAAAACCGGACAGGAGTTGTAACCAGCGACTATTACAACCAGAATCAGAATTTTTCGATCAATATGGACCAGCGTTACGATTTCTCCATTACAGGAAAAATCGGAACCAAGATCAATGTGGATATTCATCAAAACTCAGAGATATCTTCCAGTTTGCAAAACAACATTAAAATCAATTTCCGGGGAGATGAAAACGATTTGATCCAGGAGATTGACGGAGGCAATACCAGTTTATCATTGCCCAGCACACAGTTCGTTGGATTTTCAGCCGGTTCCCAAGGGCTTTTCGGGATACGGACCAAGATGCAGTTGGGCGATTTACAGCTCATTACCATTGCCGCCCAGGAGAAAAGCGATAACGAAAAGCAAAGCTTTGACGTGGGGGGCCCTTCAGGCGCCGCGCAAGCGAATACCGTCAATGTGGAAGATTATATCTCGCGAACTTATTTTTTTATTGATACGCTCTATTTTTTAAATTTTCCCTACCCTCCCACTGAAAATGATCAGGTCGATCCCAACAGCCTCACTCTCTATGTGGATGATTATAATAATATGAATAACCAAACGGCCGTACGTTGCTCTGCCTACTATGACTATAGCAACGGCAAGTCCGATGATCGGGAAAAGCATGAAGGCTATTTTACGATCATCGATAAATCAGATTATCAATTTGACCCCAACACCGGGGTAATTTCACTGAAAAATGGCCTTGACCGCAGCCATGTGCTGGGGGTCACCTATGCTACCAAAGGCGGTAGAAAAATTGGCGACTATGATCGCGAATTTATTATTGACTCCAGCTATGCCTACAAACTCAAGCTGATCGCGCCGACACAATCAAAAATGGTTTATGATTCCGTACTATTTACCACCTGGGACTACGAACTACGCAACACATATCGCATTGGCCAGGGACGGTTGGAGAACATTCGCATCAAAGACTCCAAAAAAAATGTGAATGATCTTCCCGATAAGCAGGATGGAGTGGAACCCTTTGTTTATATTACCGGTATTGCGGCCAGCGCGTCTGACAAAACAAAATACACCCAGGACGAGGGTTACTGGCTGATCAATTTGACAGTGGGGCTCCTGCGATTTCCAGACATCTACCCGTTTGCGCCCGAACTCAACCGCAAGGTGATCGGAATGCGCGCAAAAATCAATACCGTATTCAACCTGGAACGAGGCGACCTCATCCTCGATACGGCGTACCAATATCCGGACCTCTATACCAATTTTCCGATTACCCAGGACATCCGCGAGACTATCATATTAAAAATCGAATATGAGGGAACCGCAACGCGGCAACGAGTCGTCAATTTGGGAAAAACCAATATTGCCAGCGCAACCATCACCTTGGGCAACGAACGTCTCGAAGAAGGAAAAGATTATCAACTCATCGGAGAAATCGGCCAGATTACGTTTATCAATGATAAAGTTTTAAACCGCGTTAATGAGAAATTGACAATTGAGTATGAATTTGAACCGTTTTTCAAGACCGGTCAGACCACCTTATTCGGAACGCGGGCCGAATATGGTATCGGTGAGAATTTAAAATTCGGCGGCACGGTCGTCTATCGCAGCGAACGCGTGATTGATAAAAAACCGCGTCTGGGCTCCGAACCCGCTCGAAATGCTGTTTTTGATCTGGATGTAGCCTACCGCTATCAACCGGAATTTTTAACAAAAGCCGTTAATTTGCTCCCCTTCTTCTATTCCGATGCGCCATCTTCATTTACAGTTCAGGCAGAAATCGGCCACAGCATGCCGGATCATAACGTCAGCAAATACAAAGCCGCTTATATCGACGATTTCGAAAGCAGCCGACAGGCCGACGGATTGGGGACTTTTCGCTACAATTGGCAAAAATCCTCCTACCCTCTGGAGACAACAGGCATCAAACGCGGCAAGTTGATTTGGTTCACTTACCCCACACCGACATCTTCACGATCAGTATGGCCCAATAAAGACGTCCGGCAACAGGACGATCCAATCTATCCACTTGAGCTCATTTTGATCCCCGATTCCACCGATATCCTGCCATCCCAGACCTGGGGAGGCATTATGCGCCCTATTTGGAATCCCGACCACTCCCGCAGCAAATATATTGAAGTATGGCTTAAAGGCGACGAGGGGGTTGACCTGTATATCGATCTGGGGATTATCTCAGAAGATGTGGACAATGACGGCGGTTTTTTACGTACCGAAGACAAAGACCTCAATGGCGTCCTCACGACTGAAGCCGAAGATACCGGCTTGTGGAGCGATTCCACCGACCTCTGGTTCGATCCCTATGATAATTGGAGTCAATGGGAATCAGACCGCAATTATAACAATACCGATCAACTCAAGTATATTAATGGAACTAAAAACAATAAAAACGATCAAAACTCCGGACAATCACCCGATACAGAGGATATGAACCGCAACAGTGTTTTAGATACTGAAAACAAATATTTCCAATATCATTTCCGGATTACACGACCCGATCCTCTCAATCCTGGCTATTATATTCCCGGCACACAAAGCGATTCTTCGTCCAACCCCTGGCGGCTCTACCGCATCCCCATTGAGGATTATACACGTAAAGTCGGCAATGCCTCGCTGGCAAAAATCGAAGCAGTCCGGCTCTGGGTCAGCGGCGCCGATCAAATGAAACATGTGCGTATCGCTAAAATTGAAATTGTCGAAAACCGCTGGATCGATAATAAAATTCAAAAATCGAACCTCAAAGTTTTACCTGATTCCGCTTACCTGCCGATTGTCGATACTACCCATGAAAAATTCAGGGTTTCGGTTGTCAGTGTTTATGAGAATGCGGATTATGTTATCCCTCCCGGTATCGAACAGATTCGCGACAATCAGTATGACTATTTGCAGAATGAACAATCATTGGCATTGATTCTGGAAAATCTGGAATACGGCCATGAGACATCGGTTCGCCAGATCGCCACTCAGCCCTATAATTTTACAATGTACCAAAATCTCGAGATTTTTATCCACGGCCCCCTGTTTTCACCGGACAGTATGTTCTTTTTTATCCGACTGGGCTCGGATGAAAACAATTATTATCAGTACCACAAACTGATCGCCAACGATTGGGAAAAAGTCATCATTCCATTGCAGGAACTAATGTTTTTTAAGAAGGATTCACTCCTTTTCCTGGAACAATTGATCGAACGCAGCAAAGCCGACAGTTCATTTATCCTTTCCCCAACCGACAGCATGCGCTATGCCCACCCCGAATTCTACTTAGACCGTTTCTACATAAAAGGGAAACCGACCCTCAACAATGTGCGACGAATCGATATCGGTGTTGTGAACGCTAACCCCAGCAAACAAGCGATCGGACGCGGGGAGGAAGCGCAAGTCTGGTTCAATGAAATGCGCCTGACCAATCCCTATAACCAAAGCGGTACCGCCAAGCGGATAACGGTGCAGACCAGTTTATCGAACCTGGGTTCTGTAAGTTACAACCTGAGCGAACAGGACGCTTTTTTCCATGATTTGAGGAATGATTTTGGCAGCAACAGGTTTACAGTTCAAAATTCTTATTCTGCTCAACTGGATTTCGGACGATTTTTCCCCCAGAAAGCGCAAATCGCGATTCCTGTAAATTTTACACAATCCAACAGTTCTGACATCCCGCGGATTATCCCCGGTTCCGATATAATCCTCAGCGATAACAAAAACGAAATAGAAAATGATCCGGACATGGAAATATATAAGGGAACGACCTCGAACTCAACCTTCAGCGTCAGTTACAACAAAGGAGCATCCTCCACTAACCCACTGATCGGCTTACTCTTTGAACGCATCAAACTTAGCTATTCCAAAGGAGAAAGCGACCGTGTCGATTATACAACGGTCATCAATCGCAGTTCCAATAGTACCGCGAGGTTTTCATTAGATTTGAAACCCAAGAAAACCCCCACTTGGGCTATATTCAAATGGACCAAACCGATACCCATTGTTAACAGCATGATGCAGAATGCCCAGTTCACCATACTACCCAATCAATTTGATCTATCCTTGGACTATTCGGAAACAGACAGCGAGGTGCAACGCCGCTTTGAACAGGAAGCCACTTCGCGCATTTCCCGTTTTTTAGATGGCCGGTTCAATTTTGGACTTTCGTTATTTAACTCACTGCCATTCCGGTATTCTTTGACCCTCAAACGGGATATGAAGTTTCAACCGTTATCATGGCCGGGAATTCAGCAGGGGAAACTCGGATATGAACTCAACCGGGCTCACCAGTATTCACTCAATATGCAGCCCAAAATTTTTTCCTGGTTAAGTCCCAGCGCTAATTACAATTATAACTATACCCAAAACCGGATTGAAAAGAATGTAACCACTCAAACAACAACCGATCAAACTAACGAAGCCATCAATCTGAACCTCAGCCGCAACTATCGTTTCAGTTTAAACTACAATCTGTTATTGATGATGGATACGGGCGCTCGCAAACTGAAAATGGAAGCCGCTCCAGTATGGAAATTTTTCCGGTCCCTGATCTTCAACCGTCTTGGAGCGATCACCTATTCCGTTGACCGCACATTAAGTTACACCTTTGCCCAGTCGTATGTAGAACCTGGCTTGAAATACCAACTCGGTTTTGGCCAGGATATACGCCCTGACCTTTTTCTCTACACCGATTCGGCAGCCATTGCTCAATATACAACCCGCGACGCCCAAAGTCAGGCCGATGGGTGGAGTTTGAGTACATCCCTAAATCTGACCAGTTTCATGCGGGGAAATATCAGCTATAAAAATTCGGTTGCTTCCAGCATATCCGGGTCCAGAAACAATGGCGAACGCACGTCCAACACACTGGGTTGGGGCGGAAATCTATCCAATTTCGCCCAAAAAATACCCATTCTTAAAACCTATGTTCCCAACCTGGCCATTAATCATGCCGGTTCTTATACCGAACAAATTCAAGAAAATCAAAATAGCAATACCCTCGCCTTCAGCCCCTTAGCCAGCTTTTCAACCAATATTAAAAAGATTGCTTTGTCCTACACTTATAATAATTCACTGACTACCACCGACAATAAAAACGGCAGTATAACAAAAAATGAAAATAACGGACATTCCTTAACCCTGAATTATTCATTTTCAGCAGAAAAAGGAATTGGTTTGAATTTCCTCTTTTTTAAAAATAAAACTCTAAAATTTAGTAACAACATGAATTTAAGTGTGACAATTAGCCAAAATCATGTAAAAAACTACACAGAGGGACAATCCGCGCTGGCTACCGCCAACTCGGATAAAACGGATGTATCTATCAAACCCCAAATCAGTTATAATTTCAGTTCCCGTATCAATGGCGGATTGACCGGAGAATATACGCGCAGTCAGGACAATCAACGAAAACAGGGCATGATAATTAAAGCCCTAAAGTTATGGGCTGAATTGCGCTTTTAAATAAGAAGCAGGGGCATGAATCTTGACCTCGGCAAAGAGGCGGCTCAATGGGAATTCTCAAAAAAAAGCGCTTGACATTTACTGGAGACCCGTTTATATTGAAAACCAGTTAAACTTAAACAATGGAGTCCATAATGTCATCACCGCTTTATATTCCCGAAAATTATCAACCATTATTATCGCTTAAACAAACTGAAATCGCCATCAAGCGACTCAAGGATTTCTTTCAGAACAACCTATCGGCGGAATTACGCCTGACCCGTGTTACCGCTCCCCTTTTCGTTAAAAAAGGCACCGGAATCAACGATGATCTGAATGGAATTGAACGCCCGGTATCGTTTCCCATCAAAGGCATGAATGAGACCCAGGCAGAAATCGTTCAGTCCTTAGCCAAGTGGAAACGGCTGATGCTGGCTGAATACCAGGTTGAAACCGGGTACGGAATCTATACGGACATGAACGCCATTCGCCCCGATGAAATTCTCGATAATATTCATTCACTCTATGTAGACCAGTGGGACTGGGAAATGGTTATAACCCGGGAACAACGAAATCTTGATCTCTTAAAATCGATCGTACGCAAAATCTACACCGTGTTAAAACAGACTGAATTTTTTATTTTTGAAAACTATGATATCAAACCCGAATTACCCGAATCCATCTATTTTATCCATAGTGAGGAACTTCAGGCTCGATATCCGCAACTCACTCCCCGGGAAAGAGAGCAGGAGATTGTCAGGCAATATGGAGCGGTCTTTGTCATTGGTATTGGCGGAGTATTGGCAGACAACCAGGTTCATGACGGCCGCGCTCCCGATTACGATGATTGGACTACCCCAACGATAAACGGGTACCACGGATTAAACGGCGATATTATCATCTGGAATCCGGTGTTACAATCAGCGTATGAAATTTCTTCCATGGGGATTCGAGTGGATGAAAACGCCATGAATACCCAATTAAAAATATGCGGCGCGCAAGACCGGCAAAATCTTTATTTTCACAATCGTCTTCTTAAGGGTGAATTGCCTTACTCCATCGGTGGTGGAATCGGCCAGTCGCGATTATGTATGTATTACCTGCGAAAAGCCCATATTGGTGAAATTCAGTCCAGCCTCTGGCCCGAGGATATGATCGAAACTTGTCACGCCAACCGGATTTTCTTGTTATAGAAACTCTCTTATTCGACAAAATTGTCGTTCAATAGTCGTCATTTTTGTCGAATTTTATATAGTCAAATTTTTAAGTAGTTGCTGATTAATAGCTTGAAATTAATGGCTTAATAAATGCAAACTATTAATTGTAACCACTAACTCAAAGGAGTCACTTATGAAAATGAGACAACAATGGCTGATGTTACTTTCCATTATCATCGGAATCACTGCTTTCCAATCCGCCTGGGCGTGTGATATTTCAATCAAGTTCGACGATGCCAAGAAAAATGAATTTAACAGAGGGGATACGGTACTAATAACCGTAAAGGTTAATCTCCCTCATCGCAATTGTCCCAACAGTATTGAGCAGACAGAGTTTGCCTATGATGGCATCAAGGTGCTCGGTTCGACCGGTTGGAAAGATATGAAACAACAGACCTGGCAAAAACGTTTTAAAGTAATAGTACTGGATACCTTGGTTGAAAAGGTATATTTTAAAGCTTACCGGTTATGCAGCGCGGGTGGGGATGAAGAAATACTACCCATTCCGGTTAAAGCGAAGGATTAAACAATGAATTCAAAGCGCGCTATCTTATACAAGCTAATTGGCGGGTTGATCCTGCTAACAGGATTATTTCCAGAATATTCGTTAGCCAAAGAGGATTGCCGCTCTCAGATTGGCGCAAGTTTGAATCCCCTGGGAAAAGAAACCCCCTTTTACTGGGGGTTTGAGATAATCGGCGGATATGGATTGCGCACAAATGCCCAACTGGCTAATATCAATTTATATCAGGCGCTATCTTTCAATCATGACAACTACAAATTATATGTTGAGACTGGCTACAAATGGCGCGATAAAAACTTTGAGAATCATGAACAGCGTTCTATCCGACATGCGCATTTTGGGGCGCGGGCGCTTTACGCTTCATTTTATTTTGAACATTTAGAAATGACTACAGGTCTATTTGAAGCGTCCTTGAAAAATTCTTTTATTTTGGACGAACGGGTTGTGGGAATCGACATCAAGAGCGATCTGGCGCGTTGGCAGTGGCAACTCTCAGCCGGCAGCATTCTCAAGGATTTTGCCCGCCATGGAGCGTTTTGTAGTGTATCACACCTGTTAAAGACCACAATTGATGATCCCAGTCCCCTTTTAGGCAACAAACTGGGGGATATGACTTTTGCCGCTTTTTCCTGGCAATTAATTCCCCGGCAGGCGCTTCCGTCTGAAAAGGAGGATGAATTTGAAGACTTTAATGAGCCAGTGGAAGAAAGCGCGCCCGTATTAGTGCCTTCAAAACTAAAAATTGAAGGCCTCGCATTGCATGCTTATTCTGAATTCGGAAGATGGATTAAATCCCCATCATATTTCAATGGGATTACTTTATCTATTGGAACACCTCTAATTGAAAAGCTGACAGCCGAATCCTGGATTCAAATTCAATCTGACCAATGGAACTCCATCCATAAAATCGCCGCCGAAAAATCCCTGGGATGGCAGCAATCAGCCATCAGTTGCGCGTATTATACATACTGGGGGGATCATTATGGCCATTTTACTCCTCCCTCTTTCAGCAATCTGTTTCTGGGAGAAATGGCGCAATTGGATGTGATTCATCTGCCCCTCTTAACGTTCAATCTGTTTATTCCCGTGCAACCCTGGAAAACCAATATTCAATTCGAGCATATCATTCAATTGGAACATGCCCATACCCGTGAGACTGATTTGATGATCAGCCATCGATTCTTTGGAAAAATGATGACTTATTTCTGGGTCGGCCGTCTTTCGTCTCAAACGATTGACGAAACATATTGGCTGACCCGCTTAGAATTACACTGGACACTGTAGGGAAAAAGGCTAAATATGAATAGACGTAACTTCATTCAAATGGCCGGAAAATCTTTAGGATCCATCACACTGGTTGGCGGTTGGGTGGGATTCAGTTGTTCCGGTTCGCTATATGAATCGTACCGTATTGATGCCGGGAAATGTATCGGCTGCGGAATTTGCTCTGATGAATGTCGGTATCAGGCAATTAGCTTACCTATTAAAAGCGAGTATCGGATTGATGTGGAAAACTGTAGGGAATGCGGCGTATGTGTCGATCATTGTCCGGAAGGCGCTATCCATGTCGCTGCCATTGAATATGCTATAAACAATGATCAGTGCACTGATTGCGGCGATTGCCAAAAAGTCTGCGATCCGGACGCAATCATAATTTCATGGGCAGACTACGGTATTTTAGACGATAAATGTGTTGGCTGCGGGGATTGTATTGGAATCTGTGAAACCAACGCCATAAATTATATCCGGGAATACTATACCGTTAATACACAACTCTGCGGCCAGGGTTGCGGCCACGGATGCGTCAGCGTCTGCCCGGAACAAGCTATCAAATCCTCCGGCAGAAATACCGTCATTGATCTGGCGAAATGCACACGATGCGGGTTATGTCTTAGCGCCTGCCCACGCGATGCCATTCTGCCGGCGCTGGTTGCTTTGCAAACTGATTTATGCACACAATGCGGCAAGTGTTTCCCAATTTGCAGCTATGATGCCATTGATAAAAAATATCAAAATTCCGATCTAAGAACTTCCATTGACAAGAGTAAATGTAATCGGTGCGGAAACTGCCTTCCCATCTGCCCATCCCAGGCAATCATCAAAATCGATCCGGTTGTTTATTTTTCTCCCTATATCGAACCAGCCATTTGTACCCATTGCGGCAAGTGCTTTAAAGGGGAGGTTTGCATCTATGAAGGAGCGCTGATCAGAACTCTGTACCAGGCGCAAATTCTCCATAAGGAATGTGTTAAATGCGGTGATTGCATTGATCTTTGCCCTGAAAAAGCGATCGATTCGTAATGATCTGATATAAAATCTGACTATTCAGCTTAAATTTCCAGTGATACACTAAAAAAAAAACGCCCGTCCGGGTGAAACGGGCGTTTGGGGGACTTAAAAAGGAGAGAGTTTCCTTATATTAATAATATCGACTTTATACACCAAATCTTGAGAATTATTTTAATAAAATCATTTTTTTAATCTGGAATTGCCCTTTTTCATTGTTTAATCGATAATAATAGATTCCATTCGGCCAATTTCCCGTTTGAAGTTGAATTATTATTTTTTGAGGTACTTGAGGATAATATTTTTCCATCCACATAATCAACCCTAATGCATTATAAACAGTCAACATGAGTTGCTTTGAAACCCCACTCCAAAAGCTGATCTGCGTCGTTTGATTAAAAGGATTTGGAAAATTTGAATATAATTTAGTTGTCGGAGTATTAGTTTCTGAGCCATCTTCGATAGAAGAACTCGGAAATTCAATTCGAAATATAGCTGATAACGCATACACAGAATCATCATCGGTCCTGGAAATTTTAAATTGCGCGACCGACGTTGTATCAATATTAATGGGCCAGATATATTGACCCGAATTATCAAGATTTGCTGCAATCAATTCAAAATGGTTGCCCCTGTCATCTGAAAAATATAGATTTACTTTCAAGCACTGACCCGAGGTGTGCCATCGAATCGTATCAGATTGTCCCACAAACCATCGATCGCCATCCAATGGATTAGAGAATATAAAACGGACCGGCTCATCTTCTGTCGTCAGGCTCCAAACCGGGCCCTGGCTGCTCAGTTCTC
>CAZWDO010000001.1:91307-115940 GCA_964632485.1 uncultured bacterium
TCCATTCGAGCGTCAGCTCCAGCGCCTGGTCAACGGCCCCGTCCACCGGTTGGGGCGTGTGCGGTATCTCCGGCGCCCGATTGACTACCGGCTCATCTTCTGTCGTCAGGCTCCAAACCGGGCCCTGGCTGCTCAGTTCTCCGTCCGTCGCGGTTACCCGCCAGTAATAGGTCGTTCCGTAAGAGAGTCCGCTGCGTTCCAGTCCGGTCGCTGCTTGGTTCGAACTCACGACCGTCACGGGCGGATTGACGGTTCCCCAATACACTGTGTAGCGCAGCGTATCGCCATCTACATCCGCGCAACTCCATTCGAGCGTCAGCTCCAGCGCCTGGTCAACGGCCCCGTCCACCGGTTGGGGTGTGTGCGGAATCTCCGGCGCCCGATTGACTACCGGCTCATCTTCCAAAGAAATAAAATTTGATATTTGTGATTCCTGCCAATCCCGGCTACAGAGAGTTGCGTAATAATATTCTTGAGAAGAAACAGTCGATGTTTTCATCAATTTCGAGTTTATCGGAATCTCAGTTGAAAAACTCGAATGGCAAAAATGAATACTGACAATCTCATCCTGATCAATAGGATCAAAATTTTTATCCGGGGAGCGGTAAAGGACGCACCAATGATCAGAAGACAAACCACTTGGGGGCGTTATCTGGACAACAATTTGCTGGTCATTACTTGAAATTTTAGCTATAGACGGGGGTTGAGGAGGATTGGAGCTACGATTGCCTACTGGTCTAACCTTGGTTAAGCGTGTAAAAAAAAGAGATCGGGCAGTAGCCCAGTATTGATGATCGCGCCAGGAAGCATAACTATAAAAAGAAAACCCATCAATCCAATCTCCCGTATCCCTGGAACGTGAAACAACAGCAGGATGATTATCCCAGATTCCATTATCATTGAGGATATAGGAACCAGGGCCCACTGTGAATAAAATTCCCGCATTAATTCCATCCAACAAGTATTGTTGCCAACATGATGGACAGGAACCGCTTAACATATTATAGAATTCATCGCCAGTTTTCCAATGATAATGCATCGGCACGAGTTGCTCGATATGCCCTTCATTAAACCATTTAGCGCCATCCTGGAAGACTGTATTATATCCATCCCACCCGGCATCCCAGTTGTATTTTCCCAATACGGTGGTTGATAAGCGAACATGGGGTTTTTCCGACTGAATTGCATCATGTAAATCTGCAACAAATTGAGTTACTGAAGACCGCCACCATTCCTCCCAGCTTAAAAATCCGGCAGGAATACCGGAATTATACGGATGATCCGTATCCCACAAATAGCGATTGGTTGTTGAAAGTTGTTGAAGTTCAAATGCCAATTCTGAGGGAATCACTCCATCCGGTAGTTCGAGATCATACTTTGACATCTCTTTGAGCCGCTTTTTCAAATAGCTGCTGGTATATTCATTCCAGCGTATATAATCGAGATGGATTCCATCAATATCATAATTTCGAACAATCGACAACGCCAGATTCAATGTGTAATCTCTAACCGCAGCAAGTCCAGGGGAAAGACATCGGTTGCTGGTCATCGCAGTTCCCTGACGATCGCGGCAAACCCATTCCGGATGTTCATAAGCGGGAGCTCCAGACCGTAATTCCCCTACAGCAAACGTATTAAACCAGGCATGAAGTTCCATACCACGGGCATGAGCTTGTTCAATTGCATAAGCCAATGGATCGAAACCCGGATTATTATATCCAACGGAAGCTCCCCAAGGTTCAGGCGAAGAGGGATCGTCATAATATCGCGTACCAGATCGACGGACGTGCCAGAAAATCGCGTTGAAACCACCGGCTTGTAAACTATCTAAAATTTGCCGGCAGAGTTGTTTATTCTGTTCTACTGTTTTTGAAGAACTGATCAAATCCCAAATAGCAATCCATACTGCCCTAAATTCTTCATTTTGACCATCTTGACGTGAAATGGAGGGCCGTTGATGGATTTGAAGGGATAAAACTGCGTAATCCGATTCACTTCCTCCACTATCCCGCGCTTTCACTCTCACAGAATATGTCCCAGCACCATTCCAGGTTTTAAATTGGGTGCAAAGGGTTCCTGAAGCATAAGGACCCAGCCAGTCGGATTGTGTTCCGTCTCCCCATTCAAAACGGAAAAATATCGAATCGCCGTTGGGATCGGTTGACTGGGCGGTGAAACGATAACTCACTCCCGGATATCCATTACTATAGCCAACCAATTGCGGGGTAAGCGGCGGTAATGGATTTCCGCCTGAAGTGGTTTGAAAACTCCAAACCGGTCCCATTGTTTGGACTAAACCATCACTGGCGCTGATTTTCCAATAATAGAGAGTATTAGTTTCCAACCCGGTTAAAGAATACGTAGTTTGAACTGATCCGTTTTGCAGGATTGGAGGAGTGGCGGCAGTGCCGAAATAAATAGCATACGTCAAAGGATTTCCATCCGGATCGCTGGAGCTCCAACTGAGAGTGGGATTCAAGGAAATTTGATTACTTCCATTAGTCGGGAAAATGCAAGTTGGGACTGTTGGCGGGCGATTGTCTTGAGTAGAAGATTCGATTGTCTGCCAGGCAGCGATTCCGTTATTGGTTATCAACTGATAAAATGTGATCGTATTATCACTATTGATATGCCATGCAATATCCCCCGTTACATTAGAGTTAGCTTCATACGTCGTATTCAATGATACGGATTCATATAATTCGGGTTGAGTTTTTGAATTTGTAATATTATAAAGCTGAAATTTTAATCCATCCGCTTCTGATGATATCGCCGTAACAGCTAAAAACTCAAGAGTGGTGGAAAAAGCGTAACTCAATGCATTCCAAGCAGAAGAGATGGAACCAGCGTTCACAATACTGGTCACCGTGCCGCTGGATTCAACGAGTTTAATCGTACTATTCGCTCCATTGATCCACAGAGGAGCGCTTAATCCGGCTTGAGTGGGGCAAATCGCGCCCCTGGCATTATTCGCTTCGACTGTAATAGCATCATAAGCGCTAAAAACTTGTCCATCAAGGGTCGTAAACCGATACAGTTGCGTATTGCCACTTGACCCACTTACATAAATTATCGTTTGTGTTCCGCTGCCGGCAATTCCCATGGCATCACCCACTCGACCCGAAACATCACCGAGAAAGGCGACTGTTGGTTGAGTATTTTCATCACTCCAACGATAGAGCTTAAAACCGGTACCGGAAGTCGTAAGATTGCACGCATAAACAACTCCGGCTTCATCAACCCGGATCATATTAAAAGCATACGTTCCACCACTAACACCCGTCATATTTAACGAAGCAATCTGGGACCCGTCATCGGGATTAATCACGAATATTCCGGGTTGAGTGCGGGATGCGACCAGAAGATGCCCGCTTGCTACATTATAAGCCAGGCTACGAGTGGCATGATCATTGGCCAACCAATCATAGTCGCCCCGATGCTTTTCCCATAATAAAACCAGATTTGATTCTCGGGCAGGAGTCGTTTGTGTTGAATTCTTTAATGAATCACTCCCTGCAGAGTTCGTATTGTTTACATGTTGCCCAGCGCAGGCCGTATCGGATTGAGGGTAAATAGTGGATAGCCAAGTCACCACGATTAATGCTATAGTAAAAATTTTCAGCGTCATAGATATATACTCCTTAATAATAGCTAATTATGCAAATAATTAATTCATCCAAGTCGGTTTGTCAAGTGAAATCTTTATACTTAACTCAATAATTATATTATTCTGGTGAGTAAAAAAGTTATTGACAAACAGAGACTTTTTTTTTATACTTATTTAAATGTAAAACCGGAAAATTGATGAAACAAAAATATAATATTACACTTTTAATTGTTGAAGACGACCAGATA
The DNA here is from genome assembly GCA_964632485.1 of uncultured bacterium. GTDB lineage: Bacteria > JAGOEH01 > JAGOEH01 > JAGOEH01 > JAGOEH01 > CAZWDO01. Next base: position 95,163 of record CAZWDO010000001.1, read on the forward strand.
ATACTAAATATGATCGTAGAAGTCCTCAAAGATTCAGTTAAAATGATTGATACAGCCGAAGATGGCCGGGAGGGATTGTGTAAATTCCATTCATTGAATCCGGACATTATGCTTAGCGATATTACAATGCCGAATTTAGACGGGATCAGCATGATCCAGGAGATTCGAAAAGTATCTCCGAATATTCCGATTGTAATCATGTCTTCCCATAAAGATACAAGCTGGTTTATTAAAGCCATTGAATTGGGCGTTGATAAATTTTTATTGAAGCCCCTGCAATTTGAAACCTTGAAAGATGTTCTACATAAACTTAGCCAGCAAATTGAAACTAACCGTACGCTGTTAGCTAAAGAAAAAATACTTAACGATTATAAAAATGCCCTGGATGCTTCAGCATTGATTCTGAAATTCGATGAAAAGGGGAAAATTACATATTGCAATGAAATGCTTTCGCGTGTCTCTGAATATGAACCTGATGAAATTATCGGAAAACCATTCAATTTTTTACATCAAGAAACCACTTCCAGGTCAACATCCGATCAAATCTGGGAAGCATTACATAAAGGGGAGAAATGGAAGGGAATACTTGAATGCAAAAAAAAGAATCATCAAATTTTTTTTGTGGAGATGATGATTGTACCCATCAGCGATATCCATAATAGCATCACCGAATTTATAGCCATTCAAACCGAGATTACCGATCAGATATTTAAAGATCACCTGATCGACCAGCTCTATACGGACCATTTAACTCATTTAGGCAATCGCCCGAAACTCACTAAAGAGATCGTAGAAAATCCCGATGCCACACTGGTGCTCATCAATATGGATTCTTTCAAAGAAGTTAATAATTTTTATGGTAATAAAGTTGGCGACCAACTACTTATCGTCATTGGCGAACAATTGAAACAGCTTACCCCCAATAAAACCTTTCAAATTTACAAACTGCAAGCTGATGAATTTGCCATACTCATTCCAGACCCAATTTCGGACCAGGAATTAACGGAGCTTATCGAGTTAATTCAATTTGAAATCAGCCATAAACTGCAGATTGTTGATGAAAACCAGATACAGATTACCTGTACTCTTGGAATTGCGGGAGTATCTACAGCCAACATAGAGACATCGTCCTATCATGACCTGATCAGCCGGGCTGATATGGCTTTAAAAGCGGCTAAACGCCAATTCAAACCCTATCTTTTTTTTGATGATTCGATCAGTATACCCCTCGAATATGAGCGGAATGTCACCTGGACTAAAAAACTCAGAGAAGCCATTTTTAATAACCGTATTATCGCTTATTACCAGCCGATATATAATAACCAGTCCCGGAAAATTGAAAAATTTGAGTGTTTAGTCCGCTATCTGGAAACTGATAATACAGTAATTGGCCCTTACGCATTTTTGCACATTGCCAAAAAATCTAAGCTTTATTCCAAATTGACGCGAACAGTCATGAACCAAGCGTTCAATGTATTCGCCGACCTACCCTACGAATTTTCGATCAATCTATCGCTGGATGATATTGTCAATCAACAGACAAAAACTGCGATTTACAATAAACTCATGGATTATCCTCAAATCGCTTCCCGGGTTGTGTTTGAGATCCTCGAGTCGGAAGGAATCGAGAAATACGATGAGGTCATCGATTTTATCCGCATTTTAAAGAAATCAAACTGCAAAATCGCTATTGATGATTTTGGAAGCGGCTATTCCAATTTTGAACATATTTTACGCCTGCAAGTCGATTATATCAAAATTGATGCTTCATTAGTCAGAAAATGCGACCAGGATTATTATTCACAAATTATATTAGAAAACATTGTCAATTTTTCGCAAAAGCTTAACATTAAGACAATTGCTGAATTTGTTCATTCCCAATCAGTTTTTAAAAAAATTAACGAGTTGGGCATTAACTATTCACAGGGATTTTTCATTGGTGAACCACGGGGAGAAATTTTCGAATTCCCTCAAAATCACCTTTGACCCACGCAAATCCCAATGAGTAGATTTTTCGCTCATATCCAAGGATTAGCCGAATGGATTTTTTTTTAAAAAATAGACTAAAAGTCAATTTTTTTTGGAATATTATTTCTTTTTCATTATATATCAATTTAGTTTACTCTGGCAATTATACTGCAAACACTTTTTCCATTGCGTGGTTGAGTGATACACATGTAGGTTCCAATACGGGCGAGGAGGATTTAAGAAAAGCGATCGCCACAATCCAGCAGATGCCCTTAATCAAACAGGTGATTGTCAGTGGCGATATCAGCCAAATGGACATCAAAGACAATCTTTTGTGCGCAAAAAAAATTTTAGACGAACTCTCCATACCGTATGCCATCATTCCAGGCAATCATGACTTGAAGTGGTCAGCTTCGGGCGGGCAGAAATTCATTGATCTCTGGGGAGATGATAAATTTTCATTGAATTTTGCGGGAATCCAATGGATTGGATTAGCGCAGGGCCCTGTGATGAGAATGGGCCCGGGATGTTTTAATCCCCGGGATATCGATTGGTTGAGAACCACTTTAGAGCCATTGAGAAAATCGCAAATTCCCATATTTTTTGTGACTCATTACCCCATGGATAGTAGCGTCTGTAATTACCGTCCAGTTCTTGATCTTCTGAAGGAATGCAATGTCCAGTTTATTTTACATGGCCATGAACATCGATTAGAAATAACAAATTATGATGGAATCACCGCAATTATGGCGCCCGCTAATATCAGAGACGATAGCCCTAAGGGCCAGTTTATGGTTATAAAAATTATACCAGATTCACTTCTACTTTTTGAGCATCCTCATGGCAATACCGTGGGCGTTTGCCGAGCGCGCCTGGCGCGCCGATCTCCTACCGGAAACACTCCCGATTTAGCGCCACACGACCAGGATATCCGATTCGATCCGGAGCTTACTAATATAATATGGCGCCACGATTACCACGACTTGCTGCTTTCCCCTCCCGCTGTGGATAAAACCACTTTATATTGCGCGTTATATAGCGGACGAGTTGAAGCCCGTTCCCTCGAAAAGGGCCAACTACTTTGGCATTATTCCCTTGACGAAACAATTACAGCCTCTCCAACACTTTACGATTCATTATTGATCATCGGCACGGATCGCCATCACCTTTTCATATTCAATAATCAAACAGGCAGACTTCTAAGAAAAATTAATCTCCCCGGGCCTCTGCTGGCTACTCCCTTGATAGAGTATTCAATTGCATATTGCCCCATCAGCGAACAAGGAGTTTTAGCCTGGGATATAAAAAACAATCGACAGCTATGGTTTGCCGATGATATTCGGGGATATTGCGAAACACAACCCATAATTTATCGTGACTTGATATTATGCGGCGCCTGGGATGAGAACTTTTATGCATTTGCTAAAAGTACAGGGGAAAAAGTCTGGACCTGGCATGATCATCGCCCGGGGCTCCTCTATTCCCCCGGAGCTTGTCAGCCGGTTATCACGCAAGATATTCTATTCCTGGTTACTCCGGATCGATTCCTCTCGGCCATTCAACCGAAAACCGGGAAAACGTTATGGCGATCCAACCAACTGAAAGTCAGGGAGTCCTTAGGGTATTGCCCAATGACATCCACCATATATGTAAAATGTATGACCGATACGCTGGCAGCCATAGAACCTTCAGCGGATTCATTAATCATCCATTGGATTTCGGACCAAAAATTTGGTTACGATATCAATCCGGCATCCCCCGTAGCAAACGGTCATCTTGTTTTCATCCCAACCCAAAAAGGTGAACTATTGATTCTTGATCAGCAAAATGGAAAACGCGTAACCCAAATTAAATTAGGGCAATGTCAACTCAACCTTCCAGTATTTTGTTCTGATAACCGTGTTATTCTATCAGCAATGGATGGGAAACTGGCAGTAATACGTTATAAAGCAAATCTTAATGAAAGGATTCTCAATGAAAACTAAAAGTTTATGCCTGATCTGGCTCGTTCTTTTTACCACAAGCGCTTATTCTTATCAATGGGGAAAATTGAGTTTTTCTCTTCAGGAGCGGTATCGTATAGTAATGTGGGATAACACGGTTAGCCTTGACGAAGGCGCAGCCGACGTGTCAGCGTTTACCCGCCACCGCACTAATCTCTGTTTCGGATATCAACCCATGCAAAACATAGAAATCGCACTACAATTCACCAATGAATTTCGCAAATATATTTCTCCTAAAAACCGCGCATTTACCATTCATGAATGGGTGATTGATCAGCTCTATGTGAAAATGAACAAACCCGGAAATTTACCGTTCAATGTAACCTTAGGAAGGCAAAATATAATCCTGGGTGAAGGGTTCGTTGTCATTGAGGGAAATCCCCTCGACGGCTCGCGCACCATCTATTTCAACGCCGCCCGATTCGATATTATTCCCAACGATCAACATCAATTGACCCTGGCCATTGTTTATAACCAGGCGATAGACAGTTTATTACCAATTATTATGGACCAGGACCAGGCGCTCTCCGATCAGGATGAAACCGGAGCCATTGCTTATTACCAAGGCAAATTTAATGGGCAGACAGCCGAGGCCTATTATATTATGAAACAGAACAAGGAGATGAACAGCCGACCTGAACAAACCCTGCATACCATTGGCGCCCGCGGATTATTTAATTTACTGGATAAAAAACTGAGCGCTCAAGGAGAATTTGCCCTGCAATTCGGCAAACAAGCCGAAACAGACCGTAGCGGGTGGGGTGGAAATTTCTATGTCAAATATACTCTTCCCAGCAAAGAGCTGACTTTTTTAGATTACTTTAAACTCGGCTCCGTAATGTTGAGCGGGGATGATGCAGATACCGGTGATAAAATTGAAGGATGGGATCCGCTGTTTGCCCGTTTTCCAAAATGGAGCGAATCCTATATTTATACTCAGATCAAAGAGTGTGGCGTGGCTAACTGGACAAATTTTCAATCTTTCTACGCCCACCTCTCCCTCAGATTCAGTAACGATATTACATGGTTATGGGGATATCAACTACTCGGCGCGTTTGAAAAAATGCCGGTTATTGCCGGATTCAACGGCAGTGGGACGAAACGCGGCACATTGATTCAAACTAATCTGGAATACAAAATGAATCAATATCTGAGTATGCATGCTATCTGGGAACATTTCAACCCCGACGATTATTATTTTGCTGAAGCCAATGCAGCAACCTGGATTCGCTTTCAACTATTGCTGAATCTTAAGTAGAAATGGAAACGAAACAATGAAACTGCAAGCAAAATTTATGCTGATTGTCGGTAGCCTCATTGCGCTAATAACCGCGCTGACTCTCTACATAACAACATATCTGAATATAAATGCATCAATTGAATTGGGAAAAACCAGCCTTGAGACAATTACCGATGCAACGGTTAATAGTGCAGATTTATGGTTAAGTGAAAAACGAATCCTGTTGCAATCCATAAGCCGGCATCTCGAATTCTCAGCCTTTTTGACCGGAGAAAGCGATGGGCAGGACGCCCGATCGCTATTAGACAACTATAATAAATCCTCCCATGATTTTGAAAATCTGGAGATCGCTAATATTGATGGACAGATCGTCATGGATATTCAAAACATCGAGAGTATGAATCTTAATGTTAGTGAGTTGCCACTTTGGCAGGAGATGAAACAAAATACATCTTTTTTTTATCAATCCCTATCTCCAATGATTTCCTCAGAGACCCAAAAACCCGTATTTACAATGATCCAGGGAATTACCAGCCCTGATGGGACATTTCAGGGCGCCGTCATTATGACGCTTGACTGGGAAAAATTTGTCGATACGCAAATCCGCTCCATCAAAATCAAAAAAAGCGGATATATTTCCATTACTAACAGCCAATGCCAGAACATCGCGCACCCCGATTCTTCTCTATTTCTTAAAGATTTGTCTGAATTATCCTTTATTAAAAAAATCATAACTGAGAAAAAAGGAATACAGGAGTATGAATTTAACGAAAAGCTGAAATTTATGGCATTCAGACCGCTCCAAAATGCCCCCTGGATTATCAGCGCCACGATTGAAAAGAATGAGCTCCTTGAAGGAGTCTATCACTCCCGCAACATGGCGGTGATGATTGGTTGTCTGCTGATGCTTTTCGTAGTGCTGGGTGTTACGATAACGGTAAAAAAGACCATCATCAATAAAATTGATCAAATATTGGCTATCATCAGCCGGGCGGAACAAGGCGATCTCCAAGCGCGGATTGAATTGAACACTCAGGATGAAGTCGGCAAAATTGCGTATGGGTTTAACGATTTTATCATTCAATTAGCGGGTGGAGTGCGTGATATAAAAAATATCAGTAACCACCTGGCCGCCGCTTTATTTGAAATCACCTCGACCAGCGAGCAATTATCGATCAATACGGAAAGTACCACCGGCCAAATCAACACGATTGCCGGAGCGATTACCGAACTTAACAGTAATGTGAACGAAATTACGAACAGCACCGAGGTTGTTCGCCAACAGGCTGGCGATAATCAACGGCTCGCTGAAGAAAGTAGTTCACAAAATATACAGCTCCAACGTAGTATTCAAAATTTACTGCAGCAGGAAAAGGCGTTTGTTAAGGATATTGAGCGGCTGAATGACCAATCCAATCAAATCACCAGCATCGTACAGGTCATTGAGGATATAGCGGACCAGACCAATCTGCTGGCGTTGAACGCGGCCATAGAAGCCGCTCGCGCCGGGGAACATGGCCGTGGATTTGCTGTTGTGGCTGATGAAGTGCGAAAACTGGCTGAAAAGACGCAAAACTCTACTAAGGAAATATCCACTATGGTAGGAGAGATTCGACAAAACATGCAAAAAGCGGTGGGCACAATCACCAAAAACATGGATATTATCCAAAAAGTCGATATGGACGTGCAACTCAGCGCTCAATCCAATGAAAAAGTTAAATCGTCCAGCCATCAGACACTGGAACTCATTAAACATATCAGCCAGGCCTTAATCGAACAAAAACGAGCTATGGACCAGATGCTGGAAAATGTTGAACAGATCAACCGCAGTAGCATGGAGAACAACACCGGTTTAGGTGAAATCGTCAGAACTATAGTCGAAATCCAGCAGACATCGGAACAGCTTTTAACGTTTACCCACCATTATCAACTTGAGGCGGGGACATCAGTGGATTCACCCCCGTCAGAAACAAGTCACCATAAAAATAAAAAGATGGGGATGAGACTCGTCGATTAAGAATGAATAAAACCTGGATACCATTGGAAGGTGTAGGTCATGAAAAAAAGCAGACTGCTTATAATTTGTCTAATTACTATTTACTGGGTAATATGCCACCCGCCGCAGAGACATGACCTGCATCAGCCAGCGAAGCCCGCATCAAATGGCGTTCAAGACACAATCGTTTCCCGAGAATTGCGCGGGGTCTGGATTACCCGCTTCGATTGGGCTCCCCGTCCAGGAGAAACCATTCAGGAAAAGCTGCAGTCACTATTTAAAAAACTGGCTGAGGCAAATTTTAATACGGTTTTCTTTCAGGTTCGGGCGCAAGCGGATGTCTTGTATCCGTCTCCCTATGAACCCTGGTCTCCTTTAGTTCAAGAAAAAAATCCCGGCTGCGATCCCCTGCTGATAGCAATCGAAGAGGCTCATCGACAGGGACTGCAATTTCATGCCTATGTCAACCTGCTTCCGCTCTGGGGTGAAGCAAATCCTCCTCATGATACAACTCATCTTTTTTATCATCATGGCCCCCAGGTTGAACCGGGGCAATCCTGGGTGTGTTTCACCGATTCAATAACCCCCATGAAGATCAATGAATACTATTATCTAAATCCAGCGATCCCGCAAGTCAAATCCTACCTGAAAAAAATTATGCGCCATCTGACAATGAACTACGATATGGATGGCATCCATTTTGATCGTGTTCGATACCCGGGGTCTAATTATTTGAACGACCCCTATTCAAAAAAACAATATCAACACGATAGTCTTGAAACAGGAATATCCCGTGAAGACTGGGCGAGAAATCAACTGACCTCACTTGTTGAACAAACTGTAGCTGAAATACTGACGATTAAACCTTATTTGGCCATATCCTGCGCTTCCTGGGGACTTTATCGGACTCAACATTTAAATGGTTACGAACAATTCCGTTCGGGTTATGACACCTATTACCAGGATGCAATCCTTTGGCTCGAACGGGGAATCATGGATTTTATAGTTCCCATGACCTATTGGGATATGAGCGATCCTAAACCCAATTTCGGAGAACTTTGGGATGAATTTCAAAATCAAAGTTCACATTTTCCGGCCATTCATCAAGGAATTTCAGCTAAAAAAGAGTGGTTCGATAAAGGGGAAATCCATCATCAAATTGAGTATCTCCGGAAAAACCGAAGTCAAGGGCATGTTTTTTTCTCTTATCGTGGAATTGCCCGGCATCTGGATCAGATTAAAAATGAACTCTATACCCAAGCGGTAAGCCCTCTATATCCCCGAACGCGACAACTGAAACGAAAGGCTTATTTGATAAAGCTGGCGCAAGCCAACCAATCTAACCCCTACGTATCCCTGAAGATGCCCGAACCGTGGGAGCAATGGCTAGATTTAGCGGGAGAAATCGGACTAATCCTTCCGGACACCGTTGGCCAGCTCATCGTCCAAAACAATGGAGTCACAAGTAGAGCTTCCCTCAAAGAGTGGACCCACCCTCTACGCTACACGTTGACAACAGATGGATTCACTCATAATTCCGATTGGTTTGAAATCCGCAATCTGCCCTCTAAAGCGATTAAACGCGAGCGCTTTCACCTTCTGGCTAAAACCCTACTTGCCGGGCAAACCCGGATCAATCAGGATACTTGTCATCTTTACCGCACTGGAATTTTTTTCTCAACGCTGGACCTTACTCCCGGCTATAATCCATATCAAATATCACTGACGATAAATGATACAGTGAAGGCGTTTTTCGCCCACTATTTGGAGTATCAGCCCCAAGTAATAATTCAGCGAGATACTTTTCCATTATGGATTGACACCGCGACGATTGAGCCAAAAGATACATTGATTGCCTCGCAGGATGATCAATTAAAGTTCCAATTCATCGGCTCTCCGGGACAGCAGGCATCCCTCATCATTCCGGAACTTAATAAAAAAATATTATTTGTTCGCCGTGATTTTAATGATTATAGTTTATATCAATTGAGCATTAACAGTTGTACATTTCCAATTGATAAGCCCATAGCGATGAACGTTGAATTAACGACCCCATTATCCCACTCCCGGCGTGAGCGTTTGGTTTTTTCAATTCCCGCGCCGATTACGATTTTTCCCCGACAGGCATATCAACTACTGGAAGTCAAAACCAACCACGCGATTTTAAATTATGAAATGGGACAAATCAGACTTGGAGGACCTATCCGCGCAGAATTGGATAGCGGGATTATTCTTAAAAGCAATGGACGGACGGGTGAGTTATATCGGATAATTTTGGATGAACAGACACAGGGATTCATCCATCAAAATGATATTAGATTTTTGCCGTCAGGTTATCCTATTCCTGAATTTTATATCAATTCCATTATCGCAACGGCTGTCGATAGTGGAACACTCATTATTATCCCTTATCCAGAACCAGTTCCCTACGAGATTACTCCCAATCCGGACGGTTCTGTTATTTCTGTAACACTCTACGGAGCTAAAACGAACAGCACCTGGATCATTCACCGTACTGATTTACCCATGGTGAAGCAACTTTCATGGGAACAGAGGACGCCTTCGTCCTATACGCTCAATGTCCACCTTAAAAACGCAAAGTTATGGGGATATCGTATTTATAGAGACGGCGCCAATATAAAGCTTTTTCTTCGTTCCGCGCCGGCCTTGACGATGGAAAACGGGCAACTCTCCATGAAAGGTTTGCATATCGCGCTGGAAGCGGGGCACGGGGGAACCAATTCGGGGGCAATCGGTCTTTCCGGGTTATTGGAGAAAGATATAAACCTTGCATTGACCAAAGAAATCGAAAAAATTTGTATCCAAAACGGACTAAAAGTTACACTGATTCGGCCGGATGACCGAGAGATGGCTTTAAATGAAAAGCGAGATGACGTGGAAAAAAGTTCCGCAGATCTCTTTATTAGTATCCACGCCAATGCAAGCAGTACGGCAAATGGATTTCTGGGTGTCAAAGGCGCCAGCACCTACTACCACAATATATTTTGGCATCCATTTGCCCAATTTATCTATCAGCGCTTACTTACTCTCGAACTCGCACCCTTTGGAGTTGTCGGTTCATTCAATTACAAACCGATTCGCATGAGTTCCCGCCCGGCCATATTGGTCGAACAAGCGTTCATGTCCCAGGCGGAAGACGAAGAAAAACTGGCTGATCCGGTGTTCCGACAAAAAATGGCCCACGCGATTTTTCAAGGGATTAAAGATTATGTATTCTGGATGTTCGATCAGCCTGCCAAATAAATCTTGTGAAAGGCTATTATAAATCCGGAGAATTTATTTGGTGTAATTCACCGTTAATATTTTCAATTAGCAAATATCGGAATTGCGGATAATAGGTCTTCATAAACCGAACCCCATCATTGATACCCAAAGCGAAAATTGCCGTACTCAAGCCATCGCACACCATAGCGGAATGCCCCGTAACAGTAACTCCAACCAATGTGAATTGTACAGGATAACCTGTAAGAGGATCAATAATATGAGAATATCGATGCCCATCATTCCCCAAAAAATAGCGTTCATAATCGCCACTGGTCGCGACAGCTTCATCGTCATTAATTTCAAGTGTACACCATATCGAATCATTAGCGCGGGGATTTCTAACCCCTATCTTCCATCGACCGCCATCCACGGGTTTTTTGCCAAACGTTTTGATATTGCCACCCACGTTGATTAATCCCGCAATCATCCCGGGGGTATGCTGAATATAATCCGCCAGTGAATCCGCGATAAATCCTTTGGCAACGGCGCCCAAATCGATATTAATATCAGAGCTGGAACGAATCAACACTGAATCAGCCACTAAGTTTAAGTTTTCAAATCCCACATGTTTCAACGTTTCTTCGATTTGCAGTGGAGTGGGAATTTTTGCTTTACGAAAATCCCATAATTTGACCAGTGGATGAACAGTAATATCAAAAGCGCCGCTGCTTTCCCCGCTGAGTTTCAATGAGAAAGCGATTACTTTTCGCAAAGGGTCTGGCAAAATGACGGAATTCCCCCATTCCCCCTGATTGAAACGCGCAGGCCAGCTTAACGTATCATAAATAGAAAAAGAACGATTGGCGGCAGCAAGCTCATTTTGAATCTTTTCCACTAACCCAGTTTCGTCGATAGAGAATTTAGGATCACAATAATAGATCACTTCAATAAATGTATCAAAATATTCAAGAAATAACTCATGTCGAGGATAGCGGTGAGTATATTGCCGATATAAAGCGACAGCGATTAAAACGGCAAGAAAAAGAGACACAAACCAGCGAGATTTTACATATTTCAGCATCCGCTTATTTCCTATGGAACTCTAAGGGCAGATGAACAGCTTCCAAAGCATACCAAAGATTACGTCGTTTCCGGTGTTCAATTTTCCATTGCTCAATAACCGAATAATAGGTCGGGGGATCAAGTTCATAAACGACTAACAGCCAATGCGCGTACTGACTATAATCACTATGCCGCGCCTGGGCCGGATTCGGAACCAGCGTTGCAATATTACCCCGCCAGCATTCGATTAAGTTCTCTTCAATTTCCATCTGATAGCGAAGCACATCTTTCAACCGATCCTGCCGGAATTTCTGAAGAAGTGGATACTCATCGGGAGTTGAAAGGATATAAGTAAATAGATGGGGATAATGTTTTGGCATTTCGCTGATCTGCATGATATCACGGGTCAAGCTGTAGATTGAGGCATAATTAACGCGAAACAGATGATCCTTTTTTTGAATACCGCGGATCCATTCCAATAAGCGGGATGCTGTTTTTTGGACGGTTTCCTCCTGCAGTATATCGATATCCAGCAACCAGTCCACCCAAGTATCCAATCGTTCCCGTTTAATATCCAACGGAATATTAAAGGTATGGGAAACAAGAAAAGTTTTCCAGCGTCGGTACAAGCGTTCAATGACGTTCGGTGAGGATTTTTCCCTAAGATTGATGTAGTCACTTTTAAAATCGTCCCAACTATCGACGATTCCATAAACTTTACGTTGGAAATGAATGACAGCCGCTAAAGCAGGGGTATCGGTATACTCTAAGGCTTGTTCCCACCATTCCAAAAGACCCAACATATCCGGGTCAGGATTCCCCAGTTGGAAATGGGGATCAATTTCAACCAACAACTGATCTTGAACCTGCCAGCGCTTATTTTTCTGTTTCAGATAGATCGGCCAGACTTGCGCGATAACCTGCAAGCCTTCGCGCCACTCTCCCCGTTTTTTCAAAAAATCGAGTAAAGCCAATACACTCCGCCAGTTTTGATGAAGCTTATCACGGTAAGTGGCTAAATATTTTTCCGGATTAAACTCTTCAGACAACTGGTTATAGAAACGCTGCCAATAGCCGTCGGCCTGATGCAGCCGTTGATGCCATTCACCCAGTTCCTGCCTGTCATTAAGATATTGATAAAATTTCTGGCGTGTTTCTCGCGGCAATCCAGTCAAATAATTATACCAACTTGCATTATCCAGCTTCACTAACTCCAGTTCATTTTCAGTTTCAATAAAATGCTGAAGAAAAACATGAATTGGATCATCATAATTACAAGCATTAAGCCATTCCCAAATTGTATATGCCCGTGAGAAATGGGGTCCGATCGAAAATATATTATCATCCAGTTCCATCCACTCGGGAAATTCATAAATTCCCATTTCAATCTCTTCCAGACATTTTTGGAAAAAGTTTTCCGGTACCATACTTTTCTGAAAAAAGGATTCAATATCCTCAAGAAAAAGACCTGCCCATTTTTCCACAGTTTCAAAAAAAAACTCACAATTAAAAGTCGTCATTTCCCATTCACATTTGCGATGAATATAGACTCCTTCATCATTGCCTAAATCACCGACTATCCGCTTCCATTCATCCAGAAGGGTATTTAACCGCAACGTCAATTCATCAATCGGTTCCGGAAGGCTCATTTTTTGTTGATCTGGAACCTGTTGGGCAAGCAAACGATTTAATAATTCGGCTGTTTGTTTATCAAGGTCATCAAGTATTGTTTGGATTTGCTGATATTCAAGTATTCCAAAAATTTTTGCCAGCAAATCGGCAATTTGATGTACGGAAAGATTTTGTAGCAATTCCTGGGCGATTCGTTTAGGCATTGACCTTCTCTCGCACTTTTAATTAATGCTTAAATATAACACATTTTAGATTACTTGTCAAACACTTTTTATATTTTTTTATAAAGCCATAGTCCGGCGCTGAGCGCAAAAAGACCTGCATAGTATCCCATCAAAGCCTCTATTGATTGAAACCAATGGACCTGCCAATATGCCCAAGGGTGTTGAGCAAACCATCCTGTCATTGTTAACAAGCCTGAACCGGCCGTATTGACTATTCCTCCTAATGCGCAAGCCGCGAAAGGGATAGGAGAAAAAAGCGCCAGTAAAAATCCGCCGCTAATGGCGACACTGAGGGGCAGCCCAATCAACATATTACCAATAAAAGCGTAGGGATGAATCAAACCGAAATGAAAAATCAACAGCGGACCAATCAAAAGAGTTATGAAAGATGTCAATACTGACGGCAATAAAAAATAATTAAATATCCATCGGGCGGTTGTCTTAGTTAAATCCTTACGCCATTTTGCGGAGAAATCAAGCCCCCAAAAGATTCCTAATGTTGCCAGATAGGTCAATTGAAAACCCAATTCCCGATAAACCTCCGGATTCCATCCCAATAAAAGCGCGGCAGAAAGAAGTAACACTTGATACTTGGAAATACGAAAATAAAAAACAGGAGCGAGCAGGTATATCAGAATCATAAGGTAAGCGCGTCCAATTGAGCTTTTCCACCCAATTAAAAGCAGATAGAGTGTCAACAAAAAGGCGATAGCCACTCGCTTCCACCGATATCCGGGGAAAAAATAGAACAGAATACCTATAATACCGGCAACAATCGAAAAATGCAAACCGGAAATGACCAGGATATGGTACAACCCAGCATAGCGAAACTGGTCTTTTACCATTTGATCCAGCAATGCCGATTGATTTAAAAGCATAGCGGAAAGCAATGCATGGTTTTCTCTTGTTAGATATTGGACAAAACGAGAATGGATGTAAGAGTGGACATTATAACGGCACTGTTGATAGAAATTCATTTCACCGATGGTTATACTATCCACACCAGCGCGGTCCAAGTTAAGCGCACGTTGATGAGTCCAACCAGCGTTAGACATCCAGGCATCGCAATCAATGGAGAACGCGACAGGCCGATTGATCAGGTCCTCCCAATTCCAAACTTTATAATATTCCACACGGCGTGAGGGCCATGATGTTCCGTCAGCCAGCAATTTTAAATCAGAATCATAAATACGTATATCCTCCAAATGCGCTAAAACCCTCCAGGAGGAAAGGGATAGCGGTGTAAGTTTTCCCCGTACGACAATCCGCTCAGGCCAGGTATCCGTTTGCTCATAGTGAACACTCCGCCCATCATAGAAATAGCAAATAAAACTGATCAGGCAAAAAAGAAATGTCCATGCGTATTGCTTATAATAGAAGCCGGCAAGTAAAAAAAATATAATAACGCACCCAAAAGCAACTGTATCCCAGTGAAATAAGCCATACAGACCAGGAATTAAAAAAACCAGTCCCAGAGTGGGATTTATTGATTTAAAGCGTGATATAAGATATTTATCCCCATTTTGAAGGCTTCTTCCCGGATTTCAGGCGGATCATGATGAACATCACTATCCGCCCAACCATCACTGATATTCGATTCATAGCTATAAAACAAAACGAGGCGCCCTTCATGAAAAATCCCCAATCCTTCCGGGGGTTTTTCATCGTGCAGGTGAATTTTGGGTACACCCCGGGGAAATGAATAAAAACAATGATAAATAGGATGAGAAAAGGGTACGGGAATCAACTCTTTTTCGGGGAACAGCCGGGAAACTTCACGCCGGAAGGCTTTATCCAACCCATAATCATCATCCACATAGAGAAATCCTCCGTTCTGAAGATGTTTACGCAACATGCGGATATCTTCATCGGAAAAAACAATATTCCCATGGCCGGTAATAAACAGAATCGGATAATAGAAAATATTGGGATCAGAGGGAGTAAGAATTGCTTGATCCGGATCACACTGAGCTCCGGCGCGTTTACTAAATTCATTCAGTAGATTGGGAATAATTGACCGGTCGTTGTACCAATCACCTCCCCCTCCATATTTTAACCGACAGACCGTCAGTTTCGTTTGCTGGAGCGACTGTGCGGTTAAAGAGGAACTGAACAAAACCCATACAAAATATATCACATTGAAATAAAGCTTAAACCTGACTGGATGCATAGACATTCTCCATTAACCAGGGGCAGGCAGTCACATTATCTACTACCGTCAGTTCCGACCCCATTTTTTGAATTTTTTTAAAAAAGGAAACTAAGGGTTCTCGTAGATAAAGTTGGCGGATTCCATAAACCAGCTTGCCCTGCTTATAATATTGACCATATCCCAAGAGATGAAGATTTTGAAATTTATCGATAAAGATATCATTCAAACTCACCAGATAGATACCCGGATCAAGCGACATCAATAAATTGGCAATTTTTTCCTTGCCGGCGGTCATCACCAGATTAGTGGGCTGAGTAAACAGATTCAAACTTCCATCAAACGAGTGGATCGCATGAATATCAGCGGCATCTGCACCTGAATCGGAGTATGCGCGCAATCGATTTTTAACGAATCCCTGATGGATCAATTCCATCCGTTGAGAATTGATTCCCAGAACATCGAATGGCCGCGTCCGCCATCCATTAGTGAGGGTACCATCATCCCAAAGCGAAAAATCGCGGGGGAAATACTGTACGTTGGGATCGTCAAACCAGGTCGTGGCGTTATCCACTGTTTTGATGAATGAAGCCGAGATAAAATTCATCAATGAGGCGACTGCGCTCGTTCCCATCAACAATCGGGATTCTTTGCCATAAATGACGTTCTGGTTGGACATGCTTCCAATTAAGTCATTAATGATACTTTTAAATTGATTCGTGTCCAGAAGCTTAGCAAATTGGTGCGAACGTTGCCAATGTTCAAATTGTTGCTGGTCGGTTCCTGCTCCAATTTGAAAACTGCCGCCTAATTCCCAATCGCTTTTTTGGTACCGCTTATGAAAAGTCTGGCCTATCATATCATGATGGGTTACTGTCAGGCGGAGCCGAATCCAGGGAATCGACGTAATGGCTCGGTATTGTGTAATAATGGCGTTTTCTAAATCTGTCAGCAATTTAGTACGATCTTTATCGGTATGCAGGTCCAGTTCATTATCATAAATTTGAAAATTCAGATCCCGATAGCCACTATCAAGAGGTATCAAGAAAAATTCTCCTGTTGACGAGTCGGCGAATTTCAAACGCTTCAACTGCTGGTTAAGGTATTTATTAATCGTATCTGCGTCCGCAAATTGATTAACAATAAAACTAATAATCTGGTTCTGACTTCGGACTTGAACCCGCACAGATTGAAAGCGGCTTTCCTGAACACAGGATAACTGCCCTTTTTGGGAGGTGTACTCTGTAACCGATTCATTGATACCATACAATAGATATTCTAACGAAAGGGTATCGAGTTCCGTTTTAATTATCGCCAGGATTTCATTCCAATCCACTCAAAACTCCTTAATGTTTAATATTTAAAAATGGTTTTTTGAGTGTATCGATATCAGCGCCGTATTGATCGGCGATTTCACGAATAAACTGAAGAAGAGAGGCAACTTTTTGCGATGAGGAGAGATAAAAGAAACGGAAAATTTCCCGCCGTGACTCATTTGATTCGGCAACAGGCAAGTAAAGAGTCATACGATAAAGGTAAGAAACCGCTTCGACTAAATGATTCGCGCAAAAATCGATTATCTCTTTGGAATTTAATTTTTTCAGATAATCGACTTGATGGTTAAGGTCATCGATTAGCAGGAGGATATCCTTTTTTTCGGCGCCATATATTTCTGTCTCAACAGCCCGAAACCGATCCCATTCAGTATTCAAGGTGAAACTGGTAATGGCGCCGATAGTGGCAATAATCTGCAATTGAGTTGTCCCCTCATAAATATTAGTGATACGGGCGTCCCTGTATAACCGTTCAATAGGGAAATCCTTCATATAACCACATCCGCCATGGACTTGCAATGCGTTATATGCGACTTGGTTCGCCATCTCGGTGGCTGTAAATTTTGAAAGGGGGGTTAAGAATCCGGCTTGAACCGAATATTTTTTAACTTCATCTTTAACCGGTTTTCCCTCGGCTTCTTTCCGCTCATACATATCGAGGTAATCGATGATCAAAGAAGTATGCATCAGCAAAGCGCGCGTCGTTTCTATTTCTGCCAGCATATTCATCATCATCTGGTATATTGCCGGAAAGTGAATGATCTTTTGCCCGAATTGTTCCCTCTCATTGGCATATTTGAGGGCCTCTTCATAAGCGGCCTGGGCAATCCCCAAAGCTTGAAAAGAAACAGCTAACCGCGCACCGTTCATCAGGCTCATCGTATATTTGATCAAACCGAATTTACGACGGCCAACCAGTTCAGCTTCCGCCATATTGAATTGCAGTTCGCAGGTAGGAGATCCATGAATCCCTAATTTATGTTCAATGCGGCGCACAATCATATTGGAGTCTCGGGTACGGTCATAAAGAAAAAGGCTCAACCCCCGGCCCCCACGGCTATCTGCTTCAGAACGCGCTAAAACGAGGGAGATTTCACCGCATCCATTCGTAATAAATCGTTTAACACCGTCAAGATACCATTTCCCATCCTTTTCAGTGGCTTTAAGCTCGACCACTTGCAGATCGCTCCCTGCATCGGGCTCGGTCAATGCCATGGAACCGCTTACTTCCCCACTGGCAAAAAGAGGCAATATCCGGCGTTTCTGTTCATCAGATCCATATTTCCAAATTGTCACCGCGATATCCTGCAATCCATATAAATTCATCAGACTGGCATCGGCTTGAGAAACCATTTCAACCATGACATTGTTCACCGTATTCGGGAGATTTAAACCGCCATATTGGCGGGGTAGAGTCCCTCCCATAAATCCTGCCTGGGCCAATACTTTCATATTTTCGCGGGTTTCTTCGGCCCAGAAAACAACCCCCTGGTCAAACGAAGCGCCCTTCTCATCAACCGCGGTAGCGCGGGGCGCAATAAACTCATCACAAATCTGCCCGCCATTGCGCAACACCATCTCATACCAGGTTCGGGCTTCTTCCACAGATTGAAAATCATCGCCACTCTGTCCCTGAAAATTATCTTCCAAATCCGCGATAATTTCTTCAAAATTTATATTGTTCAAATGAAATTGACGGCTCTCATTATAAAAATTCGACATGAATCAGTCCTCCTTCAAATAACGAATCATTACCGGGATCACTTCCTTGAGATCGCCGACAATTCCCATGTGAGCAATCTGAAAAATTGGAGCATGAGGATCGCTGTTAATGGCAATGATCTTATTGGATTCTTCCATTCCGGCGCGATGCTGGATCGAGCCAGAAACACCACAGGCGATATAAATTTTAGGACGGACAACCGACCCGGTTTGTCCGATTTGCCGTTCCTTGGGAGCGAAACCAAAATCAACAGCGGCGCGACTGGCGCCGATCTCCGCATGCAGGGCGTCGGCTAATTGTTGAACCAGTTTGAAGTTTTCACGGCTTCCAACTCCCGCGCCTCCCGTCACAATAATCTGCGCATGAGAAAAATCCACCCGGCCTTTCTTGACTTCAACCTCCAGAAATTGATTCTTAATCCAGCTTTCCCGCCAATCAATTTTGAAGGGTTCAATTCTGGTTGGAATAGATAACTTTTCCTCAGGAAGAAGCATGACCCCTTCACGCACAGTCGCCATCATGGGCCGACAATCGGGATTGACAATAGTCGCTAAAATATTGCCACCAAACGCCGGACGGACCTGATATAAAATCTTTCCTTTATCTTTATAATCATCAATATAAAGTTGTGTGCAGTCAGCAGTTAAACCGGTTTTTAAGGATGAGGCGATCAAGGGCGCGATATCCCGCCCCGTATGCGTTGCTCCAAAGAGAACAATGTCCGGTTTTTCCTCTTCCACCATCGCTTTGATAATATATTTATACGCCACGGAATGAAGATGACGCAAATGGGGGTTAAGATAACTCAATACCCGGTGCATACCGTATTCAAAAACATCGTCCAAATTGTTCGGCTCCCGGTCGCCTACCAGCATACCGACGACTTCCCCCTGGAACGGAGCCATTAATTGAAACGCTTTGGCAGTCAATTCAAGGCTTACATTGCGCAGATCGCCAGTAACAGGATTTTTTTCTAAAAATACCATAATTTTCATTGTTCCACCTCGACATAATCTTTCATAATATCACGAATCAATTGGCGAATTCCCATATCCTGGGATTCATAAATAGCCAGATTACCTCCGGCAAGAGAAATATTCTTGATCTGATGGACTTTGGTCGGGCTGCCTTTGAGACCGCACAAAGCCGGATCGATATTCAATTCAGCCTGGGTCAATACAGGAATGGACCAGCCCTTCTCTTCTGCGGAAGATCGTTCGTCATCATTCCAAAGAGTTGAAAGTCGCGCCCGAAAATATTTCCGCATTTTAAATGAAGAAGGATAACGTGGGGTGTTCGCCTGGGAGGTTATCGTCAGGAGAACAGGTAGCGGAGCCCGCAACGTTTCAATTTGCAATTCTCCATCCCGTTTCACCACTACATATTCCGGAGCAACCTCGCACAACTCGGAGACATAGGTGACCTGATCAAAATCGAGCTTTTCCGCCACTTGCGGGCCAACTTGAGCGGTATCGCCATCAATAGCCTGGCGGCCGGCAAGTATAATATCCGCTCCACCCAGGCAAACAATGGCGCGCGCCAGAATCAGAGACGTTACTAAGGTATCTGAACCCGCATACGCGCGGTCAGTAATCAAATACACCCGGTCAGCTCCCATATAGAGCGCCATCTTTAAAATTTCAACTGCCGCGGGCGGCCCCATCGATACGACAGTAACCTCACCTTTTAACCGCTCTTTTATCTCTAATGCCATTTCCAGCGCATTCAAATCCTCAGGATTAAAAACCGCCGGCAATACCGCACGATTGACCGTTCCGTCTTCTTTCATCGCATTGCCTTTAATATTGGCAGTATCCGGAACTTGCTTAGCCAGCACAATGATTCTCTTTTTCATCGTTCCTCCGCATTTTTACGTTACTTAGGGCTTAATAATAACCAAAATTTAACAAAAAGTCAATCCATAAAAACAAATTATCCATGACAAATCACTTTTTTTATCTGAATTTCTGAAAACGGTTTTCTCCGGTTTCAGCCTATCAATCTCACTCGATTCAAATCAAAACCATGAGTATAAGCTGTAATTTTTAAGTTTGAATCCGTTTAAAATTTGAGAATCCAGCCAATAGTATTAAAGCAAAAGATTATTTGTTCATTTTTTTTTATTGACAATGAACGATTTTTTTGCTAAATTAACGTTTATGAATGCAATGTGTGAAAATTTAAAACAACTCAATGAAAAATCGATAGAAGACCCAACTGGC
>CAZWDO010000001.1:115950-136579 GCA_964632485.1 uncultured bacterium
AACTGGCGCATTTCCAGAAAATGATGAACTTAAGTTTTTAGATGAAACGGAAACCTACCAGCCTGGCGGTTCTGAACAGATTGCCCAGAATTCCTGGAAAATACTGATCGTTGATGACGATGGAGAAGTTCATAATGTAACGAAACTGGCTTTAAAAAACCTGATTTTCGATAATAGACCTCTTTGTTTTTTGAGCGCATATACAGGAAAAGAAGCCAAAGAATTAATCGCCACTCATCACGATATTGCAGTGATTCTTTTAGATGTCGTTATGGAAGAAGATGATTCAGGATTAAAATATGTAAAGTATTTGCGGGACGAAGAAAAAAATTATTTAGTCAGAGTTATTCTACGCACAGGCCAGCCCGGATTCGCTCCAGAGAATAAAATTGTTGTTGAATATGATATCAATGACTATAAGACTAAAACAGAACTAACATCGCAAAAACTATTTACTACCATGATTACTGCCTTACGGACGTATAAATCCCTGCGATTGGTCGAAGAAAGCTATCAGGAATTACAAAAATATAAAAATCATCTGGAAAAACTGGTTGAGGAGCGGACATATCAACTTCAAAGAACCAATAATCAGCTTCAAAAGGCTTTGGCGGAAGTTGAAAAAATGGCTATCACCGATAAATTAACCGGACTATACAACCGGCACAAATTAGACGAAGTACTTTTCCAGGAATTCAATCGACAGCGCCGCTATGCCGAGCCGTTCTCATTTTCGATCATTGATGTTGATTATTTCAAGCGGATCAACGATGGATTCGGTCATTTAATCGGGGATGTCGCGTTACAAGAACTATCCGAAATAATCAGAAACAACATCCGGCAGACGGATACCATTGCCCGCTGGGGGGGAGAAGAATTTGCTATTTTAGCCCCCAATACATCGCTGGAGCAAATGTCGGTTTTAGCCGAAAAAATTAGACTGATCGTAGCGGCTCACGAGTTTGAAATAATCGGATATTTAACAATCAGTCTGGGAATTGCGCAAGTCGCGCCCAAAGATACGATTACATCATTGATCAAACGGGCCGATGATGCCCTTTATCTGGCAAAACAGTTGGGTAGAAATAGAATCGTTCACGAGTTAGAATTAGCGCCCGGCGAATGCTGAACGCTTCGGAATTTTTTCGTTAGTTTGAACAATAGAAAAAGGAGCCACAATATGACAAAATCAGTATTAGTGATGCTATTCATGATGTTGAGTATCGAATTAGCATTTGGCCAAAATAACCCGAAATCCCAAGTGGCTGACGACCATCTGCAAGATGAACTTAATTGGCTCCGCGCAGAAGCCTTAACAGTGGTCACTGCAAGTAAATATGCTCAGAAGATAAACGATGCGCCCGCCAAAATGGTGGTTTGGACCGATGAGATGATCCGGAGATGCGGATTGACGACCCTTGACGAATTATTAGCTCATACTCCCGGGTTTTATTATGGGTTTAATGCTGATTACGCTTCATTTTCAGTACGCGGGATGCATCCGATCGCCCCGGGATTGCCTCAACCTAACATTCTCTTCATGATTGACGGGGTCCGCATTAATGAAGCGACTTTTTTCGGACATTATTACAACTACTATCATAATCTTGATTTTGTAAAACAAGTGGAAATCATTCTGGGACCTGGCGGGGCATTATATGGCCTTAATGCAATTGTCGGAGTTGTCAATATTATCACTCAAAAAGGCCCCGATTCTATGAGCTGCCATTCAAACACCTCGATCCACTACGACTATCCGCTGGAGCAGATGGGCATCACTAAAACCTTTCAAATAAACAACGGAAAGGGTTTAAAATTGTTTGGAGGTATCGAGATGCTGATGTATCTTCATGGGGAATGGGAAACCGGTGTAGAGCGTCTGGGCGCTGTAGATTGGTACCAGCTTACGCCCTGGCATACCGGTCTAAACCGGCAAGGAGGCTCAATGCCTAACTGGAATTTAAATGTTCAATATAATAAATGGCGGTTTTTCACCTACCGGACCTCAATAATGTATCCGGAATTCAATGCTCCCTGGTGGGATATCACTGCCGACCGTTTCCGAAGTTTCGAACGGCGAATTTATGATCTGGCGTTCACTCCTGATTTCGCCAACACAGAAATCCACTTGAACTATAACCAACACTGGGATTTCCATGAATCAAAGGGGAATGGACTGTGGTTCGATACCTTGGGTGTTCATACTAATCTGTATGGATTGACA
Organism: uncultured bacterium; assembly: GCA_964632485.1. GTDB lineage: Bacteria > JAGOEH01 > JAGOEH01 > JAGOEH01 > JAGOEH01 > CAZWDO01. The sequence goes on from CAZWDO010000001.1 coordinate 118,175, forward strand.
AACGTAAATGAGATGTATGGGAGTATCCAGTCATCACCATTGAAAAATGAGAGCCATCACATCATAGAGGGATTGGAATTTGCTCATGCAGAACGACGGGCAAATTTCCTGGGAGATAAAACCGGCCGGTCGCTGGATCAATGGCGCTATTCAGCCCTGGTTCAATGGGAGAACCGCACCCTCGATAAAATTACTTTTTTAGCGGGACTTCGCTACGATATCGTTACAATTAATAGCAAAGACGCCGCGCAAAACCAAAAAAAATTGATTGATTATTTCGGCGCCCTCAGTCCACGGGTCTCCATTCAATATACCCTCTCTGCCGATCATCGGTTGCGGTTGATCTACGCGCGCTCATCCCGCCAGTTTGTGCTGGGAGATTTCATCGATTCTCTTTGGGCAAAAAAAACCGATTATATTGATGATTTCGAGCTGAATATCAACTCCATTATTTCCGATAACCTTACTTCGGATATTAACTTTTTTTATATGAATGCCCCTTATTCATCCCTGGCCATCCATAACAATTTCCAACCGACCACCGGCCGTACCGAATTCACAACCGCCGGAATTGAGAGCGACTTAAAAGCGCGGATCAAGGCCTTCGATGTGAGTCTTGGTTTTACCTACTGGCAGGCAAAAACCGACCAAATCGATCAAGCTGGCCTGGACCGTATGCCGTATGCGCCCCAAATGATGTTTAAACTGAATCTGAACGGCCCCCTCGTCCCCCAATGGGTCAGCTTCGCCCTGTTAGTTAATGGAAATGTGAATGTAATGCATGTGGATGATCTTTCCGGAGCCAACCAGGAAGAGTGGAGCTATTTTCCAATCAATCTGATTTTAACCTCCGATCCCCAATGGCCGCTTCCCTTTCAATTAACATTGGGCGTGAAAAACCTGCTCAATCAAAAATACAATTATCCGGGCTATGGTAAAAGCGCCCCATTTTTCGATTGGAATGCCCCTGACTATATGGTGCAGGAATCCCGCGTTCAAGATCCCGGGCTATCGCTTTATACTAAACTCACTTTAAGTTTTTAATCAAGGAACGGGATGCTTCACATTAAACGATTATATATCATTTTATTTTGCGCGCTGCTACCGATACAGAAACCCCTGCAGGCACTTAATGATCAACTGACCGTTTATTTTTATAACCCGGAATCAAGCGCTGCCAGTTTCGCTATGTTAAAAACGGAATTTGACACATACTTGACTGGATTTGGTAATTTTCGTTTTCAACCCTTTGGCGATCGCAATATGTTCATCCAGGTCGCTAAATCCCAACCCAACGGTGTTTTTATTCTCTCAAGTTTCGATTATCGTCACCTCAACCAGGATAATTCTTTGGTACCGGTTTTGATTGGAATATTCGACAATAAAACCACCTATCGCAAGATTTTGATCGGGAAAAGCCAGAGCAGCAGCATTAACCCACAAAAAAAGACCCGCATCGCCTCCTGCGGTTCCAAAGAGCATAATCTTGCCACGATTCACGAAATGCTTAATCTTCCCAGCTATTCAGCTAATATCGATATACTGATTGTTCCCAAGGACCTTGATGCCTTAATGTCGGTCATCTTTGGGATGAGTTCAAACGCGTTAGTATCAGAAAACAGTTTCAAGCAACTCGCTAAGACAAATCCCCATCAATATGAGATGCTGGCAATTCAATTTGAAAGTAAACCAATCCAACTACCGATAGTATCCGTTACAAAAAATGCGCAAATCAATTATACGGATTTATTGGCGATAATTGAAAAGATGGACCATTCGAATGAAGGTGAAAAAAAACTCAAACTGCTGGGTGTTGACGGTTGGCGTAAAATTTCAGATTCGGATATGAAAATGTTGGAGGGAAGATGAAATTAAAATATTTAGTATTAATCCTATTAGTAGTAATTGTTAACACTATCCTAATACCCGCCCAAACCAAAACAGAGGGACGGCAGGTGTTGGTGATAAACTCAAACAATCTTATTGGCAGATACCTGAGCGCTCAGAACGAATTTATCAAGCAGGTTGATTGCTCGGTACAAATTTATGACATGAACGAACAACTTGATGATTCCAAACAAAATTTAGAACAAACCATACAGCATATCAACCCAGACATTCTTTATTGTATCGGGGCGGGAGCCTATCAATCCGCCGCTAAATATGCCCATCCCAGAGAGATTATATTTTCTTCAATCATCAATTGGCAACGATTTTCTATTTATAAAAACTGCTATGGGATTTCAAATGAAATTCCACCGGCATACCAGTTGACCATGTTTCGATTCCTATGCCCCGATATCCGGAAAATCGGCATCATCTACAACCCTGAGTTAAATAAAGAATGGATTGAAGAGGCGATAGCAGCCGGTAGGGATACGAAATTTGAATTCGTTATAAAAAAAATAAAAAATTTTGGAGATGTCCATAAGAAGTTCAATTCCTTCATCGAACAGATTGATGCCCTTTGGCTAATTCCCGATCCAACATTATTAGAAAATCCCCAGGAAGTTAATTGGCTTTTTCAGACAATAGATTCACTGCAGAAACCGATTTTTGCATATAGTCCTGTCTATGAAAATCTGGGGGCGAGTCTCGTCGTTTCAGAAGACCAGGCGACAATTGGGCGCCAGGCGGCAGGTATCGCGATGGATATTATCCACCGGCAGCCGATAGATCAACAAGTTCAAAACCCAGCCGGAACCGATGTTTCAATCAATTTAACAAAATTTGCAAAATATGGTGTTGTCGTGAATCCCGAAGCTCTAAATATGGTCAATCGAATTATTGAATAAGGCCCTTTATCTCCACTGAAAGCATGGTCCGATGTTTAATATCAGAATGAATATCCGTTTTAAATTGCTGATGATGATGATCAGCCTTACTGTTATGCTGGTTACAGTTCAGGCGTTGATAGAATTCAGTAACAAACGCGATATCTTTCAACGTGAATTGGATGAACGAATCCATCTTATGAAGGACAATCTGCTTGAAAAAGGAAAAAGTCTCTCCTATAATCTAGTCGGTCAAATCGAAAACGATTTGGCAGGTTATAATTTATCCAATATCCAGATTACTCTTAATAAGGCCATTGCGGATATGGAGGAATTTAAATACGCCATATTAGTCGATCGTAACGGTTTCATCATGAATGATACCCGGCATCCTGAAAAACAGATGGAAATATATACTCAATTCAACCGAATCCGTCAGGTTATCGAAGAAAACAAACTCCGGGTAGAAGAGATATACCTTGAAAAGAAAACATATATGGAATTTGTATCCCCCATCAACATCAGTATCGAACCGTGGGGAGGGGCCATCTTCGGATTAAGCCTGGAAAAACTGGAAAAAGAAATTGAAAAATCCCAACAAAATATAAAAATGCAAATTCGTGGAATGATATTTCGCACTCTGCTCTATTCGATGATTTATATATTAATTGGCATTGCTATTACCACCGTTTTAGCTAACCGGTTATCTCGGCCGATCAGTTCACTTACTCATACAGCTAACCAGTTATCCAAAGGGGAATTTTCTGCCGCCCAGAATCTTTTTGTGGATAGCACTGATGAAATTGGTATTTTAGCGCAATCGTTTATTGATATGGCTCATAGCCTCGAAGCTTCCTATAAACAGATCGAAGAATACAGCCATACACTGGAACAGAAGGTCAATGAACGAACACAAGAATTAGTGGAAGCTCTGGAAAATCTCAAAAAAACACAGAGTTATCTGGTTGAAGCCGAAAAAATGGCTTCTCTCGGCGGACTCGTTGCCGGCGTCGCTCATGAAATTAATACTCCCCTGGGAATCAGCGTCACCGCCGTCACTCATTTACAGGGAAAAAATCAGGAGTTTTCTGAATTATATCATTCCGGCCGCATGAAACGTTCCGATTTTGAAAATTACCTCGAGCTGATTGCTGAAACCATGACCATTATTTTTACTAATTTGAACCGTGCCGCCGAGTTGGTTCAAAACTTCAAACAGGTTTCAGTAGATCAATCCAGTGAAGAAAAACGAATTTTCAACATGAAAGAATATATCGAGGGTGTCATTCTGAGCCTGCGCCATCAACTCAAAAAAACGAACCACACGATTGAAATCGAATGCAGTAATAGCATAGAAATTAATAGTTACCCTGGAACTTATTCACAAATTCTTACCAATTTCATCATGAATTCCTTAATCCACGCATTTGATAAAAACGAAACGGGAATCATGCGCATATACGCTGAAAAAAAAGAACGCTCGCTAATGTTGGTTTATAGTGATAATGGCGCGGGAATGCCAGAAAACGTGGTTAAACATATTTTCGAACCTTTTTTTACGACTCGTCGCAACCAGGGTGGCAGTGGTTTGGGGATGCATATCGTTTTTAATCTGGTCACCCAAAAACTTAAAGGATTTATTTCCGTTGAAAGCTCGCCTGGAACGGGAACCCGTTTCTCTATAGAAGTTCCCGATTAAATTGAAATGAGGTAACTATGCAAAACTCCAGCAACGATGAGATATTTTTTTTGGACGAAAAGGAAGAATCCATACCAAGCATACCCGTCAGAGGAATTTGGAAAGTTCTGATTGTTGATGACGAACCGGAAGTTCATAGCGTAACTAAATTAGCGCTGAACGATTTCAAGTTCGATCAACGGGAAATCGCCTTTATGGATGCTTATTCTGGTCAGGAAGCAATCGATATGATGAAAAAATATACCGATATTGCTGTAATATTCCTGGATGTTGTCATGGAAGAAGATGATTCAGGGCTCAAATTCGTGCATTTTATCCGCAAAGAATTGAAGAATTATTTGGTCAGGATTATTCTCCGCACCGGTCAACCCGGGCAAGCCCCGGAAAAACGGATCATTGTTGACTATGATATCAACGATTATAAAACCAAAACTGAATTGACGTCTCACAAATTGTTCACGACTCTGGTCGCCTCATTGAGAACCTACCGTGATATGAAGATAATCGATGACAATAAAAAAGGCTTGGAAAAAATCCTCGAAGCATCATCGGCGATTTTTGAAATTCGTTCCCTGGAAAAATTTATTACCGGGGTGCTTTATCAAATCACTTCATTACTTGATTTCTCTGAAAACTCGGTTTTTTTGAATAATTCGGGATTTGCCGTAACACTCAATCACGATGAGTTTTTTATTCTGGGAGGGACCGGGAAATACTCCCAATCCATAGGCCAAAATATCCAGGAAATCGTTCCCGAACCCATTATTATCCTTCTCCGGGAAACACGGCTACTAAAAAAAACAAACTTTTGTCACAATGGATGCGTGTTTTATTTTCAATCCAATCATGGGATCGAAAACATGATTTTTTTTGAAAATTGCTTGATGTTGGAAGAATGGCAGCAAAACCTGCTGAATATATTCAGCCGCAACGTATCCATTGCATTGGACAATATTTATTTACTCAATTCTGCCCAAACCAAGCGGTAAAGATCGCAAGCCTTGCCAATTCAAGCTAAAATGGAATTATGGAATATTAATAAAGGGTTTCGCGCTAATACAAAATCGATGCACCCTATTGCAATTAAATTCATCAGGCAAGCTTGTCGATGAATCTCAATTAAAAATTTATTGCTGGTATAGCGGGGGTAGGATTCGAACCTACGGCCTTTGGGTTATGAGCCCAACGAGCTACCAGACTGCTCCACCCCGCAGTGTTGATCCTAATATAACCAATTAATAAATAAAGTCAAGCTCTTTTTTACTAAATCCCGTTTTTTTTTAATTCTTGATCAATTTTCCTCACAATTCTTCAAAAAGCTATTCAAAAAAAATAAAAAATATCCAATTTCAGCCTTATCTATTGCATTATTAGTTCGATTATGTTAAACTAATCATGTCTGTAATCAGTATCAATCACTTAAAAGTGGGAAAAACCTGTTGCATTTGTCTGTCCGGTTTGACCTTGAAAAACTTTGCTTACCAACGGTTGGCGTAAATTCTGGACTAATAACTTTTAAAATGACAGGAAATATGAAGTATTTAGAGACAATTTTAGCGTAGTTCAAACCTAAAACCCAGGAGGAACTTGTGAAAAAGAAAGTATTGTTGATTCATACGGGCGGTACTATTGGGATGGTCAGAAATATTCAGAACGGAACACTTAAACCGGACCAATTCTATGAAAGCATTCTGAAATTTGTACCTGAGCTGGAACAAATCGCTCACATAGAAGTAGAGATACCCTGTTTATTAGACAGCGCTGAAATCCATATTCCCCATTGGCAAGCGATTGGGCGGTTAATCCGGCGCTATCAGAATCAAGTTCAGGGAGTCGTGATTACACACGGTACAGATACATTAGCCTATACAGCTTCCGCACTTTCCTATATGCTGATGAACGTCCCTTTTCCCGTAATACTTACAGGCGCCCAAAAACCATTAGGGGAACTTCGTACCGATGCTCGCAACAATTTTGTGAATGCTATTGAAATGGCAACTTTGGATATTCCAGAAGTCGCGATCTACTTTGATTACAAATTAATGCGGGGCAATAGAACTATTAAAAGCCATATTACCCATTTCGATGCCTTCTCTTCCCCCAATTATCCATTATTGGGTGAAGTAGGACTGGATATTGTCATCTATCCGCAGAATATGATAAAACCTCAAGGACTATTTCATGTTTTTGACGCCTTCGACGCATCGATAGCAGTACTCAAACTATTCCCGGGAATAGACATCCGTTATTTCAATCCCGATGATCAAGTCAAAGCAGTTCTTTTGATCGCATGGGGCGCCGGAACCGTACCGACGGCTTATACACAATTGTTGCCTCAGATTAAGAAATGGTTAGACGCAGGCAAAATTGTAGCGATGATCAGTGAAACCAAAGCCGGATGCGCCGCACCCCAACTGTACGAATCGGGTAACCGATTACTCGACATGGGAGTTCTATCAGCGGGAGACATGACCTTCGAAGCAGCCTTGACTAAGCTGATGTTTCTGATGGCCCAACGCGACAATTACGAGGAAATCAAGCGGAATTTCATGAAATCGCTGGCAGGGGAACGTTCTGTTTAATTTATTTTAACAGTAATAGCTTTTTTGTTTCATGAAAACTCGCAGTATTAATCCGTAAAAAATATATCCCGGACGCGGCACTTTCTCCGTTGTCATTCAATCCGTCCCAATAGAATGAATGCCGTTTGGGGGACAATAGATCGTTATGAATGCGCCTGATTCTCTGGCCCAGTACATTCACGATTTCAATCACAGCGTTTTCTTTATACGGCAACAACGCTTCTATGCATAATCGAGCATTAAATGGATTGGGATAACAAGTTAAGAGCATTTTATTTTTTACCGGCAAGAGTTGGCCATCATCTAATAACGTGATCAACCCGGAATCCGGCAAACTCAGACGTTTGGATGTATAGATATGGAACTCCCCCGGATTCAGAGCGATGGGGGCATTGATGCTCTCGACCCAGATGCTGTCACCAGGGAAAAAATCATACCACCAACCACTATGGCTGAAATAGGGATGACCACTTTGCGCGGTCACATCAAAGTTGCCTAAAATAACCGCTTTAAGCGAGTCATTGCTTAGATTGATGCGTTTGACAGCCCCGGTAACCGATAAGCTGATATTAGTACCAGCCTGACGGAATAACTCATTTTCAGCTCGTATTTTCAATAGAGCGCTATACGTTTTATACAGTCGCCATCTATTCGCGTGATGATAATAATCCCAACGAATCGGTTTTTCGCCAGTCCGGCTATTATAATCAATCGAGTAATCGTAGCCTAATTCACCAAATTGCCAGATCATTTTTGGGCCGGGCAAGGTTAAAAAAAATGCAGCAACGGCTTTCATACGTTCCAGAGCAATCGCAGTGTCCTTGATTTGATAGGCGCCATCGCCATTACCCCACTGAAGCGTTTTCACCATCAAACGCTCTTCATCATGGGATTCCATATAGGTTACCAAATGGGGAGAGTCCCATCCGCGGGTTTGATAAAATCCCCAACTGATATCTGATTTGTTTTGGTCGTAATACCCCATGGCCGCTTCATAGTATCCCCAATTCGCATCGCTCGCATTCGCGTGACCCCAGAGCATAAAACCGGCATTTGCCAGGGCTTTTTCCTCATTGTTGTCGGCCCAATGTTCCAAGATCAAATAGACACTGGAATCATAAACATTAATTTGATCCTTGATCCGCTGTAAAATGGCAACCCGGCTGGCATCGTAATTCCAACCACTACCCGGTTTATTGGTAAATCCCTTGGTAAAATCGAGACGAAACCCATCCACTCGGTATTCAGTCACCCAAAATGCCAGGATTTGATCCACTAAATGTTGAGTATAAAGGCTTTCATGATTAAAATCGTACCCCCATGAATATTCATGAGGCGCTACGACATTGAACCAGGGATTTTGCGCGGCCATCTGTCCGCTCATCAAATCCACATACATCCGCACCCAAGCGGATTGACCAAACGCATGGTTTAAAACCATATCCTGAATGACAGCAATTCCCAGTCGATGGCATTCATCAATAAAACGCTGATAATCAATTTTACGTCCATAATATTTATCCGGAGCGAAATAAAAGGATGGATTATAGCCCCAGCTTGAATTACCTTCAAATTCATTGAAAGGCATCAGCTCGATCGCATTGATCCCCAGATTTTTCAGGTATTCCAGGGTATCAACCAGGGTGGAAATTGAATGATCCTCTAAAAAATCGCGCACATGAAGCTCATATATGACCAGTTCTTCCTGCGGTGGACGCGTAAATGCCTCACTATATTTAAATTCGTAACGTTCCGGGCGGGTTTGTAATACGCTGACAATCTCCTTTGTCTGCCCCAGCGGATACGCCTTTAAATCCGGATAAACCGAAGCCGGAATATTGGGGTCATTGCTACCATCCAGAATTTTTTCTGCATACGGATCAGCAATCCGCCGATCACCATCAATCAATAGTTGGTAAGCATACTCATGCAATGGGTCTAAGTTTCTCAATCTCAACCAGAAATAATCATTATCGCGGTAGAAGTAATAAGCAGTGTCGGGAATCCATTGATTGAAATCGCCAATGGCGTAAATATAGTTTTTATACGGAGCAAACTGAATCAATACAACGGTGGAATCATCAATAATGTGAATACCAGCTTCCGCCTGGTCAGGCCGCAGCGCCTCACTGACTGGAGGATTAATCATCAAATAACAATGCGCGGTATCACTCATCTCCAGCTCATTATGGGCAATCGCCATCAGGCAATGAGGCCCGTGCTCCCAATTACCAGCAACAAACAGATAATTTAGCGTGTCTCCATCCAGCGAATCCACTCGTAGTGAATCCATCCATAATTCCAATCCACTCATTTCACCTTCATTCAGTGAAATGATTACAGATACATTCAGAGTTGTATCAGCACCCAAAAAAACCGGGGATTGCCGCATATCACTAAAAAGTAGCTCATTTTCCGGTGAAAGAAAATTGACCAGTAAAGGCTTATCCTGATAGACCGATAAAAAAATATCCTGATTACCAACATCTTTCCCTTGTTTTGAGCCATTGGCATTGCGGAACACAAATGCTAATTTCAATATTGTTTCAGCGGAATCGGTGATGCCATAAAAGCGATAAATATTCCCGATAACCAGCTCATAAGTGTTAGTTTCCACATAGGTTAATTTACATTTATCAAGATTCACGGACCAGTCGGCAGCCACATATTTCCAGTCACTGCCGGAAGCGCTGGCAGAGGTGATAACACCGGTATGGGCCCAGATATCCCCTGAATTGTCTTTTAATCCCTGATTCCCACGGTCCGCATGAAATACAATCACAATTGAGTCGGAGATCGTGGGAACAACCGGACGGCTTTCAACAACTGAATTAGCGAATATTAAAACAGGACAAAGCAGAAACAAAGCCGCTAATTTTAAATGGCGCATATTTCCTCCTTACTATTAGTGTATCGGTTCTTATACACAGTATGCAACTTGTGAACACAAAGTGAGTGTTGACTTTCCAATCTGAACTACTGACATGGAATACTAATCCTCAGAGTTATAAAACAGTTAGAATCGTTTAAAACCTGCAAAAACGGTTTGAGTTCGCAAAAAATTTGTGTATGCTGAATTGTGAAGATTTAAAAATAGTATAAGGGGAATCGAATGAAAAAGCAAGTATATTATCTATAATTGAATTAAAAAAAAACAAAATAGATATTGATTTTTTGCCCATAGTCAATTATATTGTAGTCACCCTAACCATAAAACAGCGGAGGATTTCTATGGCAATGAAAAACCTGGTTGTTATTGATCATCCCTTGGTCAAGCATAAACTCAGCAAATTGCGGGCAAAAACCACTAATAAAAAGGTGTTCAAGGAATTACTGGAGGAATTAGCAATTATTACAACAATCGAGGCGACGCGGGATATTCCAATGTACAGCCAACCCATTGATACTCCCATATCTCGAACTGAAGGTCATTTTGTAGATGAAAAGAAGATTACCGTTGTTCCGATTCTAAGGGCGGGTTTAGGGATGGTTGAAGGTGTCATTAAAATGATGCCCAATGCGCGAGTAGAGCATATTGGACTTTATCGCAATGAAGACACACTTGAACCGGTGGAATATTACACGAAAATTTCACCCAATCTTAGCGGCCGACGCTTTATTGTCGTCGATCCCATGATTGCAACCGGTGGTTCGATCTGCCGAGTGCTCGCCGCGATTACCCAGTTAGGGGGGATTAATATCAAAGTCATTGCGGTAATTGCCGCTCCCGAAGGAGTAAAGAAAATTCATGCGCAATATCCCAACGTCCCGATCTACACAGCCGCATTGGACGATCATTTAAATTCGCACGGTTATATCGTACCCGGATTGGGTGATGCTGGAGACCGGGTGTTCGGAACACTCAATGATGCCCCCCCCCCTGCTAGTCATACGGTTTAGTTCGCTTGGCGATATCGTTCTGACAACATCCTTCCTTAGAACCCTGCAGGCCAACCATCCAGATCAAAAAATTTTTTTTTTGACTAAACTTGCGTTTCAGGATATTATTTCTTTTTTTCCGGTAAAAGTCGAACCATTAATATTAAGACCGGAGCAATCCCTGATCGACTTAGCAGGGATTATCAGACGCCATCAGTTTGAAAAAATATACGACCTGCATCAAAACTTACGGACCCAATTATTACGAATTCTAACCTTTCGGCATTTTTATTCATACAACAAGCAGCATTGGCGGCGTCGGTATATTTGTTTTCGTCACATTAAATCACCCCAATTGCATACAATCAATTTATATCATAGCGCCTTGGCTTTGGATGATCGACCTCACATCTCTCCTCCCCCTCTACTTGTAATCCCGGAGCCCCCCCGCTCCAATACGTTTTGCGTTCTGATCCATCCGGGCGCCAGCCGGCCCACAAAAGCTTGGCCGATCACTCACTGGATAGATACGATCCAATGGATGATCACCCATCAACTCAAAGTGTCTGTTATTGGAGGCCCCGCTGAAAATCAGGCCCTCAATACCCTACTTCATATTTTCGGAAAACAAATCACCGTATATGGACCGCAACTATCACTTAAAAACCTGGTCGAAACAATTGCCGACCATCAGTTGTTTCTTTCCAATGATTCAGGCCCTGCTCATATTGCCGCCGCCTTATCAATTCCACAAATTACCATTTTCGGCCCCACTCACCCATCTCTCGGCTTTCTCCCCCAAAATTTGCAGGCACGGATTCTCAGCCTCAATCTACCCTGTTCCCCATGCACACTGCATGGCCAAATTCATTGTCCTCGAAAACACCACCGATGTATGAATGAACTATTACCCGAACTCATAATTGAACATATCAGACAGTTAATATCTTCAAATTTCCCTGGCCACACTAAAGCATCAAACTCCGCTTCCGGTTCAATTAATTGACTGGTTTTCATGATTATCCACAATTTACTATCGCCATAAGACTTATCGCATTTCAAGCTCCCAACAGGCTACTACCAAACGACTTGCATATAACTTATTGCTAAATAATAAGTTAACTTTACTTCAACATAAATGATTGTTTATATGTCTGCCAGATTTATTTAATTTTTTTATATTAAACCCAAGTTATCCACAAGTTATCCACAATTTTGTTCATAACTCCGGATTCTCTTTATTAACATAAAGTTAACACTATATTTAAAAAATCAACTATTTTTTTTAAAAAAAAACTTGACATTTTGCTCAATTATATTTATGATATTAACAAACCATATATCAAAGGAAAATAGTGAAAATAATTATTTATACTATAATAGTACTATGGATGGTTTTCGACACAAAAACCAACGCCTACAATCCCTATCAGTTATTGACCCAGCTTCGCTTTGAATATATCACACTTGAAGAAGGACTTTCGCAGAACAATGTGTTTGCAATTCTACAGGATCGACTGGGTTATCTATGGTTTGGAACTGAAGATGGATTGAATCGCTATGATGGCTACACTTGCAAGATATTTCGTCATAACACAGATGATTCAACCAGTATCTCAGACAATACAATTCTATCGCTTTTTGAAGATCGGGATGGGACATTATGGATAGGCACTAAATTTGGTGGTTTAAATAAGTTTGATCCCATCAGTGAACGTTTTACCCGGTATCAATATAACTCGCAGGATTCAAACTCTATCAGCAGCAATCAGTATTTAACCAGCATTAACCAAAGCATGGACGGATATCTATGGATAGGTACTGATAATGGATTAAACCGGTTTAATCCCAAGCAAGAGCAATTCACTCGTTTTTTTCATTGGTTAAATACAGAAGAAGGACAGGATATAGATTTTGTCTGGTGCATTGAAATTGACTGTGATTCGAATCTATGGATAGGCACGAACCAAGGATTAAAAAAATATAATCCTTTTACTGGGAAGATCGAATATTTTTCAACAGAGTCACCGAGTTCGTTCCATCTGAATAACAATATGGTTCGATCAATTCAACTGGATGGGAAAGACTCGGTATGGGTTGCTACTAACGATGGGTTATGCCTGTTGGATTTGAAGACTGGCAACTCAAAGCTGTTCAATTATTTGGAAAATAAACCGAGCTCGCTTATCAGCAATCGCATCCGAAAAATATACAAAGATAAGCAGGGGCTCATTTGGATAGCGACAACCAATGGACTGGATTTATTCGATAAACAAAATTCACAGTTTTTCCATTTCAATAAAAATTTTAACCAATTTAATACGATTAATAATAATTTTATTTATACTATTTACCAGGATCCAGAACAAAACATCTGGTTGGGCACTGTCGGCGGTGGAGTTAATAAGTTCAATTTTCTCAATATCAAATTTATCCATTATCCCTTTCAGGCAGAAGTCACCAATAGTTTGAACGATAAAGATGTTTTAGCCATCTATGAAGACCAGGATCAAAGAATTTGGTTGGGAACTTCCCAAGGTGGGTTAAATGTACTGGATCGGAAAACCGGGAAGTTTTCCCACTATTTAACCGACGAGTATCATAAAAACATACTACGTTTAAATGAGATCAAATCAATCAAAGAAGACACGCAAGAAAATTTATGGCTCGGTTCCAAACAAAACGGACTGATCAAATTTAATAAAAAGAGTTTTGCCTATGAATATTGGCAGAATCCGATTCAAACCCATAATACATATTTATTAGACGAAATATGGAGCATGTATCTGGAGAATGATACGACAATGTGGTTGGGGACGGGAGCCGGCTTACGTCAGGTTAATCTTTTAAACCGGGAAAACAGACTTATCCCTTATTCTCTCATCAGAGATATTCGCAACAGCGCGTATGTTATTTGCATTGTTAAGGACAAAGAGGGTTTTCTTTGGACGGGGACATTCGGCGGCGGTTTACTGCGGGTGAATAAGAATACCGGAGAACTAACCAGGTACCTCAATACCCCGGGAGACACGCTCAGCATTAGCAGTAATCGTGTGAATTCAATTTTCATCGACTCAGCGGATATCTTTTGGCTGGGTACATTAGGTGGAGGCTTAAACCGTTTCGACCCGAAAACCGGAGTTTTCCAGAGATTCACGATAAAAAATGGACTCCCCAATAACGATATTTTTGGGATAGTACCCGATGACCATGGAAATCTCTGGCTATCGACTAACAAAGGAGTTTCCCGTTTCAATCCGAGATCAAATTCTTTTCGTAATTTTGACATATCCGACGGGCTGCAAAGTTATCAATTTTCAGATGGGGGTTATTTCAAGAACACAAATGGTGAAATATTTTTCGGGGGAAATAATGGATTTAATATCTTCCATCCCGATAGCATTAGCGACAATCCCCACATCCCGGGCATCACGATTACTGAACTTTCAATTTTTGGTGAGTTGCGCGATCTCAACACGTTTCTGCATAATAACAAACCATTGGAATTAAACTGGCAGGAGAATTATTTAGAGCTGAAATTTGCAGCGCTCGATTATCGGTTTTCGAAAAAAAACCGCTATGCCTACCAACTGCAGGGGTTTGATCGGGATTGGATATGGAGCGGGACACGAAATTGGGCCTATTACAGCAATCTCGAACCTGGAAATTACCAGTTTAATGTCATCGGCAGCAATAATGATGGAGTTTGGAATAATCAAGGGATTTCCTTTAAAATCGTAATTCATCCTCCATTTTGGAAAACACTGTGGTTTAAAATCCTGACAATTATTACCCTCCTGACCGGAAGCTACGCCTGGTATCGGCGCCGCACTCATAATCTCTTTGTATATCAACAACTTCTTGAGCGCCAAGTAAAAGAAAGAACTGCTGAATTAAACCAGAAAAAAAACCAACTGGAATCGAAAAATATTGAATTACAGCGGATAAACAACATAGTTAAATCGATTAATCTCGAATTGGATTTTACTAATCTTTTACAATCCATCTTAGACGAATTCGGCATTATTCCCAGCATTGAACGCGCTTCAGCATTAGCGCTCGATAAAGAAAACCATTGCTACCGATTAATTGCCAACCAAGCAAACGGGAAAATATCTCACGATACTCAACGAATAACAGATATAGAAATCGAACACCAGTTTAAAAACAACTCGACTGAGATTTATTCCGATCTGTTTTATCATACAACCCGGCATTTTTTTCCTAAATCAGATACTGAAATAGATAATTTGACACCCGGCTCTTTTCTTTGTTTAAAACTTTCTGCAAAGGACTCGATCGAGGGCTGGTTGATATTTGAGAATCTCCATCAATCAGAAGCATTCAACTCGACGGATATTGAGTTGATCATCAATCTAAAGGAACACATCCTGTCGGCCTTCATAAAAGCAAAAATCCTGGCGGAACTTAAGGAGTTGAATGAAAAGAAAAATCAATTTCTGGGCATTGCCGCCCACGATTTGCGGAATCCCCTAACCGGAATTCGAGGCTATCTCCAACTATTTATCTATACACTGAAAATGGATAATTTTGACCGCATCAAAAGCGTTGACGATCTTAACCGGGCATTAAAAATTGTCGATCGAATGTCCAATCTGATTAACAATTTGCTCGATATTTCTGCTATCGAATCGGGTAAAATCAAATTAACTCCAGAAAAAGTCGAAATTCAAAAATTATTGGAGGAAGTAATTCAGTTTTATCATCGATTGGCGGAACAAAAGCAAATACGCTTGACTTTACACGAAAACACCCAAGCGCAATTTGCAGTTATTGACCGTTCCCGGATTATCGAAGTCATTGACAACCTTATCAGTAATGCCCTTAAGTACACCTATCCGGAAGGGAGTGTCGAGGTCTGGTATCAGCAGACTATTGACCAAGTTACAATTTTTGTGCGGGATACGGGCCAGGGATTATCCCAGGAGGATATCCAGCAGCTTTTCAGCAGTTTTACCCGGCTTAGCGCTAAACCGACCGGAGGTGAATGCAGTACAGGGCTGGGCCTGGCAATTGTAAAAAAAATTGTCGAATTGCACGGAGGTACCGTTTCAGTCGAAAGCCAGTTAAATGTGGGTTCCACTTTTTCGTTTTCATTGCCAATATCTCCCTACTTGATTACTGAAAATCAGACATCCGGCGCTCGCCATGAATAAGCATATTAAAATGCAGGTGGCAGATTTTGAATTCTGACAAAAAAAACAACCATGAATTATCTGGTCACCGTGTGGAAAATGAACTCTCAACTTCAGCTCCAGATAATACACTGAGTGAATCCGGCTCCAATCCCCGTCTATCGGAACTGGATTTACGCGCCGTATGGGAAAACTCTATTGATGGAATGCGTCTGACAACGGATGAAGGGATTATTATTGCTGTAAATCCGGCTTTTTGCCGAATGGTGATGATGCCGCGCGAGGAATTGGAAGGCCAGTTTTTTGGAATTATTTATGTTCGCAACTATACGGAAGACAAAAAAAAGGATTGGATTTTCCGCCTAAAAACCCGCCAGGTAAAACCCTTTTTCGAACGGGAACTCCCTCTTTGGAATGGAATGAAAAAATGGTTTGCGCTTTCCAATTCATATATTAATGAAAATCAAAACAAAACACTAATTCTGACCTTGTTCCGGGATATTACCCAACGCAAGTTGGCTGAAGCAGAATTGGCAAAGCATAAAACACTTTCCGAAACAGCTAATTATGGCGTGCTGATTATTGATACCAACTATCGTCTAATTTATGTCAACAAATACATTGCTGAAATTCATGGATTCGATCGGCAGACGCTAACGAATCAAACGATCTTCCGTTTTCATAATCGACAGCAGCGTACCGCAATTATCGCATTATTGAAGGAGACGACCGAAAAGGGGAGTGTGTCCGCAAGAGAGATCGAACACCATCATCGGTCAGGCTATAGTTTTCCAATGCTAATGAATAGCGTTCTCATTCTTAATGAGGATCAAACACCATCGTTTATCGGATTAACCGCCATTGACATATCTGAAAAACGTCATTTTGAACAAGAGCTGTTTCAAGCAAAAAAGCTTGAAAGCATTGGATTATTGGCCGGGGGGATTGCTCACGATCTTAACAATATATTATCTGCTATTACCGGCAATATAGCGTTGGCCGGTTTATCCTCGGCGCTTTCTCCAAAAACATTGTCGTACTTAAGGAATGCAGAAAGTGAGATCGCGCGCGCTGCTGATCTGGCCAAACAGCTTCTGACTTTTTCCAAAGGAGGCGAGCCTCTTCTCGAATCGGTGGATATTAAAGCCAACTTAAAAGAATGGGTTGAATCTACGCTCGAAGAATCTGAAAGGAGTGTTCATTTTGAATTACCGGACACACTCTGGCCGGTAAAAATTGACAGCGGGCAAATTCGTCAGGTCGTAAGGCAAATCATCCTTAACGCAGATCAAGCCATGGATAAAACTGGAAATATCGTAATCCAAACCCA
Source organism: uncultured bacterium (assembly GCA_964632485.1). Lineage (GTDB taxonomy): Bacteria > JAGOEH01 > JAGOEH01 > JAGOEH01 > JAGOEH01 > CAZWDO01. Next base: position 135,595 of record CAZWDO010000001.1, read on the forward strand.
AAATTACCGAGAAAAAATGCTGTCCAGGAAGCAGACTTCATATTTTGTCAAAATTAAATTTCAAGATCAAGGTCCAGGAATTCCTACCGAATTAATTGATAAAATATTCGACCCCTACTTTACGACTCGAAAGAATCACCTCGGGTTAGGACTCTCCATCGCCTACTCGATAATAAAGAAGCATAAAGGAAAAATCGAAATTCAATCAACGCCAGGCCAAGGAACGACAGTAGCACTCTATCTTCCCGCGATTCCCTATTATCAAAGAAGAGTTACCGAAAGTCAAACACATCTCCCGCCCAAAGGGAGCGGAACCGTACTGTTAATGGATGATGAAGTCGCGATTCGCGAAGTGTGCACAGAAATACTTGAGCAAAGCGGATATCATGTCACTGCAGTGACGGATGGCAAACAAGCGATTGAATGCTATCGCCTTAACACCTACGACATAGTCATTCTCGATTTAATCGTACCCGGCGGAATGGGTGGACAGCAAACCATCCAGGAACTCCTTAAAATCGATCCGAGAATCAAGGCAATTGTTATTAGTGGTTATTCCAATGAACCCGTGCTTTCCAACTACCAGCGCTATGGATTCAAAGCAGCACTGGCCAAACCGTTCCAGCTCACTGAACTGGTCAAAATAGTGTCCCGATTTATAAATTTTGAAACATAGATATCAATTCGATCAACGCAATAAATTTCAAAAATGAATCCAATTGGTTAACCCTTTCGAATTCAGCAGGAAATATATTTGAATCGGGACTAAGCAATCGTTGATTCTTTTACTAGAAATGAGTACCCACAAAAAAATATAAATTCCATTGACCTTTAAAATTCCAGGAATATGTCAGTTCAATTTCACCTAAACCGCTACTTTGAAGCAACGTCGCGAAGCAATTAATCTCTTTGTTGTCTTTTTTATACAGGATCGCCCGAAAACTATTGATATTAGAAAAGACCGATACCCCGGCAATGCCATATA
>CAZWDO010000001.1:136589-241532 GCA_964632485.1 uncultured bacterium
TCACGGCGCAAAATATCAGCAGTAAAGTGATGCAGGCAATATCTCAGATGTTGAGAAAGAATAAACTTCCCGGTAGAAAACCGTTCATCCTTGCCATATAACGGCATATAATGAGCGCGGTCAATTAAAAAATAGAGATCATTTGGCAACTCTTTATAAGATACCCCAATCTCCGCATTGAACTGATAATTAAAATCCAATCCTAACGGAAAATTCAGTTGGTGATTCAACTCGGCCTGAATAAAGCGCCGATTCTGAAAAAATGCCTGATCACTAAATAAAACCGACCAATAGAAATATATCCCCCGGTTGGGTATTGTCAAATGATCCCTGCTATCGAGAACATTTTCCAGCTTCCAATAGGAATAATGAAATTCTTTTTGATCTGACGGGAAAACATTAGCGCGATAATTATTACCATTTATATAATTAAAAGTCAATAAAGAAACCCCAATTTTTTTCAGATAATTACCAGAAACTGCGGCCGAATAGGTTTCCATTTGCTGTTGGTAGGAAATCCGAGATTGCCCGGCTGCGTAATAAAAACGTTGCCGGTCATCAATTCCTACTTGAAAGCGGTATCCCAGGTTTGTGCCAAAAAACTGATCGTTATGAACTGAAAACGAAAGCCAATTGCGTTTGCCAAAAATTGCCGATAAATAGATAGCATCTCCGGTCCATGGGCTCACATCCTGCCCAAGTTGGAGATAACCTAAAATCCGGTCTTCTGAATTGTACTGATAACCGAAGCGAATAACACCCAAAGGCTTTTCAAATGTGTTCAGAATTAATCGGTAATGGCAATTATTCACTGAATCAGGAATGATCCGATAAGTTACACGATAAAAATAATTCGTGTTATAAATCTGATCGATCGATTGTTGAAGATCCCTCATATTGAAGGGTTCCAACTCTTTGATTTCAATCTTAGAACGCAAAAACCGATTCTTTACGATTTCATTATGCTTGAGTTCTACTCGATCAATAATCCCTTGATGTATCATCAGACAGAGCGCGCTATCTTGTTCCTGATATGAATAGTTTTCAACATAATTTAGACTGAGCCCTTTTTGAACATAATATCTATTTAGCTTTTCAATTATCCGGCGCATGGTATAAAAACAATATGGTCTATCAATAAATTCATGAAGCAAGCCTTCTGCAAGATCAATTTCTGATCCATTGATCCGGAAATAGCGTATTGTCGGCGAAGCGGTAGAAACAATACGAAGAGAGTAACCATCAGGTATTGAGTCCAGTTGCGCGTAAATATCCTGAAGATGCAATAATTGCCAGGTACTATCCAAAAACCGATAAATTTCAGCATAGGAACGATAGCTTGGCAACTTCCATTCAGGCGGGATTTGTATAGCTGTGTCTTCTGTCTCCACTTTCTGGATTAAAAACAAAGTGTCTGGAAACTCTTTTTCCTTCAAATATTGGATTCTTTCTTTAATCGGCCCAATCATTCTTAATGTGGATTGGTATCCAATATGGATGATCTGATCGATGCGATCGAAATCGTTCGATCCAATTGAATCCAAATCCGGGCGAATTACAAAATCCGAAAGCGCTAATTCCTGCTGGTTTTTATTAAGAGACATTATAGTAGTAATTTGATCAAAAATATCAAAAAAATTGTTTAAACGCTTATTATTGCGTAATGAACTTGTATTATCGACCGTAACAATCAAATCCGGCGAAAAATCGTCCAATTCACTGACCGGGATATTGTTAACAATTCCACCATCAATATAAAAAAAAGTGTCAATTTGAAATGGATAGATGACAGTTGGAACACTGATAGAAGAAAAAATCGCATCGGCCAAAAAACCAGACTGAAATACCTTACCTTCTCCGTTAACTAAATCGGTAGCTACACAGCGAAAAGGAATGGGTAGTTTTTGAAAATCCAATTTCGCGGCAATATTGGGCTGTATTGTCGATGAAAGAATTAGATTCCATAATGGCTGCCCATAGCTAAATCCCTGGATCTTTTGGATACTCCAATTTTTAAAGCGAAAACTAATTAAATGTTTTTCCATTAATCCGCGTTGATAATAATAGTATTTATTCTCGTGAATATCGGGGAAAAAAAATTCCTTCCAGTTTTGTATTTCATCATGCAGTAATAACCGGATAGAATCAGAAGAAACACCACTGGCATAGAGACCTCCGATCAAACTTCCGATACTGGTTCCTACGATAAAATCGATGGGAATTCCACTCTCTTCCAAAGCAATCAGCACACCCAATTGGGACATTCCACGCACTCCGCCGCCACTCAGACATAACCCGATAGTGGGCCGAACTGGCATCGGATGAGATTGTGAATAACAACGCGTCAGCGGGCGTTCCTGTAAATTCAATTTGATTTTGTAAGCCCATAGAGGATTTAATAATATCAAGAGAACAAAAATTTTTTTCATATCTTTTAGAAATTTCCTTGACAAACATCAGTTTTATTATATATTTAATGAAAAATAAGCGGAATGTCAAGACGAATATTGCGATCCTTAACCTGGTGTTAAATGAAAAATAAAAAGATAATTGTAATTGATGACCAACACGAAGTTTTAGATGTTTATCGGTCAATACTTGAACAACAGGAAAACGTGCAGGAAAAGTTATTGGACGACATGGAAGACGACCTGTTTGGCAATTCCGATGATACGCTCGAATCAAGCCAAGTTTGTATTGAATTTGAGGAATGTTACACCGTTGATTATGCATCGCAAGGGTTAGAAGGCGTTGTTCTGGTGGAAAAAGCCTTAAGAACCATGAGTCCTTATGCTGTCGCGTTCATTGATATGCGCATGCCTCCCGGTATCGACGGGATGGAAACAGCCAAACGGATCCGGCAAATGGATCCGGATATCGAAATCGTAATTGTTACCGCTTATTCCGATCATTCCCGGCGGGAAATTGTCAGCGAAATCGGCAGCAGCAACAATCTACTTCTACTAAAAAAACCTTTCGATGTCGATGAAGTCAGGCAATTTGCATTAGCTCTAACTGAAAAATGGCATATTAATCATCAAAAAATGCTTGCCGAAATCGAGTTGCGGCAATACAACATCAAGCTAGAAAATGAAGTGGAAAATCGAACGACTGAGCTTAGAGATATGGTAAAAAAACTTAAGCTCCTTTCTACCACTGATCCCATGACCGGGCTTTACAATTTCCGAAAGTTTTCAGAACAGCTTGAAATTGAGCTGAACCGGCTCCAGCGTTTTATTGAAAAGCATCCACATGATTCCGTCGCGTTATCCCTTACAATTTTTGATTTGGACGATTTTAAAAAAGTTAATGACAATTTTGGGCATCCCAAGGGGGATGTTGTATTACAAACTGTTGCCGAGGTTCTCCGAAGCAGTTGCCGGGAAATTGACATATTGTCCCGTTATGGAGGTGATGAATTTATTGCTATTCTGATCGACTGCAACCGGGAAAATGCCTTGTCACTATGCCAAAGAATCCAAAAAAATCTTCGTCAAAGTCTTCGATTTTCAGAATTACTCAGCAACGCAGACGAAAAAACACAAGCAATTCTCTGTCAGAATTTCGACCTGTTGCCCCATGATTATTACCCAATCCAAAGTTCTATTGGCATTGCGGAATATTTCTATGGCATTACACCCGAACAACTGGTCAGCAACGCTGATCAGGCACTGTACACGATTAAGTCTTCCGGTAAAAATTCAATCGGTTTCTGGCCTCTCGACAACAAGGGGTAAACATGAACAATTATTTATCAAACTCATTGCTATTTAAAAATTTATCTGAACAAGAAATGGAAATTATCAGTAACATCATCACCATTCGATCGTTTCCAGCCAATAGTTTTATCTTCCATCAAGACGATCCGGCAGAGATGATGTATGTTATTATCAGCGGGAAAATTGCAATTGAAATTAATAAGGGGCAAAAAAAAGAAAGACTACTTGAACTTTCCACGAATCAACTCGTGGGTGAAATCGCTTTTATCGATCAGTCCCCACGCACGGCTGCCGCTTATTGCACTGAAGAAACAGTTGCCGGATGTATCACTGACGAGATATGGAAAATGATCCGTGATAAACACCCATTAATTTATCAGCAAATTTTGGAAAATATGCTCGTTTATTTGGCTCAAATGATTCGGAAAACTGATGAACAACTTTTTGGGAATTTTCATTGAGCGATTCCTTTGAACAAACATCTTTAACCTACTTTCTAAAAAAAACTCAAATCGATTTCCAGTTGGATTGTCCACTAGCCCCTTTCACAAGTTGGAAAATTGGTGGACCCGCAACCTGCATGATCAATCCCGCAACTATAAGCGAACTGCAAGAAGCATATCAATTTCTGATTAAAAACCGATACCGGCATTATATACTGGGGGGAGGCAGTAACCTGTTATTTGATGATCAAGGGTTTCAGGGAGTCATCATTTATACTGGAAAGCTTAATAGCATAAATATAATTGAATCAACTTCAATCCAGGCTCTTGCCGGATACTCAGTTGACAAATTAGCAGATTTCGCGCAAACGCAGGGATTAGGCGGTTTAGAATTTGCCGCGGGCTTACCGGGCAGTTTAGGGGGCGCCATTTATATGAATGCCCGATGTTATGGCGGTGAATTCAGTCAAAAAATCATTTCCGTCGATTGGCTGGATCAAAACGCAACCCTGCGCAGTCTCTCACCTTCAGACTGCCATTTTCACTATAAAGATTCCATTTTCCAACATCAGCCCGGCATCATTCTGGGGTGCCGCCTCCAATTGAATCCAGAAAATCCTCAAATAATTCTAAACCGCATGAAGGAAAACCGACACGATCGCGTCTCAAAAGGCCAATTCGACTACCCCAGCGCCGGTTGCGTCTTTAAAAATAATTATCAAATAGGAATCCCTTCCGGAAAATTAATCGAGACACTCGGCATGAAAGGAACCCGAATAAATGATATCGAAATTTACCCCAAACATGCCAATTTTTTTATCAATAGAGGCAATGGAACTGCCCGGGATATATTGGAACTGATACAGATCATCCACGAAAAAATTCTTCAAAAATATCAAATAAAATTAGAAGAAGAGATCGTCTATGTACCTTATCAACTATCATGAAATCCTCCCGGTACTAATAAAAAAAATCCTCGAGGTCCAATTCAATATCGACCCATGGATTTTTGATCAATTAAAAAAGGCAGAAACCGAAGAAATCAACCCAATGGCGACGGACATGTTACGACAGCTCATCGAGAATAGCCGGGTTGCGGCTGAGGAACGCTTGCCACTGTGTCAAGATACAGGAACTTTTATATTTCATGTTGAGCTGGGCCAGGATGTCCAATTAGTGGGAGGCGAGTGGACTGACTTATTTCAGAAAGTGGCTGCCCAAGCGCGGCAAAACGGGTATTTACGTCCGTCAATCGTTATCGATCCTCTCCGCCGGCAGAATAGCGGGGACAATACTCCGGCATCTGTTCACTATCAACTTGTCCCGGGAGAACGATTGGCTATCCACTTTTGCGCCAAAGGTGGCGGAGCTGAAAATAAAAGCCGTTTATATATGCTCAATCCCACATCCTCTGTTGACGATGTTTTAGCCACCGTAATAGATCATGTAAAAAAAAATGCCAGCGCAGCCTGCCCCCCGCTGGTCATCGGAATCGGATTGGGCGGTAATTTTGAATCGTGCCCCTATCTGGCTAAAAAAGCTCTGTTCAGACCGCTTGAGAGTGAACACCCGGACCCATTTTATGCTCAGTTGGAGAATGATTGGCTACAGGCTATTAACCAAACGGGAGTGGGCGTTCAGGGTATTGGGGGAACACACACTGCGATGCGTGTTTTAATTGAAGCCGGTCCCTGCCATATCGCTTCCCTTCCCCTAGCAATCAATCTGAACTGCCACTCCCACCGGCATTTCAGCCACATTTTTCATTCATAACTCAAGTGAAACGATATTTATGATATATCTTCCGGAATGACCATCAACTGTTCCGGGGTAATGAACCAGTTATTTTTTAGGAGTGAATGTAATGGCCATGGTATCCCTTAACAACGTGTCAAAATCGTACAGAAAAGATCAACCAGTTGTTCAAAACTGCAATCTGGAAATCCAAAAAAGCGAATTTATGGTTCTGGTAGGTCCTTCAGGTTGCGGAAAATCAACGACTCTGCGCATGATTGCCGGCCTTGAGGAAATCAGTGAGGGGGAAATATATATTGAAAATCGAAAAATCAATGATTTAGCTCCAAAAGACCGCGATATCGCCATGGTATTTCAAAATTATGCTCTTTATCCTCACATGACAGCCGCTGAAAACATGGCTTTCGGGCTAAAAATGCGCAAATTTCCCAAAACGGAAATCGAACAACGGGTCGCCAACGCAGCCGCCATTCTATCCTTGGAGCAATATTTGAATCGCTACCCGCGAGAACTCTCAGGCGGACAACGCCAACGGGTTGCGGTCGGCCGGGCGATCGTACGCCAACCCAAAGTCTTTCTCTTTGATGAACCCCTATCCAACTTAGATGCCAAACTTCGCACCCAGATGCGCATCGAACTCAAAAAACTGCACCAACGCCTACAATCCACGGTTATCTATGTCACACATGATCAAACCGAAGCCATGACCATGGGCGACCGGATCACGGTGATGAAGGACGGCATTATTCAACAAACCGATACTCCTGCCGTTTTGTATCACCAGCCACACAACCTATTTACAGCCGGCTTCATCGGCAGTCCCGGCATGAACTTCATCCCGGGCAGGATTGATGGAGGAGCAGAACCTTTTTTTCAGGCTGCCGATCGTCCGCAAATGCGCTTTCCCCTTTCGCCGACAAATCCCAATAACGCCAACCTTCCGCAAGGTTCCATCGTACTGGGCATTCGGGGCGAGGATATCACTCTTTGCGACTCAGACTCTTCCATAACCGGAACGGTTGAAGTCGTAGAACCAATGGGCCATGAATCATTCCTGTATATCGACGCAGGATTGAAACAGAATATTCTCTGCCGCTGGACAGGGCCCTTTGTTCCGCGACTGGGAGAAACAGTGGCTCTAAAATTCAACGAGCGCCATATTCATTTTTTCAATACTACCGATGAGCGCCGCCTACCCTATTGAGATCAATCGAAATATCCTGTCTTCTGAGAATCTGTTTTCAAGAAATCCAAAATATTCGCGACTCGCGTGAAACATAAAGCAATCACGGAATCAGCCCCGCCATAGTAAATGGCGATGCGTCCGTCTTCGACATCGGTCAGCGCCGCACAGGGAAAAACGACATTCGGGACTTCTCCCACACATTCATAATATTCCTGGGGAGCAAGCAGATAAGAATTTGCCCGATAACGCGCTTTCCAAGGCTGTTCCAGATCAAGCAAAACAGCGCTAAATGAATAAACATACCCGTTGCAGGACGTTAAAACACCATGATAAAACAGGAGCCAACCCTCGCTGGTTTCAATCGGTACCGGTCCGGCTCCAATTTTAGTGCTTTGCCACCCGTCACGGATCGGACCCATCACCCAGCGATGCTTACCCCAATAGACTAAATCCTGGCTTTCACTGTAGAAAATGTCGCCAAAAGATGTATGGCCTGTATCGCTCGGACGGCTGAGCATGGCATAGCGCCCATTGATCTTGCGAGGAAATAGAACGCCATTGCGGTTGTAAGGTAAAAATGCATTTTCGATAAAATGAAATTTCTCGAAATCATCCGTATATCCCAGGCCAATCGTCGGCCCATGGTACCCGTTGCACCAGGAAATATAGAAGCGGCCGTCGATATTCACTACACGGGGATCGTAGGCATAAACAGGATTACTAAATTCTACATCGTCGCTTTGAAACGCGATCGGTCGCGATTCAATGCGCCAGTGAAAGCCATCATCGCTGAATCCCCGATGCAAGCGCATCTCCACCCGGCGGTCGTCGCAGCGGAACACGCCGGCAAATCCCCCGTTGAACGGGACAACCGCGCTGTTGAGCACTGAAGTGACGCCCGGCACCGCTTTTTGAGTAATGATTGGATTGGCAGGATAACGCCAAATGATCTCATCGCAATCGAAGGGGCGTTCACTCCAGGGAATGGCAGTGAGACGGCCCCCAACAATCCGATCGGATTGGATTTCAGTCATCATAATTATTCCTTTCTTTGAATTGATAAATAGTTGGCTGAAAAAATTTCGAACTCTCATACGCCCCGACAATCGCCCGCAACAGTTCATCGATCCACGGATCCGCCGCGTCCCATTCGCCTTGATAATGATTTATAATCACACAGAAACTCAGGTGCGGGGAATATTCGTGTCCGATATAGCCGGCAAGGCTGCGGACGTGTTCAATGTAACCGGTTTTAGCGCGAATCCAAAACTGATTACCGGTCAGAATCGGGCGTGTGGCCAGATCTCCACTGCGCCCGGCCACCGGCAACGAGGAAAGATATGCATCACATAATGTCCCATCCCGCGCGCAGTGATTCAACAATGCGCATACCTGGAGCGGTTGAATCAGATTCATGCGGCTTAATCCTGATCCATCGCGGATGGAAAGCTTATGGATGTCGGGAATCGGCATGGATTGCAGGATACGCATAACGGACATCCCACAATCTGCCCAAGAGACACCGGCGGCAGCGTGTGCGCCCAGAGCGCGATAAAGTTGATTAGCGCGAAAATTGTCGCTGAAATGATTGATTCGCCGACACAACTGTTCCAGGCATGGCGAATGATGCTCTATCCACCAATCTCGTGAATTTGGGGGTTGTTGCTGAATTCGCGGGGCATCATGCCGGTTATTCGCTCTTACCGCTATCCCGGCATTACCCAGACTCCCGCGCAACCGATCCAAATACCAACGCGTGCCATTGGGAACCGCCAGTCGGCAGTTCATCGGTAAATGATCCCGGCGAACGACACCTACCGGCGCCAATATCCCCCGCCCAAACCGCCAACTGAAAACAGTGGGGCCGTCATTTCCAATTAGCTTCAAATCATGAAGTTGCACCCGTATATTACCAGGAATTGGCAATAACACAACGAGTTTGCCATTTGAATCGCATTCCAGGCGAAGCGTTAAAGCATTGCTGTTTACTGCCAGAACCGAAGCGCCAGCGGCATAATCAAACCACAAATCCTCCAATTGCCAGTCAGGACAGCGAAAACCCGGCCATCGCGCTATCGAAAAGTCCCGTAGCTCCCCCCCGATCTCCCTAACTCCCAGTCGCCGCAATTCCACGGCCCACTGCCCAAAGTGATCAGAGCCCAACGAATCATCACAGAATATATCGGCATCACCATCACCACAAATTTCCAAATTTCCTTGCAGTCGGCCATTGGCATCAATGACTCCGCGGGAACCAATTCGGGTAAAAAAACGGGTTTTAAGCCCCAGTCCCTGCAATCCTGCCGCCGTCGTGACTAATTTCTGAAGCGAAGCTGGCACCAGTCGTCTCGCCCCATTCCAGTCCACATAGACAGCGCCATCGATCCCCTCTACCCGTATGCCAACCACGGCTTCAGGGAAAGGAAACAAATCCAGCAAAGCATGAAGTTCCAGTCCCAGCCGATTAAAAATCATTCGAATCCTTTATGCCTATTTTAAATGGATCAAACGTCGGCTCGCCTGATACTGATCAATACAAAGCGAGTAGAAATAGATTCCAGATGATAATAATGAGGGGAATTGATAGTTCCATGTATAATTCGCAGAGATAACGCAGTCATCGAGAATAGTCCCAATTTTCTCACCCAACATGGAATATAAAAATAGCGAAACACGTGCCGGTTGCGGCAGAACAATCCGGAACGTGACGGACTGGTTTGCTGGGTTTGGATAATGCCATACTTGAAATCGGGATTCACCTGGCTGATCGTCAAATTCAAGAAAACTTTGAGCATCGCCCGTTTGTAAGCGAATCTCATCAAGTAAAATCGTTCCCTGGTAAAGCGTATCCTTTTTCGCTGAGGTTTGAATCAGAAACAGGGTGATGGAGACTAATCGATAGGGTTTTTTCAGAAGAGAATCGACGACATCCAGAGGAGCGGACAGAGTTTCCCAGCCACATTCAAGAGAAGCTCGCTGAGTACGAATGGTGGTTTGACAATCGAAGTAGTCCTTGAAACAATATTCGAAAAAATGGGACTGGCCGTTATTATAAAGGTCAATTGCCAATGTATCGAAAGTTCCCCATAGAGCATAGTCGCAATCAAGCATCAACCGATGCTGGTCTATCCGTTTATAGTAAAAGGCGTAATCCAGCGCCAGCGCGGAGGGAGGATTAGCATAAAGCGTGTCACAAAGGTGAAGATGACAGGTGATCAGATTCAGGGAGTCCTTGCGGTAATCAGGCAAAAAAGTGAAGGGTTCCACGGTCAGTGACGATGTTTTCGGCAAAATTTGAATTATCCGGGAAGCGATCAGGGTTCCAAAGCGGACAGTGATCTCACCAGTCCCTTCCATCAGGGCCTCCATCTGGCCAGGCGCAGCCACACGGAGAACCGGGTGGGAAGCACTCCATTCGGCTTCACGGGCATCGATTCGCGCCGAGTCACCGGAATCCGTAATAGCAATCGCTTCCCACTGGTATATATCGCCCACTACCATTGCCATAGAGTCCAGGATAGGACTAATAATCAGGTTCGTCAGTGAAGGCAAGTTTTCCCGATAGCTGACAAAAATCGGAGTCGGACCGATATCGAGTTCAAAAACACCATCCTGACGATACGTATATTCGGTTTTTTCACCGGAAAGATCAGTGATTTCAGCGCAACGCCACCCCAGCCGCAAACTATCGGCAACCACACCCTCCGGGTTCCAAAGGACCAGCACGGTATCGTTTTGAAGGGCATATTTATAACAGTACACACCTGATTCAGACTGAGCATCAATACAATCCAGGCCGCTCAGTTTATGGCAAAGCGACCGATACGCCAGATAAGAGGGCTTGGGTTTAAAATCGCTTCTGACAACCTTGAAATGACATTCCTGATTGCCAGGATCATTGCAGGGATTGTGAAACTCGTACCAATTAACATGTTGAAGATATGGCAGGGCGGAAAGTAGCAGATAGGAACGCGCCAGAAAATTGGCTTGTTCTGTTTCCGACACATTGGAATTGCCTTGGGTAGGATAGCCCATTTCCGTAATCCATACGGGTTTGGGCGCCGAAAGCTGATAAACTTTTTCCATTTCCGCCACCAGTTTTATTTCAGGAGCCATCACTGGCTGATAGGGATGAACCGAAACAGCATCCATATATTCCAATCCCCCAGCGGCTATTACCTGGCCGATGAAACTGAGATCGACCATCGAAGTCGCGCATCCCATCACAAATACAGTACTATCCACGGCTTTGCAGGCTTGATACGCTGCTTTCAGGAGTTCGGCATAATCCATGGCATTGGGTTCGGGATGCCAGAAACCGGGGAGGTTGGGTTCGTTCCAAATTTCATAATAACGCACACCCCAAGGCGCGTAGTGGGAAACAACGGCCTGGCAGTAGCGGCAAAACGCCGCCCGCTGCTCTTCTGTGGCCGGGGCCAACGCCAGATCGGGACTGCCGCTGTAGAGAGGATTGCTATAGTCAAGCGCCAGGATGACCTGAATATTCTTTGCCAGGGCGGTTTGAATATATTGATCGTATTCGGGCGGAAAACTATAGACGCCGGGCGTCTGCTCCACAATATACCAGTATACCTCATCCCGGATCGAATGGATACCGGCCGAACTCACGAGTTCGAGAATGGTGTCGCAATAATTGATATAATCTGGCCGCATATCGAAAGTTTGGCCAAAATGCACGGTAATCCCAAAAAACGGAGTGGGCGGCTGTTCGGCCCAAACCATAAGTAAGGCCAAATGCCAGACGATAACCAAAACCACCATTTGCGCAGACACAAATTTACGCATTGTTCACCCCTTTATTCCGGACATTTTAATGCCCTCGATCAGATAGCGTTGAGCGAAAAGAAAAAAAATAAACGTTGGAATGATGGAAAGAGTGGCGGCTGCCATCATCCAGTTCCAGTGAGTACCGTACTTGCTCATGAACAGGGGAAGGCCAAGTGAAAGGGGATATAGCTGATCGCGGTTGAGGTAGAGCAAAGGGCCGAGGTAATTATTCCAGGCAGCCACGAACTGGAACAACGCAATGATCAGAAGCACGGGTTTAGTTAGCGGCAGAATGATTAGCCGGTATATCTGCCATTCTCCAGCGCCGTCGATGCGTGCGGCCTCGATGAGAACATTGGGAATGGTACTGAGAAACTGTCGGATCAGAAAAATATGAGCGGCCACTCCGCTAAATGCCGGTAAGATTAAGGGCCAGTAGGTGTCTATCAAATGGAGATTTTTGAAGACCAAAAAAGTTGGCACCAGGGTGGCGGCGCTGGGCAACAGGATCGTACTCAGCATTAACGCGAAACAGAGACCTCGACCCGGCCATTTAATTTTACTGAAACTATAAGCTACCAGCGGACTAACGAGTACTGTCCCCAGCACCGAACCAGCCGTGATCAGTATGCTATTGCCAAGATAGGTCCAAAAGGGGAAATAGCTAATCGCCTGAGAATAGTTGTCCCATGCTAATTCTACTGGAAAAAATGCCGTATAATTGTCAAACAGTTGATGGTCCGGCTTCAGCGACGTTGCCAGCATCCATAGAAATGGCATGGCAAAGACAAGGCTGATCGCAATCAGAACCACTCTCGTGAAAAAAAATTGTTTACTGTGTTTCGTCATAGTGCCACCCGCTGATTGGTAATTTAAAGATCAACCAGGTCAGTCCCATCCCCAGTATAAAAAGCAGCCATGCCATGGCGGAAGCGTATCCCATACGGGAATATGTAAATGCCTGTTTGTAAAGATACTGCACATAGGAAAGCGAGGCATGGGCAGGTCCGCCTTCTGTCAGTATTTGGGGTAAATCAAAAATCTGCAAGGCGCCGATAGTTGACATAATCATATAATAAAAAGTGGCCGGGCCCAGCAGTGGAAACGTGATCCGCCAAAAGCGGGACCAACCAGTAACCCCGTCCAGTTCCGCCGCCTCATATAATTCCTGGGGGATATCGTTCAACGCCGCCAGATAGATTACGGCCGTACCACCGACCCCCAGTTGGCTAATCAAGATAATCGTCAATTTCACCCAGTTTTCATCAGTCAGCCAGGCAGGAGCTTCCAAACCAAGACGTTCTACGTTTACATTGATAAATCCAATATAGGGATTGAAAAACCATTGGGCAATCGCCGCCAGAGCAAATATGGGCACAATGCCGGGCATGTAAATAATACTACGATACAAAACCTTTTCACGCAAAGGCTTAGCTAACAATAGAGCCAATCCCATCCCTATAAACAAGCCCACCGGGACCAGACCGATCACGTAGACCAGCGTGTTTTTCAAACTCTGTATGAATACCTCATCCTGTAACAATTGAAAGTAGTTATCTAATCCCACCCAGGCAAAATGATCGGACATGCTATAATCGGTCAAACTAAAAAACAGGGAAGTTACAATTGGATAAAGATAAAACACAATAAAGCCGAGCATCCAGGGTAGAGCGAAAATGATGCCCCAAAGGGTTTGGCTGTGTTTAATGCGCATCGGCGCGTTCCAGTTCTGCCTGCAGCAAGCGTTGGGCATCGCGAAGAGCTTGTTGCGCACTCTTTTTATTGTAAAAAATCAATTCACGGGCTTCAGTCAGTTTATCCCAAAAAAGAGCGCCAACGGGCAAAACGGGGCGGCATTGGGCCGTTGCCAGCAATTCGACAAAGAATTTCATGTTCGGGTATTGAGCTATCAGCAGATCGTTACCGGGTCGAAAAGTGGCCAGATGCTTAGTTTGCGGGGCAAAAAGCAGTTGGCCCCGGGTGCATATATCGACAATGAAGCGGACTGCCGCGTCGCGTTCCTTCACTCCGCGCGGCATAACAAAGGCCTGACCACCGGCCCAGGTGCTATTTTTGCATCCATCACGCGGATGAGGAATCGGAGCGATTCCATACTCAAAACCCGGAGGAGCAAACGACTCAAAATCCTGGATCAACCAATTCCCTTCAATGAGCATCGCTAATCGTCCGGTTAGAAAGGATTGGACATTAGTGCCAAACGTCATTAGAAATGCGCTGACATACTGCATGCCATATTCCTGAGCATATTTTTTCTGCCAACGCATTGATTGCAGAATAGCAGAATCAGTCGCGAAACAAAAATGATGCTGCGATTCATCGAAAAAAGCGCCGCCAAATACCAGCCCCCAAGTATAATGCCAGCCTTGCCCCTGCCAGGGAATAAATCCGTATCGTATTGCTTTTTTGCCGCGCTTAACCGTTGTCCGCTTAGCAATCTCATCGAGCTCCTCCAGGGTGGAAGGCGCCGAATCGGCTGGCAAACCGATCTCCCGCATCACAGCCTTGTTGTAGTAGAGAACACGGACATCGGTATCAAACGGCAACCCGTACAATTGCCTATTGTAAATAACTTCCCGGATGGCAAACGGATAGAAATCGCGAGCCAGGTCGATTGAATCCGGCAGACAAGAAGCCAGCCAAGGCTCCAGAGGTTCCAGCAGATGCTGGGCAGCGCGTTGGGCAATGGTAAAACGATCAATACAGTACACATCCGGACCGCTCCCCCCCAGTACAGCGGATATCAATTTGGTCGCATCCGCCTCGTTTCCGGGAATATAAACCAATTGCACCTTTACAGCGGGATTGTCTTGCCGATACAAAGCGACAATCTCTTCCAGCGCCCGCCGTTCATGCGGAGTAGCCATGGAATGCCAGACCGTCAGCGAAAACGATATCGGACACAAAACCATTACGAGAACGATGTATCGTAGCCAAACAGAGATCAACATCGAATCAAGGCTCCAGACGCAAAGTTTTTACCTCGCCGGCTTTGAAGGCGATCCGCCATGGCGATTCCCCTTTCACTCCGGTTGAATTTTGCTCAGCCATATCCGTGAGACTAAGCCGTGAAAATTGGCGGGAACGGAGGACTACTTCCCGGGCCGCCCCAGGATTCAGAAGCCGAACGATTAAAGCATCGGAATCGATTGCCGGTTTACAAGCCATCCAATGCAAACCTTCCAGCGACTCAAATAACTGCCAGGGAATATTTAATCGAAACCCAGGCAAACAGACACTGGTACGAAGAAACGCCTCAGCGCTGGGCCAAAGCCCTTCTTGTTCCGCAACCCAATCCAACGCAAGATGATAAGTCAACCGCTCCTTAGTCTGCCCTCCGGGAGTAGGGACAAAAGGACCGGCATGTCCGCTACGGGTGGAAAGGTCCCCGCGAGAAAGGTAGCCATTAGCGCGTAAAAGAGTTAATTTGACTTCAGTGGCATCGGCGCAAAGCGCAGTTTCATATTCATGATTTCCGCGGGACATCAACATCCAAATGCCATTTTCCCCGGAAAATCCCATAAAGCTTTCCATGGCGTAGCGAGCCACCAACTCCTCGGTAGCTTCGGGATCCGGTTGCGCTTCAACCGGATGTCTGACCAGACCAAAATGTGAATTGTTGAACACCTCGTCGTGGCGTTCTGGAAAGCGGAAAGTCGCTCGCAGGCGATGATCTTCGGAACGATTTTCCAGTGAAATCCTCACTTCAATGCGCCGTTGAAAAGCAAATAGTCGATAACGGATGGAAAGCGGATTTTCGATCAATTCACTGCTCCGTCGGCCATTTTCAACCTTACGCGGCAGAAGGAGATAACCATCCAGGGTAATTTCATGCATGAAATTAAGGTTGATTACTTGCCGGGCCGTCAAAAAGGGCTTTACATTCACTTCCCGATCACCGAATAACGGCGCAAAATTATAACCGTCCCCCACATCTGCCTGGTCAATAAAGTGTAGATAGTAATAAGTTTTAACGGAATCGTCTTTTGCCTTCACTTCAAACGAACCATCATCGGCGAGATTGAAAAAATAAAAGGGATTTTCGTATTGATAGCCGGGAACTCCCTGAGTGAAGGAATGTATCTCCTTGCGCAGAGAAACACTTTTAAAACCCAAAGCCGGCATATCAAGCGGGAAGAGCAACCGATACCACTGCCCCGAGCGTCCTTCGCATAATTGCTGAAGACTTGACTGACGAATAAAGGGGTCCAGTAACGGCAAGGCGGCGAGCTGTTCGCTACCGCGCCCGGGCTGGCAGGTACGATCCAACAATTCTTCCATTCCAACTTCACAGGGTTCGATATAGGTAGGGATGCGGGTTTCCTGGTCATATATAGTATACCCGGCATGATCAAGCAGGAAGTAACACTCCACCACGGTTTTTAAGGGAAAGCCGCCTGGGTTGAATACCAGCGCATCCCGGGCAGTAGTGGATTCCGCAATATTTGAAGCAGTCATTCGCAAATGACGCGCAATGCTCATAATTCCATTTTCCTGCGCTGTTGCCAGCCGGGATTCCGCATCAAGATGCACACGGTCGGTGCTGCAGCCGCAAAGTGTGTCATGCGGTTGGGATTGCAACACCAGACGCCAACTGCGTTCCAGTTCTAAGAGATAAGCGGGGGTTCCCGTCAAACGGGAGCAAGCGCAAAGCGGTTCCAAGTAATCACTTAAAAACGTTTGCGCATCAAAATGACGCAACTTGAGGTACACTCGGCTGGAAAGAATGTCCTTGAGCACGAATTCACGACGCGGGCAACGCAATTCGCCCTCAATTTGGCTTATACTGTCCACAGCCGTCAATACGCGCTCGATATAGTAATCTAAGGTCGAGCTCACTCCATGATGCCCCCATTCCTCCAACCATAGAGGGATTTGAGCGACTAATTCTCCATCAAAAATCTCATGATCGGTGCCATTCATCAACAATCCATAAGGGGTCGCCGCTTTGTCGATCAAGTCATCCACTTCATCGCGGATCACCTCTTTCATGACGTCCAGTGGCCGGCCGTAATGCGCAGAAGTTGAATAGCCGCGCATTAAATGCGTGGTTAGCACACGATCACCGTTAGGAGCCTGCCACCAGAACTCAGTTTTTCCAGCGGCTTTGCCGACCCCGCGCCAGATAACTGCGGCTTTAAGCCCCAAACCTTTAATCAGGGTCGGCATATAAGCAGAATGCCCGAACATATCCGGCAAATACGCCGTCTCCATTGACCGACACCCCAGACGTTCCAAAACCTGACGGCCGATCAGACAGTTGCGGATCATCGATTCACCACTGACCAGAAACTCATCCGGAAGAATATACCAGGGTCCCGCCGACAAGCGCCCATCTTTCAGCAACTGCACTAATTCGTTCTTCCGTTCTGGCCGCATCTCCAGGTAATCTTCCAGAACAATAGTCTGACCGTCAAGGACATAAGCCTTGAATTCCGGCTGTTGGTGTAGCCGATCAATCAAACTATCAATCAGAAAGAGCAAGCGATGCCGATAGAACTCGAACGGAACATACCATTCGCGATCCCAGTGAGTATGGGTAACCAGAGAAAATTCCATAACAGTAAACTCCTTAATATCCAAATTTAGTTAAAGCTTTTAACTAATTATAAAAAATAAAATTGCTTTTGTCAAGCTAAAATAAAAAAATCTATTGACAAAATTGATTTTTTAGATTACTATAATAATTATGAATAATTTTGTGTTTTCCAATTTAGTTAAAGTTATAAATCAAACAGCCAATTATCACACACTAACAATGCTAAAAACATGAAACGAATACGTGAAATTAACGAACTGGCAGCACTTCAAATCGTCCGCTCGGAAAATCCGATATCGCGGGTAGCTCTGGCGCAGCGTCTCAATCTGTCGCGCGCCGCGCTTACCGGAATCGTCCAGCGGTTTCTGGATGGCGGATTGCTGCTGGAAGTCGGCTGGAAACCTTCGGCCGGAAAAAGCGGCCGTCGGGAAGTGCTGCTAACCATTAATCCCGATTTCGGTCATCTACTCGCTGTCTCGGTAGAACGCCACCGCATCAAATCCGCGCTCTTCAATCTCAATGCTAAACTGATCGAATCGCGGTCACTTGATTACCAGCCTACTGAACACATCGACCAGATTTTCAACAGCATGGGCCAATTGACCCGCGAACTGATGGACAACCATTCCCTGAGCGATGATCAAATTATCGGAATGGGGATTGCGATTCCCGGTGTCGTCCATTATCATAAACAGATGATTGTGGAAGGCGGGCTGTCGCCACAATGGGATCATTTTCCCATCGTAACGACCCTCTCCAAGAAATTCAACTTTCCAATCTTCATAGAGAACAATGTCAAAGCCGTGACATTAGGAGAATATCATTCCAGCAGTTCCGAACGCGGTCGCAAAATAGTGTGTCTCTGGCTGGGCGACGGCATTGGAATGGGCACCATCCAAAATCGGCAGATAGTCCGCGGGGAAACCTCCACCTGCGGTGAAATCGGTTTCTGGAAGTTGATAAACGGACTGCAGAACATTGCCCCGCTAATTTATGATCGAAAGCATCGCATCTGGGGGGATATTTTATCCGTCAGCAATTTCATGGAGAGCATCCGCCGGGGGATTGACGTGGGGTGGAACACAAGTCTAACGCCCACATCTACACTGGAGGAAATCATCCAGGCCGGCATCGATTCAGACCCCCTGACGCTCCATCTATATGAAACGTTTGGCAAACTAATCGCTCATTTGCTGAGTCTGGTCATTTTCATCATTAACCCGACAACAATTGTATTGAGTGGACCACTTTTTTATGGCAATCTCCGGCTTTTTGATGAAATTCGCAACTATTTGATGAGCAATTATTTACATAGCGCCATTGATAAAACCGAACTGCGTATGGGCGCGCTCAGGGAGCATTCAGTACTGTTTGGAGCCGGATGTCTGGTTCTCGACGATTTTTTTTCCCTACCCTCGCGACATCGGCTTTCTCAAACCCGTTTACGTTACACAAAGATGAATGTGATGACCCGTAATGGAATCACATCCTAACATCCTTTCAGGAGGAAAGTATGAAACGTTCTATCTGGATCATGTTGTTGCTGACAGTATTGACCAGTGTAACCCTGTTGGGGCAAAATCCCTTGGCAGTTGACCATCTGTATGTCGTGGCCCTCAACGGCAAACCGGTAGTCATTGATGGCGAATTGGATGATTGGAGCGATGCCGAATTCATTTATATCAGCGGGGATTTGACTCCCCTCTACAACACTCTTCTGGAATTTGGCAGTGACATGGGGGACCCGGTGGAATCTCCCGATGATTTCAGCGCCCATATTGCGATGAAAATGGACGATGACAATCTCTATTTTCTAGTGCATGTCAGCGATGAGGGCGGTGTACTCAACCATGGGCAATTGACCCGTGAAACCGCCAACCTGTTAGGTTCCTTCGATGCCTTTACTCCCTATCTCGGCTTATATGATATCGGTTATGAACCTTACAGCCCGCATACAGAGTTGGTTGACATTGTTATTCCCAACGATACGGTCATTTTGCAAAGTGGGCGTACCTATCGTATCCGTCCGGGATACGACAAAGAAATGGGGAGCGCCACTTATAATCCTTTATCCTCCACCCGAGGAGCCGATTACCAGTTCGGCATCCATGCCCAGGAATATAACACACTCCTGTCAAATGGGGCATACTATGCTACAGGAGATGAAGTCATCAACTACAACTGGGGATACGTCGACACCCTGATCAGCAATACGGAAGTCGCCATCAAAGTATGGGATAACGAAGACGGTTATACCATCGAATGGAAAGTGCCCTTTACATCCTTAGCAGGCCGGATTGCCAAAGAATCCAAACCGCAGTCAGTAATTGACTGGCCACTTTATACTCCTCGCAATGGCGATATTCTGCCTTTCGATTTCGATGTACTGGACAATGACCGTAACACGGATATTGCAGATTGGTCGAATAATTTTCTTCGCTTCAGCCCCTACCAGGAATATCCGGGCACTCGCGGATGGCGCGCCTGCTGGCGGGATTCCTATCGCTGGGGTGGCCGAGCCATTGTCAAGGACGTCAGTGGCGGACGGGAGGCGCAAGGTTTTGTTCATGCCTTGCTTGTCCCCAACGGCGCCGGAATCACCATCGACGGTGTTCTCGATTCTACTGAATGGTCAATGTGCCAGTTCACTGGTCGAAGCTTAGATAGTCCCTATGGGTACGCCGATCAAATCTCCAATTCCGATTTAAGCGCCTATGTCGGCATCAAAATGGATGATGAAAACCTCTATTTTGCGCTTCAAATCCGCGATGACCAACCGATTACACAGGGGCAGATCGACCCGGACAAACTGAATGAAATGTATATGCTGGATTATTTTTCTCCCTATCTGGGTCTTTACAACATTGGCGATCTGCCTCGCAGTCCTCATTCCCAAATAGTAAACATCATTCAACCGGATAATCCAACCGAAGTATTGCAAGCTGGTCGCGCCTATCGAATCCGTCCCGGGTACGATGACGATTCCCTGCATCAAACCCTGGGAGCCGATCACCAGATCGGGCTCAATCTGCAGGAATATGATGATATATTAGCCAACGGAGCCTACTATGCAACCGGAGCGAATGTCATGAACTATAACTGGGGATATGCCGACACTACCATTCAAAACACCGAAGTCGCTACCCTTGTCTGGGATGATGAAACCGGTTTCACGACTGAATGGCGAATTCCCTGGAGCAGTTTCAGTGGAAAAATATCCAAACCATCTAAACCGCAGGCATCCATCGAATGGCCCTATTATCGTCCTCACAGTGGGGATATCTTGCCCTACGAATGGGAAATGGGTGATCAGGACATGATCGGCGGCGATACCCACTGGCTGGGTGCCAGCCTGGCATCCAATTGCTGGATGATTCCGGCTAATTTTACCTGCCGGGTGCGTATCATCGATCCTCTTGGCAATAAACCCCTGGCTTTCGATGAAACCAATACAGCAACTCTTGTTAACCCCAAGAAAAACCAATTATCCTTTCATTACCCCAATCCGTTCAATGCCACAACCCAAATCCTCTTTTTGCTTCCTCAAGCTGATCGTGTGACCCTGACTATTCATAATATAATGGGGCAAAACATTCAAACCTTGATCAACAACCAGTTTTATCCTCAGGGCGAATATATGATTCGTTGGGACGCCAGTGAATATCCGACAGGTATCTATTTTTACCGGTTAGAGACAACGGGCGGCGCTGAAACCCAGAAAATGATGCTGGTCAAATAGTCTTTAAACCCGAACATACTAGCAAAAAGCCCTTACACCAATGGAGTAAGGGCTTTATTTTTTATTGAGCGCCTGAAGTCAATCTTGATCATCAGTTTTGTTTTTCGATTTCCGAACCGGTTTCAAATCTTCACTGGTTTTTTTTATCAATTTAAAAACAACTTCAAATTCATTGCCCAATTCAAAAATCTGCTGAATATTTGCGAAATCAGTAGCGCATAGCTCAATGATTTCTTCTTCAGACATAATTCTCATCTGGTCTTTTACCATCACGGCGTATTTTTTCTCCACGGTTTTACTCCTTTTTAATTTGTGAAACTGGTAATAAACTTCAATTGCATCCGGATGCAAATTCAAATAATGCCTCAACTGGCGATGCAGCTCAATCCTTTGGGCCGAACTAAGATTTTTATAAATAGCGCATGGGTGGGCGCACCATAGAGCGCAATGAATAATTTCATAAAAAGTATCGCGGTCGGGACAATGAATCGTCATGATTCCTGATCAACCGGATGTTGGCGCCAATCTTGCTCGGGATAAAACTCCTGAACCCTGCTATTATCAGGTGGCTGTAAAAGGACGCGTACAATATTGGCATTGGCAATCAGAGCCCGGCATTGATTGCAGACGGCCCGATGGCCAAAAATATAGATTGATGCCTGGTTCGTTAAATGTCCGTTTCGCGCAGCCAACGCGATTGCATTACTTTCGGCATGTGATCCGACCGCCCGGCAGCGCTCAAGTTGAGTCCCCGAGACAATTCCATAGCGATCACGATAACACCAGCCGATTTCCAGGCAGTTGGGCTGATAGCGGGGAGCACCGTTGTATCCGGTGGAAATAATATCTTTATCCCGCACAATCACCGCGCCGACCTGGTTACGAAAACAAGAAGAGCGACTGGAGACAACCTCGGCGATTTTTAAAAAATATTCATCCCAATCTGGGCGACACCAGATTTTTTCCATCAATGTAACGCTTCTCCCGGATTGACTTCTTTATCTGCCCGCACCAGAGACAAACCGCCGTCTGGAGTCGCCACTGCCAAAACCATCCCTTCTGATAATTCACCCTTAATCCTGGCCGGTTGAAGATTATTGACAATTACCACTTTTTTTCCCACTAACTCGGCAGATTGATAGTTCAGAGCGATACCTGCGATGATCTGTTTTACTTTTTCACCCGCATTAACTTTCAATCGCAACAACTTACTGGTTCCAGCCACCGGTTCCGCTTCCAGAATTTCTACAACCCGCAGATCAATCAGCTTAAATTCATCAAAAGTGACAACCGTTGATTCTTCGGGAGATTGAACGATAGCGGGAGTAGGAAGAAGTAACGCTTTATCAATCCGGGGGAATAGAGGATCACACAACTTAATCTCCCAGTTGGAGAAAGGGAACTCGAGCGAAGAAATTTTTTGCAAGCTCATCTCTTCCAATTCACAGGCGACTCCCAGCGCCTGATAGGCGCTTAATATCTTATGAGGCATTACCGGATATAAAATGCCGGCGGCAATACGCAGAGCATTAATAGCAGTACTGAGAATACAGTTAAGGGCGGCATGATCTCCTGTTTTAGCAATTTTCCAGGGAGCTGTCAATTCCAGGTACCGATTAATTGAACGTATCACTTGCATTGTTTCATCCAGAAGCACATGGAATTTCAATTCCTCAACCAAGAAGGGTACGCGCTCAATCAAACGCTGGACACCATCCATTAAAACCACTGCTTCAGATTCAAGATTTTCAACCCGATGAAGTTTTCCATTTAAATAATTGACCGCCATTTTATTCAAACGATTCACTAAATTGCCAAAATCATTGGCCAAATCCGAGTTGAGACGGTCAACAAGCGCTTCTTCACTAAAGCTGGCATCTAATCCCAGGGACATCTCTCTTAAAAGAAAAAAACGAAATTCATCAATGCCGTACTTATCCGCCAAATCGATCGGTTTGACGACATTCCCCAGCGACTTACTCATTTTAGTGTTATCGACCAGCCACCATCCATGAGCCAATATTGAACGGGACGGTTCAAGTCCCATAGCATGCAGCATAATGGGCCAATAAACGGCATGAGTGGTTAAAATATCCTTGCCAATCAAATGATAATTTGCCGGCCAGGTGAGGGCAAAACGTTCAGGATTAGACAGATAACCAGCCCCGGTAATATAGTTGATCAATGCATCAAACCACACATAGCATACATAACCCGGATCAAACGGTAGTTCAATACCCCATTTCAATCTGCTTTTAGGCCGGGAAATACACAAGTCGTTCAACGGATTGCGTAAAAATCCCAATACTTCATTTCGTCGGTATTCAGGGACAATAAACCGTGGATGCGCTTCGATATGATCAATCAGCCATTGTTGATAACGGCCCATACGGAAAAAATAATTTTTTTCGGTGATTTGCTGGACTTCGCGCTTACAATCCGGGCAACTCTCCTCTACCAGGTCTTTTTCGGTCCAGAAACGTTCACAGGGGACACAATACCAGCCATTATATTCATCCTGATAGATATCGCCACTATTCCATAACGTCCGCAAAACATGTTGCACAATCTGCCGATGGTTTTCATCAGTAGTCCGGATAAAATAATCATATTCGACATTCAGCTTACCCCAAAGATTTTTAAACGTCAGCGACAATTCATTGCAATATTCCAGGGGCTGTTTTTTATGATTCCGAGCAGCCTGCTCCATTTTTTGGCCATGCTCATCCGTACCTGTCAGGAAGAATACCGAATCCCCCTGGAATTTATGGTAGCGGGCCAGAACATCCGCTAAAATGGTTGTATAAGCGTGCCCCAAATGAGGATTAGCATTGACATAGTATAGTGGGGTTGTCAAGTAAAAAAATTGGTCAGTCAATTTAATTTCCTTTTCATTTACCAATAAATGCTTGATACTGGTCATAATTCATCAGTTCGTCGAGTTCCTGTGGATTTGACATTTCAATTTTAATAATCCAACCAGAACCAAATGCATTTTTATTGATTAATTCAGGCTGGCTTTCCAATTCATTATTGCTTTCCAGTACAGAACCTGAAACGGGGCTGAAAAGATCAGAAACGGCTTTAACAGCTTCAATCGTCCCGAACACATCCATTTGGGCCAGTTTTTTCCCGGATTCCGGTAATTGAACATAAACAATGTCACCCAATTCATTTTGAGCATAATCAGTGATACCAATCGTTCCAATACCGTTTTCAGTCCAAACCCATTCATGTTCTTCGGTAAATTTACATAATTTGGGATCCATTCTCGGCTCCTTTGTTATCAACGGATTATCAGATTATTCAATCCATCATTTCAGTTTTCAATTGATATTAGACGGTTCTCAGACTCGTTCAATATAGCGGCGATCGCGTGTATCAACCCGAATTTTTTCTCCAATATTGACAAAGAGAGGTACCTGGACAATCGCGCCTGTTTCTAATTTCGCCGGTTTTGTGCCACCTGAAACAGTATCGCCCTTAACTCCCGGATCAGTTTCCATAATTTCCAATACAACAAAATTCGGCAATTCAACACCCAGTATTTCATTCGTATCGGATTCAAACAGCGCCTGGCAGACCATTTCCTCTTTCAAAAACAACTGGCTGTCACCGACCGAATCTTCATCCTGATGAATTTGTTCATAACTCTCCATATCCATAAAAATCAATTCATCCCCAGCTCGATAGAGGAATTGTATCTCACGGGTTTCCAACCGGGCGGTCTCAACTTTTTCACCGGCATTGAAGGTTCTTTCAATAATCTTCTTTTTTCTGACATTGCGAAGTTTTGTACGAACAAAAGCTCCCCCTTTCCCTGGTTTGACATGTTGAAATTCAACAATAACATAAATTTCTCCATCCATAACCAAAGCTAAACCATTACGGAAATCAGCAGTAGAAGCCATTAATCCTCCTTTTCGAATTGACTGGCTAACAATTCATATCGTTCGTGTATCCTTGCATGATCGGGATATTGATTCATCAATTCCCGGAACAATTTCCAGGCATTTTTTTTATCGCCTTTTTGAAAATAAAATTCAGCTAATTCAATACTAAACGGTTCATGTCCAACGCTGTCATCCGGCTTGAAAAGATTCTCCGATCCAATCTCCAGGGGTTCCTCTTCAAGTTGACCCAAATGCAATTCGGCAAAAACCTGTTTAATCTCAGCCAGTTCCCGGTTTTCCAATCCCAGCATCCGGGGTACGCCTTCCTCAATTTCAGGGAAAAATGATGATGTCTGGTCGCTTTTATCCCTAAGTTGGTTCAGTTGGTCCAGAATCACCTGGCTGAGGGGATCCAAAACGAGTATGCGATTATATAACTCAATGGCCATTTCGTCGTTTTTCTCAATTTTGGCAATCTCCGCTAAATAGTTTAAAACTGCCAGATTTTGGGGGAAAAGCTGATACATTTTAGAGAAAATCTCTTTGGCTCGTGGCAGATTTATGCGCGCAAGCATAAGCTTGCCTAAAATAATGTTGCCAATCAGATGACCTCGATCCTGGTCCAGATACTCATTGCACAACTGCTCGCACCGTTCCAGATCATCCTGGTGGAAATAAAGATCGGCCAGATATAACAGCCAAATTGATTCGCCTTTTTTTTTCAGTTTCTTTTCCAGATAGGAAATCTGTTCTTCGGGGGAACGTTCAAACCATTTCATATTTTATCCGCTAACAGCGATTGCCAGAAGAATTGAATAAAACTTGGATTCCTCATTATCAGCCCGGGAGGTTAAAACCACCGGAACACGGGCGCCGATAATAGATGCGGCGACTTTCGCTTGAGCCAGACATGCCAGCGATTTATAGAGGACATTCGCGGAAATAATCTCCGGCATCAGCAGAAGATCGGCATCGCCGCCCACGGGCGATTCAATTTTTTTTATCGCCATGCTGTGGGGCGAAACCGCATTATCTAATGCTAAAGGACCATCGAATAAAATTGATCCCAATTGATGCCTTCGAGCCATTTGACTTAAAATCGCCGCTTCTTCCGTCTCCGGCATTTTTTCCGGATTGATTTTTTCCACTGCACAAATATAAGCGATTTTAGGTTCCTGATAACCCAAACGATGGCAAAACTCTTCGCTATTACGGATGATCTGTATTTTTTCAGTTAAACTCGGTTTAATATTCAATGCCGCATCGGTAACCATTAATAATTTGGGATAAGAGGGCATCTCAAACAAAGCGATATGGCTCAAAAGCCCATCCACTAACTGATTTTCCTTCTTTAATAGCGGACGCAAATAGCTCGCTGTGCTTAACGATCCCTTCATAAGGGCTTCGATTTTACCCTGCCGGACCCAATCGATCGCGCACGCTGCAGCCATATCATCATTGCGTTGGTCAATAATCGTTATATTCTTTAACGAAATCCCATATTCTTCGCATAGTTGACATATCTTCACTTCCTCACCGAACAATATGGGTTCAACGACCCCTTTCTCACGCGCTTTGAAAAGGGCTTGCAGCGAATCGGGATCCGCAGCGCTCACTAACCCCATTCGGACCAGTCGATTCTTACTTTTTACTATGGATTCCAATTCGCTAAGTTTATAGAGCATCAGAAACTCCTTGACGTTGCCCGGTTTTTATGATCGTTTAAAATAGGTTAACAAAACATTAGATACTAAAATTGACGGCATCCCATAGGATGTCGCAATTTTTTGTTGATTATTATAATAATATCCGCGGGAATTGTCAACAAAGAAATCGTTTCCCACTCCTTTTATTGAACGAGTGATTTCAAAAATATTACCAGCCATCACCAAATCCTTCAAACGTTCGCGGGGAACGCCCTGCTGATAGCGAATAGCCTGAGGAATTGAGGCTGTAAAATTGCCGGTTTTTTGATCGACAAACGGGATATCGATACGTTCAACCCAAATAACAGAGGGATAGGCTTTCAGCAAATCTTCGGCGCGATCACTCCCTGCGGCAATGGTAAAATTCGTGGGCGCAACCACTGGCGGACAACGATAATTCATCCGCCGCGTCCGGCCGTTCACTCCCTCCAGTTTTTTCCAGGCCCCCAGTCGATCGATAAACCCCAAATTTAATTCTCCATTTTGAATTAAAAAATAATTTTTAGCTAAATAGCCATCGTCATCAATAACCATGCTGATTTTCCCGATACGGGAGCGGGGATCATCCTGGATAGTCAGAGTGTTGGGAAAATCTTTCGCTAAAGTTGCTAACCGCGACTTACTATCTTTGTCGATAACCGAAAAATAGGGAAAGAGTCCTTGCGCCCACAATAATGCATTGTTTCCGGGCGCTAATACTACCGGATACAAATTAGGATTGATCGACCCGAAGGGAAGTTTTTCAAGCCGCTCTATTTGTTCCTTCATATTCTGGAAAAGACCTTCCAGCGCAAGCCCTTCACCCTGAATCATCTCTTTAGCGTTCTGGTAACCGCCATACGGATAGGAGTATTGCCAACGATCGCGCTCAAGTTCAACATCCCAGCTCATCCAAAACGTCCGATCACGAGTAAAACCGGGTTCTGTAAACCAGACACTGAACAATTTTTCCCAATCCCGCCAACGATATTTAAACCCATCAATTTCAGGCATTATGCGTTGGCGGTATAGATCAAGTCGCTTAAGGAATTCAATCCGATCCTCCAGAGTTAGGTCAGAAGGCCCAAATTCGCAGGTTTTTTCGCGGAAATCCTTAATTTCAGTAAAACGTAAAATCTCCGGAGTTTTATTCTCTTCTTGACCTAAAAGAGCAGCAGAATCGTTCGCAGCGCTGGTTGTAGTCGTGTCAGCAATTTTCCGGGGAACTCCGGGGGTGGATTTCGGACGCGCATTCGCAGCGACCTCCTGGCGCAGAAGCATCATCCCCTCCAATTCCTCCTTCCAAATTGCCAAATCCCATTGGTTGCTATTCCATTGCTGAACAAATTCATTTGAAGCAAACATCAGATCACATCCCAAACCCTGATCCCAATGGCTAATATCCACTAAACCATGCTGAAATGTAATTGAAGTTTCGTATAAATTTTCCATATAGAGCCGTAGGTTCATGGCTTTTTTTGAGCATAGAGGCTCTAAAAAATCATGCAAATCTTTATAGGTTAGACCGTTAAAACTAAATTCCGGTAATTTTTCAAGAGATACAGCAGGAATTGAATCCTGACTGATTGTCTGCGCCAGGAAACCGCTTTTATTAGCGCTCCACAATCCCGCCCCTAAAAGACCCAAAAATTGGATAAATTTTCGTCGTTTCATAAATATCTATTCTGATGAAAGGTTTGAAGGTTTTCGACATACACATAAGGTACTTTTACTGCGCCGATATACGTATCAGACTTAGCCTGCCCGTGGTTGTCGGAACCGCCGGTTACCAGTAAATCATAATCTTTGGCCATTTTTAAAAGCCGCATGACAACAGCATTCGGATGATTAGGATGGAAGACTTCTATGCCATCGATACCATTTGCCATAAACTCCTGAAGCGCAGTATCATCCAAATAATTCCCCGGATGAGCCAGAACGGCCATTCCCCGCGCCTGATGCAGGTAGCGGATCGCATCCGCGGGAGTAAGCTTTTCCTTAGGGACATAGGCTGGACGTCGATAACCGATGAGCTGATCAAAAACAGTTTCGATATTTTCAAAATAGCCGGCATCTACTAAAGCGCGGCCAATATGAGGCCGACCGATACTCCCCCCATTGGCAATCCGAGCGATTCGTTCCCAATCCAGGGGATAGCCCAATTGCTCCAAGCGCTTAATCATTTCATGCGCCCGGCCTTCCCGCTTGGTTTTATAATAGGTCAATACTTCCAGTAATTGGGAATCGTGATGATCAAACATATATCCTAAAATATGGACATCCAGATTATTATACGAACAGCTCAGTTCAACTCCGCTTAACACTGTCAATCCCAGTTGCATATTTTCATTAAGCATCTCTGCTTCGGTTATGCCTGCAACCGAATCATGATCGGTAATAGATATTCCCCGTAACCCAAACCGGTGAGAAAGCCTCAAAACCTCTTCCACGCTCTGGCTCCCATCCGAATGCTGAGTATGGATATGAAGATCGCAGAAAAAAGCGCGGCTTCTCCTACTCATTGTTGTTCCGGGATATATTGTTGATAATATTGTTGATGTTCGGGATCAACACTCAGTAGAATCTGGAAAATCATCGGTTCTTCCGAACCGGCAAAGGCATCACCCAAAGTCGTCGAAATCCAATTGAAATAGCCAATAATCGGGTCAGTATCCATATTTTTGTTGCGGCATTCCTCAATCATCTTTGCCGCTGCTTTGAGATTCTTTTTTGCAAGTTCAAAATCCTGTTTTTCGGCAGCCGACAGCGCATGTTGGATAATAATTTTGGCTTTACGAAACGGCTTATTATCCTCGGCAAGGAACCAATTCACTTTTTCCAGGCGGCGATCCCATCCCCGGTAATTGCTTTGCAACATACCATCTCTGGCAATTCGTAACGCTTTCTCAAAATATAGAGTTCCACCCATTTCCGCATAATTATCCATAACGTCGCCAATCATTATAAAAAAATAAAAATCAAACACACTCGTCATCATGTGGTACTGATACTCATTATATATAAGAATTTCATTGGCGCTATAATACAAATCGATTTTCTTATCGAAGTATTGAATTTTATAGTTATTTTCAAGCAACTGCCCTTCGACCGTGAAACTTCCCCCGCCTTTTTCCTTAAGACTCAGCACAAAATGGTAATCCAACTCAATATCCTCATCGGAATAAGGAGCGGATTGAAAATAGTCTTGCAGTTTTACCGGCAAATCAACAATAGTTTGCTTCGTGTTTTCAGAAAGATAATCCTGCATCAGGGTAATTTTCCCAGTCACACGGAAAGCCAGACTCATGCTGCTCAAGCAAAGCAGACAGAAAAAAAACATATATTTCATGCCATCACTCCTTTTTTTCGAAAACGTTTAAATGAAAGGGGACGATCGGTTTCGCGATAACCGGTCAGTCGAATAATTTCATTGTAGATTTCATCGTCTGAGAGGTTTCGATACAGATGCCCGGCATAAGCCAGCGAGATTTGGTTAACTTCTTCCGAGACCACCAGGATAATTGCATCGCTATCTTCACTTAAACCTAAAGCGGCCCTATGTCTCAGTCCCAAGCGTTTATCCAATTCCTGGTTTTGGGTGATGGGCAGAATACAGCCGGCAGCGATTAGCATATCATCTTTGATCATCAAAGCGCCGTCGTGAAGTGGCGAGGGAGGTGTAAAGATAGTTTCGATCAACGCTTCCGATGTTTTCGCCTGAATGGTAGTCCCTGTTTCGATAATATTGATCAAATTAGCGTCCCGAATCAATACCATTAAGGCGCCCAATCCTTTATGAGCAAGATTGCGGGCTGAACCAATCACTAATTCCAGCGTTTGATTGTTCTCATGCCGATTGAGTACCTGAAACAAACGGGATTGCCCCAATTTATTCAATGCCCGCCGCAATTCCGGTTGGAAAATAATTAAGAACCCAATTAGCCAGATCGTCCGCACCATTTCTATCAGCCAGCTTAGGGCCGCCAATTCAAGCCAGTTGGCGACCATCGAGGATATAACGACGATCAGCAGTCCAATAAATAGCGGAACCGCATGCATATCACGGATAATTAGTATCAGTTTATAAAAAATAAAGGCCACGAGAAAAACATCGACCAGATCCCATAAAGATATTTGGAAAAAACCGAATAACGTTAGTAGCGTCATATTATCAATTCAAGTTCCCGGATTAAGGTTCGCGCCTGTACAGCGGGTAAAACATCATGAACTCTCAGAATATCAACACCTTGCTGAATTGAAAGAGTGTGCATGACAATCGTCGCATGCAATCGGTCCTGGGGGTCCGGCAGATTCAGCAGTTTTCCCAAAAAAGATTTTCGACTCAATCCGATCAGTAAAGGGAATCCCACATTCCGCAAGCATTGAAGATGCCTCATAATCCGCAAATTATGTTCCACTGATTTCCCAAATCCAATCCCCGGGTCAACGATAATCAGTTCTTCGGGAAATCCCTGATCAATCAACCAGCGGGTACGCTCATTCCAAAAACTACAAATTTCAGCCACCACATCGTCATATTGTGGATTTTCCTGCATTGTTGCCGGTACTCCCTGAATATGCATCAATACATAATAGGGCTGATATTTTAATAATGCATGAATCATGCCAGTCCCCCAGTTTAATCCTGAAACATCATTAATGATTTCCACACCTTGCTCCAAACAGGCGATAGCAACCTGAGCCTTAGTGGTATCCACAGAGATAGGAATATTAGGGAAATGGCTTCGCAACGCGCAAAGGGCAGGGATCAAACGCTCCAATTCAAGGTCAGGTGAGACGACTTGGGCCCCTGGGCGAGTCGATTCCGCCCCAATATCAATAATATCGCACCCTGACCGGATCATATTCTCTGCCGTCGATAACAGATGGTCAACCGCAGTTTGGCAACTTCCCGTATAAAACGAGTCAGGACTAAGATTCATTATTCCCATTATCAGAGGAAGAACCTTACCCTGCCAGAGGGCTTGTTTCATTTATTCCCCTTCGGAATCTTCCGGTTTCTTCAGGTAATTCCAGGTCGGAGTAGATTTTCCCTTTTTAGTTTTAGGTTTCGGCTGTGGTTCCGCGGAATCCATTTCTCCCGAGTTATCATTTTTTGTTTGACGCGTTTGACGTTTTACAACCGTTTCCTTAACTTCGGCAGAGGGGATAATTTTTTCCGCCAATTCATCAACCTTGATTGGCTTTTTGTTCCGTGTACGGGTCCCTTTTTCAGGTTTCACCGGGATATTTTCTTCAACAATTTCTTTCGTCGCTATTTTTCGCGCTGTCGTTTTTTTGGTGGCAACTGACGGCGTTGTTGTCTTTGGGGCGCTTCCTGCCGCCGGTTTGACTTTGTTCAGGATAATTGAATCAATCTCTTCTCCAGTCAGAATTTCTTTTTTTAATAATTCCTCACTGAGCCGATTTAATTGTTGAAGATTATCCTGCAGGATATGGCGTGATTTTTGCAGACACGAATCAATGATCCAGTGAATTTCCTGATCGACTTTTACCGCTGTCGCTTCACTGTAATCACTATGGCGGACAATTTCCCGTCCCAGAAAAATCTCATCCTGCTTTTTACCAAAAGCGATAGGTCCCAGGGGACTCATTCCCCATTCGCAAACCATCATACGCGCAATTTTAGTAGCGACCTCAATATCATTGCTGGCTCCGGAAGAAATTTCCTGAAAATGAAGTTCCTCGGCCAAACGCCCCCCCATTAGTTGACAAATTTTATTGAGCGCCCAATTTTTTGAATAGAGGTGGCGATCATCTGTCGGCAGGGAATGGGTGACGCCCAGGGCCCGGCCGCGCGGAATGATAGTGACCTTATGAACCGGATCGGAACCCGGCAAATGCTTTGCGATGAGTACATGCCCGGCTTCATGATAGGCGATGATCTTTTTTTCCGCGGGAGCAATTGTCAGAGACCGCCGTTCAGTACCCATCATAACCTTATCTTTAGCTTCCTCCATTTCAGTCATACTGACTGTTGTCCTATTCTTACGGGCAGCCAGCAACGCCGCTTCATTAACCAGATTTGCCAAATCGGCTCCGGACATACCGGGTGTTCCTTTGGCAATAATTTCCAATAAAACATTCGTATCGAGTTTTATATTTTTAGTATGTACTTTTAAAATTCCTTCACGTCCTCTCACATCCGGCAAATCAACGACTATCTGCCGATCGAATCGGCCGGGTCTCAACAAAGCGGAATCGAGGACATCGGGGCGATTGGTAGCGGCGATCAGGATCACGCCTTCATTGGATTCAAACCCATCCATTTCAACCAGCAATTGGTTCAGCGTCTGTTCCCGCTCATCATGGCCGCCGCCTAATCCGGCGCCCCGCTGGCGGCCAACAGCGTCAATTTCATCGATAAAAATAATACAGGGGGCATTTTTTTTGCCGGTTTCGAACAAATCACGAACTCGGGAGGCGCCGACACCCACAAACATTTCGACAAAATCGGAACCGCTCATGCTAAAAAACGGCACACCGGCCTCACCGGCCACCGCGCGCGCCAACAATGTTTTTCCGGTTCCCGGAGGACCCAGCAATAACGCTCCTTTGGGTATTTTCCCTCCCAGCTTGGTAAATTTTCCAGGTTCTTTTAAAAATTCAATCACTTCCTGCAATTCCTCTTTTGCTTCATCAGCTCCGGCTACATCCATAAACGTAACCTTTGCCCGATCCGGGGATAATAACCGCGCCCGACTTTTCCCGAAACTGAAAATTCCTTTTTGGCCTCCCTGCATCTGCCGCATAAAAAAAATCCAAATTCCAATAAATAATAACCAGGGCAACCACATATAAAACAAACTCATAAAATTGAAACCCTTTTCCCTGGCAACCAGTTCCACTTTGTTCTCTATTATCAACTCCATCAGGTTGTTATCATTGAACGACAATAATAAAACCTTGAACACCTTGTATTTTTGCGGTTTGCCATTTTGCAGTGTAATCGCCTCATCCCTCAAATATCCAGTGATCTCTTTATCGACAACCTCGAGTTTTTCAATATTTCCCTTTGTCAATTGTTCCCGGAATTCACTATAAAAAATCGTTACCTCAGTATTCACCCCCGGTAAAAAAACACGGTAAAAATAGATCGTCACTAAGATGATGATCACCCAAATCGCTAAGGTTCGCAACCCAGAACCTTTCTCTTTTAAGGGAGGAAGTTTCAGTTTGAAGTTGCTCTGCTTCTCATCGTCCGATTTTTTTTGATCAAAAAAAGCCATTTCTACTCCTCGTTAAACGTGATTTTAAGAATATTTGTGGTATTGGGTCTAATCTTATAAAAAAAATGAGAAACTCCCCGTTCATAACAAACGACTTGCCTCTTGTCGCATAAATAGTACAGATGTTGCTTCACTAAAGCGGGAATGCCATTATCACGCAAATGCTCGCCCATCTTTTTCGCTGTTGAAAAATCTCCGGTGTGAATAAGAAGATGTTGATACTGATTGGTCAAACGTAATGGCCAGTTTATACGGTCAGCATCCAGATAAAAACCATCCGGACAACCCGTTAAAACACGATAACCTCCCTCATTAATGACACCGACGGCGGCTTGAAGGTTCAACCGGATGTTGCCACAATGATACGCCCCTGGGGAAGGTACGTTGGTTTCACACGGCTGGGCCGGAAAACAAAGAATAATCTCATGCCGGTTCTTTTGAATTTGTATCTTCCTTTGAAAAAAACAAGCTACGGTAAGTTTTGATTTTATCAAATCATTCAAATGATTCAGGGAGGAATAAGAAAAACTTGAAAAATCAGGATCAAATCGCAGAATCATCGAACGCCACATAGCGGTTTGCAATTCAGTGGGAATCCGCCTCAGGATCGCCGCATCATACCGATGAAATCGAACGCCCGTTTCCATACAAAACATATTCAACTCATCATCAATAACATGGCGGCAAAACCGAATAGCATTCCCTGCCAGTTCAAGGCCCCGCGATAGATGATTAAGGGCCTCAGGGTGGTAGGTCTCCAAAAGAGGGAGGATTTCGTGACGAATCCGGTTCCGGCGGTATTTCAATTCCAAATTTGTATGATCGATCCGGAAAGGGATCCGCATTCTGTTAATATACTCCATAATATCCGCTTTGGGTACATTTAAAAAAGGCCGAATTAAGGGACGTTCAGTCAGGATCATGTTCACCAAACCATCCCAGCCAGCGCCTCTGATTAATTGTAAAAACGTTGTTTCCACCAAATCCGATTGATGATGGGCTAAAGCGATGTATTCACTATTGCGCTCAGACCGGGTTCTCTCGAAAAAATCCAAGCGCGCGCGTCGCGCCCAAGCCTGCAAATTGCCCTGCGCTGAATCATAATACACATCCAACTGAACAAATTGGCAATTCCATAGCCGCGATGATTCGGCAACTAAAAGAGCATCCTCGTCCGATGCCGCTCCCCGCAAATGGTAATTAATATGCGCCAATACAATTTGTTGCGCATTTTTCGCGTTAAATACAAGGAAATGGGCCAAGGCCATTGAATCCGGCCCTCCCGAACATCCCACAACTATAGATTTGTTCGACATTGCAGGGTCCAGGTCTCGTAAAGTGTGATGTACTAACTGCTCAAATCTCACATACACTATTATACATTTTTTTTTCCCAAAGTCAAGATTAAAATATATAAAACATTAATTTCATTATTTTCATACTTCTGAATTCAAGCGCTGAGGTTAATAAAACTATGTTCACAAATTAAAAACATTCCCAAACGGGCTTTCTATATAAAAGCGATTTGGCTTGCAGAACAACCGCGCTAGCCACCAAGCGCGAAGCAAACAAATTCTTCCGCCAGTTCCGGCGGCCCCTGACTGACAATCGGAGTAAATTTGGAGATAGACTCTAATTTAAAAATAGTACTTGACAAAATAAATTTTTTTTTATAGAATTGAACTATGATTTCAAGACCCTGGTTATTTACAATCGTGTTTGCAATGTTGGTCAATTACTCTGCCGCGTATGGCCAAAAGCATATTAACAGATTTAAAAAGCTCAACATCGAAGACGGATTATCGCATGGAACCATTTTTGCCGTAACTCAGGATAAGCTGGGATTCATCTGGTTCGGCACCAATGACGGATTAAACCGCTATGATGGTTATGATTTCAAAGTATTTCACAATGAACTTGAAGATCCCACATCTCTTTCCAACAGCAATATTAGTTGCTTGTTCACTGATAGTCGCCAACGGCTATGGATTGGCACCCATGGAGGCGGACTGAACCAATATGATTTTATTCATGAACGATTTATCCGTTATCAACATCTGCCGAATGATACAAATTCCATCAGCAGTAACAGCATACGTTGTATTTATGAAGATGCCGGCGGGCAACTCTGGATTGGAACCCAGGAGGGGCTTAATCAGTTTGACGCGGCCAGTGGAGGTTTCACCCGCTATTTTTATAGTCCCGATGATCCCAACACACTTGTAAATAATGCCATTTGGGATATCATTCAGGACCATCAAGGAATTTATTGGCTGGGAACCTTCAATGGTTTAGTCCGCTGGGATCCCTTTAACAATAGCCTCCAACACTTTAAAAACAACCCGAAAGATAGTTCATCCCTCAGCCACAACTATGTTTGGACCATCCTTGAAGACGCAAACCATTGCCTTTGGATTGGAACCTTTAATGGGCTGAATATGCTGGATTCAAATCGGCAAACGATCACACGCTATTTTCATATCTCTGATCCTCGCGCCAGTCCACCCTTACGCACGAATGTCTGGAATAGTATGCTCGATTCCAAGGGACAACTTTGGTTTGCGACACTCGGCTCCGGTCTGCTTCAGTATTCCTTAGCTAATAAAAAATTTACCTCATTCAGCAAGAAAGACTACGATATCGAAAGCTTAGGCAATAATTCAATCTGGGCCCTGCATGAAGATTTTTGCGGGACGATATGGATGGGAACCGATGACGGAGCGAATTATTTCAATCTACTCACTCAAAATTTTAATTTTTGGAA
The DNA here is from genome assembly GCA_964632485.1 of uncultured bacterium. Classification (GTDB taxonomy): domain Bacteria; phylum JAGOEH01; class JAGOEH01; order JAGOEH01; family JAGOEH01; genus CAZWDO01. The sequence goes on from CAZWDO010000001.1 coordinate 173,369, forward strand.
ACACAATCCCTTTGATACGAATTCCCTGGTTCATGATTTCGTATGGTCAATTGGAGGCGATTCGAAACACCATATCTATATTGGCACCCAAAACGGTTTATCTATTTTAGACACTCATACCGATCAGTTTCAAACTCTGAAGCACGATCTGAATAAACCAGGGCTTCTAATCGACAACTATATCCGCTCATTATACACTGACTCCCACGAAAACATTTGGATCGGTACCAATGGGGGCTTAAGTAGGTTCAATCCGAGGAAAAACACCTTTGTTAATTACGTTAATCATTATAATGACAGCACCAGTATCAGCAATAATACAATTATGGATATCAAGGAAGATCAAAACGGAATCATTTGGCTGGCAACACTCACCGGAATAAACCGTTTAGATACAGTTACCCATAAAGCATTGCGCCTGATTCATTCTCCCCAAAATCCCCTTAGCATTAATCACAATTATTGCTATTCCCTCGCATTGGACAGCGCCGGGAAATTATGGGTAGGTACGGAGAACGGATTAGCTTGTATTCGAACATCGACCTTAAAAATTGAACGGATTGCGCCAGACCTGCCTGATTCGCTCCGATTTGACAATCTGGCAATCAATGTCGTCTATCTGGAGGATGATCGGCTGCTATATCTTGGCACAAATAAAGGGCTCTACATTTACAATATTGAAACCACGCAAACTTCTAAATTATCGAAAGACGACGGATTAATAAATGATCTCATTTATGGGATTCTTAAGGATAAAAAAGGCCGTCTCTGGCTTAGCACCAACGATGGATTATGCCGGTTCAATCCTGTGACCCGGGAAATAAAAAATTATACAATTGCAAACGGGTTACCAATCCAGCAGTTTTCGACCCGCGCTTATTATCAAGACGGCAATGGAAAGATTTATCTGGGAACTCCCAATGGTTTGATTGTGTTTAATCCCGACAGTTTAATTGACAATCCCTGTGTTCCATTTTTAAATATCACTGATTTTCGCATTCACTCGCGCACCGAAGAAACCACTCAATCGAAAGACTATTTCAATCAATCCATTTTATTTACCGATAGTTTCAAATTGAATTATCATCAAAATACACTTTCATTCCGTTTTACTGGTCTTCATTATTTATATCCCGCCGCTAATCAATATGCCTATATGCTCGAAGGAATCGATCCCAATTGGAATTATGTGTCAGCTAAACAACGGTATGTAACCTATGGACAATTGCCTCCGGGACATTATATATTTAAAGTCAAAGGGGCGAATCCGGATGGAATCTGGAATCAGGAAATACGGAGCATTCATTTGATTATCAGTCCACCATTTTGGCAAACATTGCCCTTTCGCTTCCTGATGCTAATCGTAAGCGTTATGGTGATCATTAGTATCTATCGATATCGGACCCACATCATCCGAAACCGCAACAAGATATTACAGACAATCAACATAAAACTCAACGAGGAAATTAAGGAACGGCAGGGCGCTGAAAGAAAACTGCAAACAGCTCAAAATTTTCTTCAGAATTTGTTGAACTCACTCTCCTCATTTATAATCACCATCGATTTAAACCAACAAATCACTAAAACAAACCTCTCAGCCGCCGTTTTTTTCAGAATTGAACAAAACCCTCTTTCCCCTCAGAAAATTGATCAAGTCCTGCCATTTATCAAACCGTTTATGGAAGTGATAGAAAACGTATCCAGCTCCAATTTATCGCAGGAACTGCTTCATATTCCGGTACAAATTGAACGGAAAAATTACTATTTCAATTTTTCATTTTACCCGTTAACCAATCCTGAAAATAAAGGAATTGTGATTCGCATTGATGATGTTACTGAATTAGTCCATAAAGAGGAACAGCTTCGCCAGGCGCAAAAAATGGATTCGTTGGGAATACTGGTCGGCGGTCTGGCTCACAATTTCAATAATTTGTTGGGCGGAATAAGCGGTTCTCTCAGTCTGATCCAACATCTTACCCAAAACAATAATTACAACCCCCAAAAGCTTAAAAAAGGACTCAACATCATTGAGATTGCCACTTCCCGCGCGACTGAACTGGTTCGGGATCTATTACGTATGACACGGAAACAGGAATTCACGTTTTCCAGTGTCGATCTAAATCAAGCTGCTGAGAATGTCTTGAATATCTGTAAAAATACATTTGACAAATCAATCATTATTAAATACACCCCTTCAGACCAGCCAGTGGTAACTAAGTCGGATCAGGGACATATCGAGCAAGCTATTTTAAACCTTTGTATCAATTCAGCGCACGCATTAACCATTATGCGCGGTCCGGATGAACCTCAAGGGGGGATACTTTCCGTGGCTGTGTCCCTGGTTCCAACTGACACAATTTTTATGAAACTCTTTCCGGATGCAGTTTCGTCTCACTATGGGTGTATTCTTATCGAAGATTCAGGAGTTGGAATTGATCCCGCTATACGTGAAAAAATTTTCGACCCCTTCTTTTCAACAAAAACAGAAGAACAGGGTACAGGATTGGGTCTATCAACGGTTTATTATATCATTCACCAGCATCATGGCTATATCAACCTGTACTCCACTCCAGGGGAAGGAACCAGCTTTAAACTCTATATCCCAATAATCAATGACGCTGGGTCCCAATCCAAAGCGCTCCCCGAGAAACCTAAAGAATATATAGACGGAAAAGGTCGCCGCATTCTGATCATTGATGACGAAGAGATCATCCGTACGACATCCAGAGATATTCTTGAAACCTTTAATTATAAAATTTTAGAAGCCGATTGCGGAGAAAAAGGAATTCAACTCTACCAGGAAAACTCCGACATAATTGATTTAATACTACTCGATATGGCAATGCCCAAGCTTTCCGGACTGGAAGTTTATCTCAGTCTTAAAAAGATTAATCCAAAGGTGAAGGTCATTCTTGCTTCAGGATATCGATTTGATAAACGAATCGACCGGACATTAGCCGAAGGAGCCGTTGGTTTTCTGCCAAAACCGTTTACGGTTGCCGAATTACTGAACATGATACAAACAACTCTAGGCTTAACTTAATAATTCTGTTAGTAGTGTAAACGCTCTCACAAACATATTTCCTGCTCGCATCTGCAGAAAATCAACCCTGCTTAAAAAATAGCAGAATTGGATATTGAGGGGCGATTTCAATAATTGAATTTTTCAATTGCGGGCACGACAGGTTGATAAGCCACAAATATTCGAAGTTGGAAGGCCGCGCTCAAATGGAGGGCGGCCTTTTTTCTGCATGGAATTATCAGTATTCAGCTATTAAAATCAGTTTTATCTTGTTTTTTTTCGTTCATCATCTTCTGCTCAATAAAAAACGTGGCCAAAAACCCGAGGCCCCCTAACACCAGCACCAATCCCCAGGTCGTCGTTTTATCCATATTGGTCAAACTACTCACAAAAATTCCTCCTCCGAGAACCAGACAAATAATTCCCCATTTCAGGGAATTATAGGTATCTGCCGTACGCATTGGCCGTAACATCGCGCGAATCTTGTTCTCATCAAGTTCCACATCAAGCATCCGTTGCCGTATCTTGGAATCAGATACAATTTTAACAATCATAACCACACTGCCAAAAATGATGGCCGGGACTAATACGCTGGTATCCATTTGAATCTCCTTGTTTAGGTTTCTGTATATAATTGACACAAATTTTGATAAAAGGTTTCACTTCAACGGGAAAAATGAAACTTTTTTTATCTAAACCCGTCTATATATATAAAAGCCTTCGATAACCCGTTCGGGTTAAAATCCACGTTAATATTCAGGGATTATGGATAATCAATTCCGTTGTGATCAAAAGCAGATTTCCAGGATGATCAGGAAGACGCGAAAATGAACGAAGACACAAAAATAATTCAACATATTATTGATGGCGACCTTGCTGCATTTAAAATTCTGATTGAAAAATACCAACGATTGGTATGGATGATCATTCGCGCTAAAATACACCATAAACAAGAGACCGAGGACTTGTCCCAGGAAGTGTTTTTAAAGGTTTACCAGGGATTGCCCCGGTTTCGCGGAGAATCAGGACTCGCAACCTGGATCGGTAAAATTGCGCATCATACCGCATTAAATTATCTACGGAAAAAATATCATCGCTGTGAATATCCAATCGATTTTTCCAATGAATCCACTCGCTCCTTAACGCTCGATAAACTGGAGTGCAGCCGGGATCCAGTCATAGAACTGGAGAGCAGTAACCGCGCCTATCTTATCGAAAAATCAATTGCATCACTTCCCCAACACTATGCGCTGATTATCCGAATGTTCCATTTAGAGGAATTAAACTACCAGGAGATCGGGGAAATTTTGAAATTGCCAGCCGGAACCGTCAAGACTCATCTGTTTCGAGCCAGAAAATTGCTTAAAAAAAACCTTGAAACCCAATACAAACCCGAGGAGATAACGGCATGACCCATTTAACCGATGATGAAATCCAAGATCTCATTGATTATGGCCATCGGGCCAATTCCGTTAAACGATACCATCATCTTATGGTATGCCCAAGTTGTCATCAACGCTTTCAAAGTTATCAGACACTCATCCAGGAAATCGGCCAAATTCAGCGTGAGGGTCCTTCTGAAGGATTTGCCGACCGAACGCTCAGCCGGTTAGCCGCATCCATTTCATTAAAGCAAGCGCAGCCACCCACTCTTGCGCGCTTACTGGAAAGGTTGTTTCCTGTTTTGTCATTTGTGATCGCTTGTATCAGCGCCACTATTATCATCCCCAATCTATGGACCGCATTCCTTCCGGTTTGGAAAGTGATCCACTATTATGGTTTAAACTGGTTGGCTGAAAATAGTGTGTTCCTTCCGATTATCCTCAATTTAATTATTTTCGGAAATCTTTCAACGATTCTTAAAAAACTTAAGAAAAATCGAATTCAAACCCGTAATTTTATATTTTGATAAGAGGCTATTAATTTATTGTTTCATAAACCGCTCTGATTATCCATTAGCGGGTCATTCCGACTGGCGCAGAAATGCCGAGGCCGTTGATTTTATCGACTAACTCTATTTAAGTCCTAAATTTAAAATAGCATACAACCATTGAGGGTGATAGATTCCCAGAATAAAAGAGAGCCCGAAAAGAGCGATAATCGGCAGATAGCTCCACCCGGAAAGTTTATATTTTACCGGGGGATTACTGGCGGGAGCGAAGGCCATCTGAAACCAGGCGCGTCCCATTCCAAACAAAATCACCAACAGAAACCCGGCAAACAATACAACCAACCAGGGATGCTGATTGGCGATTAAAATTTTAAACAACATCCATTCACTGATAAAGCTTCCAAATAAAGGAAATCCCGAAATGCTTACAAAACCGATCAACCACAAACCGCCTAATTTAGGAAAAAAAGTCAGAAGAGAACCTACCTGGTCAATCTGTTTATTTTTATAGGCGTTAAGAATCAGCCCGGCGCATAGAAAAAGTCCGCCTTTTGTAAATGAATGAGTCATCACATGCAGCAAGCCCGGGTAAACACCCGGTTCCCCCATACTGAAGGCGATGGCAATAATTCCCATATTTTCAATGGAAGAGTAGGCCAGCATCCGTTTATAGTTTCGGGTTTTAATCATAAATACGCTACTGATGAAAAGCGAAAGAAAACCCATAATCAACAAGAGATTTTGTCCATAGGAAAGAATCTGATTAGCGTCAAGCAACGGGAAAAGGCGCAGGATTCCCAATAAAGCCGTATTGAGTAAGACGCCGGAAAGCAATGCTGATACAGGAGCCGGGGCTTCCGAATGGGCATCGGGCAGCCAGAAATGCACTGGCGCCAGCCCCATTTTAGTGCCAAAGCCCACCAACATGAACACAAAAGCCAGTTTGAGCCACAAAATGGAAAAAGGACTGGCAGTCTGATAGATATCAATAAAAAAAAGCGATTCCAAATCAGGATTGGCGGCCAGAAGCAGGTTGATGCCCACAAACGACAAACCGATGCCAATCGAACAAATAAAAATATATTTCCAGGTGGCTTCCAGCGCTGTTTTGGATCGCTCATACATAATCAACAAGGCGCTGGCAAGCGTGGTCAGTTCGATGAACACCCAGAGCAGGGCTAAATGCTGACTGAGCAGCGCCCCATCCATTGCCATAACAAAAAGCATCAACGCATGGATATAACCGGTTTGGCGGAGGGGGTGGGATATGCGTAACAATGCCAACATCTGGGGTGTAACCACTGTGATTAAAATTGATAAAATCATATAAAAGACAATATTAAGCGTATCAAAAGCGAAATATTGACTTAAAAACGGAAAACTGATCCAGGAAAATGTAATTTTAGCCAGTTGGCAGATCATCACTCCAAGATGTAATACGATATCTGTAATCCAAAGGATACGATTAAGACGGGATGAACGGAATCCCCAAAGCAGAGGGGTGACAATCAATGGAAATAGTAATAATACCAACATATCAATCCCTTAAAGTCGAAAGATTATCCACATCCTGGTCATCAAACGTCGATTTGATACGGCTGATAAACACACCGGCCAGAAGTACTCCGATAAAAATATCCAAAGATATCCCCAGAGCCACAATGACGGGCATTTCGCGCGCCAGAGAAAGTGAAAGCAAAAATATACCGTTCTCCATCACCATATAACCCATAATATGAGTAATCAATTTTTTACGGGTCACAATCAATAACAACCCCGTCATAATCATGGAAAAAGAAACCCCAAACGCTACCGGATTAACGCCCGAGGTGAAATGGGTGGAACCGAATGCCAGGGTAAATCCCAGGATAAAAATAACACTGACAGCAAAGAGCGAATAGAAAGTGGAAATATCGGGTTCGATTTCACGCTTAATCCCGTTTTCCTTCACCGTCTTATTCAGAAACCAGGGAATAAGAATCGCTTTAAAAAGGAGGGTTTCAACGGCGGCAAACAGGAACGCTGTAATATTCAATCCCGATATATTATTCAAAGCAAATCCGAAAAGTAGTATCCCTTGCAGCACCAGTACCCGAATATACGCCCCGACCATCCCGGCAACCGCCAAATAGAGTAATGTAATACCCATCAATACTGGCAGCAGATCGCTCATCAGACAATTCCTCCCTGATAAATGATTAGCATAGCCAAAACGATTAAAGCAAAAGAAAACATCATTAATACAAATTCAGGGATCAGTTTTAAGCGGATACGGGCCATTAACGATTCGATCAAACCAATCAAAGTCGCTTCCATAAACAAAAAGCTTATAAAAAGAATCAAATTCAGAACTAATCCCAATTCCAGAGGAATTAAAAAATTAGCGATGAGAATACCGGGCATCAGCATTTTCAAGCCCGCAGCATATTGCAACAGAGCAAGATCGGGTCCGCTATTGTCCAAAATCATCACTTCATGAATCATAGTAAGTTCCAAATGTGTATTCGGATCATCCACCGGCACCCGGCAGCCCTCAACAATCATCATAATAAAAAGAGCTAAAACAATCAATATATTAACGGCCAAAACCCATTGAGTTTTAATATCCAGCAGCATCACCACCTGTTGAAATGAACGGAAACCTGAGACATACGCCACCGAAGCGATAATGATAAAAAATGCCGGCTCGATCAGAGCGGTATAAGACGCCTCGCGGCTGGCGCCCATCCCCTCGAAACTACTACCGGTATCAAGCGCCATTAAAATTTGAAAATATTTAGCTAAACTATAGAGATAGGCAAATACCAGAAAATCGCCATCAAAACTTATCAACGTTGATTTATTGACCATCGGCAAAACCAGTACCCCCGTCATTAGCGCCGCAGCGATCAATACCGGACTAATTTGAAAAATCCAACTGGCAGAATGGCTGATCACCCGCTCCTTATGCAAAAGCTTTATAAAATCCCACCATGGCTGCAAAAAAGGCACTCCGACCCTGCCAGACCACATAGCCTTAACCCGGTGGATCCATCCCAAAAAAAGAAACGGGAAAAATAAAATAATTATTATATTGAAAACAATTGGCAGCATTCTAAAAACTCCAGAGTGTCCAGACAATGACGATCAGCAAAAAAACTAAACCATAGACGATATAATGTTGCGTGTTACCAGCCTGAATTCCTGAAAACCGACCCAAAAATCTTTGAATTGCATTTAACAACGGAATAATAATCCCGGTTTCAAGCCAATCTTTAGATTGCCATTCAAAACTGGCAGACGAAGGAAAAAGATCTCGGACTTCAAACAATTCCGCGGATTGTTGAACAGTCGGACTTGTCAGCGTGGCCATTGGCTCCACAAAACTAAATCCCGTATATTGAAGACGGGGCGAAAGCTGACCATAACCGCAATCCCAGGTAGGTTGGCGTTCAGGCGGTTTTTTCCGAGTAAAAATAAACCGTAAGAAAAAAAACGCGAGTCCGAAACTCAAAATAGCGACTGAGATCCACGTCAAGCGATCAACCCAGAGAGGGTAGAGGTTGGCGATTGTTTTCCCAGCGGTGGAAAAACCGAGTTGTTCCACTACCGGAAGAATAAAAGGCAAAATCAAACGCGGGAAAAAACCAAAAACAACAATAGCCATTGCCAAAAGCAATTGTGGCCAGTATTCCCGCCACCCGCTTTCAGAACACGGACTTAGAGAAGGAGTCCGCTTTAAACCCAAAAATTGGATCGAAAACAGTTTACTGAAAGCGATCAGCGCCAAAGATCCAACTACCGCCAAAATGGTCAGCGAAAAAAGTGTGATAATTGTAATCACGACTGATTCAGAGGCGAATTGATGCAACATCGCCGAATAAATAAAAAATTCTCCAACAAAACCATTCAGGGGCGGCAAGGCGCATATCGCCAAACAACCGATCAGGAATAATCCTCCGGCGCGAGGAAGCTCATGGATCAATCCACCCAAACGTTCAATATTTCGGGTATGGGTTTTTTGGTACACGACTCCACTCATATAAAACAACAAAGATTTAAACAACGCGTGATTGAAGGTATGAAACAAAGCCCCGGTAAAGCTTAAAAAAACGACCACTTCATTGCCATAAGAGTAAGCAATCATGCCCATGCCGATGGCGATCGCCAGGATTCCCATATTTTCGATACTGGAAAAAGCTAATAGGCGTTTATTATCTTTTTGTAAAATGGCTTGCATGATCCCATAAAGGGCGCTGATCATCCCGATGGTCAAAACTCCGAAACCAAGAGAAGGCGCCAAATATTCCGATAAATCGATAACACGCAGGATTCCATAAATCCCCGTTTTGATCATCAATCCCGACATGATGCCGGAAACAGGAGCAATCGCCGCCGGGTGCGCGCGCGGCAACCAGGTGTGAAATGGGGTGAAACCGCATTTAAATGCAAACCCGATAAAAGCGAGTATAAAAAAAATGGGAAATAAGGTTGGATACGCGCTAAAATAGGAACGCCAGTCAGAAAAACTATAACTACCACATTGCGAAATGATCCAGATAAAAGCGGCTAACAGGAATAAACCTCCCAAATGCATGGCCACCAGATAATAAAGCCCGGCTTGCCGCGTTTCGTTTTCATGATATTCCAGAATGACCAATGCAAGGGAAAAAAGCGCCATTAGTTCCCAGAAGACAAGAAAAACCAATCCATGTTGGCAAAGAGTTAGCATAACCATGGAAAGAATGAGCCAGGGAAAAAAGAAAAGATAGCCGCGAATAATAAACGGTTTGGATTGATATGATTTAAGGTAGATGCCGGCGAAGGCATATCCGGGCAGGCTCACTGCGGCGAAAAGAAACGAAAAAAAAGCCGATAGGGGGTCCATCACAAAATCGACCGTTCCGAAGGGCGCCGCCAGATTCAAAACGCCGGCCATCGTCCCCGAGAAAAACAAAACCGAAACTGAACGGGCGATCACGACCGAGGAACCAAGTAGTAGCCAAAAGCCGCCCCATAGAAAGCGGAAGCGATAATTAGACAAAAACGCCGCAGTTGAAGCCAGAGTCCAGCTCCCGACCAGAATCGCCAGCATGCTCAACATTTGGCGCCCAGCCAATCCAAAATTCCATTAATAACCGTCAATGGATGCGGTGGGCAGCCGGGAATATAAAGCGCCGGGGTATGCTCGTTCAGGAATGAACGTTCGAGCGCGGGAGAAGAGGAGAAAACGCCGCCACTAATAGCGCAGCTCCCCAACAGAATAAGCATTTTCGGAGATGGAATGGCTTCCCAGGTTCCCAGCAAGGCAGGCGCCATATTAGCGCTGATGGGACCGGAAAGAATCAAACCATCGGCATGGCGGGGCGAAGCGACGACCTCCACGCCGTAGCGGTGCATATCAAAATTTGGATTGCCGCAGGCATTCAGCTCCATCTCACAGCCATTGCATCCGGCCGCTGAAACGGAACGTAGTTTTAAAGACCGCTTAAATATCTTAAATATATCGGCCAACGGATCAAATGCGCGGCGGCGATAATTCGTTTCATCCATTGTCGGATCCACGATCAACTTTGCGCGGGACGACGCCGACAGATAGTGGCTGTTGGAAAAACGGAAATCGGGACGGTTGAGACAACGGACACAGGCCCCGCAGAAGACACAGCGGCCCAAGTCCATAGCGGGAGAATCGCCGGAAAAAGCCCCGCTAGGGCAGACCGATCGGCATCGACTAAGTTCATCGGGCGCCATTTCCGCCGGAATGAGCGGTAAACCGCGAAAAGACTCGTTGACCCGCGCCGCGCGGGGATTGGGTACGGCCTGATATCCATGCTTCCAGCGCGCTTTCAATAAATCCCACATAATCGTCGCTCCTACAAATCGAAACCGCAATAAGACAGATTAAAACTTTTATTACACAAGGGGAAATCGGAAATACCATTTGCGCGAACCGACATGGCCAACGCATTCCAATTATGAAAAGAGGGATCGATAATTTTGTAACAAATCACCTGTCCCGTTTCATCTGTGATAACCGCATGGAGAATCTCGCCGCGCCACCCTTCAACCAGGGATAAAGTAAGCGAATCGGCGGCGGGTAATGGAATATCCTGAACAAGCGGATTCACGGGCGGTATATGGTTTAAAATATCTAATATCCAATGAATAGAATCACTGATTTCCAAATATCGCAACCAGGCCCGGGCATAAACATCCCCCGAGTCCAAAACCCGCATAGGGATCGGAAACTCGGTATAACAACCCGAAGGATGGTTATTGCGCGCATCGCGTTTAAGATTGCTGGAACGGGCCGCCATACCCACCAGACCCAAAGACAAAGCAGTCTCTTCCGTCACCACCCCTGTCTGTTCCAAACGGGAAAGCGTTCCGGAATTATTAAACATAGTAGCAGCGACCTGCCGGACTTGTATCCAAATATCGGTTAAATTATTTTTGATCAGTTCTTTTTCAGTTTCATCAATCCCGAAGAGAACGCCACCCGGACGGATCCACCCCCGGCCAAAGCGACTGCCGCAAATCGCCAGACTGGTATTAATCACGCGGGTACGCTGAACGCCGAACATGGAACTCCCCGGCAAATAGGCAATATCATTGGCAATCGCGGCCAGATCACCCAAATGAACGCCAATACGTTCCAGCTCCAGCGCGATGCCGCGAATAAACTGGATCGAGGAATTAAGCTTATACCCCGCCAGCGTTTCCACAGCCTGGGCATAAGCGGTAGCATGCCCGATAACGGTATCCCCTACAATCGATTCGGCCAGAACCGCTTTGTCGCGAATATCCCCCTTAAGGAAAAGTGTTTGCGCCTGGCGATGTTGATAACCCAACTGGATTTCAAGATGGCGGACCTGTTCCCCCGCGCAGCAAAAACGGAAATGCCCGGGCTCGATCACACCGGCATGCACCGGCCCAACACCGACTTCATGGATCGCTTCGCCTTCAATATGAAAAAAAGGATAATTGGCCATTGTTTGCGAACTATCATAGCGATTATGCGAATAGCGGACCGGTTTCAACCAGGGATGCCCATCCGGCACGATACCCCAATCCTCATACAATTCGCGTTCAAAAAGATGAAATTCCGGAATTTGGCAAGTCAGGGACGGATAATGACGGTCATCTAACTGATTTAAAAAGAATGAAGCCACGGCCAGTTTCCCGCGTTCATCATTCGATAACGCTACATAGACGCTCAATCCCCCATTGTCAGGATGGGCCCAGACGGCTAAAAGGCGGGGATATGAGGTAAAGCATGCGCGTACCTGTTGATGGAGGGTTTTAAAGGGAAAAACGGGAATTTCAGCGCGTTTGACGCGACGCGCATTTCGGGTTACACACCATTCCATGGGTTCATCCTTGTAGAATTGCGAGCAAATATATGAAAAATTCTACAATTTGTCAAGAGGATTACTCCCTTAATAATGGAGATTTATTTATTTTTTGACTAAATATTCAATTTACAAATCCACTGAAGGGTGGGGAAAAATGCTATTACTTATACGGAATACGGATAATAAACGTTGTTCCCTCTTGCTTTTTACTCACAATCTCGAATTTTGCCTGGTAGGGCTGCAGTAAATTATAGGCGCTCGACAATCCCAATCCGGTTCCTGTTGGAGTATCGTCATTCGCGGCAATCGGCTTAGTGGTAAAAAATGGTGAAAAAATTTTATCCAGATTTTCTGTTTCAATACCACATCCCGTATCGCCTATTTCAATACAAATATAATTCTCCTGAGCGAATGTTCGAACTTTTAATTGTTTTTTTGGAGAGTGATACATTGAATCCAGCGCATTTTTAATAATATTCAGCAACCCTTGACTGAAATCGCTATAAATTCCTTCAATTTTCGGTAAGCTCTCGTCCAAAATGAAGATTTTTTCAATTTTATGTTTAAAATTTTGATCAGCTTCTAAAAATTGTAATTCCTGAGTTAAAAGATACGATATATCGATCGGTTGTTTTTTTATATTTTGTTCCTGCCGGCCTTTGTACATCATATTTTTAATGATGTCATTCATCTTATTAGCTTGGGCGATAATATTTTCAGCTTCTCTTAGATTTGGAATTTTTCTCAGTACCAGCTCAGCCGATCCACGGATCACAGTCAAAGGATTGCATAAATTATGAGCGATTCCCGATGTCAGCATTCCAATTGATGCCAATTTGGATTGATGTAATAGCTCAATTTCTAGCTCATGCTGTTTTTTTTCCATTTTTTTTCGCGCGGTAATATCACGCACGATTACCTGAATAGCGGATTTCCCTTTATATTCGATATAGCTTAAACTTGCCTCGATATCGATTTTTCCGCCTGTTTTAGTTAAAGCGATAACTTCGCAGTTAATTGGGAAATTCTCTTTCTGTCTCATCAACAGGCATTGTTTCTGATAAAAAAGTAAACTCTCAGGAGCGATCAATTGGCTGAAATCAAAATTGTCCCCATAAATATCTTCATCATCATATTTAAAAATCTGCTTCAACTTTGGATTACTGAAAAGAATCTTCGAATCCTGGATCAAGCAAATCCCTTCATTGGACTGTTCAACCAATACTTTATATTTCTCTTCTGATTCTTTAAGTTGTTGATTAAAACGAGTTAACTCCTGGACTTGCTTTTCCAAATGATTCACAAGCTTCTGACTATATTCACGCAAATAAATTGTTTCTTCGGTCTGTTCAACTTTTTCTACCTTTCCCTGGAGAAATTCCTCAACCTGGGAAGTAAACATAAAAGGATCGACTGGTTTTGCGATAAAACCATCGCAACCAGCGGTCAAGGCCATTTCTTTATCGCCTCGCATCGTTTTTGCCGTTAAGGCGACAATGGGAATTCTTTCCATTCCTTTTATACTCTTCATCCGGGTGGCGCACTCCTCTCCGGAAAGCCCCGGGATATTCATATCCATCAATACTAAGTCCGGACTTTGCTTATTAGCCAGTTCAAGTCCGGTCAACCCGTCTTCAGCGCCGATCACTTCATAACCATCCCTTTCCAGGAGGGCTTGCACCAAACGGAAATTATCCGGATTATCCTCAATATACAAAATTTTTCCTTTAACCATAATAACTCCTCAGTGTCCTTCTTTTCCAGTGATACTCATTTTCGATCCCTATCCGATTAAATGCGTGATCTGTTCAAGAAATTCCTCTTTATTCAATCCATTCTTACTGACAATTTCAACAGCATATTGACTGAGTTGATTCTTTTCAGATAAAGACAACTCTTTAGCTGTCAATACAATAACGGGTATATATTCAGTTTTTTTATCCTTTTTCAATTGCGTTACTACTTCAAACCCATCCATTCCCGGCATCATGATATCCAGAATAATGGCCTGAGGTTCAAATTCTCTGATCATTTCAATTCCTGATTTACCGTTATAGGCTTTTAAAGTCATATAATTCGCCTGCTCTAAAATCCGGCTCATCAGGATCACATCATTAATATTATCATCAATGATCACGATGTGCCCTTTGGGAATATGGATCTTTGACAATACACTCAAAAGATCGTTCCGGCTGATTGGCTTAACGATATAAGCCTCTGCTCCAAGGTTAAAAGCCATGTGCTTATCTTCAATAATGGAACATGCGATTACCGGAATATCTTTCGTTTGGGATGCCGATTTAATCTGCTTTAACAGCTCCAGTCCATGACTTTGGAAATGGAGGAAATCCAGGATGACTGCCGATGGTTTTATCTCAGAAATTTTTGTAATGGAAAAATTTTTTTCTGACAATGAATAAATTTCATAATTTTTATCGCTTAAATACTCTTTGTAAATTTTAACAAATGCGGGTTCATCTTCGATGATCAAAACCACTTTTTTATTGGGGTTTATAGTTTTTTCGGTTGCCTCATTTCGCTCGGAAGGTAATGTAAAATAAAACGTCGTGCCGATTTCGGGTTGACTTTCCAACCAAATCTGCCCACCCATCATTTCAACAAAGCGTTTTGAAATTGCCATTCCCAGTCCGGTACCGCCTTTATTTTTAGCAAGCGCGCTCTCAGTTTGGCGAAACTCTTCAAACACTTTTGAATAATCTTCTTCTTTAATGCCGCAACCGGTATCTTTCACCCAAATTTTGAGATATTCATCATTTTGGGTTAAAACAACACCGGAACTGATTGTTCCGGAATCAGTAAATTTGGCCGCGTTGCTAAGAATATTCAATAAAACCTGCCGAGTGCGAAACTCATCGGCACAGGCCCATACCGCCTTTTGGGAAAGACTCATTTTTAACTCAATATTTTTCCCTTTAATCAAAACACGGCATGTCGACATCGCGCTATTAATCAGATTTGTCAGATTAAACGGCTTAATCTCAATTTCCATTTTCCCCGCTTCGATTTTTGAAAGATCCAGAATATCATTGATCAAATTCAGCAAATGTTTTCCATTATTATAGATGGTCGTAAGGTCCTGAAGATGGCGATCACTCAAATCCTGATCAGTATTTTGCATCATCAGCCCGGAAAAACCGATAATAGAATTCAGAGGGGTTCTCAATTCATGAGACATATTGGTCAGAAAAACCGATTTCATTCGATCTGCCTCTTTAACTTTTTCAATAGAATCGTGAAGTTTTTTATTCACCTGCTGCAGATCAATCGTACGTTCATGAACCTTTACTTCCAGTTCTTTATTATAGTTTTCGATTTCATGATTTTTTAATGCAATTTCCTGATTTTTGATTTCCAAATTTTTCGCCATTTCATTAAACGATTGGGCCAGGAGGCCGAATTCATCATAGCGCTGGATTTGAATCCGGCTGTTCAGATTACCTTCCCCGACCCGCCTGGCGCCATCTATCAATTGGGTTAAAGATTGAGTGAATTCGCGGGCGATAAAATAGCCCATGATAAATGTGAGAATGGAAACCAATAAAACACTTAAAATCAATATATATAAAGAAGCAGTTTTAGCTTTTTTTATCGTTTCGTTTTGTACACCAATAGCGAGCGCCCCTATCGGCTGTCCAATAATATCTAAAAGAGGAGCAGCCGCCACTCGATAGGAACGTCCCTGGATTGTTAAGAATTGATAATAATTTTCATTCAATTTAAAAATTTGGTGGAGTTGCAATACATTTAAGGGAATATCGTAAAAGCGTTGGCCATTTTGATCAAAAAAAGAGGTGGATACAATTTCATTATTCGTAAAAAAAACTACTTCACTTTTTGATGCATCCTTGATTAAATCAGCAAATTCATTGGATAAGGGATAACTGACAATTACCGCTCCCAACACGTTCAGGGAAATACGATCGATAATCGGAGAGATGGACCGAATTATCAAACAGTTATTGTGGCTCTCAAGCAGTGTTTGCTTTTTGAATTCCAGTGCATCGTTGATCAAAGCGGATCGATCGGGAGAATAATATTGATCAATTCCTTCGATAACAGCATGACTTCGCGCGATAATATCGCCTTGTTGGTCCGCCACTTCAATCAAAGCCATAAACCAATAATCTATTTTAGAATCTAAAAGCTCCTGAAGATTTTTCTTTTTATTCAGAATATTTTTTACTTCGTCCAATTCAGTTAAAAGGTTGGCAATATTATTGCTTTGCTCCAAATAATTGGCGATGAAATTCTCCGCATCTGAAAGACTTCGATCAGTTTGTTCTTCGATCCCCTGTTCGACTTTATCGAAAATCATTCGTGTGGAAATCAGCATGGTTACGATTAAGGGAAATAGTACCATCAAAGAAAAAATCAGAATCAGTCTGGCGCGGATTTTTAATTGACGAAAAAAAGAAAACATCAAATTCCGCTCCTTATTCACTTTTTAAAGTAAACATGTTGGAATCTAACCTGGCTGCTGGGACCCGGAACACAATTCCGGATTTTTTCATTTAGAATCCAAACGGATTTTGAATGCCAT
Organism: uncultured bacterium; assembly: GCA_964632485.1. Classification (GTDB taxonomy): domain Bacteria; phylum JAGOEH01; class JAGOEH01; order JAGOEH01; family JAGOEH01; genus CAZWDO01. Next base: position 190,177 of record CAZWDO010000001.1, read on the forward strand.
AACGGAATCCATGGAACATCGCAGTGGATGATCTCCTGGGCTTGTTTGTAAAGTTTTTCGCGTACAGGAAGAAACTCCGTTTTTCTAGCTTGAGTAAGAATAGCATGTAGCGAATCGTTTGTATAAAAGGCCAGATTTTCACCGCCTAAACGGGCATTATCCCGGTCTAAGAGCACATACAGAAAATTATCCGGATCTCCGGTATCCCCTTCCCAGGTCGCAACTAATGCTTCATGCTCGCCATTTTGGGCGGTTTCAATTAATTGCTTCCAATCCATGATTTCAATCAGCAGATTAATACCCATCGGCAATAAATTTTCCCGAACCAGTTGCATGAACTTTAACTGTTCAAGATTGCCTTGAGGGATCAATACATGAATGTCCAGACCCCGGGGATATCCGGCTTCCCTAAGCAGATCCGCCGTCTTTGAGGGATCATACGCATAATCGTGAAGCGTATCGTTGAATCCCCACATTTCCTTCGGCAGGGGTGTGGTTGCTACTGTTACACGATCCTGATAGACATATCGGATCAAGCGCTCTTTTTGAAATCCGCTGGCTAACGCCAAACGTACCCGCACATCATCAAATGGATGCCGTTGAGTATTCATGGCCAAATATGTTATATCCATAACAGGGGTTTGGATTATTTTTAAACTGGAAAGACCGGTTATTATGCTAAAATTATCAGATTCAGATTCCCGGACAAAATGAAGATTTCCCCGTTTTAATTCAGCCATTCGCAGGGTATTATCCTCAATAGTCCGGAAAATGACTGTATCCAGGAAAGGTCTTTTATCCCAGTAATTCTCATTAGCAGTAATAATAATTCGATCTTCATGAAACCATTTATCGAAAACAAAGGGACCAGTGCCAATGGGATTTTCAAAAAAACTTTCCTGCCACTTTTTAACCGCAGTGGGACTGACAATACCGGCTTGATCCAAGGTTAGATTTGAGAGGAACGGAGCGTAAGGTTCATTCAAGCTGATCTCAACGTCATATTCACTCAATGCCCGAATTGTTTTAATCATGCCAAATAAAGGATCCCATGCTTCGAAATCGCCAAACCGGAATGGAAAACTGGAATCCATTTGACGTTGAAAAGAAAAAAGGACGGCATCGGCATTAAATCGGGTTCCATCATGAAACAGTACATTCCTCCGCAATTGGAATTGCCAGACTAATCCATCATCGGAAACTTTCCAGGATTCGGCCAAACAGGGTTCGATATCAAAACTCCCTTCCTTATAACGTACCAGGGTTTCAAAAATATTCACGACTACTTGCGATGAATATAAATCCCATTGATCCCCCGGATCAAGGCTCAATGCGTCCGTAGCGCTTCCAATAACCAGGCAACCGCCCCGGAGAATCTCCTTATGAGAACACTGCAATAGCATACACAGCAAACCGCAACCCATTACAAAAAATCGAATCGGACTCATTGAAAAACCCTGATCTTATAAAAATTGAATGAGTTGAACAGATTCGGCTCAATCTGAAATCCCTGGACGCGTTTGTTGACAATAAAAATCTCTTTCCGGTGACTGAGCGGAATCCAGGGAATATCCTTATGAAAAAGCTCCTGGGCATCTCGATATAATAAAATCCGTTCCTGTTGATTAAAACTTCGTTGGGCTTTGAGTAAAATTCTGTGCATATCTTCACTTTCATAATATGCGCGGTTCATTCCTCCCGGAATGGCATTGTCTTTATCCAACAAGGTATAAAAATAATTATCCGGGTCCCCGTTATCGCCGGTCCAGGAGATTAAGACCATGTCGTGTTCAGCATTATTGACTTTAGCCAACAAATCCCGCCAGCGCAATATATGTATTTCCAATCCGATATTGGCCTCTTTCAGATTACCCTGCAAGGCCAGCGCAATTTCTTTATTATCCGGAATACCCTCTGAAATAAAAATCGATACCTTAAATCCGCGCTCCAAACCGGCGATTTTGAGTAACGCTTTTGCTTGAACGGGATCATAAGGATAGTCCTCTATTTGTTCATTGTACCCCCAAATAAGTGGAGGTAACGGTCCTTTAGCCGGGATTGCCGTTTCCTGGTACACCAGTTGAACCAACGGTTTTTTATGGACCAGATAGTTAATAGCCCGGCGGACAATCACATTATCAAATGGGGGCTTCCGGTTATTTAAGGCAATATAGGAAACCTGAACAGAAGGTTGTTCATATATTACAAAATTTGTGTCACGTCTGAATTGTATCAAATCATCCGCTTTTGCGTGATATACAATATCCACATTTTTAGCTTTTAATTGGGACATTCGTAACGACTTGTCAGGGATGCACTTATAAATTACGGTGGATAAATGCGGAGCGCCGCGCCAATAGCTCTGATTCGCTTTTAATACTATGCGATCATCATTCCATTCCTGAAATTGAAATGCGCCACTGCCCACGGGGTGTTTAGCAAAATCATACCGCCACTTTTTTACCGCTTCCGGACTAACGATGCTGGCTTGCACCTGGGAAAGATTGGCTAAAAACGGGGCGTACGGTTTTGATAAAACAAATTTGACTTCATAGGGACCGATTGCTTCGATTTTTTCAAGAAAATTAAAAAGCGTATGAAAAGCCTTGAATTGGCCAAACCGGTGGGGATAGTTAATATCCATCTGCCGTTCGAAAGAAAATACCACCGCTTCGGCGTTCAATATACAGCCATCATGGAAACGCACTCCCTGACGCAACTGAAATACCCATTCCATACCATCGGAAGACATACTCCAGGATTCAGCCAAAGAGGGTTCGATACCCGTTCCGCCCTCCTTGCTTTTGACTAATGATTCGTATATATTGACAAGTACCTGAGACGAATAGGTATCCCACTGATCACCCGGATCAAGACTGGTGGTTTCCGCGTTTTTGGCAACGATCAATACTTGTTCATTTTTTTCATCTTTAAAACAATAACAAAAAAAGAAATAATTGAAAGCGACCAGTAAAATAAAACCCGTAAAAATTTTTTTTCCATAATCGTTTAAAATCATAGCATAAAGTCCGGGATAAAAGTTTATACTAAAACCGATTTCCGGCAATATGAAAATCCCATTTATCTATTATATATGGTAATACAGTTTTAGCGCAATGTCAAGTAAAATTAAAAAAAACAGTTCCGCGGAATATTCTGGAATAAGGCCGGATAATTTTGCCTGAAACAGGGTTTCATTTTTTCTTCCGACAAAGCCCGCCCCGGCAACTCATCAAAAAGCAATTCATATTTTCCAAGTCAGATATTAAAGTATCCGGGTAGAAAACATTTATATTCAGAATTGAAGATTACGGATTATCGCCCAGATAATGACAGCCGATCGACCGGCGATTGTGCAGCGCTGCTTCCACGATGAGACGCGCGCAAATCACCGCGTTACGCAATTCAATAATTGAACGGGTCAGTTTGGCTTCGCGGTAAAATTTAAAAATTCGATGCTCATAGAAATTCAGATCCGATAACGCGCGTTCCAATCCCTTACGAGTGCGAACAATCCCGGCATAGTTCCATAAAGTCAGGCGGATCACTTTTAAATCTTGTTGAATGAGCAGGGGATCAAAATCCTCGCTTCGAGGGGGAGGAGTCCATTCCGGAATAGAATGCCAGGGGGGTTCCACGAGTTCATCGGGATGGAGCAGAATGTGATCGGCCGATTTACAGGCCCACCACAGGCCTTCCAGCAATGAAGTGGAAGCCAGGCGATTCGCGCCGTGCAGCCCGGTGCAGCTAACCTCTCCAATGGCATACAAATTACGGATAGAAGTATAGCCATTCAAATCCGCCTTAACGCCTCCGCAGAAATAATGCGCCGCGGGAACAATCGGAATAGGGTCGCGGGTAATATCGATGCCCCCTTGCAGACAGGTCTGGTAAATTTTGGGAAATCGTTCCGGAATCGGCAGAGTTCCGGTGTAATGACCAGCCAAATCGAGCAGCAAGTATTCAACACCAAGTCGATTCATTTCCGAGAAGATTGCCCGGGTGACCACGTCTCGCGGCGCCAGATCGCGCATATTCGTATAATTGCCCATAAATTCACGCATATCCGGCGTTTTCAGCCGCGCCCCTTCACCCCGCAGCGATTCTGAAATCAAAAAACGTTTGATGTCGCGATGAAACAGACACGTGGGATGGAATTGAACCATTTCCGCGTTGATAATAGCGGCGCCCGCGCGCCAGGCCATAGCGATGCCGTCGCCGGTAGCCAATGAAGGATTGGTGGTATGCAGATAAAGGTCCCCAACACCGCCGGAAGCTAAAACAACATAGCGCGATAAAAGCCGCTCCACTTCCCCACTCCCGTTATTCAGAGCATAAACTCCCATGACTCTCCGCGGTTTATAGAGTTCCTGACAGTCCCGGGCGTGATGGTTGTTGGTAATTAGATCGACGGCCGTATAATTAGTGCGAATCTCAATCTGCTGATTTACCGCATAACTATAGAGCTTGTTCATGATTTCCTCACCCGTCCGGTCACTATAATGCAGAATTCGCCGCACAGAATGCGCCGCTTCCTCGGTATAATCCAGCGATTGATTTTTGGATCGGCTAAAATTGACGCAGATTTTATTAATCAGAAATTCGAAAACCAAGGCAGGAGCCTGCCGCGCCAATTCGCGTACCGCATCCAAATTATTGTAATGGTCTCCCGCGGCGAGGATATCTTCCTCAATCAGTTCCGGCGTATCGGATTCGCGCCAGGCAACAATGCCTCCTTGCGCATAGTAGGAATTCGAAAGGACCGGATCCGATTCCTTGGTGAGGACCATAACTTTGAATCCTTTTTCCCGCAAAAAAATAGCGCACGAGAGACCGGCGATTCCACTGCCAATGACGATAACGTCATAATCAATGATCATGGCGCCGACTCCCTTCATGAATCCGGATCATCCGGTCAAGAGCTTGCGAGGCGGGGAGTTTCAACTCTTCTTCAACGCGAATGACCGGTAACTGATCCAAGCGCCGGTCTCGGATATTCTCCAATACGGGAAGTAGGATGTCCAAATCTGTTTTGCGCATATCCTCACAAGGGGAATCGGCTAAGGGCAGAATCGTTTTTTCCGGATAAGAGTCTGAAAGACGGCGAACAAAAGTGGATTCGGTACCAATTCCCCAGATAGTTCCCGGAGCGCTGGCGGCCACTTTTTTTAATATCAGTTCCGTAGAACCGTTTTCATCGGCTTTCTCAACCACTAAAGGATCGCATTCAGGATGAACCATGATGCGAATTGTTGGGTATTGACCCCGTAACCGGTCGATATCATCCTCGGCAAATCGTTTATGAACATAGCAGAAACCGTCCCAGATAAACATTTTGACGGCATGGACCGCAGTTTCGGCTCCCGCCGCAAATTGACGATCAACGATTTGCCATTCCGCGGCAGTAAGCCCCAGGTGGCGAGCGGTGTTGATGCCCAGATTGCGGTCCGGAAGAAAAAGGACGGAACGGCCTTGCTTTAAAAAGTGGTCAACAACTACCCGTGAGTTGGAAGATGTGCAGATTGATCCTTCATGATTTCCGGTAAAGGCTTTGAGATCAGCGGAAGAGTTCATGTAACAGACCGGGACCGGGGATTGGGGCAATTGCCGGCTCAAATGAGAATAAAGCGCTTCAAGGGGAGCATATTCAGCCATATCGGCCATGGGACAGCCGGCATTCATCGCGGGGAGTAACACGTGCTGGCCGGGACGCGCTAAAATAGCCGCGCTTTCCGCCATGAAACGCACCCCGCAAAAAACAATGAAATCAGCGGAAGATGCCTGGCAAGCCAAGGCCAATTTATATGAATCGCCCACACTATCGGCAATATCCACAATCTCTTTACGCTGATAATGATGCGCCGAAATAAACACCTCGCCCCCCATTTTTTGGTTAAGCTGCTGAATCAGGTCGCTCATGCATGACTCCTTATAATAATAACTCAAATTTTAATTAACGAAAAATCTACCGGAACAACCCGATTGGTGAGCTCACCAAACGAAATGTAATCGATATCCATATCGTTCAGAGAGATCAGACGATCGCGAGTCATATTTCCGGACGCTTCTATTTCGCAGCGGCCCTGAATGATAGCAATTGCCGCCGTCATCTCCGCATCCCCCATATTATCGAGCATAATCCGCTCCACATGGCAGGCAAGGGCTTCCCGGACTTCTTCCAGAGAACGGGTTTCCACTTCAATCGCAAAACGGTCGCCCCAACGCGCCCGAACCTTTTCCACGGCAGAAGTAATCGAACCAGCCGCATCAATATGATTGTCTTTGATCAATACCATATCAAATAAACCCATACGATGATTTAACCCACCTCCGAGCGAGACGGCATATTTTTGCAACGTCCGAAAGCCGGGAAGTGTTTTCCGGGTATCGAGTATCCTGATTTTTCCAGGCGCCGCTTTAACAAATTCGTTCGTCCGGGTCGCGATTCCGCTTAAATGCGATAAAAAATTCAAAGCCGTTCGCTCCGCCTGCAGTATCGTTAAAACCGATCCGGTAATCGCGCAGACCCGGTCGCCTTTGGCTACAAGATCGCCTTCACGAAAATAAACCTCCCACACAAGTTTCGGGTCCATTCGATCGAATACGGCCTGGAATATTGGGAATCCGCACAATATTCCATCCGATTTACAGATCAATTGAAATGATGCCGTTTCCTCCCGCCCAAAAATAGCCTGACTCGTCACATCCCCGCAATCCCCGAAATCTTCCTTCAACGCCATATCAATCAAAGCATAAGGTATATCCAATCTCATAGCCGATTATCCTTTCAGTAGGTGTAATAGCTCTCCGAAATAACCCCATTCATCCGAATCCGGACGGGCAGACCCATCGGTTGGAATGAAGAATTGAGCCCAACTGACAGTCAGGAGGAACTGAGTGAACAGTCAAATCCAGAACTAAATTGAGGTGGATTGTTGTATAAGGCGTTACTTAATCCTTCTCCCTATCAGCATAAACATTTCTTCCACAGGAACCCGCTTAAACTTCACAATTAAGATTGATCCAGGTCTTTTTCATATCGATGCAAATTTCGGATATCACTTTAGAAAAGAATTGGATGCCGACGACTAATTTCTTCATATCAATAATATACGCGAACACGGTTAAAATGCAAGGAAATTCTTAGTATCCAATTATTGTCGGTTTGAAATTGTCGGTATTATATATTTTCGATACTCAAAGCGAAATGAAGCAAAACCATTATCTCAGGAGCAGAAGTTTTGCGCCGTGTTGCTCTATTGGTGTTTTTAAAATCATAAAATAGATGCCACTGCCTACAGGGTTATTATTTTCATCCCGACCATCCCAGTTTATTGAATGAACGCCAATCGGGCAATTTCCAGTTTTCAAAGTTTTAATTTTCTCCCCCAACGCGTTACAGATGAACAATTGAATATTTGCTGATTGCGTGAGTTGATAATAAATCCGGGTAGTGGAATTGAACGGATTTGGATAATTGGGCAATACAATGGTGTTTTTAGCCGAGGTTGTATCTTTTTCCTGAATGCCAGTTAACGCAATGAAAACATGGTATTCTTGCTGATCTTCATCCGGGGGATTTTGTGAATCAACAACTCTTACTGTAAAATCAAAATTTCCATTCTCAGATATCATACCGGAAATAATGCCGTTTAGCGAATTCAGGTTTAAACTCTGAGGCAAATTACCAGAAACGATTTGCCATGAATAAGGGAGCAATCCACCCGTTACAGTTAAAGTATCCGCATATTCTGTATGAATCAGTAAGGGTTTCAATTGTGATTTGGTAATTTTCAGATCACAGGGAGTGGCATCGTTGACATGAAATTTAAAAATATACACTCCACCTCCATCACACGTCATATAGAGAGTAGATCCGACAAGCAAAAAATGGGGCCGTTGTCTGGCTCCAAAATTAATATCCGTAACCGTCTGACGTTCTAGTAAGTTAAACTCATCGTCCAAAACAGCAATATCAATCTCACAATCATCCGGATTTTGATCTTTGCTGAAATGATGGAAGGCAATGTACCAACGCTGATTTTTTTCATCAAACACACAACCTGTGGAAAAATTGTTGCCATCCCCATCCTCCGTTTCCACTATTACCCTGGGCTGATTAATCGCAGGGGTCCAATTATAATTCCATAAGGATAATATCACATTCGTATTGTACGCTAAAAAATTACCTGTGAACATATAAAACAGGCTATCTTTAAAAACAACTCCGCCGATATTATTATGAATCAATTGAATGGAGGTAACCAACGGTTCTCTTGCAAGATTCAGATTTTGATCATAGCAGTAAACCCAATGTCTGCTTTCCGGATAAAAAAAGAGAACATATAAAAAAGTACTATCCGTAGTGAATATCATATCGTTAGTAGGATAATCACTTGAATTTTCAATAACGGCAGTTTTATATATCCGATTTCCGTCCGGATCGATTTTAAGAAGATAAAGATGTTTATCCCGATGTTCCGCTGTATTCGCCAATGAATATGCAATATAAATATTGCCCTTTAGATATAATTGTTTATGATCCGTGATTTGGCATCCTTCCAGAAGATCATCATTATATGTCAGTTGAATGGCCGCGCCTGCCGAATTCAAAGTCGTATCATATTTCTGCAGGAAAAGATGCTTTATTGAGGGCTCAGTTTGCATCATGGTTGTCACATTGATCAGTTCTCCATCATAGGAAATACCGCCCCATACAGTAGCTCCTTCCACGGTTACCGTGTCTTTAATGCTTAAAACAGACTGACTTTCAACGCGAACCCCAAAAACCAACATACAACATAGTATCAAAATTGAATTTTTCATGGATTCCTCCATTTATTTAGTATAGTATTGAAAAAAAACGCGAAAAAAAGAGGGCTTTCATTAATAATTTCAAGGAAATTTCCACAAATTTTAACATTCCAGCCTGAAACAACAAATCGCGCCATCAGTTTATACCCGTTCAGTTGAAAATATAGCGCAGATTTTTAACATCTACATTGGGGGGGGTATGGTTATGCTCCTCAAAATAATCATATCCCTCCTTCAAATTTTCCCAAAAGGAATACCATTCCGATTGATTATGCTTTTCCATATTCTCCCGGTTCATTCTAAACGGGAAAATATGAATTCTGAAGAAGGGTTGACCGTTCCGCAACGCGCCATCGGCCAGCGTATATAAATCTTCGATGACCGGATCCGTCATTGCAAAACAACCGATGGAAACACAATTGCCATGTACCATGATCGCGGAACCGGTCCGTCCGCGCAACTGATCATAAAGATTGGGATACTCAGTATTGAAAGAAAGATGGAAAGCGCTGTATGGATTCAAGCTCGAAGGTTTAGTATAATAGAACCCTTCCGGCGCCTGAAAGTCCCCGTATTGGAGTTTAGGACCCAACGTACCGGACCAGCAACATACCGGATAGGTTTTATACAGAACGAATTGGCTGTCATTTTGGACCCAAAGTTCCAATTCATGCTCTTCTTTAAAGATACGCATATAGATCGACGCGCCGAAACGAAGTCCGACACTCTCCATGTCCTGTTCCAGAATCGGCCGCACGCGGGCGGTTACCTGGCGAGATCTGTCGTTAGAGGGGATGTGTGGCTGACCTGACATTGAGGTTGCGATTGATAGCCAGATAACTACATACGTCGTTAAAATTATGGATTTACCACTCCGTTGCATTGGATTTCCTCCCGAGTTTATAAGATTTTCGTAATCCACTGCAGCTCTGGCAAGGGAATTCAATTTCTCAAGTATGTCGCTTTAAAATTAATAAAAACATAACGCAAAAACTAGACATTAACCATCAGCAGCATTTCGACCGCGTATAACTGCAATCCCATTTTTCAGATGATCTATATTTGATAGAGCTGCTCATTGAATTTCAGATAGTGATGAAGGGAATCAGTGAGAGGCCAGGACAGACCACAAGGAGAATTAAGCTATTATCCGGGAGAGGGTCTCAATCGTAGCGAGTGGATCAGCGGCGCCGAACACAGCATTGCCCGCCACGAAACCTTGCGCACCGGCCTGGCGGCAAAGCGGCAGTGTATTTTCATCGATCCCGCCATCGACAAAGATTACAAACTCAAAATGGTGTTGATCCCGCCATTCCGCCAGTTTGCGGATTTTATCCAATGTGAACGGCAGGAATTTCTGGCCGCCAAACCCGGGATTAACCGTCATAATCAAGACCAGATCAATCTCGCCCAGTAGCGATTCCAGCGTCAAAACCGACGTGGCCGGATTGAGGGCGACTCCGGCAAGTTTATCCGCCTGGCGGATTTGCTGGATAACGCGGTGAAGCTGTGGGCACGCCTCCTGGTGAACGGTGATGGCCGCTACACCGGGCAATGCGAAAGCCTCTATATACGCCTCCGGATTCTCAATCATCAGATGCACATCCAGCGGGGTATCCGGGCAAATTCTTTCAATCACGCGGCAAATCCAGGGACCATAGGTGATATTGGGCACGAAATGGCCGTCCATGACATCGATATGAAATCCGCCGATCGGCGATTTCGTCAACGGAAGCAACGAAGCGCCAAGATTGCTAAAATCGGCGCTCAATACCGAGGGCCATAGCGAAGGGAGTTTCAATTTCATTTTACTTTAACGGCAAAGGATAATATGGACTGTATCGCCCCAAATTGTTTCTCTTCCGGGGGCAATGGATTGATTGATCACGGAACCGGGCAGCAAATCATTATTTTCCTCTTCCGAAACCTTTCCCAGGACCAAACCACATTCCATCAAAACCATTTGCGCTTCATCCAATGATTTGCCGGCCAGGTTGGGAACAGTAACATATTGAGGAATCTGCCCTTTGCTGACTACCAGATTGACGGGGGATCGACGGAGTACGGGAGTATTCGGGGTTGGCATATTGCTAACGATCACATCCTTTTCATACCGATCGTCATATACCCAGGTAATATCGCCCAGAACCAGTTCCATGGCTTGCAGATTAATCTTGCCCTGTTCAATATTCAAACCCGCCAAATCGGGGACTAATATTCGTTCGGCTCCTTTGCTGACAGTCAGTGAAATCTCCTTGCCGAATTTTACCTTCATCCCAGCTTGCACGGATTGGCTCATAATTTTATTCTGTTGCACCGTCAGGTTGTAATCATACCGCGTAACCTTCACTGATAAGTGCGCATGTTCAGCCTGTATCTGCGCTTCCTCCATCGCCATGTTGGTAAAATCGGGCACTACCGTCTCTTCTCCTAAGCCCACATACGCCGGCATCACAAAATAATTCATCACCACAAAGCTTATAAAAAAGAAAAAAAGAGCTATCAGGAGATATATCCCCAGTTTAAAAAAACCGCTGATCAGATTATCCCATCGCTCATTCATTTGACTTCCATAGGGATTAGCAGAGTTTGGCCCAATTTTAAAACCGATCGTTTGGTTAATTTATTCAACTGCAAAATAGTTTGCTGGGAAACGCCATATTTACGTGAAATTTTCCAGACATTATCACCGCGCCGTACCTTATGCTGGAACCACATTTTCTTCTGCTCCGCCTTCAAACCGGGATAAATCTGAGCAAAGGCATTCACTTTATCCGGCGGTAAGCGCAACGGATAATTTTTATAATCCGGCGGGGTATAGTCACGCGCCAATTCCGGATTGAGCAATTTCAACTGATCTTCAGATATACCCAAGGCCAGACTGATCGTGGACAATTTTAAAAACTTATTGATGGGGAAAATTTCATATTGCAAAGGTTCCGCTTTATACGTCGGATCGAATCCATAGTCTTCAAGGTTACGGCAAATATGCATGGCGGCCAAAAATCGCGGCACATACTTTTGCGTTTCTTTGGGAAGACGGTTAATCGACCAGTAATCCCCGGTATTCTCACGCCGCAAGGCGCGATCAATGCGCCCGGCTCCACAATTATAGGCGGCCATCGACAAATACCAGTTATTATAACGATCCTGCAGGTCCCGTAAATGCCGGATCGCCGCATGCGTAGATCGATCGGGATTGCGCCGTTCATCGACCCAGAAATTCATATCCAACTTATAAATTTTAGCAGTGCCGCTCATAAACTGCCACAGGCCCACAGCGCGGGCTGATGAGGATGCAAACGGACTAAACCCGCTTTCGATCATACATAAATAGATCAACTCATCGGGCAAACCGGCCTGGAATAAACTATCGGCCATCCAATCCACATAATAGCCTGAACGGTAAATCCACTTTTCAAAATAGGGCCGCATCCCGCCCGTTAACACTCGGATCTGATCGGTTACCCGCTCGTCTTCAAAATAAGGTATTCCCAGACGGGCGAATCGCTCCCATTTCTCAAGATTTCCTAAGGAATACTCACTATTGATCACATTACGCAACATCTTGGATACTACTAAATGCGAATTGTCATACTGTTCATCGTAAATGTTCATGACCATTTTCTCATACAACGTCAAGGTCGAATTTAACAACTCCTCGGTATTGGCTATCTGCCAGATATCTAATCCGTTGACTCCCTTGATCTGTTTAACGAGGTCCAGCGCGTACATCACATCCTTGATGGCCCGTTCGCGATTCCCTGCCAGATATTCCTGGCTCGAACTCTGGTACATCTTGAGCGCGATATCAAAATATTTTTGGTAATTAAATTGTTGGGGGTTCACTTTAATAGGCGTCGACATGGAAGCCTTGAGCTGCAACGGCGGACGCTTCTGGATTTTTTCCACGGAGGAACTACAATGCCAACCGGTCAGTAGCAGACCGACAAAAACCAGGGGGATAATTCTTTTTGTATTCATAATTAAAAATTGTAGGAAAAAGCAAATTGTTTTTGTTCCATTACTCCAATTTTTCCGAAGGGTAAAAAAGCGACCGATAATGCATATTGACGATAACGCATATCGAGTCCGTAAGTGAATCCATGGCGATTGGTTTCATCGTTGCTGAATCGGATTTTGTCCTCCAGCGACGCATAATAGCCCAGGCGAACATTCATCGCCGGAACTAATTTCACATTCAATCCAATGTGAGCGGTCGAGGGGGAACCTTCTCCTTTGGAAAGGGTGATTGAGGGAACCACCGGCAAATGAGCCAACGGTTTGCTCCAACCGATGGCGGCTAAAAACGGTAAACGGGGCGCATCATCTTTATGGAATTTACTAAGAACCAATCCCATATTGAGTAAAGAAAGGCCAAAAGCGCCGTTGGCATCACTTTGAAAGATCAACCCGCCGTTCAGGCCCAAGCCACTGGCGTTCAATCCGTCCAAACTGCTGTACATAAACATGGCGCCGAGTCCCCATGCCCATTTCGCGCCGATTTTGCGGCCATAGTAGCAACTTAACGCGAAATCGCCTGCCGATAAATTCCCGGTAGAAACACCCATTTCATCCCGGCCGTCGATTTCGCCATACGAAAGATACTGCATGCCCAACCAGAAATGATGAACCTCACGCCAGGGCATCCCTCCGGCCACCATCCCCTGATGAATGCCATCAGTTATCTGCTGCCAACCCGTAAAAACAATACGATTTTCCAAAAAAGCAAGACTCGCCGGATTCAAAGCTGTCATTGGCGCATTGTCAGAGTCCGCCACAGCGAGTTTACCCATCGCGGCGGCTTGAGGAACCGGATTGAGCCGGACAAAATTAAAATACGTTTTTCCCGCGTCATCCGAAAACTGCGCCAAAACAGTCTCCAAAATTAGACAACATAATAATAAAGTTTTTTTCATAAACCCATCCATCAGACGTTAAGTTTTTTAAGTAAAATTTCGTTCACCAGCTTGGGATTGGCTTTCCCGGCGGTTTGGCGCATAATTTTTCCCACAAAAAAACCCAGGACTTTTTCTTTACCGGAACGATATTGTTCCACTTCAGCGGGATGAGCCGACACGATCTGCTCAATAATTGTCTCAATTTCACCGCTATCGGTTAACTGGGAGAGACCTTCCATTTTAATAATATCGTCAGGGGAAAGGGGATTCTCCAACATTTTTTCAAAAACCGTTTTGGCAATTTTGTTATTGATTTGCCCTTCAGCGATCAGCAGGATCAATTCAGCCAGACGTAGTGGATTAATGGGCAATTGATTGAATTCAAGTTTCCGGTCTTTCGCCACTTTGGTCAAATCACCCATCATCCAGTTAGAGAGCAAAACAGGTTGCCGGCAAAAAGCGACGGCGGCTTCGAAATAATCGCCCATAATCTGCGATGTAACCAGGAACGCGGCATTATATTCGGGAAGTTGATATTGTTTAACGAATCGTTCGAATTTAGCGCGGGGAAGTTCGGGCAATGAATCCCGAGCCTTATCCATCCAAGCCGCATTGATCGACATAGGCACCAGGTCCGGTTCCGGAAAATAGCGGTAATCATGAGCCTCTTCCTTACCGCGCATGCTGCGGGCTTCCTGCCGGGTATCGTCCCAAAGCAGGGTTTCCTGGACAATACTCTGTCCGGCGCCAAGAACGATTTCCTGGCGTCTAATCTCATAATTCAAGGCTCGTTGCACTCCGTGAAACGAATTCATATTCTTTAACTCAGTTTTTACACCCAATCCCCGACTGCCGGCCGGTCGCAACGAAATATTCGCATCGCAACGAAGGGAACCCTCTTCCATATTGCAATCGCTGATTCCCAGATACTGAATCAATTGTTTCAATTCTGTCAAAAAAGCAAAGGCTTCCTGGGATGAATAGATATCTGGCTCGGTCACAATTTCGATGAGCGGCACTCCACATCGGTTATAATCCAGATACGATTCGGCGATCAGGTTGTCTTTTTCGGGATGCAACGATTTGCCTGCATCTTCTTCCAAATGGATGCGCCGGATTTTAATTTTACGCGATGGAGACTCTTCCGGAAATATTTCAAGATATCCATCTTCGGCGACTGGTTTTTCAAATTGGGAGATCTGGTAGCCTTTGGGAAGGTCCGGATAAAAATAATTTTTTCGGGCAAAACGGGTGACGGAATTAATGCGGCAATTCAGCGCCATCCCTGCCCGGAGAATATACTCGACAGCAGTATGGTTCAATACAGGCAAAGTCCCCGGCATTCCGGAACAAACCGGACAAACCTGGGTATTCGGTTGAGCGCCAAATCGGGTGCTGCACGCGCAGAAAATTTTAGATGCAGTGGATAGTTGAACATGGATTTCCAATCCGATCACCGGTTCAAAATGAGTCATGACGAATATTCCTTCATTATTTTTTCGATCCGGGCGCCAATTTGATAAAGGCGCGTTTCATCGAAATAATTGCCAATCAACTGGATACCCATTGGCAGACCGTTTTTGGCCAATCCGGCGGGCACAGCTAAAGCCGGCACTCCGGCCAGATTGGCAGATGTGGTATAGATATCCGACAAATACATGGTTAATGGATCTTCGATCTTTTCTCCGCGTAAAAACGGCAGCGTCGGTGTCGTTGGAGTCAAAAGCAGATCGCACTCTTGAAAAACGCGGATAAAATCTTCCTTGATCAAGGTTCTTACCTTGGACGCTTTTAAATAGTAAGCATCATAATAACCTGAACTCAATACATAGGTACCCAACATAATGCGGCGTTTAACCTCTTTCCCGAATCCATTCGTTCGCGTCGCCCTATACATATCTTTCAGGGATTCGGACGAGTGGCTGCGCAAACCATATTTTACTCCGTCATAGCGTTCCAGGTTGGATGATGCTTCGGCTGTTGTCAGGATATAATAAGTAGCCACCGCATAGGGCGTATGAGGCAGGCGAACGGATTTAAAGCGAATTCCAGACTTTTCCAAAAGGTTGCGTACATCGTTGCACCGTTCACGGATTTCACCATCCAATGCATCGGTAAAATACTCTTCAGGAAGGCCGATCGTGATATCAGAGGTCAATTCCAACTGGGATGAGTAAACGGGTACCGCCAGATTGGCAGATGTCGAGTCACGCTCATCATGCCCGGCAATCAATTCTAAAAGAAGCGCGTTATCATAGATAGATTGAGTGATGGGGCCAATCTGGTCGAAAGAAGAGGCAAAAGCTACCAATCCATATCGGGAGACCCTGCCATAGGTGGGTTTCATCCCGACTACGCCACAGAAAGCGGCAGGCTGACGAATCGACCCCCCCGTATCGGAACCCAGCGCCCAGGGTACCAAACCAGCAGCAACTGCGGCGGCAGAACCTCCGCTGGAACCACCAGGAATCCGATCCCTATCGATGGGATGACATACCGCGCCAAACGCAGAATTTTCGTTGGACGAACCCATTGCAAACTCATCCATGTTCATTTTACCCATCGTTATCAATCCGGCAGACTTCAACCGCTGTTGCACGTGAGCATCGTAGGGCGCGATAAAATTCTCCAGCATCCGCGAAGCGCACGTCGTTTTCATTCCCTCTATACATATATTGTCTTTAATACCAATGGGTATTCCAGCCATTGGCGGAATAGATCCGCTACTACCGCGCCGATCCCATTCTTCTGCTTCACACAACGACTGTTCATTGTTACGGCTAATGAAACTGTTAAGCTGGACGTCGCGGTCCGCACACTCGATATAATGTTGAACGAGTTCTCGCCGCGTAAATTTCTTGTCGGTTAATCCGTTGATAATCTCCCGCGCGCTTTGTTTTTTTTCTAACGCCACTCCTCGCTCCTATTCCTGAATCTCTTTTTTCTCCGGTTGGGATTCCGCAATAATATTCCTGGGTTTTGAATTACCATTTTTCGGTTCTTCAATTTGCATTTCCTGCTGGACATTATTCATAGCGTCCTTAAACTCACGAATCCCTTTTCCCAAGCCCTTTGCCAATTCAGGCAGCCGTTTAGCGCCAAAAAAAATAAGAATCACTAAAAATATAACGATGATTTCGGGCATTCCGATGGAACCCATATAATTCTCCTTATTAATACCACTTAAAAATATAAGCGGCAATTCCTAAGCCAAAGATACTACATAAATTGATACGAAACCCCACTCCCAGGGTAAATTTTACCGCTAGAAGATCAAAAGTGAGGGGTCCAAATGAAGGTTGCACAGCGATCGTCAGCACATCACGCACAACTCCGGCTGGGAGCAAGCTGGCCACTAATTCACTGATAAATGCTCCGATAATTAAACCAAAGATGACGATTAGTAGAAGGATAAATTTATTTTTCTTTAGACTCATGGTTCGACCTTTGTTTCAGATGAAAAATAATAACGGACTAACCTGATCAGTTTTTTCACCGGATAATAAAAAATATAGTACATCGTAATAACAAAAAACATTTTACGGGGTAAGATAGCAATGGCAATGATAGAAGAAAAAAGCAAAACCATGATGATCCGTTCCGAGGGGCTCTGGAATGAGATCCGAGGAAAAGACCGGAATTCAATTGTCGAGACCATTAAGATCGAAACAATGACCATTAGAATTAAAAAGAAATCACCATAAGCAAATTCGCCAAAATAGTCTTGAGTGAAAATTATGTAGGATGAAATCGCGAAAGCAGCGGCAGGAATGGGTAATCCCATAAAATTTTCCTTACTGCTCAGGTTTTTCTTTTTTTTAGAAACCATATTAAAACGAACCAATCGAAAAATACCGGCGGTCAGATAAGCAAAGGGAACCAGCCAAAGAATGGGATGAGTTTTCCCGGAGGAGGTCAATACGGAATAAAAAAGAATAGCCGGGGCAATGCCGAATGAAACCACATCCGCCATAGAATCGAGTTCCACTCCGAGCTCGGAAGTGGATTTGATGAGACGGGCTACTTTTCCATCCAAAACATCGAAGATACCGGCCAGTATAATCAACCAGGCGGCGGGAATATAGTTCTGATTCATTGTGTATAATAAAGCCTGAAACCCGCAGAAAATATTCAAACCCGTAATTAGATGAGGAAAAAAACCAAGTCTGCTATTCACCGGACCACTCTCCAATAATGGACGCCCCGCCGCGTACGCGGTCGCCCGGTTTTACTAACACATTAGTCTTCAAGGGGAAATAAAAATCGGTCCGCGAACCGAATTTAATCATTCCATAGCGCTCCCCTTTAGCGACTTCTTGTCCTTCCCGCAGATTATAAACAATGCGGCGGGCCAGAATTCCGGCAATCTGCACGACCAGGAACCGTGAATTTTTATGGCGGAACCCGACATACATCCGTTCGTTCAATTCATCAACTTTTTCATTAAATGCCGGCAAAAATTTTCCCGGCACGTACTTTAAAAATTCGATTTTCCCAGCATAGGGAATACGATTGACATGGACATCGAAAACCGAAAGGAAAACCGCCACCCGGATGCACTTCCCTTTAATATACATCGGCGCATTAATTGTATCGACAGATATAACCTTGCCATCCGCCGGCGATACCAAAGCCCCGATTGACTGGGGAATTTCACGTTCAGGATCGCGAAAAAAGTTGAGAATTAATAAAGTCAGCGCCAAAAAAATCAGCCCAATAACCATTAAAACGTAATGCCGCCATAGAAAAAACCAAATAACAAATGTTAAAAGAGTCGCGAAGATCGATCCAAAGATATAAGGGTATCCATACCGGGTCATGAATCAATCCCCTTCCATATCCGCATCGCCATCCAGATCCGCTTCAAATTCATCTTCAAATTCCTTGATGGCATCGCGACCGATCAGCCCATCATCCAACACTTTAATCCGCTCAAAAACCGGCTGAAAGACATCCGGAAAAATGATCTGGTACAATTCTTCATAGCTTGCCAACCCATCTTTTCCGCCCATTTGAACGGCATACTTTCCTAAAAAGCGGCCCGTATCCTTCCAGCGCAAAATCATTACATCGGGGCTCAATTCATCAATTAGTACCGGTTTATCATCCAACAATCCGATTTCCAGCTTAACGTACATAAGTTCGATGCCTCTGCGATTAAAATAGGATTGAAGGACCACATTCACTTTAGCCAGTAATTGTTTAATCGATGTGAAGGGGATATCCTTGAAGAAGCGCAGGGTCTCTATTTCCGTATCGCTCAGCAGTGCCTGGGATCCCGCCTTATCATGATAATGAGTATCTAAAATGAAAGTCGTCAAGCGTTCATTTTCGACGTTTCCCGTCCGCTCAGCAATCCAGGGCATGGCATTATTATAAATATTGAAAATCAATGGAATGGATTTGCATTTGTGGACTAGCAGGCGGCTGTCCTCAACATAATGGATGCAATGCGTATTAACAAGAAATCCGTCTAAAAAATCAAAGAGGCGCTCGCTGATTTTAGCTGAATAAAAACCTTTTTTCGATGCGTGATACGATTCTTCCTTACGTTCATCATAAACGACATCCTTAAATTCGATAATATAGCGTTCACTATCATCTGAAGTCCACAAATTTTTTCTTTTTCCCTCTTGGATTAATTTCATCTTTTCTTTACGGCTCATCTATTCCTCCTCTAATAGTAATTTTTTCTGGGTTGAGGGTTTTCTTTCAGTTTCATAGATATTGATATCTCATTTTTCTCACGAATAATCTTAAAAGCGACCCTGTCTCCTACCTGGGCGTCAGAAAACTCATCAAGGATTTCTTCCGAGTTTTTCATACGTTTATTATTAACACCGATAATAACGTCGCGCCGTTTCAATCCGGCCTCATCTGCGGGACTGCCAGTTTCCACATTGGTGATAATCGCGCCGCCAGGCTGCTTCAAATTGAGGTATTCCGCGACCATTGGGCTGATATCGTTAATACTGATCCCGGTATAAAAATTACGTACCCGCCCGTATCGCCGAATTTCCTGCATCACTTTTTTGGCCTTATTGATCGGGAGGGCGAAACCCAATCCAATGGAACCGCTGTTTCCCTGCGTCAAAATAAAGGTATTGACACCGATTACTTCACCCAGTATATTCAGCAAGGGGCCGCCGCTATTTCCCTGGTTGATATCCGCATTAGTTTGAATCATCCGTTTGTAATATTTGTTCTCACGATCAAATTTGATATTACGATTAACGGCAGAAATCCAGCCGCACGTAACACTGGGACCTGTTTCCGCTAAAATATAGCCAAACGGATTACCGATAGCGATTGCGTACTCTCCGATCATCAGATCATCGGAATCACCCAACGGGGCAACCGGTAGATTATCTCCTTCGATTTTGATAATCGCGATATCCGCGGAATTGTCCAAACCAACTAGTTTACCCGGGAATTGGCGGCTATCCGGGAAATTGATGTAAATATCCTTAGCGTCTTGAACCACATGGGCATTGGTTATAACGTAACCTTCGGGATCGACGATAAAACCGGATCCCATGGATGAAATGCTGTATGGGACAATCTGACGCTGTCCCAATTCAGGAAAAAACATTTCAAAAAAAGGATCGATGGGATACTGGTAGTAACGCACCTGGGTCACACTCACACTAACGACCGCTTCGCGCACCCTGGCCACAGCCGAGACAAAAGGTGTATAGCGCAATTGCCGCCGCAAGGTATCATTTAGCGTTACATCACTCCAGGCCACCGTTTGAAAGGAATTCAAAAAAACTGGCAGAGCGTCGCTGGGAGCGATTTGGGATTGATTTTCCTTTAACAAGGTTCTATCATTATAATAATATAACAGAATGGTACCAATGATCGAACCTAATATGAAGGTAATTGCAAACGAATAAACAAGCTTAAACTGAATTTTTTCCATTTTCAATAATCAACTCTCATAAAAAATAAACCCTGCGGGGGCGCGGTCCGGCCGGTGGCGCGTCGATCCCTGGCATATAACCAGTTATCCCAGGAATCCGGGCTGAATCGCCCCTGATAAATATCAACACTGCTGCCGACGATAATACGGACCATATTGTAAATAAAGCGATTGGCTTTAATCCGGAATCGATAGAAGGGGTCTTCTTTGCACCATTGAAGCGATTCCACATCGCATCGATGATGAGGAGACCGGGAACCAGCCGCGCAAAACGAAGTAAAATCATGCATACCTTTAAGTGCCTGCAATGGCTCGTTGATCGATAAAAAATCATCTGTTATGCGCAATTCCCAGCAAAACCCATGATACATAGCAGTTTTACCGGGGAAAATCCGATACTCATAGCTCCTGGAACGGGCGGAAAACCGCGCATTAAAGCTAGGATCCGCTTCTTCTACCCAATGCACAGCAATCTCGCGAGATAAAATTCCATTCAATTGATAGCATATTCGCGAGGTATCAACCGGCTGAGCGCTCTTAAAGCCCACGATCTGGCCTAAAGCATGCACGCCAGCATCTGTCCGGCCAGCGGCAATGACTGTGATCGGCTCCTTCAACAGGATCATTAGGGCCCGTTCCAATTCCAGTTGAACGGTGGGCTCATTCAACTGCTTTTGCCAGCCGGAAAATGCCCGGCCGTCATACTCAAGTTCCATCTTATAGTTATACATAGCCAATATCCCGTCTCATTCCGCCAATCCTGATTGGCCGCTTTCCAAACATTCAGCGGACTATCGGTTCAATCCAATTAGCGGACTCATTCATATCTGTCTCTAACCCGCTCATTTTAAACGATGCGACTTGGGCCAATATCAGACAGAAAATCATGGGTCTGAGAAAACTAATTGCAGCCATCGGTTCACGCCATTCGCCCGATCGGTTACCCATGAACGTCTATTGACAGACTCTGTCGCATAATTATAATAAAAATAGTAGAGATTGTCAACACAAATTTTAATAATGGAAAACAAGTCCGATCTGGTGAGTGTTTTGCAGCGCCAGATGCCGCACAAAAGCATATTCCAGCCCCCACCTTTTCCACTTCAACCCTAAACCCGTCGTAAAACTTTTTTGAAAATAATCACTCAATTTGATTTTTTCATCGCTTTGTGATGAATCGAATCCCCAACTAAAACGAAGCCAATCATTCACCATCATCCTCAAGCCCCAGCTCAAATTCATATCCACCCAGGATGTATTCAGCATAGCAGCTTGGCCCAAATCGGTTGTAAACATGATCCAGTCCCCAAAACATTCGAGATTCATTTTCCAATTTTCATGCGCAACCCAGGGTTGAAAAGCATAAGCCACCCCTCCCACCAGTTGGGGATACGCGTATTCAGTCGCGCCGGATTTCCAACTGATCAAAGTGGTAGTCAGATCACGTAGCATACAGGCTAATTGCCAGGAACGATAGCGGTATGCCAACCCGACATCCATGCCAATGCCGAAACCGCTGGTGGCATGCAGGTTGCGATAAATCATCTTTAAATTGAAGCCGTAATCGAATGCATGAAACCGTGAACTATAGCCAAGAATACAAGCATAATCCTGAGTACCGAAATAGCTGATTTTTGAAGGATCGAGCGATTCTCCCGGATCAATCTGTCCATTGCCGTTCAAATCGATCAGGGCATTACGGGTGTCGGCGATATCATCGACTGCCGCGCGTACGGCGATTAAGCTGACACTTTGCCGTTGTCCATGATAAACGACTGCCGCCGCGTCATGTTTTAAAAAGCCGTTAAAAAATTCGCTATGCACTAATATGGCGCTGGCAGGAGCGTGGCGCAGCATAGCCGGATTATAAAAGGCAGTAAACGCATCATACGCCGAAGTTACCGCTGCCTGTCCCTGGGAACTCACGGCAGGACTCATGCCTATTTTCAGAAATTCATTCGTATAATCCGCGGCACTTAATTCGACCGACGCCCATAGCATCCAGAAAAGATTTAAATAAACGGCCAGTTCAACCACGGTGAATCGACGGCGGCCATTTCCAGTTACAAATCCTCTCATGGTCAGTTCCTCGAAAGATGGTATGTTACAAATCTATCCAGAGACTTAATAGCAGAACGGATATCAGTATAGACCGGCAATCCATTGTCTTCCAGAATAGAGATAAAATCCTGGTAATAGCGGCCGGCATTAACTGAAATAACCATGGGTTTCGGATATTTCCGGCCTAATTGAACCAACCGGTTTGCCAACCCGCTGGGATCATTACATGTATCCGGAGTTGTTTTCAGGGTAATGGTGTGAGGAACCACAGCCACAAAAACACAGTCAACATTGGGATCCCGAAGCACAGCTTCCACAAAATCGGCATACATCTCATCATCGGCCATGGGGGTGATATCCAGAAAAGCCGTTGACGTGTCGACCAGACCGTGTCTATTGATCGTGTGAAGTTTATTAAGAGTATCGACTGAAAGTTTAGCTTGTTTTAACCGTTTCAATTCATCCGCGCCGACCGTGGATTCAAATCCGGCATTAACGACTCCGGCTACCCGATTTCCAGATGGCTGACGATGGGCCAGAAGCGAGAAAATTTTGACGTAATCATAGTGGTCTTCAATATTTTCCGCTAAAATCAGCCCAGCCTGCTGGCAAGTCGCTTTAAAAACATCATAGCTGCCGGACATAGAAGCGGTATGAGAGGCAGCCGCGCGCGCCCCGGCCTCTGTCCGACCCGATTTATACACAATGAGCGGTTTCGCCAGGCGGCATCCCAACTCAAAAAATCGACGACCTTCACCCGGGTCAAAACCTTCTACATATAAAGAGATGACGTCAATGTCGTCTTCATGATTAAAATATTCGATCAAATCGGTAATTTTAACATCATATTTATTACCAAAACTGACGATGGATTTAAAGGCCCGGGCATGTTGTAAACGATCGATTTCAGTGACGGCCAGAGCGCCACTTTGAGTCAGCAACACCGTATTGCTAAAATCATTATATTTGATTTCGAGGCGTTTTTCTTCGATAAACAATGTATTTAAGCCCGGCTGGGATTCCCCGGGGGCATAAAACACACCCATGCAATTAGGTCCAATAACACGAACACCCTTAGGTACGGTCTGGTTCAACTCTTGCTCAAATTCACTATACCGAATATTTGCGGGAATCCCCGAAATCAGGATCACCGCGAGTGTCGAAGAACTGCCCAATTCCTTAAAAAAATCCAATGTGTATTGAGCGGGAGCGGTATATACAACGAGGTCGAAAGCGGCTGGAACCTCTGCCAGCGAATGGTATAGCGGATAAATCTTGTCATCAAATTGGATCGTACCGCCTTTAACATTAACAAAATAGATATCGTCCCGCTTCAAATCATGTTGCAATTGAGCAATTTCACGGCCCAGACTATATTTGTTCGCATCGGCGGATACTCCGACAATAACAATTCCACGCGGATGGAAAAAGCGATCCAGATTCACTTCATTGACACAAGGCATGATTGCCTGTTTGCCGCGCTCAAACGAAATTTGCGCAAAACCGTCGATAGCTACAAAACGATTATCTTTAGTAAAAACAAACGGATTGATATCTAAAGCTTTAAAGATGAAATCCGGCCGCTCAGGCGCTATAAAAGAATACTGAAAAGCCAGACGACTCAGCAGATAGGCTGCCTGCGCCAGGCGTTTCAAATATTCGGGGCGGCCGATATCTATAAATTTCTGTTTGATTTTCAGAGTATCAACCATTCGCTCCGCTTCCTCCAACTCTAAAGGCGGAAGAAACAAATTAGCGGGATCGTAATTCAGGGCGAAAAATTCCGCGTCATCCCCCCCTTTGCTTAAAGTAAGAACGGGCCCAAAAGCAGAATCCTCCTTGAATCCTATCAGAGTTTCATACCCGATTGATTGAGTATGCGGTAAATACTCTACCAGCAAAAAACCATAAATATCCGGTTGCCGATCTCTCGGGAAAAAAGAGAGAACCTCATTACGCATCCGCTGCACAACATATTGGATGAACATTAATTCCAGATTATCGACGATCTTAACTCCGCCGACTTTTTGCTTGTGAGCGATATCGGCCGATATGATTTTCAACACAATTTTCCTGCCGAAACCTTGTAATAGTTCCTCAGTTATTTCCGTTTCATCCTTAATATAAATAAATTTGGGAACTTCCAGCCCAATCGCTTCCAAAAGCTGATACACTTCAAACTCATACAAATTTTCACGATCTTCGTTTTTAGCGCTCAATACAATTTGATGAAGCTTTCTTTGGATTTGAGAATTAAAGAGCATACAATCTCCTCTTGTTATAAACTAGTCGAATTCATAGATAAAAGGCAATTCTTCAAAAATAACCGCTCGCGGCGTTAGCTATCTCCGGTTTTTTTATCCATTATCTCATAATAATCATAAGAAAAGCTATTGTCAATAAGATTTTTAGTGTATTTGCAATTTCCCATTTTTTTGCAAAAAATGATAAAAGAGCTTGACATTTAATATTTTTTATGTTATATATTAAGTCCGCTTTCGCTTGAAACATTCACCAGTCAATAGAGGAGGAATAACGATATGACAAAAGCGGATCTTGTACGGATAGTTTCCGAAAAGACCGGTATGACCCGCAATGAAGTGTCGATGATTGTTGACACTTTAATTGAGTCGATTAAAAAATCAGTTATTCAAGACGAACGGATAGAAATCCGCGGTTTTGGTAACTTTTATCTTCGTCACAAAAAAGCTCGAAAGGCACGGAATCCACGCACTCGGGAAGAAGTGCCGATTCCAGCCCGCATCGTGCCGGAATTCAAGATTTCCCGTGTGTTCCGCACAGAAGTCGATGAAATCCATAATAATAAATAAGGAGGATTACCTTGCCTTGTGGACGAAAGCGTAAACGCAAAAAAATTGCGACGCATAAGCGTAAAAAAAGATTAAGGAAAAATCGACATAAAAAGAAAAATCGGTAAATGGAATTAAATCCTCCTGGCAGCCTGCCGGGAGGATTATTAATCCATTCACCTTTTTTTTATTAGTATTCAGTGTTCCTAAAAAAACTATTTAAATATATTCATTTATATGGGTTGATAATAATACCATTTCTACCACCCGTTGAGCCACAATCTACAGTTACATTGTTTAATCAAGATTATCAGATTGTAAAGTACGAAGATAAATTATTAGTGGCATTGGGAGAAAACGGCCGAATAGAAACCCAACGTTATCCGATTATTTTTCATGCTGCCTATGCGCAACTTTTCCCCCATGCTCATATTGCGTTACTAAATCATCTCGTTCGATATCGCGCTATTCTTGAGGATTCTGTCCAAAATCCATATACCCATGTGTTCCAAAATGTTATCGAGCTGATGGAAGACACGTCAGTCATTGGGAAAGCTGCTCTGTGGCAAGCTGTGGAGCAGTTGTCTGAACGTTATAATGAAGCATTGCTCATCCCTCTTACACCGGAACGGGATATTTTTTTTGGGGAGATTAATCGCCTAATTACACAAAAAAATGGCATTTCTGACAATTTTCCACTTTTCCTATCGACCTATACCGAATTATTGCTCAACCAAACCATGGAAGAATTTGCCCTGGCTTTCCGCTTGATTGATGAGGAATTCCCGCTATTTACACGCCGTAGTGAACTATTGAGATTCTACAATTTATTTCAGAGAATTCAGCAAAGAAATCTGCCTCTGAGCGAATTAAGCGATGAACTTGTCGAAATCCGCCAGAAAATCCAACCATTTTACTTCAACCTGCTGAATTTTCAGCATCGATACTATCAAAATCGTCTAGGTTGGTATCGTTTGACTAAAAATTTTTTTTTCTACCAATGTCCATTTCTAACTCAACCCTTTGAATTAAGAAGCTTGGTTGAGAGCTATCATTATGCTGATTTTATTAAAACTTCCATTATCATTAAGAAATATTTGGATGCCACAATCATTCAATTTTCTCTGGTTATACTTTTATTAATATGGGCGCTCCTGATCGGCATCCTTTTTTTCCGTCATTCCGTTAAAAAAAGGTGGATGCAAATAGTCATGGCCGGCTGGGGATTTTTAGCAATTTTCATTATGGCCCACATTGCCTGGTTTCATTTTACAACTCGATCACTCCTTAACGAGGAGAAAAACTCCTTTCAATGGCGTGAGAAGATAGAGCAACAATTAAAATTTCAAAGTAGTTGGCGGGATTCAACCTTTATATCACCCACTCATATTCTTGACAGCATCAATCAACTTAATCTATTAGTGTTGGGCAAGGGTGGGGAAACGCATCGCGATAAAAAGACCGGTCGCACTTTAGGAACCGAACTAACTGATGTGATTATGGCGATCCAAATCGATTTTAACCAGCATCATATTAATTTCATATCGATCCCTCGGGATTTGTTATATCAGGAACAAAAGATTAACACGCTTTATCATCGACTGGGACCTCGCAAGACCCAGCAAATCATCCGAAAAATTACGGATATCCCCCTGAGCAACTATGCGGTTTTCGATTTTGAGATATTCAAGGATATCATCGATTTAATTGATGGGCTGACCATTAACAATTCCCATGACATTAATGACAACCAATGGTTTCAATTGCCCATGGGCACATACCATTTAAACGGCCAACAATGTTTAAAATATGTTCGCAGCCGGAGAAACAGCTCCGATTTTGCCCGCGCGTACCGACAGCAACAAGTTATGATGGAATTATTGAAAAAAGTGCAAAACCCACAAGAATTAAAAAAATTACTCTATAAAAAATTCTATTCGCTGGCGCTGCTTTATCAAAAAGTGGAAACTGACCTGGATATGAATATTTTGACCAGCCTGCTACAAAAGGATTTCACTCAATTCACTTTCAGACAAATTGTTTTATCTTCGCAAAACTGTTTAATACCCAATGAAGATTTTATTACAGGTTATTATCTGAAACCCAAAGATGATACCTGGGAATCAATTCAACGCTACATCCGCTTTAAAATCCATTACAACAATTAAAGCCGGAAACCGCTTATTTATTTCGGACCGGAACCGTTCCATTAGACCACTTCCCAGTTTACGGGCGCTTATAATATTATAGATTTGGATGGGGATGGTGAATTGTTAATTCAACAAGCGCTTGAGATTTTCAAGTAAATGATCGTCCATGCGGACTTTGGTGGAAAGGACAAATGATTGGAGAGCTTGATTTTTATCAAGGCGCTGCAATTGGCTTTCAATTTGGTCCTGCCAATCCTTTTCATTAGAACTTATTGCCTTTTTAAATTCGGCCATTGCCTTTTTTATAGAGGCTTTTACGGTTAAAAGATACGCGTAGTTCAAATGCGCGAGGCTATTTTTCGGGTCCATCTCAAAAATCCGTTTAAACTCCTGCTCAGCCGCATCCCATAAATCCATGCGTCCATAGCAAACAGCCAAATTATTCCGAGCATCTGTCAGGTAAGGATCAATTTCGATCGCCTTGCGATAATGGTCAACAGCTATCTTCAACTGTTCTCGCTCATGGTAAAAGCAACCCAGATTAAAAAATGCATCACTAAAAAAAGGATTGTAGTTGATGGCTTTTTCATAATGCCGGACTGCCAGTTCATCGCGTTTCAGGTCATCATAGACAATCGCCAGATTGAAATGAGCATCGATATAGCGTTTATTCAGGACCAAAACCTTCTCATAGGCGTCAATGGCCTCCTGCAGTTGATGATGTAATTGATAAATAAGGCCGCAGGTATAATGGTGCATTATATTCTGTTCAAGATTAGGAATCACGCTGCGTAGAGCGATTGACAGATCAGGCTGGTCATAGATAAGCAAATTAATAACATAGATAGTCCAAAAAAATTCGGGCGCAAAGCTCAACGAATTTCTAAAATAAAGGACTTTATCATCAAAGGCTTCACTAAGGATGCCCAACATCAGCATATTGACTTCATTTTCCTCGGATTTCAACTGTTCCAAATAATCCTGATAATACTTGGAATGAGTTTGCGATTGATCCTTGAGAATCTCCCAATATAAGATATGCGCTGGTACAAAACGGGGATAGAACATAAGGGAGTTTCGCAAGGATCGGCATGCTGCATCAATTTTACCCTCTTTGATAAGTAGCCAGGCTTTTTGGAAACTTAGACGAGATTTTTCACGATTTAGTTGGTTGATTCTCATATTAAACCTCTTGGTTTAGAATACGGGGTTAAACAAAAAGAGCCGGATATCACCAATTGAAATCCGGCTTTTTCATTCATTGCAATTTATTTTTCTTTTTTGATCTTTTCAATCCACTGGCGGGCGCCCGGAGTATTCATTTTGGCCAACCCCTCAAATACAACGAGAGCGTCACTTTTTTTGCCAAGTTTGTATAAGGCTTCTCCATAATAAAGTGAACTGTATTTATTTCGACTGTTCTTTTCATCATCCTTATATGTGCTGACGACTTTATCATATTGCTGGGTTTCCAGATAGCTGCGAAGCATCATTTCATAAACCTTATCTTTTTTAGAAGTCGGCAACTTCATCGCCATTACTTTTTGATAATCTTTAATGGCCTGGCCATAATCCTGGCCGTAGTAAGCGGCATTCGCCATGGAAAGTACCGGTTTATAATCATTAGTATCTAAAACAGCCGCTTTTTTAAAGGCATCATAAGCCTTGTCGAACTGCCGTTTTTCCTGATAGATATTACCCAGAAGGTTCAGAGCCTTATCATACTGCGGATTGGACTGAACCGCATCATTCGCAGCATAAAGGGCCTTGTCCAATAGATTGAGCTTTTTATAGGTCAAAGCCAACCCATATAATACCTTAAAATTCCCGGGGACCTTTTCATTTGCAGTCTGATACTGTTTCAACGCATTCTCAAAATCATTGCCTCGATAAAAATCATTGGCTTTGCTGTAGGCTTCAGCGGCGGACAAATCGCCTTTAAATGTCGGATCATCGACCTGTCTCTGAGTCTGCTTCTGTTGAGCAAATAGTGATCCTGTCAACAGAACAACCATCGCGAGTATGGTTAAGCGTTTCAAAAACTGATGCCGTTTCATGAGTTCCTCCTCTATTAGGGTTAAGTTAGTATTTCAATTACTAGTATAGCACATTCTATACCATAAATTATATCTCCTATAATTAAAACAAAAAAAACCGATTTTGTCAAGTCAAAAATCAGTTTTTAGCAAAAAATCATCGATTTTTTCACGGGCTACATCAAAGACTGGAATAGCCAGTCGCTGTCGGATAAAACCTACAAGCTCTTTCGCATTAATGAATTGACTATGAAAGACTGCATGTTTCTGCTGAGGAAAAAAGGGATTGAGAGTTACGGCTTGTAACCGGGAACTTTTCAAACTTTCTACAAAGAGTTGATTTGAACGTCCTATCCAGGTAGATATTTGTCGAAAATTTCCATCTGCAATCAGGTAAAAGGGATGTCGGACAACCAGATGTAACATATTGTCCGGATTTATTTTCTCTAAAAATTCAATCAAAATCCGGGTTAAAACAAGTTTCGGCCAATACAACACAGTGTGTTCATCCGCAAAAACACGATACTGATCCAGCATCATCCGATTAAGAAACGGTTCATCTTCATTAAATGCAACCCATAAAATTCCATTGCGGTAAATTCCGGCACGGGGGTTCTTGTCGCAAAATAAAGACGTTTGTCTAATATTCTGAAAAATTTGGAGCAGACTCATCAACTCGTCAGTCAATGTGGCAGGATCGGTATGGCGGGCTGCTCCAGTCGCTAAGAACCAATCATCGCATACAGATAACGGGAGTATTCGGTTGAGCGCTCCATCCAGCAATACAGTAGTGACTGGCAAAGTTTCAACCGCGTTGATAACTTCAATAGCGCCGCGCAGGGAGGAAGGACCGGCGAGGAGCAGTTCCCCCCGGGATTCGATTTTTACCACGCTCAATGCGCCCAAAGGGGTAGAAAGAGCGAGGGGAAAAATCCGGGTAAAACGGGCAGTGGTTTTCTGCAAACACATCTCGGCTGTTACTGCATAATCCCCGGGATAGACCTCGATTCGCGGTTTGGGAAGCAGGGTAAGGTTATCGAACGGTTCTCCATCCAGTCCGATCGATGTTAATAGCGCCGAATTTTCGCCCAATTCCCGCAACCGCTGATGGACATGATTGAGAGTGGTGGTTTTTCCGGTATTTTTCGCTGTTCCGGCGAATCCAAGGGTTCTCAATTAGTAAAGACCGTTCCTTTACCATTCCGCCCCGGATAGGCGCCTTCCTCGGGATTACCCAGCGTTCCCCCGGAAATAGCATGGACCAGGCTTTCTTTTTGCGCGCACTCCTGCAACACTTTCAAAATATTTTCACGCAATTCATCGGCAAAAACGACAGCGCGGGGACCCGGCGTCAAATTATCCGCTCCCACATCACGGAACATTTCCTTCAGCCCATTGAGAGTGTCGATTTTGGCGGGAATAGTGATCGGCCCCCGGGAATAGGCTTCATCGGTAGAAGCGACCGTAATTGCATCTACTCCGGCTCCTGCGGCGATCAGGGCATGCAGGGTTGTTGTGGTCGCCGACTGAATACGTTCTTCCTGATGAGTTATAAACCCGATCGGTTCACCCGGCCAGATTGGCGCGTTAATAATGCTACGCAACGCCATGATTTTCGCAACATTATAATCAACATAGTTTTCATCCGCCTGGCCATTCACCATCACTTCCGGCGAAATACAGAACAAGGGTTTTAGAATCGGCTGAGCGCCCAACAACCGTCCCAGCATCGCCACAGCAATCATCCCTGCATAGGCTTTATAAGCAGGCACTCCGCAGAGTTCCTCATTCGTCGGAATATCAAATGGCAAGCGATAGGACGCGGCGCTTTTAAGACAATCCAACCCATCCACTAACAGCCGCTCAGGATCAGTTCCCGCCCCCAAAGCGCCATATACCATATTAATTTTCGTCAAATCCGCGCCCAACTCCCCGGCGAACATCGCCGTTTCGGGGGTATTCAATCCGCGATGAGCCCGAATCGACCAAAGGGTATAAGGCTCCAAAGCTCCGCCGACTAAAGCCAAATTTTCCGGCGTCATAACTGAACCATCTTCCTGGTGGGTAATATAACCGGCAAGGAATCCCTCAGTACGCGCACCCCAGGAGGGATCGAAATGAAGAACACCATCGGAACCCCAGGCTTCACTCACTTTAATATGCATGATATCCATAAAAGGACATCCCGTGCCATATTGTGTAAAAACCAGGGGACGGCGGCGATGACGCAATATCCGGACCGGATCGAAACTGCCTTTAACCTTACGGACCAATTGTTGAATTTGGAGCATTTCAGTTTCACTCAACCGTCGTGTTTTAGCGGGCAAGACGCCATCCCTGTAATATCGGATCACTGTTTCATCCGCATAAACTAAATACCTTCGAATAAAGTCCTGTTCAACCTGGGAATCAATTCCGCCTGACTTACGCCACTGGATCCATTCCCGTCGGATCCGGGCGCGTTCAATACCCGGCGACGAGCGCTTCTGGTAATATGTTATCGTTTTCTCGGCAATTTCTTCCAGAAGAGGCGCAAATCGATCATCCTTTATCCGATAATCATAACCTTCCGTCAGATCGGGTTTGGTTTTAATGATCTTAAGCATATTCAGATCAACTTCCCGTTCTTCAATATAGGCTAACAGATATTCCAACGGTTCATCCTTGGAAAAACCCATATCAAAACCAAGTTCAGCCGCTAATGGTTTGGTAACGGCCATCCCTCCGATAACAATTTTCATCCGATCCCGCAATCCCGCCGCATCCAGAACATCCAAAAAACGGGAGAGAAGTTCAGCAACTCCGTAGCCCAGCGTACGGCTAACTAACAAATAATCCGGCTGAAATTCGGCAACGGCTGATAGAATATCTTCATTTTTAAGGTCAGGCGGCAATAACCGCGCCTGATGGTGCCGGCTTTCCAATTCACGCTTGATGACCTTCAGCCCCACATCATGAACCGGATCGTAAGGCACAAGCAAAACACGTTTACTCATGAAACCGCTCCTTCTGCGTTTAACGATCCGAGCCATGAATAAACAGCGCCCGGACGGTTAAGATACACTCTGGCCCGGACCCGGGCGCCGAATCCGCGAAAATCAATCGATAACAGATCCGTATCCTCAAACCCCCGTTGCTCAAAAAATTGCAGAATTAACGATTTCGCTTCCTCAGGGCTATCACAAAGCAAAAAAGTCTCTAAATCAAAGGCATCGACAATTGCCTGTTCGGCAGTGCGCATAATGACTCCTTTCACAATTTCGGCACAAATACTGCAATAATATTGTAATTAAGAAATTTAACCCAGGCAGGTAAACCATGAAACGAAATCTTCATCGCTATCTTCTCACACAAATTCAGGTCTGGCTCGAGTGGGACGAAAAAAAATCGTTAAAGTCTTGGGTCGATACTTACTCGGAAATATTCTGTCAGATCTATCAAAAATTTCCCGGTGACTGGGAAAAAATCAAACAGGAAATGATCCAAAGGGAAAACCACGCCCTTCATTAATACATTTTTATTTCTTCAACTCCAATTTTTTTTGAATACTCAAAAAATTCAGGTTTTTCACGAAATTTCCGATCAAATTTCGTTAGAGCGACCCGGGTCACTGTGTCGTTTTCATCCCGCACGATGAGCAAAACCGGGGCTTTACTTTTCAATTCATAGTAGATTTCGATGAGAGAATAGGGGATTTGCTCCGCGCCTTCGTTGCGGACCAAACGAAACCATCCTCGCTCTTTTTTATCAACACTTTTTTTTCCTATGGAATCCACGCTAAAAAAAGCATCAATATCGGAACTCATTATCAGCAACTCAATCGGACTTTGGATACCCTGGCGGCGATGAATGATTGTCTGCTTGTTAGGTTTATCATAATTCCATAAAAAAGCCGATGTCGCAAATATTTCCAAATCTTCAGTTTCTAACCGGTAATAGTTGGGCAACATAAAATAGAACTCACCCTCTGATTCATTAATCCGGTCAATGGACTCATAGATAGTTTTTTCCTGATAATGAAACTTGAAACCCGGCAATTTCTTTATTTCACTGGCCCAATTTAGATAAGCTTCCCGGGGGGGTTCCGCTCGCGCGAGAACTAAACTGATCATTAGTAAAAATATAGATCTTACCATATCTTATTCCTCCTCAATTAACGGTTCCAAAGGTTTGATTATTTCCAATATACGCTGTTCAAGAATCATCATATCGACCGGTTTAAGCAGCGGCATGGGACAGCCCTCGACGCAAGCGCGCACTGCAACATGATTAGGGTCATAGCCGAAAGCCGTCATGAAAAGGACCGGTGTATCCACATGTTCGGAGCGGATTTTCTGAAAAAGTTGGTACCCATCCATTTCCGGCATTTTGATATCTGTAAGGATCAACTGATAAGAACGCTGACGGATTTTAGCCAGAGCTTCGCTCCCATTGCTCACCATATCGACTTGCGCTCCCAAACCCATTAAAAACCGGCTGACATCCGTCCGGATTTCTTCTTCATCATCCGCGACAAGGATGAGATAATTTTTAAGGCGCTGTTTTTTCCCCATGGGTTTTAGATCGATCATTTTAATATCATGGGCATAAGCAACATCATCCGCCGCCTCATCATCACTCAGTACTTTCAGACGATCCGTAATATTTTTGATTCGATAAATCTGTTTCCAGATTGTCCGCGCGCGGACAAGATTATCATTAGAAGGGGGGGACCCCTGTTCTTGCTCCCGGATCATCACATTAATAGATTCAAATAAATTCCGCGTGTTATCCATGATAATTTGCAACGGATTGTTAATTTCATGAGCCACAGTGACAGCAATTTTATTGATCGTATCCAATCGTTCATTTTTTCGGCGGATTTCCGCCAGTTTAATATGCTCAGTCATGTCTTTTGCAATCATCTCGATACCGATCGGCTGCCGTTTCAGATCACGTAAAACGGAAACTGAAATTGAAACAGGTATCAGTTTACCTTCCATGGAACGCATATAGGTTTCCCAATCCTGGATATGTCCTTGAGCGCTGTCTAAAAGGATACTATACATCTTATGACATGCCGTCGGGTCTTCAAACAATGTTGTAACTGAAAGATTGAGCACATCCGCAGACTGGAAATGCAAAATACTCTCCGCGCTTTTATTAAAAAGTACAATCCGGCAGTCAAGGTCCACTGTAATAATTATTTCGGAACTGCTCTCGATCAGATTCGAGAGATAAAGTTTCGTGTCGAGAAGTTCTTTATAGAGATTAACCATCGTAAACATATTGGCGGCCTTATTCGCGAACAGCTCAAGGATTTGGATCATTGATTCATTCGGCCGCAAACCGTCAAAGGGATCATCAAAGGAGATACAACCCATAATCACCCCATTGACCTCGAGGGGAATGAAAAGCATATCATCGGGATGCCAATTGATAAAGGATGAAATTTGAAAATGGCTGGGAATCGTCCGCCCCGCCAGCAATTTCATCACATGGCTATTATGAGGGATCAAATAGGAATGTGAAATGCGCCATTCATCAACCATTAGCGATAATCGTTCACTTTTTGATAAAAACCCCTTTTCTCTCAGCTTGTTGATTTCCTCCCTGCTAATCCCTGTATAACCCAAGTGACGAGGTTGCCAATCCTCGTCAAAAATTGTCAGCAGGGAACGCCGAAAGAGGTGAGCGTCGGCAACTGATTGGCATAATTGATTCAGCAGTTCATCAATTGGCATCTCCATGTGTATGTTCAAATCCACTTTTAATAGCTGGTTCAAGGCAACATTCTGCATTTGAATGGCGGAAAGCGTTTGCTGAAGCCGCAACTCCAACTGCTTCTTTTCCGTAATATCACGGGCGATGCCCTCATATAAGATATCGCCCTCACGGGTAATCAAATGTCGTATGCGCAAATCCACCCAACAGACACCCCCCAGTTTTGGAACCATCGCCAGTTCAGTCTGATAATCTTCCAACTGCCAATTAGTGAGTGATTCAGCCGAATCGAC
The DNA here is from genome assembly GCA_964632485.1 of uncultured bacterium. Taxonomy (GTDB): domain Bacteria; phylum JAGOEH01; class JAGOEH01; order JAGOEH01; family JAGOEH01; genus CAZWDO01. The sequence continues at coordinate 225,867 of CAZWDO010000001.1, forward strand.
ATCAAGGTATTCCCGAATGTTGTGGTTAATCAGATCGGAGGGTTTATAATTCAGAATTTTTTCTAAAGTGGCATTGACATTTAAAATCGTCAAATTGGAATCAAATGTGAAAATAATATCAGCGGCATGATCGAAAAGGTTGCGATAGCTTTGTTCCGATTCTTTCAAACGATCATAGACAAGAGCCAGATCAAGCACCATCTGGCCAATTTTAACCACACTGTAAAGCCGGTTCGTATTTTCCAAATTGAGGGGGTCTTTAGAAAATTTATTATTGCCATAGATAAACGCCTTAAAATGATTGCGATCATCCATCACCGGAATTAAAGCAAAAGGTACAGCTCCCAACGCGGAAACGATTTTTCGGTTGACGGGAGTCTCGGGCAACGGTGAGTTGAAAACAAGGGGATAATTTTGATTCTTTTGCATCATCTCAGAAAAAACATGGAGTTCACAGAGCGGTAACTCAAGGTAGCGCACAAATCGATTCAATTGTTGATCTGTTTGTTTACTAAAATTCTCAATCAGATCGCTGATGCTTTTATTACTTAATTTATTCAGATTTTGATAATATTCAGTCTCGGTTGAGGGCCCAATTGCCCAAATTGGTTGTAGAGTTTGGGATGTTTCATTGACAATCCATAAAACCGCCTGGTTAAAATTCAGTTCGACCGTGGCATAGGTCAACAAGATAAAAGCGACTTCCTGGAGATCGATCGCTTTTAATAAATTGGTCGAGGTTTGAATATAGTTATTAAAATCATTAATAACTTTCTGATATTGTTCTTTCATGAAATCGAATTTTTTTTCCAGGGAGGTTTCCAGGACAATTGTATTAACGCTTTGATTTTTTTGATTTAAGAAATTAGTAACCTCGGTAGATATCTGCGCTAAATTAAAGGGTTTGCGGATAAACCCATTGACGCCGTTGGCGCTAAGTTTCGATTCTAACTGATGATCTGAAACTCCACTAATGGCAATAACAGGGACTGTGAGATAACGGGCAAGAGAACGGATTTTAGTGACGATGGCGAAACCATCGAAATCAGGCAAATTCACATCAGTAATAATCAAGTCGAAACTATCCCGTTCAATGAGCGCCAAAGCATCATGTCCGGACCCTGCGGTTTTAATTTGAAATTGGTTTAATTGGAAATATTCTTCTAAAAAAGAAAGGATTTCCGGGTCATCATCGATGATTAGAATCCGTTCATTCATGAAAACAGGTCCCGATCCAGGGCGCGGTACTGGATAGCTTCACTGATCTGGTGAGCTTTAATAGATTCGCACCCTTCCAAGTCGGCAATGGTTCGGGCCACCTTGAGCACTTTATGGTAAGCGCGTACGGAAAGATGAAGTTTTTCCATTGCCAGTTGTAAAATATGTTGACTTTGAGTATCGGTAGTACAAATCGATTTGATTTGACGACTGCTCATGTGCGCATTAAAAAAAACGGAACTATGGTTTTTAAATCGTTTGAGTTGAACCAAACGCGCTCGTTCAATACGCTGTCGAATATGGGCAGAATTCTCCGGGTGATCGGATTGCATAATCTTTTGATAACTTGCGGGAGGCACTTCAATATGGATATCAATTCGATCCAGTAGCGGACCTGAAACCTTACTGCGGTATTTTTGGATTTGCAAGGGGCGGCAGATACATTCCCTGCGGGGATCAGTCAGGAAACCACAGGGACACGGATTCATCGCCGCGGCCAAAATAAAACGAGCTGGATAGGTTAACGTCATGGCGGAACGCGCAATCGTAACAACGCCATCTTCCAGTGGCTGGCGTAAGGCCTCCAGTACATTGCGCCGGAATTCGGGAAATTCATCCAGAAAAAGAACGCCATTATGAGCCAAACTGACTTCACCCGGGCGGGGGATCTGCCCACCCCCGATCAGTCCCGCATCACTTACCGTATGATGAGGGGAACGGAAAGGGCGCTCGCGAACCAGAGGCTGGTCAAGAGGCAACAATTTAGCTGCAGAATAGATTTTAGTTGTTTCAATAGCTTCTTCTATGGACAATTCCGGTAAAATTGTCGGAAACCGACGCGCCAACATGGTTTTACCCGATCCGGGAGGGCCTACTAATATAATATTATGTCCGCCGGCAGCGGCAATTTCCAAGGCGCGTTTCGGCGCTTCCTGGCCTTGAACATCCGAAAAATCAATCGCATAATCGTTAATACGCTGGTATGCGACACTGGCCGATTGACGGGAAGTAATCGACTCATCCCCCTGCAAAAATTCAACAACCTCTGATAAATTGGATAGCGGAACCGATTCAACCCGTGGTACTAATGCCGCTTCTTCAGCGTTTACCGCAGGAAGGATAATTTTGCTGACTCCCATTTGCTGCAGCGACGAAACAATTGATAATACACCGCTAACCGGCCGCAATTCACCATTCAATGCCAATTCTCCGATAAGCATATAGCGCCCTAATTCGACGTTCTTCAATCGGAGTTGATTGGAAGCCCACAGGATGCCAATAGCGATCGCCAAATCCAGACTGGAACCTTCTTTACGCAATTCAGCAGGAGCCAGGTTGACAGTAACCCGTTGCAAAGGCATTTGGAAACCACTATTCTTCAGCGCCGAAGTCACTCGTTCCCGACTTTCCTTCACAACGGGATCAGGCAATCCCACTGTCTGAAAATTGGGCAGTCCCGGAGTAATATCGATCTCAACCTGAACAGGGTGAGCCTCAATTCCAATCAATGTACAAGAAAAAATTCGTGCAACCATAATCGATCCATCGTTCAAACAGATATTGGCGAACTACAATCGTTCATGCTTCATGAAGAGATCAGTTTGCGATTCCGGGTTTGGCATTATTATTCTTTTCCTTGCCCGACAACTGCAACATATTCAGCGCAAATAGACTACATACGATACACCAAAAAAATAAAAGAATATAACGGCTAAAAAGCAGTTAAATCGGTAAATTACTGAGAATATTGCTGCGCCAGGGTATTCATAGCAATGCCCGCCGCAACAGCTACGTTTAAAGAATTTTTTATCCCCAGCATGGGAATGGCGATTAATTCCTGTGACAGGAAAGATTCAGAAACTCCCATAACTTCATGCCCGAAAACCAGGTAGCAGGGAAAACGAAAGCGAGTTTCCCATAAGGAGCGGCTTTGGCTGCTGGTTTCCAATGCATAAATCGGCCAATCCGGTTTCGCGCCTTTTTGCAAAAACTCTTCACCATCGAACCAATACTGAAAAGATACAGTTTTTTCAGCATTTTTAGCCGTCTTGAGAACTACGGCCTGGTCCGGCTGGGGCGTAATCCCAAGCAGATGAATCGCCGCGCACCCAAAGGCATCGGCCGCTCGGATAATCGAACCCACATTAAACCCACTCCGAAGGTTGTCCAGAACCAGTTCATAGGGCAGGACCCTTTGCCGGGATTCTCGATCATGCCTCCAAATTTCAGGCATCTGGTAATCGGGTAACTTTTTCAATACGCTTGACGCGGTAAACCTGATCTTCAATTAACAAATTATCATCGACATGCTTACCAATAATCTTCTGGACAAATGAGGAAAGATAGGAATAAATTTTATGTTCACTATCCGCTTCCCAGGGGCCCAGAATAATCAATTCCTTCTCTTCACCGGTATCAATATGATTTAGCCAGACATGCGTGCCAACGCCAATCATATCGTTGTTAATCAAATCCAGCTTCAATGCGCGGACACGTTTCAGGTCCTGATCCAATTGAGACGCACGGGTCATAAAAAGCTGCTGCCGGTCTTTAGCCGCTTTATACTCAAAATTTTCGCGTAAATCTCCATAAGAAGCCGCATTCCCAATTTCTTTCGCATTCTCCGGAATCTCCTTTTTAATCAGATTCTCCAACTCCAAACGTTTTTTTTCAATTGTTTCAGCAAACGCGAAAAATGTATTGTCTTCTTCTTTTTTGAACAAACTTGGAAAACGGTGCTGCATTATATTAAGTATCTCTTTTTTCTGATAGTCATCTAATTTCCCAATAATTTTTAAAAAATCTAAAACCCGCTGAGCTTCTTCCAGTTTTGCATCCTTCAAGCACCGTTCAACAAATAGAAAATTGGAAGCGGAAAGTTGTGTGACGCCTTTTTTCCAAATGGCGGCATCACTGAAAAATACGATCATTTCTAATAAACGATAGAGCAAGTCAGAATTCAAGTATTCCTGATACTCCTTCTGGCTGAATGCTTTTTTACAAAACCACAAAAACTGATGGGGATTTTTTCCGTAGTTTGTTTTTATATTATCGAACATTTCGTTTATTTCCGAAGTACATTCCTGACGGCGTAATTCATTAATAATACCATCAAAATACCGGGGGTCTTCCAACAGATAAAAGGCATCCTTATAGAGTTGCACCCAATCCGGGAAATTTTTCCGGGCATGGTCCAATATTCGAATCACGCTATCGGTCAGTTGGGCTTGCCGTATAGCCGGTAAAATTTTATCTGAATCACCAATTAGTTTATCCCCTAGGGCGCTCATACGATCCGGGGAAAATTTTAAACCCAGAGAGAGCGCGATTTCAAGCGCCTGGAAATTTTCTTTGCGCTCCGCTTCATCAACCATCTCAATCAATTGATTTAAAAAATATTCAAGGGTTTTGGGATCATTAACAATAGCGCGATTGTAAATATCGATTTTTTTGATCCAGTTAGCCTGATCAAACTGATCGATAATCTTCTGATCAGCAGATTCTGCGGAAGACGCATAGGAATAGCGCCGAGGCCGTTCAACCGAAATATGGACATTCGGATCCTTTTCAGATAGTTTGGATACTTTTTTCCAGTATGAATCCCAGCGATCCGCGGGAATAATTCCTGTAAAAAAACTTTTAATCTCTTGTCCCGACAATGTTTTCTTTTCGCTTTGAAGTAAAAGAAGTAAAGCTTTTATAGGCTCTTCTTCAACCATTTGCGTCAATATCAGGGGAGACTTGTAACGTAAGCTTAAAAAATGATCCGGAGCAATCTGTTGTAAAAAATTATCCGCAATTTTAAATTCTACTGAATACCCTGGTTGTTTTTCAAAATCTACAATCAGTTTATTCAAATTAAACTTTATTTCTCTAATTTCTCCGACCCCAAAACGTTCGAAATAAAATATTCCGCCTGGCCGATAGCGGATAAAAAACTCAATTTTCTGCAAACCCTCCGACAAGGGAATTGTTTCATCACCCAAACGGCTGTAGGAGATAAACTCATCAATTTGAGAAATATCCGAATATAATGCCCGATAAGCTTTAATCATGAACTCACGTTGCTGATGATATTTTGGATAATATTCATAAATCTTGCGACCGACTTCCAAAACATGGTTCCACTTTGCCATTTTTTCGTATTCCGGTAAAATCAACAGCAGTAAATCAGATGCCCGTGTCGCGCCATTTGCACGTTTACGGACTTCATTGGTTATAAAAAAAATCAGATTAAGATCATCGCTGTTTTCTTCGAATTTTTCCAGAAAAAACTCCTCCACTTTCTCATACCGTTTTTCATTCAACAACTCCAAAAGACTTTGTTTAATCTGATCATAACTCATCGTTGCTATTCTCCTTAAGTCTCAGCTTTTCATTCTCCAGTAACTCACGAATTACCGGCATCACAAAATAGTCTTCCGGAATTACGCGGGCAATGGCTCGGGTATATAGGCGGATTTGCTCTTTCACCGCACTTTTCGATTTAATTAAAACATAATGTTTTGCTTGATACCGACAGATACCGCCAGGCCCGGTCAAGTTCTTATCATGGATGACTTTGATAGCCAATTTGCGGGCGAGTTCTTCTAAATTCGTCAGTAATAATTCATCATTCATCAATTCTAATTTACATTATTTTTAGTATGAAGTCAAGTAAAAACTCAGGAAATTAAGATTTTAAATAGAGTCTGTCGGGAAAATGACATTTTAAGTAAGCGTCGTTTATAAAACCGCGCATTTTACCCTACCGCTTATCGTCATTTCCCAGCTTAGCCCGAGAATCAATTGGCACTCATAACGTTAATTTCATTGGACCGTAGTTGCCCGGCGTGAACCGCTCTGCCAATCAAAGCCGATATAGTTGGAATGATATGGTAAGATCTATAAAAAATAATTCGCTTGCATTATAAAAAATTTTGCTTATATTTTTATCATGCAAAAAGTATTCCGATTATCCCCAGTAAAAGGCCGGCAACTATTGAATCAGTTATTACCCCTGGCCATAAAATCCGAACAGAAACCTTATCATCAACTATTGAGGTTAATAGATTGTACTATAGCAATTTACGATACTGGTTCGATTGTCATTCAAGGGGCTTCGATTCCGAAAAGTTTATTGGAGCTCATGGATTCAAATAATTCAACCTATTATGGAATTGGAGTCGATGAATCCGGCAAAGGGGATATATTCGGGGGATTAGTCGTAGCTGCGGTTTTTATAGAAAAGGAACCGGATACAGGAATGATGAGTGATGTTACGGACAGTAAAAAACTTGCGGATGCGCGGATCCGGTCTCTGGCAACTTTAATCCAGAAAACGTATCCTCATATTATCATCGAACTGACCCCGGAGGAATACAACACAACCTACAGCCAATACAACAACATCAACCACCTTCTGGCCGAACTCCACCGAAAAGCTGCCTGTGGCCTTATCGCTACGACTAAGTCCCAAACAGTAATTTGCGACCAGTTTGCACATTCATCCGATTTATTGCGCGCGAAATTTCCACCCGAAGTGATTCTTCACCAGTTTCACCAGGCCGAATCACGTTCACTCCCTGTAGCGGCCGCTTCGATTCTGGCGCGGGACCGGTTTATCCGGCAAATCGATCATTTAGCGCAAGAATGGAAAATTTCGATACCCAAGGGGGCCACTTTTGGCCGCGCAACCATCACTAAAATTGTCAAGGTATGCGGTTTCCCTTCTCTAAATAAACTCTCCAAACTCCATTTCAAACCCATCCAGGCCCTTTTAAATGAATCCTAACACCCTTCATTTCGTTCTGATTTCACCCACTCAGTTCCAATTCACTTTCTTCCAAAAACTTTTGACCTCACTGAATGCTGCTTGGAATTGGTTCGCTACCTTTGAGGAAGCATCCGGGCATTTTCACGATTATATCCAAAACATAGACATCATCTTTATCGAAATAGGAGAAATACCTCCCCTGCTGAATTTTCTCAAACGCCTGGAAAAAAAACCGGGATATCATTTCAAACGTTATCCCATTATTCTGATCGGCCAGGGAACCCCTCACGATTCATTGCAGCTATATTTCGATCTGGGCGCTCATTACATCGAAAAACCCTTTGCCCCTGATTTTTTTCTTGAGGAAGTCAATAAATTCCTGAACCCGCCTCTCCCTCGGTTGATCTTTAATCGACAATATATCCCCTCATTAAAAAAATCTTTGCTGAATATCCGCCGAACCTGTTTAATATGTAAAAACACGATAAGCCTGCTGACTATCGACCCTAAAAATATCTACCAGGACTATGATGAATTTTTCCTGCCCGTTTATAAGGCCAAGGAAGGGTACGTCAATTTCAATTTGGGAGATGAAATATTTATTTGCCCCTACTGCCTTTTCAGCAGTACTCATCGCCACGATTTTTACTCCGATTCGGTTGACGATTGCTCTCATTCAATCCTTTATACTGCCGAAAAAGCTATTGATGCCCTGCAAGTGAACTATGACCAGCGATTCCATTTGTTCAATTCATATTTCAAAGGACTGAGTTATCATGAAAAAAAGGAACTGGGAATTTTAGGAAGCGGAGGCGATGAATTTTTCATGCCACAACGGGATAGCCAAATTATGAACATTGTTTTTACTCCTCCTCGCCCCCTTTCCCTGCGCAAATTTCTCTATCAGCTTCTACTTTTGACACATAAAACATTACAACCGTTTATCTATTCCGAAGAAAAGCAAAAGTTAACGCTTTTAGAAAGCGCCAATAATTACTTAAAGTTGGGAAAAATTCACACCGTACTGAACGAAAAAGATAAAACACAGGAATATTATCAGTTGGCGCTCGATAAATATATTCGCTTTCTGGACATTTCAACCAGTTACTATGTACTATATCGTACAGCTTATCTGATCAGCATTCTGTATGACATAGAACGAAACCATGAAAAACGCTTGAATATGTTGCAATATTTAGGTCAAATCTTTTCACAAGCCCGACAAGCCGAGAAAGCCAATAAAGAAAAAATCCCTAAAGCATTATTGGATAAAGCCCAGGACCTGTATGCCTGGCTCAGACGATAGGGGGGAGAAGTTTCATGATTATTGGCATTGGCGCCGATATTTGCGCGATAAGACGCATAAAAGCATCGGTTCAACGGCATGGCGAACGGTTCATTGAAAAAATTTACACTCCACTGGAAATTGAAGATTGCCGGAATTCCCTCAACGAATGGCGTTATGAATCCCTGGCCGCCCGATTTGCCGCTAAAGAAGCCTTTTATAAAGCCTTCAACCCACATACCCGGAAATTTATTCCCAGTTGGCATGATTTTATCGTTGCCAAGTCTTCCGAAGGTATTCCATTCCCTCTTTACAGCATCTCTTTACAGAAAATTATGGAGAAACTCCAATGGACCACTCATCTTTCCCTTTCACACGAAAAAGACCAGGCAATCGCTATGGTCGTTATTTCATCCTCTTCCCTCTGCAACTGATTCTTTTTTTTGCGACGACACCGGGAAATCCTTATTGGTTACCCGTTAAAAAACTCTTACTTGAAAACAGCATTGAACCGACAGATTTATATATTATCAAAAACGCTTCCGGCAGTTCCTCATTCCGCATTGATCTCTTGTTGGAACGGCCATTGACTTCCATAGATTATATCTTACAAATAGCTGAAGTTAGTCACAAGCCAGATTGGCCCCTTTTATTGAATCAACAACCTATCAGCGAAGTTTATCCCGCTTCGATTAAAAACCTGACCGAACTTATCGGTTTTCTTGAAGCTTATGATCAAGACATGAATCAAATTTTACAAAAACTGCATCAAAAAATCCTTTCACACCTTCCTTCAGATTACCTCGAATACTGGACACGACATATTTTCAATCAGAACCCGGGAACACAGTCATTGATTGAGCAGGAAAGAATGGATAGTCTATATTTTTCAATTCTCGATTCGATATCGAACCGGGAATTGGTCCAGCCGCTATATAAAGCTCTCAAACTGATTGGTCTTATGGAGCAAAAAAAAATAACATTCAAAATTAAAAACTCTCCGCAAACGATTGATTATCCCCAGGGCCGGGTCGTTATCGGAACGTTAGGGGATGATATCTACACTGAACCCGTTTGGTTGATCATTGATCCTGGCGGAAACGACCGATATAGTTTTTCGCGCGGAATGCCGATGTTTCACAATCAATTCATCATCGATATCCAAGGCAACGATGAATACAATGGTTCCCGGGAATTATCATTGAATGCAGCCTATATGAATTCGAACATCCTGATCGACCTGGCCGGGGACGATCATTACACAGCCGAATCTGCTTCTATAGGCAGCGCCTTAATGGGAAACTGTGTGTTGTATGACGGTATGGGAAACGACACCTACCAAATTGAAAAATATGGTCAATCCTTCGCATTTTTGGGTAATGCCATACTTTGGGATCGGCAGGGCAATGACCATTACCAGGGAGGCTGTTTTATCCAGGCAAGCGCATTCCCCCAGGGTTTAGCTATTCTGTTAGACCAGGATGGGGACGATGAGTATATTTCCCAGGGGATACAGCCCGATATCCGCGACACTAGCGCTTATGACACATTCGGCCAGGGATACGGGATGGGATTTCGCCCCTGGTGCCATGGCGGCTGCGGAATGCTAATCGATATTAACGGTAACGATTACTATTGGGGTTCTTATTTTGCCCAGGGATGCGGCTACTGGAAAAGTGTTGGCATCCTGATCGATAAAACCGGTGATGATCAATACCAGGCCCGCCGCTATGCTCAGGGCGCCGGCATTCATCTGGCGGCAGGTTTGCTCCTCGATCAAGACGGAAATGATTCCTACCAATCATGGGGTGTCAGCCAGGGATGTGGGTATGATTATGCTCTGGGCTGTTTAATCGATGAAAATGGGTCCGATGATTACCGGGCGGAATGGTATTCCATGGCAGCCGCTGATAAAAATGGCTGCGGAATACTGATAGATACTAAAGGAAGCAATCAATTTATAACTCTTCAAGCCAACTGTTTAGCGTTTGCCGACACCGCTCGGGCCACTTGCAGCTTTTCTCTTTTCTTATACGATTCTCTTTTTTCACAATGCATCTCTCAGCCCCATACTCCCCGCGCCATCGGACTTGGTTATGAAAAATAAATTTTTGCAATTTCTGTTCCTCTTCGCAATGCTTCGCAGCGCAATAGGTCAATTTAATTCTCCGGATTCGCTTTTACGCATCGCCACACCGATTGATGCCGATTCCATCGCCTACAGGATTGCCCGTCAGTTTTCCTGGCAGACCCTTTACCCTTATTTCAGCTTAAGAAATCCCTTACACATTCAGATCATGCGGGATGCGATCGCGCAACAGCCCGAATACCCATTTTTTATGGATTCTTTGCGGGACGAAATTAATTCACGAATTATGCTCAATGGCTTGATAGCCTGGGACAAATATCGATTAAATTTTCCTCAATCCGATCCCCTTCAGGGGGAATCCCTGCTTTTATTATTCTCCCATTCTTCTCATTTTGAGATACGGGTATTGTGCGCCGATCTATTAAATCGCTTGCAACCGGAGAAAGCGGTTCCCCGCTTGAGACAACTACTAACCGACGATCATCCCATGGTGATTCGGATGGCCGCCTATTCTCTTTCAATCTTAGGGGATACGGCTTCATTACCGCGCCTGGACTCTCTTCAAGAATCAGAGGATTTCTACCTCCGATTCACAATCCGTCAGGTGATCAAAAAACTTAAACAACTCTAACGAGGTGTCTATGAATTCACGATTCATCCAGCATTTTCATTTAAAACGGCTCAATTCCATCAAAACCGTATTGATAATTGTCTTAGTACTGATGATTTTCGCGGTCTTACACTTACTGGCCCATCTGTTCATTCCCTTTATCCTGGCGTTATTCATGGCCTACCTGATCCATCCAATGGTCCAGAAGGTACGAACTTGGGGTGTTCCATCACCTCTGGCCATTGCTGGTGTATTGTTTCTAATTTTAGCGATCATTGTGTCCATCTCGCTGCTGTTTTTCAAAAGCATTCAAAATTTCATTGCTGACACGGCCAAACTAGATTTTTATGAGCAGCGCTTGAACCAGATCGTGGATGAGGTCCGGGAACTGCTGATCAATACAAATCTCATTGAGCAGGAGGAATGGTTTCAAATTCCCCAGAAACTATTCAGCCAGGCAAGAAACTACCTACTCAATTTTATTAGTTCAACGACTAGTTTCGTCAGTTATTTTATCCTATTTCTTTTCTATCTTCTTTTCATACTGCCGGGAATCAAAAATTTCAACACCAAGATAAACCGGGCGTACGGCGTCGTTCGAGGGCAACGGATTACCGGTTTGAACCAGCGGATTATCCGACAATTACAGCAGTATATCAAAGCCAAAACAATTGTTTCATCGATAACGGGCATCTCAGCCTATCTGGTATGTTTGCTTTTTGGACTTGAATTCCCGTTTATATGGGGAACTCTGGCATTTATTTTGAATTTTATTCCGAATATTGGCTCGATCATTGCAACATTTTTGCCCACGTTATTAGCGATACTGCAATTCAATAATTTTCCCCAGGCGCTGGCCATGATGGGAGCGCTCATTTCTATTCAATTCTCACTGGGAAATATTCTCGAACCCCGATTATTATCCCAGCAATTATCCATGAGTCCTCTGGTGGTGATCATTTCCCTGGTTGTATGGGGGTGGCTGTGGGGTATTCCCGGAGTAATCCTTTCGATACCAATTATGGCCAGTTTCAGCATAATTGCTTCCAATTTTCCATCGCTCAAACCAATCGGATTGTTAATGCTCAGCTCTTTTCCAATTCCCGAGGATGAGGAACGGATCAGCCTGCTGATCCACATGATGCTCGCCGACAATCGCACATCGGAAAAAGATGAACACTTCTTCAAGAAAGAGTTCCATCACCTGGTATCCAATCCCCGATATTTAGAAAAAACCTGGAAACAGTTAAAAAAGAAGCCCCGCAAACTTGACCAGATATTTGAAGACACCCCTCCCGAGCAAACCGTTCAGCTCTATTTGCTGGCATGTGAGCAAGCGCTGGCTGATCGGATCATCACCGAAAATGAAAACCAAATGCTGGAAACTATCCGCTCAATCGGCGGGATCCACTCAGATGTCGCTACTCTGGTCCATGAGTGCGCATATATTTCCAGAGGAATTGAATCGCCAACAGAAACCCAGCATTTCACCTTGCCAGCCGATAGTAATCCGCTGCCATCGTTAGAAATGTTAGCCTATAGCCATCAGACACTCGCACGAAACTATTTCGAAAAAGAAAAATGGCATTCCTCACTGAGTCATTACAAGCAATCCCTGCGATATTTCAGCCGGCTGCGCTTAACCCAGCAAATTCCTTACTGTCTTGAGATGATGACGATTATCCATGAACAATTGGAAGAGTCGCAGGAAATGTCCCGTTAATTCTCTTTCATCGTGTATAGTCGATTACGGAAATAGGCATCATATACCACATCGCAATAGATATCCAGTTTTTCTCGTAGTTGGTTTGTTTCCGCGTATTTCCAAAACCCGTAGATTTTAGCGAGTTTTATCAGCTCCTTAACATGCAGCGTCCAATTATAGCGCTCGGAGATACGTTTCATACCTTGTTTTGAAATTTTTTCCCACTGCTTAGAATTATCCTGACAGGAATTGAAGAACTTTATTAATTCACCCGCAGTTTCACTACTCAAAGTCGGGTTAATCAGAAAACCATTGACACCGGGCCGGATAATTTCCCGGGGACCGCCAAACTTTGTGGCGAAAACCGGCAATCCCGATTGCATCGCTTCCAAAACAGTTAATCCAAAGGCTTCAAACAAAGCCGGCTGAACAAATATTCCTTTGTGATCGGCAATCACCCGATAAATCTCACCACTTTCCGTTTTAGTGAACATCATTCCCAACCAACGGATGCGGCCGTTGAGTTTAAACAGGTCGATCAATTCATACAAGCGGTGGATTTCCTGCTTTTCTTCATCATCCGAGCTTTCTTCACTATTGATTTTTCCAGCGATAATAATCAAATTAGCGTGTACTTGCAGTTCGGGATGCTGACCATAGATTTCAACAAACCCTGAAATATTTTTTATTTTATCCAAGCGTGAAAGTAAGAGTATCGGGGTTTTCTCAGGATCATCGAGTTCGCCAAATATCTGTTGATGCTGAATTTTAAAAAGAAGCTCCTCAATATGGCGGGTCAATTCGGCATCCCGCTTTTCCACTTGAGAAAATGGAAAATAATGTTGGTCGGAAACTCCCGGAGGCACAACATTAAATTTCGGGTAAAACAGATCGATTCCATTAACAACATGATAAAGCCCCGGCATGGAAAAACACTGGTAGGATTCATATTGGCCGCGCATTTCCTGGGTTCCGGCAATCTCCTGGGAGGTGCTGGTGATAATAAACGAAGCCATATTCATGGCAACCAGATCAGCAGTAAATTGAAGCGAAAAATGGTATTGCGTCTCCATATCCTGCCAATATAAATCAGAAAAAAGATACTTAGTTTTTTCAAGGGCGTGAGCGATATTGCATTGGGTAACTCCCAGTTTTTTTGCCATCAAAGAGGCGACAAGATTTCCATCGGAATAGTTGCCGATAATCAAGTCCGGCTGACCGCCATCAAATTCGGATTTTAAAACAGGCAGCGCTTCATTGGCAAATCGTTCAAGGTATGGCCAGATTTTGAATCGGGAAATCCATTGTGACACCACATTCCCGGATTCATTCGTAAAAGGTACTCGAACAATACAACTGTAATTCGTTTCATCAATGAGTTCACGAGTGAGGTGGCAAGTTGTTCCCTGGCTTTCGGGAATCTGCCGGGTTAAAATCACAATTTTGGGGTTTACATCCAACCCGGCCTCAACTAATGATTGACGTAAAAATGCCTCGAGATAACGGACTTGATCCAGAATATAGACAACTTGACCCCCGGTATCAGGACGACCTAACACATCATGTTGACCAAAAAAACCATGAGGTGATACAACACAAATACGAGATATCATGGGAATTTGCGTCAGAAAATCTTCTAAATTATTAGGATCCGGTTCTTTAAACAAAGCTAAGGCTTTTTCCATATTCCGCCCGATCTGTTCAATTGTCCGCCCCCATCCCGGCGCAAAACCCAATGACTTCATCTCCTGTTCAATGTTCTGGCGTAGCGTTTTCTCCGGTTTTTTCCTGATTGATCCTGTAAGATAAACTAAATGGGAAATCAACTGGGGGACATTCGTAATCCTGCTGCCATCGATCAACAGGGTTTTCCCCTGCAAACTATGAATTTTCAAAAAATTAAAAACTTTTTCATTCCACTGTTCCGAATTATGAAACATATTATCAGCTAAATAGCGATTTAAAAAACGTATTCCATCTCCCAAACTCCTGGAATCCTTTATTAAAGGGAAATAATCATAAAAGGGCTGAAAGTTTAATGAAGGGATATTGGTTTTAAAATCGTGGTTACTGATGATTTGATCACGCAAATTTAAATAATCGATGGATTTGATTTCCCTGAATTGCCAATCAGTTTCATCTAAAATACTATAATGATAACGCGCCAGATCATAACGTAAAACAATTACAACACCCCGTTCGGAAAAGATGAGTTCAGGCACATTGCAGAAACTACGGTATAAGTAGGTTTCTTTTCCTTCATTTTTGAATGAATTCGGGGCAGACAAGAAAAACAATCGCATCTCATTAATAATTTCATTACGAAGAAAATAGGATTTCCCCATTTTTTTTAAATAGCGGATATACTGTTGTAAAAGTGGAAGTTCAATACGCTGAAATTCAACCGGGAGTTGATGTTGCATGAAGCTCCTCCATAAAATGATAATGTTCAATCGCTTCTAAAATAGCGCCGGCATAAGGTCGTTGAGCATAATATATGTTTTTCAAGCCACGCAGTTCTTTTTGATGATTGGCAACAACAACGGATTTGGGAATAATACGCAGCATTTCCTTGTCATTGCCGGCATCACCGGCAACCAGAATCTGATCAATTGAAATATCCCATTGTTTACACAAGTATAAAATTGCCTGTAATTTTGAAGCCCGTTTAGGAATGATATCCACTAATCGTTCTTCAGTAACGATTATTTTGCAACTCAATTTAGCAGTTTTAAAAATCCGGCGTAATTCACGGATGTACTTGATGTCATATTTTTCGACTAAATAATAGCTCAGTTTAAAACGGCGCAAATCTAGTTGTTTGCGTAAAAATGAACACGTTTCCAATAAATTTTCAATTTTTTCAGACTCCCATTTATAACGGATTACCCGCTCCCAACCTCGGCTGGGAATAATCTTGCCGCCAGTATGATAATAAATTTCAGTACCCACTGAAGTAATCAGTATATCCGGAATTGGAACATTTTCTTTTTGGAGTACATCC
>CAZWDO010000001.1:241542-258385 GCA_964632485.1 uncultured bacterium
ATTCAACATTTCTACCGGTTGCAATAGCAAAACCCATCTGCCCTTTCTGACTAACCAGCCAGGCCACAAATTGTTCCGTCCAATCAGTCGATCCAATTAGTGTATTATCAATATCACTTATTAAAAAACCCTTGAATCGGGTCAGATTTTCACCAATAGAAAGAGTCTGGAAGTTAGATTGAACTTGAGTTTTAAGAATTTCCCGCCGTTCGAGTTCCTGGACTAAATATTGACAATGATATTTCCAGACGTAAAACTTTTGGCTATTGATAACGCCATTATTAGATAATTCTGACCAGTATTCAGAGTCTGAAAGAATTTTTCTGAGGCCGTCAGCGATCGATTTCTCATCAGTGGAATCGACTAAAATCCCATTTTGACACTGTCTGATGATTTCGCTCGGTCCCCCATCCTGAGTGGCAACGATCGGCAAACCGGATACTGCAGCTTCGATTAAAGTCAAGCCGAATGGTTCAGTGAAAGCCGGATTGATAAAAACACCCCGCAACCGCGCAGCGAATCGATATAAAGCGGGGATTTCAAATTCAAAGCTATGCTTTTTCGGAATCGCCATTCGTCCATAAAGATCATATTTATCCATCAGCAACAGCATTTCAGTCAGTATCTGGCGTTCAGAATGATCTTTGGCCGTAATATCGCGTCGTATCCCGGCAAAAATGGCCAAATTCGCCATTGACTGTAATTCCCTATCTTTTCCATAGGCATGGATCAAACCCTCAATGTTTTTGCGCTTTTCAGCCCGGCAAATTACTAAAATCAACGGTTTCCCCGGGTCAACTAAAAAACGGTTCAATTCACACGTAATTCGCTCATGCGCTTGCAACTGTTTCTCATAAACCTCATGACCTAATTCTTCGACTGTCGGCTGATAGTAATAAGGCCAGAACTGATCAAGAGATATCCCAGGCGAAATCACACAAAATGCATCTTCCAAAAATCCGTCATAAACTCCCCATTGCTCCCGGATCTCCTGCTGCGTCGAGGTGACGATCATTGCGGATTTTTTAACAACCTCAGTTTCAGCCTCAATCCGGCGGGACATCTGGTATTCTTTTTCAATCAGCTCGTTAGAGTACCCCTGGTCTTCCAATTTTTTTAATTTCTGATATCCCAGGGAGTGTCCAGTATGAATAAACGGAATGTTTAAATAATCCGCCATGATACCGGCTACATAACCTGCATCGGCATAATGACTATGTATCAAGTCAAACCGCAATCCTCTACTCTTCAAAATTCTCAAGGCATTATCGACAAATTCATCCAGATGCGGCCACAAACGCTCCTTACGGATATAACGTTTTCCACCGCAGGCAACACGCAAAATCCGAACATTCGGCGATAAAATCTCCTCTTCTTCATTATAATCCGCACTATACCTTTTATCATGAATCTGCCGAGTTAACACAACCACGGAATTCACCTGCGGATGCTGCCCTAACTCCTGAGCATATTCCAGCACATATTTGGTTTGTCCACCAGTATCGGCATCTCTGCCTAATTCAAGCTGGCGCCCCCGCAATAAACCATGAATATTAATTAAGAGAAACCGATAGCTTTTATCAATCATACGGCGCTCCTTTCATAAGTAAATTGATATTTTCTATATATTTAATATAAACAATAGATTATAAAAGTCAATGTTTTATTTTTAAAAAATTCTGAGTTCCACAATAATATATATAAAATCGACACATAGTATCCAAATTTAACGCCAAGTCAGAGCGTTTCAGACGGAAAAAAAAATCTGCTCAGACACAGCGCCAAAATGGGAGGGTTCTCACCGAACTCTATTTCATACAGGGTTCCAGTGCATTTCGCCATTCTGCTTTCAATTACCGACAATAACCTCTATTTATGCTACCAATTTTTTTTTAATTGGAATCTTCAAACAAGCGATCAGGCAGATTAGGTTAATAGAGCGGGAGGAATATCAGACATGGAAATAGGAAAAAACAAACGGAAAGTGGCGCCTTCCCCGGGAGTTGATTCCAGACGGATATATCCGCTATGTTGTTTTACCAGTCCATATACCATGGACAATCCCAGACCGGTGCCTTTACCAACAGGTTTAGTAGAAAAAAACGGTTCAAATATTTTCTGCTGGATATGGCGTGGAATCCCCGGACCATTATCTTTCACAGAAATTTCCAAATAATCGCCATAACTGATTTGCTCATCCAACATCGTCAGTGATTCGTTAATAGAGATAAAAGATTGTGAAATGATAATTTCTTTCGAATCGCATTCCTGCAAAGCATCCTTAGCATTGAGGACCAAATTTAAAATAACCTGGTTTAGCTGGTGGGGATCGACATAAATCTGGTAAGGCAGACTTTTTTCATCAATATTTATATAAATTTGAATTGTGGTATTTTGGAAATGTTCGATCATTGAACAGACATCATGGATGACTGAAGCCGGATTGATCCACTTGCTTTCATAGGGTTGTTGCCTGGAATAGGATAGAATTTGGCTGGTCAACCGGGAAAGTGTTGAAGAGGCATTTAGAATCTGTTGTAAATACCTTGACTGTTTTTCATTGACCTGAGTTTTAGAGAGAAGGTCGCTAAATCCTTTGATAACAGCGTTTAAATTATTGAATTCATGCGCAATTCCTCCGGCCAGAATACCCAGACTTTCAAGCTTTCGCGCCTGAGAAAGAGCGCTTTCATACGCTACTAATTGAGAAACATTGGTTAGAACACCTTCATAAAGAGGAGATTCCGGATTTTCCGTATTGATGAGCACTGTTAGTAAAAAAGTATAATTCACACTCTTAACACTGATTTTCGTGCGATAATTAACCACACTTTTTTTCTTATCGAGAATTTTGAGAATTCGCCTGAGTTTGTATGGGGATAATATACTGGTAATTCCCAAAGATGAAACTTGATCTAAAGATTTCAAATTTAAAAAATTTATACCCACTTTATTTAAATATTGAAACTCACCCTGGCGGTTAATGATAAAGATAATCTCCTGCGTTTGATCGATAATTCGTTTATATTTCATTTCAGCGCGAATCAATTCAGCCGTTTTTTGACGGACCATCTCTTCCAAAGATTCGGAGTAGTGTTGCAACTCTTCTGTTTTTATATTCACTTCATTTTCCAAGGTATTAATATACGATTGCTTAAGCTGGAATATCTTTTTTTGGTGCTGATAACGCATTCTGATAAAAGATATGGCAATCCCGGCCATTGTCAGGCCGATCGCAAAATAAAACCAATTCGAAAGATAGAAGGGAAGCACAATTTCAATTTCATATTCCGGAGTAGTTTGGCTATTTATACCGAATTTATCTGCAACACGAAACTGTACCCGATAAGCGCCATGCTCCAATCCCGACGCGTAAACGTAAGGAGGATTAAGCAGTGGAGACCAATCGCTCATAATGGGATCAATCCGATAGAAATAGTCTAATTCATGATCAGCCTGATAATTTAGATCAGCCAATTCAAATTGAAAATTATTTTCCAAATAGTTAAGTTTTATTGGTTTATTTAAATCAATCCGTGAATTACCTGCCCAGAAGTTTTCAATACGGATGGGTTGCAATTGGGGGATTTTTTCATTTATATCCGCCTGATAAAGATAAAACGAGCCCTTCCGTGGAAACAATAAAAATCGCTGGTTCCAGACAAGCATTATATTAATATTTAACGATTTATCTTTTTTAGTCAATCCATCAGATGATGAAAAAGATCGGCCCCCTCCATGGGGATAAAAAACAAAAACTTCTCCGGATATACTTACCCACAGATTTCGAGAGGGATCAACAAACATGTCAATCAATTTTAAACCTTCAGGAATATGCTGAACAAAACGTACAGAATCGGAATTCCCTATAAACAGGGAATCGTTATTAATCAAATAAAACGAATCGGGACTGATTTGATAGGCATAAAAATATTTATTTAAAAAAGCGGGCAACTTCAAATTATTTTCGTTTATAAAGAAATCAAACAGCATAAAAAATGTGCCGTAGGAATCAGAAATCGTATTTTTAAAAGTTTTTCGTAAAATGACATCCGCTCTATCACCCCGATGAATATATTTTAAGTAAAACGCCTCTGAGGAATCAACATTGAATACAGTATCAATCCCCCCGGAAGAATTCAGTCGCAATATCTCTTTTTTAAGCATAACATATTGTTCATTTTGAAAACAAAAAAAAGACTTGATATCAATATTTGCCAAAAAAGGCAATTTTTTTCTTCCCATTGATTGCCAATTGTTGGTATTAAGGTATTCAATCGTATGAAATTTGTCCTTCACCCCCAAAATTGTGTCATCAATTGCAATCAAATCCCGTAGATTATCATGGTGATAAACCACCTGCGTTTGCATATTAGTGTCAACAGAGATAATTTTAGAATTGGAATTGATAAGTAATTGATGATTAAACGCCAATAAATCATTAATCTCATACGTCATAGAATCAAGCAGAAAGGGACTAAACAGCGGATTGGCAATGCAATAAAGTTTAGTAAGTGACACAAACCAAACTAATTTTCTGGAATCAACCATTCCACACAGCACACCATCTCCCTGCTCCGCAAATATTTGTACCGAATCCAAAAAACGGTTATCCCGATACGTCAATATTTTATCCCCGCTCACAAAATAGGTTAAGGTAGGGCTTTGCCAAAACGGAATGATCAATTTATCAGATGTGAAAAGGGGTGTCACCACGGCTGAACGCGGATTCATCCTGACCGCCTTTCGGATACTCTTTTCACCGCGAATAATCCCATAAGCGATTGTATCATTGACAGGGATAATAGAAATTAATCTATCCATCCATTGTTTAATAGGATATTTTTGAATATCTGTATCTGTATAACGGATCAACTCATTTTTTTTTTGGATCCAAAGCGATTGATCTTCAGGAGAAACTGCTATCTCATTTTTATCAGTTAAAAAATCCAAAGAATCATAAGCGGATCCGGTTGGGTCATAAAGGATCAACCGCGCACCGTGATGAAGATTATTCTCCCATTTAATCGCCAATTGATTATGGCCAAATTTTAGCATTGTTTTTGGAGATTCGTCAGCCCTTACAATTTCATCAAGTTTTTCCCAATTAGACTGAGTATAAATTTGAATGTTTTTCTTTGTGAGAACCCATACGCGGCCATTCGGCAAAAAAATCGCATTCCAAATCGAATTTTTCTCTTCATTGAATTTAATTGTAAAAACTTTTTCATAATTGAATCCAGTGAGTTTGAAGATTTCTTTTTGAGTGATTAAATAAATAAATCCGCAGGTATCCTCAACAATTTTTCTTACGGCCACTCCATGGACGAAATTCAATTCTATTTTCCTGATATTTAATTCCTGCCCATATAAAAGATATATACCCATCAGTCCGAAAACCAAAACAAAAGAAAGTGTATGTTTCATCATTTAAATCACCGGGTATCGATGACCTTTACGATTCGATACAAATACTTACTGGCCGAACCGGCCCGTGTTTTTAGAGACGTATCAACGATCTTTGTTTTGGGATTCCGGTAGCGATCGAACTTAATCAATACCTTTGGGTGTTGAGGCTCAGATTTGTTTTGCATAATGACCTTTCCCACATCGCCATTTTCGAGTTGGACCAATGTTCCTACTGGATAAAATCCAATTGTCTCCAACAAATTCATATAAATTTCCCGCGATATTTCCTTATCCACCATTTCGTTCATTTTTCTTAATGCGATAACCGGGCTGACGCGTCGCGAAATATCGGCGTTCGCAATCAAATTGTTATAAATATTCGAGGTAACGAGAATCAATTGATTCAATTCAGTATTCAATACTCCTTGCGGATAGCCACTGCCATTGTAATATTCATGGTGCATAAGAATATAATGAATAGTTTCCTCATCCATATTTCCCATTTTACGCAAATAGTATTCAGAAAACCCGGGATGTTTGGCCAATTCCTTTTGCTCGGCCTCAGTTAGCATTCCGATTTTACTTAATATCCGGTTATCAATCTTAATTTTACCCATGTCATGAAGCAATGCGGCCGTACCCAGGCGAATCAACTCTTCTTTCTTAAAATTCAGATGCATCCCAAGAAGTAAGGCATTGGTACAGACATGGACACTATGATTCAATAAATTTTGATCTTTATCCTTGATTTCCTCAAGACTGGCATAGATTTCTGAATTAGCTTCGATATCAACAATATAATCATTGACGATTGCCTTTGATTTTTGGCCCATTTCTTCATTGATATTATTCTCATCAATTACTTTATTAAAAATCTCACCGGTAAGATTGACGACTTTATTAATTTGGGCGCGGGCGGATTCGATTTTTGCGGTAATGTCATTTAACACCATTTCTGTAGCGTCGATGGTCTTAGTAACCTCATTCACTCGCTCCTCATCAACAGTTACTCCCGGCAAGGTTGCGTTGACGTACTTAATCCCTTCTTTCATTAAAATATCGACTTGCTTGGGAGAGGAAATCCGTACTTCTTTCTCCAATAGTAATACACCATCTTTGTTATAGACATTTTTGCCGATTTTCATCCCGACTTTTAAATCAGAGATTTTTATTAATGCCATTTCTATCCCCGGTTAAAGTTGCTATACTAATATAAACGAATTCGTGGGGATTGTCAATATGAAAAAAAAATACTCCGCATTTTTTATCTTGACAAATTATATTGTGATTATTATACTTTACAGGACTTATAAAAAATCAAGCCTTGAGCTTTTTAAGAAGTGTTAATGTAGGTTCGCGCAAAACCCATAAAAAGGAAACAGGTCTTTAAACACTCGCTCAAATGGTGATCGAATCGATAGTCAGGTAATCTTCATTATGATAAGGAGAACTATGATACGCATCGCAATTGCTTCCGACCATGGGGGATATCAATTAAAAAAGTATTTAATTGAAAACCTACCGCAAAATGAAATCGTATTACTGGATTTTGGAACTGACTCGGAACAGAGCTGTGATTATCCCGATTATGCCCAAAAAGCCGCATTGGCGGTGGTTCATGGCCAAGCGGAAGCAGCGCTCGTTATCTGTACGACTGGAAATGGAATGAACATAGCCGCCAATAAAATACAAGGAATTCGATCTGCATTGTGCACGAACACATATTTGGCGGAGATGGCTCGCAAACACAACCACGCCAATGCGCTGGCGCTTGGAGCCAAAAACCAGTCGCCCCAGGAGGCGTTACAAATTGTGCTGGCCTTTATTCACACTGAATTTGAAGGCGGACGCCATTTACGGCGGGTCAAAAAAATTGAACCTGCGGCAGCCAGTATTTAAATCAATTCAGCAAATTGGCGCCATCCATCTCCTTGGGTGGTGTAATATTCATTAGAGACAACATTGTCGGCGCTATATCCGCCAAACGTCCGCCAACTTTCAACTGGATGCGATTCTTTTGCAGGTAAGAACGGTTTGAAATCAGATGCAGCCAGACCAGATTGGTTGTATGCGCTGTATGCGGCTGCCCGGTTTCATAATCAATCATTTGTTCCGCATTGCCATGATCAGAGGTTAAAAACACAACTCCGTCCTTATTAAGGATCGTTTGAACAACTTCACCCACGCAAGCATCTACGGTTTCAATCGCCTTAACAGCCGCTTCAAATACACCGGTATGACCCACCATATCAGGGTTGGCAAAATTAAGTACTATTAAATCATACAGATCGGCATTAATCAGCTCAATTATTTTATTTTTAACTTCAACGGCGCTCATTTCAGGTTGCAAATCATAGGTAGCCACGCGGGGACTGGGGATTAGAACTCTGTCTTCCTGATCAAAAACAACATCGCTTTGACCATTGAAAAAGAAAGTAACATGGGCATACTTTTCGGTTTCGGCAATACGAAGTTGACGCAGGCCAAGATCGGCAAAAACCTGTCCAAAAAGATGGACTAAGGCAATAGGAGGGAAAAGAATCTCGACGTGAGCACGCGTAGAGTTGGCTACCCCATCATAATACTCGGTCATGCAGATAAATGTCAGTTTTTCCAGAGCGAGCACGGGAAACTCGCTGAACTCGTTTTCAACAAACGCCCGGGTCAACTCGCGGGTCCGATCCAGTCGATAATTGAAAAACACGACAACATCACCGCTCCGGATAGGTTCAAAATCATTAGTAATGCGGGGTTTAATGAACTCATCTGTCTCGCCTAAATTATAGGCATCGGCAACGGCTTGCTCAATACCAGCAAATGGGGGCCGCGTGGAAATTCCCTGGGTCAGCATATCATAAGCCAACTGCACTCGATCCCAGCGATTATCGCGATCCATACTATAATAACGTCCCGAAATAGAAGCGATATGCCCTGTTTGTTCGGCTTGAATAAAATCGAGGACCGGTTGGACATAGGACATAGTAGAGCTGGGCGGCGTGTCGCGGCCATCGGAAAAAACATGAACCAACAATTGGCGGGATGATAATCCCTGTTGTTTGGCAAATTTCATTAAAGCCAGCAAGTGATCAGTATGAGCATGGACCCCCTGATCCTGGACCAATCCCATCAAGTGGACGCGGCAACCCTCATTTTTAGCATAATTAAGAGCGTCGATCATGCGTTGATTTTTAAAAAACTCGCCATCACTCACACTTTTATTAATCCGTACTAGATTTTGATACACTACCCGGCCGGCGCCCATATTCAAATGACCCACTTCACTGGATCCCTGATTTCCGTCAGGCAATCCGACATCAACTCCAGAGGCCGAAATCAGAGTCGTGGGATAATGGGCGCAATATATATCATGATTGGGAGTCTTGGCGTGATAGATGGCATTGTAATCGGGCCGGGGGTTATAACCCCAACCATCGCGTATAATCAGCGCAAAAGGCTTTTTCATAATCAGCTCCTTGTTTAAATCGTAATCCATAACATACGGCAATCTTCTAAACTATTAATCGATACATGAAGTTCCGCAATATTTGCCGGTATCAGGTATGTATCGCCCGCTACGAAGCGCTCAGCGTTCAAGTAACCGCTCCCATTTAAAACCAGGATTATTACCATTTCTTCAATTGATGGCTTTTCAACCATGCCGGCGGGGAATTCAATTTGCCGGACTGTAAAATAAGGTGAAGCGGCTAATAGGTTATTTCCCTTTTTATAGGGAAGGATTGTCAGATCCGGATATAAACGCAAACATTTACGCGCCTGCTCCACATGTAATTGCCGGGGTTGCCCTTGTTTATCCACCCGGCCCCAATCATAAATGCGCCAGGTCACATCGGAATTTTCTTGTATCTCCGCTAAAAGTGTTCCCTCCAGGATCGCATGAACGCATCCCGGGGGAATGAAAAGCGAATCCCCGGGTTTAATGGAATGAATTGCCAGCGTTTCCAAAACATCCTCACTACCGATGCGATACCGGACAGATTCTTCCTCCCAGCCCGGATTAATTCCATAATTTACCTTTGTATCATCCTGAGTATCCATTATATACCAGAACTCAGTCTTTCCCAGATCCCGAGCCATTTCCAGCGCTTGATCATCGTCAGGATGAAGCTGTACAGATAAATCGTCCATAGCATCGATCAGTTTTATCAGCAAGGGGAATCGGCCCGGATAGCGACGCGCTAATAATTCTCCCATGATTTCCCGTCGATTCGATTTTAAAATCTCACTTAAAGATAATCCCGCCCACACACCATTGGCAACAATTGATTGGTATTCCTCACGGTCCACGATTTCCCAGGATTCTCCAATTGGCTGTTGAAGAGGAAACGGTTTTCCGTAATCTTTGACCAATCGGCTCCCCCCCCAAATTTTCTCCTGGCCAATCGGCACAAATTTCAGCGGATATGACATATTTTTATCTTTCCTTTCCTGATGGATGAGAATTGAGAAGTTCATTCTCCGGTGGGTTTAAGCAAAAAATAGACACAGAAACAAAACGCGCAGAAAATTTCAAATCAGTATCCGGATGTCTCCCTCAACTGCATACTGAATAATAGGGTAAACCGGATTTTTTGTCAAGCCAATAAATTTTAAAAAAAATTGTTGACTTTTAAATAAGAATAAGTTAATATACAAAAGAATTTCAAAACAGGAGTATTCATGATGCGTAGATGGTATTATTTAACTGTACTGATGTTAGGTTTGGTGTTGGTAATGCTATATTGTGGAAAATCCAAGAAAAAAGCTGAGGGATTCCTTGCCTTGCTGGATGAAGCGATGAATCAATGTCAATATGGGATAATTATTAACCAGGCGTCTGATACCTTAAAAATGAGGCCGGATCTACCGAGGGAATTTAAAAAGGAGATCTATTGGCGTTATGCGGTAGCAATTTCATTACGTAATTATGGTGTTCCGCATTATACCATCCTTGATTCACTGAAATTTTATCACGCTGATTCGCTTTATACAGAAGCGCTAAAGATAAAAATTGATGATGCAGAGAAAGCCTACCTGGAAGCCCGCCGGATATTGGCCGATGGCGATATTGCTATTACTCGCCAAAAATTGGGTGAAGCCCTTAAAATTTTTCCAACGATGGAACCTGCGCAGTTGCTCAACGATAGTTTAACAACTCTTCAAACCCCGAATTAAGGAACTGTGACATGAACGGTGAATTTAATATACTCGTCGTCGATGATGATCCTGATATTCGTCTACTGCTATCGGAAGTTCTGGCATCTAACCCGAAGTTTCGAGTGGTTATAGCTGAAAATGGGTTAAAAGGCCTCGAAAAGATTAAAACAGAGATATTCGATGTTGTCATTACCGACATAAAAATGCCCGTAATGGATGGTATCGAAATGCTTCAAAACATTCGCAAATTGCAGCCGGAAATGCCAGTCGTTATAATGTCCGGATATGCGGAATTCCATCATTTGGCAAAAGCGCTGGAACTGGGCGCCAGTAACTTCATTCGTAAACCCTTCGATTTTGAAGAAGTTTTTCAAGTTATTCTTAAAATATTGAAGATTAAAGACAAATTTGTCAAGCAGAGCCGGATTTTTCCCCATATCACGATTGAAACCATGATACGATTTCCCAGCGATACGGAATTAGTCGATGGTATTGCTGTCTATTTAACCATCGATCTGATTAATTATAATATGTGTAATGTCGTGGAAGTCAATAACATTCGCCTTTCAATACATGAAGCGTTAATGAATGCAATCGAACATGGGAATAAAATGGACAGAAGTAAACAGGTTCAAATTATCAAAAAAGTGGACCACGATTCAATTGTGTTTCATATCATAGATGAAGGGGATGGTTTTGATTTAAATAAAGTCCCCGACCCCACTCTGCCTGAAAATATTATGAATCCACGCGGCCGGGGGATATTGCTGATTAGTTCATTCATGGACGAAATGGCCTTCGACCAGGGTGGCAGAGAGCTAATTATTACAAAAAAACGCAATCAGAATGCTTAGTATTGGTATTGATCTGGGGTGTAGCTTTCATAAAATCGTCGTTTTAGAGGCAAAAAAAATACTCCATGCAGAAGTTATTGAACCTGAAAACATACAAAGAATTGATCGACATCTTTTAACATCATGGTATCCTCCACTTGCTGATTCGGAAATCCGCTTATTTATAACGGGCGGACGATCGAAATTTATCGATGTGGACGCTTCTATCGTCACAGAACGAATTGATGAGATTGCCGCTATAGCCGCAGGATGCCAATATTTCTCCCCCTTACTTAAACGTTTATTATGTATTAGTTTAGGAACAGGTACCTGTATTGTTGGATCACAACTTAAACATTACCAACATCTGGGTGGATCCGGTCTGGGGGGTGGTACACTCAATGGGTGCGCCCGATATCTTTTCCCTCAATCTTTGCAGCCGGTTCAGACTCTTTTTGAATTTGCATCACGAGGGGAATCAGCGAAAGTGGATATTACAGTTGGAGAGATAATCGGAAGCGGAATTGGAATCGTACCGGCGCATGCGACAGCCTCTCATTTAGGGCAATTAACAGCCAAAAGCGCCACTGAGGATATCGCCTGGGGCCTTGTGAACCTTGTGGCAACAGAAATAACCAATCTGGCGGTTTTTTGCGCTAAAAGTCAGTCATTTAATCATATCGTATTTATAGGATATCCGATCCAACACCCCTTGGTCTCCTCCATTATCATTGAACGATTGAAGATGGTTGCTCCTGAAATTGTTCCGATATTCCCTAACCGGCCAGTTTTTGGTTCAGCGCTAGGCGCTGTCCACTTCCGTCAATTGAATTCGCTATAAGGAAAATGTATGGCACGCAAATCTATTCGTTCCATCCTCCAGTTTAAAAATAAAAAACCAATTGTAATGCTCTCCCTATATGAGTACTATTTTGCCCAGATTTGTGATAAAACGGATATCGATATGATTCTCGTAGGCGACTCGGTCGGGAATGTACTTTACGGCTATGAATCGACACTACCCGTCTCGCTTGAAGTGATGATCCAGCATGGTTCAGCGGTAGTTCGGGCCACACGCAACCCACTGATCGTCATTGATATGCCATTTTTAACGTATCAAATCTCGGTAGAACAGGCTATTGCGCATGCAGGACGAGTTCTCCAGCTCACTGGGGCCCAAGCCGTGAAAGTCGAAGGTTGCTCCGAATATTTAGTTGGCGTAATTAACCGTCTGGTAGAAACCGGAATCCCTGTGATGGGCCATCTGGGATTAACCCCGCAATCAATTAATACATTGGGAGGTTATCAGCAGCAAGGACGCGATGAAGCGACCGCTCAAAAGCTCTTCGATTCGGCGCTCAAACTCGAGCAAGCCGGCTGTTTCTCTTTGGTACTCGAAAATATTCCGGCTCTGCTGGCAAAGACGATTTCAGAACGGTTGGCCATTCCGACAATCGGAATCGCTGCCGGCCCATCTACAGATGGTCAAGTTTTAGTCTTACATGATATTTTAGGTTTAAACCCGGATTTTAAACCCCGATTTGTCAAATGGTATGCCGAGCTCCATTCTTTAATCGAGCATGCCATTCTTGAATATAAAAAAGAAGTGGAAACACATCAATTTCCACGGCAAGAATTGTGATCCACAGAAGGAAAAACCATGTTACGAAAAGCGTTAATTGGCAAAATACACCGCGCTCGGGTTACCGGGGCCGATCTCAATTATGAAGGCAGCATTGAAATTGATGAGACGCTCTTAAAACTAAGTGGGATGGCTCCCTATGAGTATGTTGAAATCTATAATATCACCACCGGTGGGCGTTTTTCAACGTATATTATTGTTGGGCCGTCTGATTCCGGCAATGTCATTCTGAATGGCGCCGCTGCCCGACTGGTTCAAATTAATGATGAAGTGATTATCACAGCATACGGTTATATCGATCAAGAAGCGCTCTTCAGGCATCAACCCCGGGTTATTTTAGTTGATGCCGCGAATCGGCCAATTCCCATTGAGGATTAACGCATGAAAATCGTCAATGACATTACGGAACTACGTATAATCTTAAAATCCTTTAGGTCCGAAGGCCTACAACTTGGATTGGTTCCAACTATGGGATATTTACATGCGGGGCATCTCAGTCTGGCGCAAAAAGCCAGAGAAGAAAATGAACGGGTTGTCGTTACTATTTTCGTCAATCCCACGCAATTTGGTCCACAAGAGGATTTAGGCCGATATCCCAAAGACCTGGAGACAGATTGCCGTCTGTTGAGAGAAGCAGGCGCCGATATTGTATTCACTCCAACCGACGCATTGATGTATCCGGATGGATATCAAACCTGGGTTGATGTAGATGAACTATCCCGACATCTGTGTGGTAAAAGCCGTCCCGGACATTTCCGGGGAGTGACGACCGTTGTCGCTAAGCTTTTCAATATAGTCCAACCCGATCGCGCCTATTTTGGACAAAAAGATTTCCAGCAAGCCCGCGTGATCAGTCAAATGGTTCAGGATCTCAATTTCCCAATTCAAATCACGATATGCCCCATTGTAAGGGAATCAGATGGTTTAGCCATGAGTTCCCGTAACTGCTATCTATCAGTTGATGATCGGGCTAAGGCGCCTTTATTCTACCAAACTCTTAAAAAAGGGATGAACCAGGCCAACGAAAAAAAGCAATCCTGGCCAGAGATTATCGAACAAATAAAACAAGAATTGACGGCGCAAGGAGCATTTACAGTCGATTATATCAATGCAATCGATCCCGACACACTTGAGCCACTTACAGAGTATCAACCCTCAGTGGTTCTTGCCAGTGCGGTTTTTTTGGGCAGCACCCGGTTGATTGACAATATATGGAACCGCGAATGAAACGCAAACTCCGCATTTGTTTTACCGGGGGAGGTACCGGGGGTCATATTTACCCGGCATTGACAATTTATCAAATCCTAAAAGAGGCCGGGCTGGTGGAGGAATGCCTGTATCTTGGAAATCAAGACAAAGCGGAGGGGGTTATTATACCAAAAACTGAGATTCCTCTCCTACATATTTCTTCAGCTCCATTTGCAGGGGTCAGCCATTCAAGACGTCTTCTATTCTTTTACGTACTTATAAAAGGAGTGTTCAAAGCGATTTATCACCTTTTCCGGTTTCGTCCCCATGTAATCGTGGCTACTGGCGGTTATGTTTCCGCGCCGGTGGTGTTCGCGGCATTTTTTTTAAAACCGCTGCTGAAGATACGTATTGTGATTCAGGAACAAAATGTAGTTCCCGGAATATTCAACAAATTTGCATCGCTCTTTGCAGATCTGGTGCTGGTCAGCTTTCGTGAATCCGCTTACTACTTATGGAGCACTCGATGTGTTTATAGCGGTTATCCCCTAAGACCCGCCTATTGTGAATCCTGGGACGAAAATGAATTGCGTCAAAAACTTCAAATTCCGCCGAAAAAACTAGTTATTCTTAGTTATGGGGGTTCAATGGGAGCCCGTTCCATCAACCGACTAATCCCTTTAATAGTGAAATTTTTAGCAAAACGCGACGATATTTATCTGGTTCATATTACCGGGATGAGCAAAGACAATTATAAAGCATTCGAGCAAACCATGATGGAGCTTCGTTCACAAATCCCAGATTATATTGATACTCATTGCAATCAGTTTGTCAAACCTGATTCCGGTCAAGTTTGGGGACAAGTCTTTGAATATAGGCACGATCTGATTCAATACCAGCAGTTAGCCGACATCATCCTTACGAGAGCCGGAGCTGGAGCCGTAGCAGAACTCGCGGCATTGAAAAAAGCCGCCATTCTGATACCTAAATGGGGATTACCCGGTGATCATCAGGAACTGAATGCATTTACATTAGCCGCGCGACACGCGTGTCGGGTTGTATTCGAAAAACGCAATGAAAATGGTGAAATTGAAATTAGCTGGAATGATATCGCCCAGGATTTGATTGAATTAATTACTGAAAAAAACCAGCGACAAATCCTCCAAGCCAATATGGAACATTTCTTTTTTTCCGGATATCGGTCACGCATTGCTGAATCCATCGCCAATTTATTCGGAAATGTCCAAAACATCGAATTTATTGATCAAGTAATACTACCTGAGTTAACCAGCCATTTGTTGCAATTCGATCAACTCGTGATCTATCTGGCAAAACTTAACCAGGAATTCGGTTCTCATCACTACCTTGTAAAATACTATAACAATCGATTACATGAATTTCAACGGTCCACCCGCTGGGAAGATATTAATAAAGCCATCAAATTAGCCGGCGCTTTAGGCAATGAATCCGCGATTATCGATTTTTTCAAAAACTTTGCCACCTACAACGGTTTTCAAAGACGCAATTTGATCTCGGCAGCGAGTCGCTTATCCACGGCTCATCCCATTATCGAAAAACTGATCTTAGCGGGTTTAGCAGATTCCTATTTCGAGGTTCGCACCGAATCGATCAAGCTGATGCGCCGACATTTAGAAAAATTCCGCGATCATCCTGCAATGTCCGAACTTATTAAAAAAATAGCCAAATCCTGTCGTCAGCCTTTTGAGACCCAAAAAGAAGCTCTGTTGATCCTGCCATGGTTATGCCAGAATGAACAGGAATTTTTTTCCATTGCTCAACGCTTTCAGACACATAAAAACATCCATTTACGTCAATCTTTGATCCAAAGCATCTTCCAGGCATCCCAACTGGGGCGATTGAAAAATACAGAAAACTTAAGAAATTTCGTCAAACGAATTCTCATCATATCACCGACCTTCTCCCCCCAATTTCATATTCGATCCCACTATGGGGAGTTGATACATTTATTGGAAGAGGACCCCCATGGTTGAAATAATCATTCAATGGCTCCAAGCCCTAGGAGTTAAATTCGGTTTTTTCCGCTTATCTGGCTACATTACATTCCGCGCCCTCGCGGCCATGGCCACTTCACTGCTTTTTAGCTTGATTGTAGGATATCGTTTTATTATTTTTCTTTACCATCATCGAATGCGAGACACTTCCGGCGATTATCAATCTATCGACAGCGCTTCTAAAAAAGGAACCCCAACCGCTGGAGGACTTCTGATCATCTGCTCCGTTTTCGTTTCCCTGCTAGCGTGGGCCCAACTTACCAATCCTTTTGTCATTATCAGCGCCTCAGCTCTTCTATATTTTGGCCTTGTCGGTTGTTTCGACGACTGGCAAAAAGTTAAATATAAAAGCTCACTTTTAGGATTAAGCCAAAAAGCAAAAACATTACTGATGTTGGGTTATATTATCCCTTTTGCGATTTATATGATTTCCCCCGCATCCCCCCTGCCAGTTGAGATGCGTACCCAACTTTATATTCCCTTTTACAAAGAGCCTTTGATGGATATCGGTCCGGTTTTATATGTTCTATTCATTGTTTTTGTTTTTTTCTCGATTATTAACAGTCTCAACATTACCGATGGTC
>CAZWDO010000001.1:258395-363572 GCA_964632485.1 uncultured bacterium
CTTCGCTGCACCGCTGACCGAGGTGGCGTTCAAGTTTGGCCCGGCCGAGTACTTTCTGGCGCAATTGCTGCCAGGCGGAATTGGCGGCCTCCGGGTCGATGGAATCGGGCTGGTGCGGGTTGCGGTAGACCTCATGTACATACTCGCCGGTGATGGTCTCGACGGCCTGCTGACCGGTACGGCGTTAATGACGTATGGCGTGTATGGAGTATTTACTTACGTAATCGGCAACAGAATTATATCAGGTCATTATCATTTCACTTATATACCAGCCATGCCGGAACTGACCGTCGTTATTGCGGCTTTGATGGGTGGATTGATGGGTTTTTTATGGTTCAACACCTATCCTGCGGAAATATTCATGGGCGATACCGGATCGCTGAGTATAGGGTCAATTTTAGCGATCACTGTCATTTCGACCAAACAGGAAATTCTCTTTCTTATTGCGGGAGGGTTATTTGTCTTTGAAATTTTTTCATCGTTTATGCAGCAAAAAGTGGGAAACCGCATTGGCCGGAGGATATTTTTGAGGGCTCCGATCCACCATTCATTTATCCATCAAGGGATTGCTGAACCTAAAACTGTCGTACGCTTTTGGATATTCTCCCTATTACTTTCCTTTATCGCTCTGATGAGTATCAAAATCCGCTAATTAAACAAGTTCAATTTGCGAATCTGCTTCGTCATCGCCAATTTGGAAACCGGTTTAATAATATAACCATCACTCTGCAAGCGAAACGTAGCAAATACCATATTAATATCTTGCACCCCAGTGCACATCACAATTCGGGTCCGGTTTTTACCATAGATAGAATCTTTCTTTTCCCTATCTCTGATTTTTTTCAGCAATTCAATGCCATTAAGGCCATCCATTTTAATATCCAAAAAAACCAAGTGATATGGGACCTCCTTTTCCAAGGCAATACGCCAGGCTTCCCATCCTTCGATCCCATTCACAGCGCCATCACAAATTCCATATTCCGACAACATATTGCGCAACAGCAGTCGGGTTGTCAATTCATCTTCAACGACTAAAATATGAAGCCATTGCCGACTCCCCTGAAAATCCCGCAAAATTTGTTTCGGTTGATTAAGTGAAACTTCGTGAAAAGGATCAAAAATCATGGTTTCAAGCTCAGCGATAGTTTTATCCGAAGCAAAGATAATGCTTAAAACTGTTTCGCTTTGATTACGATTCAGCAATTCGAAGTCCGGAAACTGCACCAGAAGTCGGCCGACTTCGCGGATATCATCAAAAATTAACAAGGATTTAAAATCATCCTCACTAATCGTTGTACTAATGAGTTTTTCTATTACGTAAACATGTTCACCACGGGCCATAGCCTCGTCGATCAACAGTTTCTGAGGGATCGTTAAATAGAGGCCATATTCTGTTGTTGAAGGAATACTTGAAAGCGGCTGGCTGAAGAAATTGTCTATAAAAGAAGTAAGTCTCTCCAGTTCCTGGCTGCTTTCGCCCTCGCCAACCAGGTTCAATTTAATTAAATCAGCAGCTTTAAGCCCCCAATCCAAAAGCTCTTTTGAAGGATTACGACGTCCATTACGCAAATCGTCAAACTGATTTTCAATCACATGAATGAGCTGGGAACTCGCCGGTAGATTGGCCATAGCTAACCCGCTTTTTAAATTATGAGCGGCGCGAAAAACAAGGTGTATATCATCTGTTAAAGGTAATTGATGAGCGAGATGATCTTCAAAATCTAACAATAACTCTTCAAATTGGTCAAGGGTTTCGAATAGCGCGCTACGATCTTCCTGCATCAAATTCTGCCTTTCTTATAAGTTGAGCCTATTGGTAAAGTCCAACACTACGCAACGCATTTAATATCTTGTCTTTATTGAACGGTTTAACAATATAATGAGCGGCGCCCAATTGACGAGCCTTATTCACATGCTCGTCTTTGTCCAACGTGGTCAACATAATAACAGGAATTGATTTAGTCGCCGGATTTTTTTTTAAACGGGCTAATAATTCAAACCCATTTACATTCGGCATCTCAACATCCGAAAAAATAGCATCAAAAGTGCTGCCAGTAGCTTTTCGCAATGCTTCCAACCCATCATTAGCCGTTTCAACATCAAACCCTAGCAGACTAATAAATGTTTTTATCATGGAACGATTGATTTCCATATCGTCCACCACAAGTACTCGTTTTTTACTCAAATGGCCCTCCCTGTTTACATTTTCAAAAAATAAGCCGGTTCATCTCACTAAAATTTACACACTCAGCGCTGAATTCCGACGCCAAGCAACAGAATTTTATCCGGTTTCAAGGACGCTAATATACTGAATAGACGCATTTCCATATAACATAATATAAGCGAGTTTACTTAAAAGTCAAGTCAATTTTGGGTATTTGGATTCAAAGCCGATATTACACTTTTGATTGTTCAAAAAGAGATAGTTTCAATAAATATTAACGCTTTTTTCGGTTTACGCTATATTTTAAGGAAAAACTATTGACAAAAAGAGGAAAAATTTTTATATATACCCCAAAAAGTTAGAATGACCAAAGATGAAAAAAGAGTTCACACTGCTCAAAGACGGGATTGTGGTTGATACCGTTCAAGGGCAAATCCAACATCGCGATTTAATTTTTGACAGTACAGGTAAAATTTGTACCGAAGAAGATATCCAGCATCAAGCGGACAAAGTTGAAGTTGTTGAATTAAACGGGAAATTTATCAGCCATGCCTTTATTGATCTGCATACGCACACACGAATTCCATCTGATATGCCGCGGACGGAACCGTTGGAAAATACTTACCAGGCGGCATTAAGCGGAGGATTTACCCGACTAACAGCGATGGCAAACACTCGGCCCGTTATCGACACACCGGAATTAGTGAGACAAAACCTCACGATTTTTGGGCAGGCGCACCCGACAGTCCGTATCTCACAACTTAGCGCGCTGACAATCGGGTTAAAGGGTGAGACACTTTCACCTTTGGAAAAAATAGCAGAAGCCGGGGCGGCGGGTTTTTCCGATGATGGTTTTTGGACCGCCAATCCGCGGTTGATGAAAGAAGGCATGCAACGCGTACACGCTCTGGGCTTAAAAGTATTCAGCCATTGTGAGCATCCGCAATTGTCACCCGGAGGTGTTATCCATAATTGCCGTCAGGCTGATTTATGGAATCTTAAGATACAGGGCTCATTAACTGAGAGTTTGGCCGTACTGCAGGATTTGAAACTCGCCCAGGAAGCATCCGCTCCGTTGCATATTTGCCATGTCAGCACAGCGGAAAGTTGCCGTCTAATCCGACAATTCAAAGAGCAGGGCGTCAATGTAACCGCTGAAACGGCTCCGCATTATTTCACGTTGAACTCCGACCAGATTGTTGAGAATTCCGGCCGTTTCAAAGTCAACCCGCCGTTGCGTTCGGAAAAAGACCGCCAGGCGATAATTCAGGCATTACGCGATGGCGCCATTGATGCGATTGCGACTGATCACGCCCCGCATCCAAATGCAATGAAATCGGGCAATTTTAACCAATCTGCGTTTGGATTTATTGGATTGGAAACTGCGCTTTCCCTGGCCATAACTACGTTGTTTGCCCGGGGAGAGATGGGTTTATATGATATTATCCGTTGTTTTACAACCAATCCAGCCAAAATTGCGGGTATTACGCTGCCTCCGATCACAATCGGACAAAATCCCGATCTGACACTATTTGATCCATGGGCGGTTTGGATACCCACTGAGGATCACCTGCGTTCAAATTGCAAAAATTCACCGTTTCTCAACCAAAAACTAACGGGTAAAGTGACTCATGTTTTTTCTCAAGGTAAACTTGTGTATCACGATAATCCCACAGCCAACAAAGGAGTAATCCATGCGTTTTAACCTTCGCCAATCATTCGCCTTGGTACTGACAGCAATCATACTTTTTTTCGCCTGTGAAAGCCAGCACTTCACCGGCGCCAAAGTGTATATCCAGCAGAACAACTGGGACAAAGCGATTGAACAATTACAAATTGAAACCCAACAAAACCCCGCCAATGCCGAAGCCTGGTGGTTGCTCGGCAGCAGTTACGCAAAGAAGAAAATGTTTGTCCCCATGAATCAGGCATTCGATAAA
Source organism: uncultured bacterium (assembly GCA_964632485.1). GTDB lineage: Bacteria > JAGOEH01 > JAGOEH01 > JAGOEH01 > JAGOEH01 > CAZWDO01. The sequence goes on from CAZWDO010000001.1 coordinate 262,500, forward strand.
TGTCTGGAAATCGACAAAACACCCCAACGCCAGGAACAAATCACCAATACACAACATAACGAATGGGTTCCCTTATACAACAGCGCGGTCGGTCTGATGCAGAAAAGCGATTTCGCCGGAGCTCTGGAAAAAATCAACACAGCAATCACTATCAACAATACCAAACCCGAAAACTGGGTGAATAAAGGGATTATCTATATCCAGCTTGATTCAGTAGATCTGGCGTTGGTTGAATTCGATAAAGCGATTGAAGCGATTGATAAACCCGTTAGCGTCACTGATACCAGTCTTCTTTTTACCTCTCTCAAAGATAAAGCCGCTATTTTACAAACTAAGGGTAAAACAGACGAGGCCATCACGATCTTTGAAAAGATTACGGAATTGAAACCCCAGGATGCGTTGACTTATATCGCAATGGGCAGCATCTATGATGAACGAAAAGACTTCGAAAAATCCCGCGTCTGTTATGAAAAAGCCGCAGAATTAGAGCCGGATAATAAAGACGTCCAATATAACATCGGCGTTAGTTGCTTTCAAGCTAAAAATTACGAATGCGCCATTCAGGCTTTTGAACGTGTGATCAGCATCAGCCCTGATGATGTCGACGCGCTTTATAACTTGGGACTGCTTTATGTGATGGATAAAAAATTTGATGCTGCCTTACCCCATCTGGAAAAATTAAGTGAACTTGATGCCGAAAACAAAGACGTTTGGGGTTTGTTAGGTACCTGCTATGTCCAATTGGGCAACAAGGAAAAGGGAGCTAAAGCTTTTGATCGCGCTAAAGAACTGGAAAAAATGAATAACGAAGAATAATCATCCAATCAAACCGGAAAGCCAAAACCGGCTTTCCGGTTTAATAAGTGAGGACCCATGGAAAAACCGGCAAAATCCTTAAAACTATTAACTGTTCCGATTGTTTGGCTGGTTCTTTGGGGCGGCATCGTCCAAAGTCTGGCGCTTACCATACCCGCCAACAAAACCGTCCTCATCGTCATGCGGCCTACCGCTGCCAATTTGCTTAATCTGAATCAGTTATGCCAGTATAGCATTATTCCGGAAGATGAATTTTATTTTATCGGCGTTTACCAAAAGCAGGAAAATTACCAGTATGAGGAAAGCGAAAAATATATCCGGCAAAACATGCCGGGCCGCGCAGAACTCTTTCCTGTCGAGAGTTCAGTTCCCGATGATTCATTATTTCAAACGAATAGGTGGAGCGATGATTTCAAACTCCTTTTTGAATCTTCGCAGGGGATAATTTTTAATGGGGGGCCGGATATTCCCTCCTTTCTATTCAACGAAAAAACCAGCCTTTTATCCAACATTACCGATCCTTGGCGCCACTATTTTGAACTTTCTTTTTTATTCCACCTTTTGGGAGGCCGACAAAATGATAAATATAAACCTCTACTTGAAGAAAATCCGCGCTATCTCGTGATGGGATTTTGCCTGGGCATGCAGAGTATCAATGTCGCTACCGGCGGAACGCTTTATCAGGACATCCCCAGCGAAATTTATCATGCCAATTACCTCGAAGATATCTTAGAAATGGCCCGCAATAAACAGCATAAAAATTATTGGATCGATTTGACAAATCGCTCGGATCTGTTATATGGGGCGTTTCATCCAATAATTTTTACAGAAAATAAATGGGCATTTGAATTAGGTACCGACCCCAAATCTCAACCCATCGTATTTAGCGCCCATCATCAGGCAGTCAAAAAATTAGGCAAACATCTGAGAATCTCCGCAACGAGTAGCGATGGAAAAATTGTTGAAGCAATTGTCCATGAAAAATATCCCTATGTTATTGGAGTACAATTTCATCCTGAAGCATCGATCCTATATGATTCTTTATTTATAATAAAAATCACTCCCACGGATCATGTCGGCTACAATCCCCAAACCTTGTTAAAAGATTCCCAATCGCTAAATTTTCATAAAAATTTCTGGAGATATTACTTGTCCGCAATAAAAAAAAAATAAATTGACAAACTGTTTTTTTTGCATTATATATCAAGTACATTTCTGTCAAAGGAAAACAAAAGAATGGAGGATAAAATGTCAAAGCTTCAGGAATTGACAGACAAAATCTACAAGGAAGGCGTTGAAAAAGCGAACAATGAAGCGCGGCAGATAATCGCCAAAGCGCAACAGGAATCGGAAACCATCCTTAAAGCCGCTCAAAAGGAAGCTAACGAAATTATTGAGAAAGCGGGACAGCGCTCCAATGAAATCCGCAAAAACGTTCAATCCGAAGTTAAACTGGCATCTCAACAGGCCATTAGCTCGATTAAGCAGAAAATTGTCAACCTGATTACTGCCCAGGTAGTGGAACAACCCGTCACGAAGGCTTTTGAGGACACGGAATTTCTGAAAAAAATTATTGTTCAGGCCATTGAAAATTGGAAAGTGGCCGATAGCGAACACGTTGAGCTGAGTATCCTTTTGCCGAAAAAACAGGAAGAAGAACTTCAACAATATTTTCTTCAAAACGGTAACAAACTAATCAAAGGCGGTCTGGAAGTAAATTTTGAAGAAAGCATGAAGGGTGGATTCAAAATCGGTCCCAAAGACGGATCATTTAAAATTAGTTTTACGGACGATGATTTCGAAAACTTCTTTAAAACCTATTTGCGTCCGCGGACAATCCGGGTTCTTTACGGAGGCGAATAAATATGTCCCGCCAATATTTCACACTTATTGCCGGGTTGCCTGACATTCTGATTGATGAAGCCAAGATGGCGCTGACAGCCAGCAGTTTCCGTGAAGAACTTGCCGGGCATCTCCACCCCGATGACTATCAACTCATTGAGTTGTTTTCGCTTCCCATTGATCAGGAAAATATTATCAATATTCTGCAGCGTAATGACAAACCATTTTTCCAGGGTGGTATCTACACTGAAGAAGTACTGCTTGATGCTATAAAGGAATATCAAAATTTACCTCACTACATGCTTACGTTTATCAAAAATTTTCAGGAAGAGTACCGCCAATTTCCCCAGTTAAGCTTACCTGATGAATTTATGGTCATGTATTATGATTATTTAAAAGCAAATAGTAATCCCTTTATACGAGCCTGGGCTGAATTCGATCAAAATTTGCGTAATCTGCTAATCGGTCTGAATAGCCGGAAATTTGGTTTCAAGGCGGAAAACTATCTATTAACTGACTCACTGGTTACAGATGAAATCCTTAAAAGCAACGCCCCCGATTTCAACCTTTCACGGGAATATCCGGTAGTTGACGAGTTATTGCGGATTTTTGAAAATGCTAATCTGCTCGAACGAGAAAAAGGGATCGATTTACTTCGCTGGGATTTTCTGGATGAATCGACCTTTTTTTATTATTTCACGATTGAACGTGTGATCGCTTATTGGATCAAACTAAATATTGTTGAACGTTGGTTAAAACTGGATAATGAAAAAGGCGAGAAACTCTTTAGTAAATTACTCGGAGAGTTGGAAAACTCGTTTACTTTTTCAGAAGAGTTTGCCATAAACGGAGGGAGAAAGAATGCCAACTAAAGGCCAAGTCCAGGGCATTATCGCCAACCTGGTCATTGTAGAGGTTGATGGACCGGTTTCCCAAAATGAAATATGTTACATCGACCTTCAAGGCGTCAAATTAATGGCAGAAGTCATTAAAATCATGGGAAAGAATGCCTTTGTTCAGGTTTTTGAAAGCACTCGAGGGTTGAAAGTGGGCGATCGCGCCGAATTTGCCGGACACATGCTGGAAGTAACCTTAGGTCCCGGGATGTTATCCCACAATTACGACGGATTGCAAAATGATTTAGACAAGATGCAGCATATTTTTCTGCAGCGCGGCGAGTACACCTATCCACTCGATGATACCCGGCATTGGGCCTTCACCCCTTTAGTTAAAAAGGGCGAAATCGTGCAAGCCGGCGACTGGCTGGGTGAGGTCAAAGAAAGTTGGATCAACCATAAAATTTTAGTTCCATTCAAACTTGATGGAAAATTGACGATCATTTCGATTGTTGATATCGATGAATATACAACCAATGATACGATTGCTATACTGGAAGATGAAAAAGGCGTTCAGCATTCCGTTACCATGACTCAGAAATGGCCGGTGAAGATTCCGATTAAAGCATTTCGCGAGAAACCGCGTCCATTCAAACTCATGGAAACAGGAATCCGAATCATCGACACTCTTAATCCGATGGTTGAAGGAGGAACAGGATTTATCCCGGGACCATTTGGTTGCGGAAAAACCGTTTTGCAGCACAGTTTATCAAAACACGCCGAAGCGGATTTGATTATTGTCGCAGCTTGCGGTGAACGCGCCAATGAAGTTGTCGAACTTTTCACCGAGTTTCCCGAACTGGATGATCCGCGTACCGGACGGAAATTGATGGAACGAACCATCATCATTTGTAACACATCGAACATGCCCGTAGCGGCGCGTGAAGCGTCCGTCTATACGGCTATGACACTGGCCGAATATTATCGCAGCATGGGGTTGCGCGTATTACTGCTGGCTGACTCTACCTCCCGTTGGGCCCAAGCCTTACGCGAGATGTCCAACCGTATGGAAGAACTCCCCGGTCCGGATGCTTTTCCGATGGATTTACCAGCAATTGTATCCAACTTCTATGCCCGCGCCGGATTTGTTTTCCTAAATAACGGCAACACCGGCTCAATCACTTTCATCGGCACGGTATCTCCCGCCGGCGGCAACTTGAAGGAACCGGTAACGGAATCCACCAAAAAGGCGGCCCGTTGCTTTTATGCCCTTTCTCAACAACGCGCCGACAGTAAACGCTATCCGGCCGTCGATCCCATTGACAGCTATTCTAAATATCTTGAATACGACGAAGTACGCGACTATCTGAACACGCATATATCCCCTACTTGGGTCGAGGATGTGCTGATTGCGAAAGATATTCTGCTGCGTGGCAAAGAAACCTTTGAACAGATCAACATCCTGGGCGACGACGGTGTTCCGATCGATTACCATGTACGCTACTGGAAATCAGAAGTGATCGATTTCGTCATTCTGCAACAGGATGGATTTGATAAAATTGATCAATCTACCGCGATGGAACGGCAAAAATACATGTTGGAACGAGTGCTTGGCGTTTGCCGCCATAATTATCACTTCGAAAATTTTGAAGAAGTTGGTAATTATTTTAAACGAATTATTAACCTTTTTAAACAAATGAACTATAGCGAGTTAAAATCGGATAACTTCACTCAAAACGAGTATGAACTCAATCAAGCGATTGCGGAAAGGAAGGTTAAATAATGGTTACCAAAGCCTTTCAACGCATATATTCAAAAATCACCCAAGTGACAAAGGCCACATGTTCGCTGCAGGCGACCGGCATTGGCTATGAAGAAATGGCGTTAGTGCAGGGACGACTGGCGCAAGTAGTCAAAATAACTGGAGAGACTGTTACACTGCAGATTTTTTCCGGCACTGAAGGGATCGCTACCAATGGAGAAGTCGTTTTTCTAGGGAAACCGCCGGTATTAAAGGTCAGTGATGAACTGGCCGGACGTTTCTTCAACGCTTACGGGGATTCAATTGACAACGGTCCCGAAATCGAAGGTGAAGAACGCGAAATCGGCGGCCCATCGGTCAATCCCGTCCGGCGCAAACAACCATCGGAACTGATCGCAACCGGTATTGCCGGGATTGATATGAACAATACCCTGGTAACGGGGCAAAAAATCCCGTTCTTTGCCGATCCGGATCAGCCTTTTAATCAGGTAATGGCCATGGTGGCGCTCCGCGCCCAGGCCGATAAGATTATCCTGGGAGGAATGGGACTTTCCAATGATGATTATCTCTTTTATAAAAATGCCTTTGATAATGCGGGCGCTTTGGATCGTATCATCAGCTTCGTTAATACGACCGATGATCCACCCGTCGAACGCTTGCTGGTGCCAAATATGGCGCTGACCGCCGCGGAATACTTCGCCGTCGATAAAAACGAAAAAGTCCTGGTTCTGCTGACTGATATGACACTCTATTGCGATGCACTCAGTATCGTTTCCAACCGCATGGACCAGATTCCATCCAAAGATAGTATGCCGGGCTCCCTCTATAGCGATCTGGCGAGAATCTACGAAAAGGCCGTGCAATTCCCCAGCGGCGGCTCGATCACCATTATCGCGGTAACCACCTTATCCGGCGGAGATATTACCCACGCGATTCCGGACAATACCGGATATATCACCGAAGGACAGCTTTTCCTGCGACGCGATACTGATATTGGTAAGGTTATCATTGATCCGTTCAGAAGTTTATCGCGATTGAAGCAGTTAGTGATCGGCAAAAAAACCCGCGCTGATCATCCCCAGGTGATGAATGCCGCCATCCGGCTTTATGCGGATGCCGCCAATGCGCGCACAAAACAGGAAAATGGGTTTGATCTGACCGCTTGTGATGAACGCGCCTTGAAGTTTTCTCATGATTACTCGGAAAGTTTGCTGGCCATTGATATTAACATCGAAATTGATCGCATGTTAGATACTGCCTGGCAGCTTTTTAAAAAGTACTTCAGCAAAGACGAAGTGGCAATCAAACGTGAATTTGTCGAAAAATACTGGCCGCAAGACGAATAATGGAGGGGGCTGACCCATGGCAATTAGGTTTCAATACAACAAGACATCCCTCCATGAACTGAACAAACAACTGAAAGTTCGTATCCGCGCGCTGCCGACTCTGCAAAACAAAGAATCCGCTTTGCGCATGGAAGTTAAAAAGGCTAAACAAATAGCCGAACAGTTGGATGATAAACTGCAACAGCAGATCCGGCGCTATGAAAGTTTTAAACGGCTTTGGTGCGAATTTGACGATCAATTGGTGAAAATTAAAGATGTCCATTTTACAACCAAAAAAATTGCCGGCATCAAAACACCGATATTTGATAAGGTCGAATTTGAAATTGCTCCGTTCAGTCTTTTCTCAGCTGCTCCCTGGTTCATGGAAGGAATCACAATCATTCAGGAACTGGCGCAAATGGCGCTGGAACGTGATTTTTTTCTGCAAAAAATGAAACTGTTAGATTATGCCCGTCGAAAAACGACTCAAAAAGTGAATCTTTACGAAAAAGTTCAAATACCGGGCTATGACGATGCCATTCGTAAAATCAAACGATTTCTGGAAGATGAAGACAATCTCTCCAAATCCGCGCAAAAAATTGTCAAAAACAAAATCCAACAACTGGAGGCGGCATCATGATCATTCCCATGAAAAAAGTCTCGCTAATTATCTATCATGCGGATTATCAATCTTTCCTTCAAGACCTCCAGACAATGGGAATCTTACACGTAGAAACCCAAGAAAGCGCTTTAAATCCGGAAACGCATGAACTTTTATCCCAAATTCAACAATTACGACAGGTTAACCGCTTTTTAGAACGAATAACCCCAGCCGATTCTTCAATCCCTCAAAGCGAACCCGCCGAACCTCCGGATATTCTCCAGCAAATTCAACAAAAACAGATAGAGCTGGAACGCGCCACTCAAAAAAAGACTGTTCTTGAAAAAGAAGTTACAAATCTGACTCCCTGGGGAGATTTTTCTCCTGAGCGCTTTAATCAATTAAAGGAGCTTCAGCTTAAAATCCGTTTTTTCAGTTGTAATGAGAAAAAATTTGATCCCGAATGGTCCTCCCAGTATCCGATTGAGATCATCGGGAGCAGTGGCAATCAACTCAATTTTGTGTTAATCCACCCCGAGGATCAGCAGATAACGCTTCCGGTAGATGAAATTAAAGCGCCGGAGCGGTCAATAAAAACCGCCCTGAATGATCTGGATATCGTTAAAAATAAGATTCAGGCCATTCAGGAATTCTTTAATCGGTGTGCCCGTGATTATTTACAATTACTCAGAGATTATCTGAAACTGCTGGAATCCCGGATGGTGTATAAACAGGTGGAAATCAGCGCGAATGCAGCGGCGGAAAATCATGTCATGGTGCTGGCAGGATGGATTCCGGCGAATAAATTGAGGGATATGGAATCGTTCCTGAGCGAACGCGATATTGTTTACCTGATTACAAATGTCGAGCCCGGCGAAAATCCACCGATCCAACTTAAAAACAATTCATTCAGCCGCTTGTTCGAACCCATTGGCAAGCTTTTTTCTTTGCCCAATTATATGGAACAGGATTTAACCGCGTCATTCGCTCCATTTTTCACTTTATTTTTTGGATTTTGTCTTGGTGATGCCGGCTATGGTCTGCTAATCCTTCTTGCAACAACGGCATTCAAATTTGTTCCCCAGGCCGGAAATTTCAAACCATTTCTGAGTCTGGGACAGATACTGGCGCTGGCTACAATCGCCTTCGGTTTAATTACAGGAACCGTATTCGGAGTCAACCTGGCCGAAGTCGAGTTTCTGGATCCGACATTAAGAGCGAAGTTCCTTACCCAGGACAGTATATTTCAATTGGCGCTGATCATTGGAGTGATACAAATCGCTGTCGGAATGGTCTTCCAGATCATCAACCGATCACGGCAATTCGGATTTAAATATGCAATTCCCATCATTGGGTGGTTGCTGATTATTTTTGCCCTGCCGTTTTTCATGACCAACATCGCGCCCTTAGTGGCAAAGGGATTATTAGCGATCGGAGGATTATTGGCCCTATCGACCCTGATCTGGGATCCAGCGCCAATCATGCCCAATCCCGTCGCGAATGGCGTATTTGTCATTTACAGCACGGTGACCGGCTTTTTCGGCGATGTGTTATCCTATATCCGCTTGTTCGCCCTAGGGGTTTCCAGTGGAATTTTAGGACTGGTCATCAACAGCATCGGCAGCCAGATGTTTTTAAAAATTCCGCTAGTGGGTCCCGTTATATTTGCCATCTTCCTGGTAATCGGCCATATCGGAAATCTGTTGCTCTCTTCGTTGGGATCATTCGTCCATCCCATGCGTCTTACATTTGTAGAATTTTATAAAAATGCAGGTTTTGCCGGGGGTGGGAAACCCTATACCCCATTTGCTCATAAGTAATCTTTAGAAAGGAGTCTTTCCATGTTATCAGTCGTTCTTGCCTGGATTGGATTAGGTTTGATGGTCGGGTTAGCCGGATGCGGCAGCGCGATCGGTGTGGTTATAGGAGGGAATGCTACCATCGGCGCGTTGAAGAAAAAAGACGACGCGTTTGGAAACTACATGCTCTTGAGCGCATTACCCGGAACACAGGGATTATACGGTTTTGCCGGTTTTTTTATTATTAATAGTAAAGGAATTGTCGTAACCGGAATGGATATGGGCGCTGCAATATCGATTCTTGCGGCGGGTTTTGCCTTAGGATTGGTGGCATTGATTTCCGCTATCAAACAAGGTGAAGTATGTGCAAATGGTATTGCCGGTATTGCTTCCGGTTATGATGTGTTTGGTAAAACCATGATATTGGCGGTTTTTCCGGAATTGTACGCTATCGTCGCTTTCGCCGCGACGTTCTTGATCAGCGCCTCGTTATAAACGCGGCTTAAAATAAAAAAAGCGGTGTACAGATACACCGCTTTTTTTTTAGCGAGCGACGGGATTCGAACCCGCGACTTTCAGCTTGGGAAGCTGACATTCTACCAGCTGAATTACGCTCGCATTAGTTATAATATAACTTCTTTTTTTAAAATGTCAATATTTTTTTTCAAAAGTCGGCAAAGAATCGACTTACCGAATGATTAGCGACGGATAGCCCCAAAACCGAAAAGGAACCGCATGAAGATTTTGACTTTATCCGCTCACCCGAGCGAATTTGAATTTGCCATAATTTCCACTTCTCACCACGAAACTTTAGTCTCAGGACGCGTCAAGGATATAGGTAACGATAATTCATACATAGAATTTGAAAAAAGCAACCAACCGCCAATTCGCATACGTAAAATTTTTTATGATTACAAAGACTCCCTCAAAGAGCTGATGAAGTGGTTGACCGACGACCAGTATGGTGTTTTGACCAAAGTAGAAAATCTTAAGTGCATCGCCCACCGGGTAGTATTTTGCGCAAACTGCGAAACCAGTCCCATGCTGATAAATGCGCGCGTACTGAAAATAATTGAAGAGGGTATCGCTTTGGCGCCTCTGCACAACAATAGCAATCTTATGCTGATCAAAGCAGCGCTCTCACTTTTCGAACTCCCCCAACTGGCGGTTTTCGATAACTATTTCTATCAAAGCCTGCTACCTGTCAATTATTTATATGCTCTGCCCCAATCCCTTAATGAACAGTACCATATCCGAAAATATGGATTCCACGGACTCCACCATCTTGAAAATCTACAAAAATCATGTCGATTGCTAAACAAACCTCAAACTGAAATAAACCTGATCAGTTGCTGCATCGAAAGAGGAATATCGGTCGTGGCAATTAAAGACGGGATTGCCATCGATACAAATTGCGGTTTTGGAACCTTTTCTGGTATCCCATCCATCGATCATGCCGGAGATTTCGATCCCGCCGTCATTCTTTATCTTTTAGAACAAAAACTTTTAGGTTTGGATGATATAAAATATATGGTTTACCATCAATCAGGGATTAATGCTATCATCAAAAAGCAGATGACCTTTGATGAGTTAATTGAAACAAGTCTGCAGCAAAATGCAGAAGCGCTCTTCGCCCTGGATTATCTATGCTCACGTATCGCTAAATCTATCAGCGGGATGTTAATTAATTATTCAAGTCTCGATGCCATCTGTTTTTCAGGCATCAACGGCGCTAAATACCCATTATTAAGAGAACAAATTTGTAAAAAACTTTCGCTTTTTTCAGTATCACTGGATGGCAAGCTCAATGATAAAAATAAACCGGATAGCATCATTTCTGATCGTGAATCTAAATATCCCATCTATCTGTTCCGAAACCAATTATTTCTAATGATGGCAAAAACGGTATCAACAGTATCGCTAAAAGCTGGTAGCCGCTGAAACGAATCAGCTATCAGGCATCCAGAACCAATACCGGTATTTTAACCAAAGATTTTCTGGACCCATAGACTTCAAGAGAATATGTATGAATTATTATTTCCAGCTCAATCTTAAACCTGGGGATTAATGGATGAATCTCCCGGCACGGATTATTAAAATCACTCTTCAAATAAGCCACAATACCATTTTTTCCTCAAGCCAACTTAAAATAAGACTCTGTTTCATAATGATCACTACCCTAATTGCTTCTCATATTTTTTCCGATGAACAATCAGTTATAGATCCTGTAACAGGAAAAAATATAACCAGCGACTATCTCTACCAATGCGAAGCGGACTATTACAGTACCCGCGCAAGTCGCCGCTGCGGAAAATCCAGGTAAAACGATTTTCGGGAACCTCATACTTGGCGCTCCCGCAGCCGAATACTTCGAACCGACCGAAGAAGCCAACCGTTTCTCCGAAAAATTTATGTAAGGATATATAACTCAGGGTTGATACTCGAAAACTTCCTGAAAATGCTCGACGAAACGATAATTATCGATCTCAATGCGTACTATCGCAACTTCAGGAGAACTCAAAAAATCTTTCAAAGCAGGGTGCTTTTCAAGCAACAGCTCCCGATACTCACCAGCCAATTCTCCATGTAATTCAGCCGCAATTCCCCGAGCGCTAACCACCATTGCCTGCTGAAAATCGGATTCCTGATTTTTTGAACTATGAATCAGCAGCGAAGCATTGGGATTGGACTGCAATTGCTGAAATTTGAGAGTGTTGCGATCCGTGGCGATAATCAGGCGCTTGAGCGAGTCATCGGCACAAAAAGCCACCAAAAAAGTCTCCGGCTGCTGGTCATTAACGGTCGCCAGTACGGCCAGCTTCTGCTGTTGAAACAGCATTCTAATCTTCTCAGGGATCGAAGCGGAATTAATCATCGTTTTTCCTTTCTTAATACATACTTTTTAAAATTTGCTCACACTATCCATAATGCAACAACTCAAAATCCTTATAAAACTACGTAATCACGTCAACCTTTGTTTTATCTTATCACTATACTGGCGGTGAGGGCCGAAAATGTGCCCAAACAAATCAATTTGAAATAAATTCGAAATATTAATTTAAAACTTGACAATTTTGTTATACCTTATATATTAATAATAAACAGATAAGAATACAATTAAGTTAGGAGCATCATGAAACGGATTATCCTTTTTCTATCATTACTGTTGCCGGGGATTGTTTCTGCCAGCGGCATGCAGTTGAGAATCGTGTTTGCCGCTAATCTGGATTCGGAGGGGAGTGTCCATCGCGAAGACCCTTCGGGGGCAGATCTGTTCTCAGTGCACTATGATCTTGCCTCTCAGACCATTCTCGACATGATGCGACTGACATGCGACAGCGTGGCGATTGAGTGGTTTCCGTCCCTTTCGCCGAATGGCGAATGGGTGGCCTACAATTGCGAACGAAACCGTCAGCAGGAAATCCGCCTGCTGAATTTCGAGTCCGGCGATGATTATTTGCTATGCAGCGATGCCCGCTTCCCGGAATGGGTAGATGACGCCACACTGATCGTATCGGACGTCATCCCGGAACATAGACATCTCAAGCTACTGGCGCTCAATTTCAGCGCCGATCCTCCCATTATTGCCGATTCGCGGCAGATCACTCTGGACAGTTCTCTGGCGCGCATCGGCGCCGCCGAAGCAAGCGATGCCTACCCGTTCCCAGGCGGGGAACGTTTCGCCTTCCACTGTATCAAAGCGGGTGAATATGTCTCAGCCGTGTCCGTGATCGATCGCGATGGCGGCGGTATCGAGAATCTTACCGATTGGGAAGCCGTTGGGCACGTGATCGTCAGCCCCAACGGACAGGAACTGGTTTACAGTTCGGCCGGCAACGGTTTTCCCATGGTGTTCGACATCAACACACGGCAACGGCGGATTCTCAACCAGGTGCCCCATACAGGATCGGAAATGGCGGCATGGTGCGGCCGCTACGACTCGCTGCCGAGCGTCCATTGGACCTATGCGGCCTGGTTCGCCGGGGAGAAAAGGCTGATCTTCAGCGCGCAGGGTGCCAATGCTAAAGATCAATTCGAGCTTTCCCGGCTTTATATTGTCAATTTCGATGAAAATTGGGAAAATCCAGAGATAATCGATCTATCAGGAAAAATTGAAACCTATACCGGTAAAAGCGACTGCGATTTCTGTACCGCTTCAGCGCGGGTAATTCCTATTCAAGATAGCGCCATGCCGGTCATCTACGCCACTCTGGTCAGCCACAACGTCAATCCCGAATTGAGTTCCTCCTATCCCGATTACCTGAGCGATACCGTCGCGTTCAGGAATGCACGCGGCCAGATCGCCCGTTTCGCGGCCATGTGCGTGACAGAAGGTGCCAGATACAATTTCGAAAGTGATTGGAATTTTCTGATGGCGCTCAATGCCTACGACCGTCCCATGGCAGAGACCAATCACAAGCGCCTCCTGCCATACTTGGTCGAGGATCTGGGTCTGGAGATCGAGGGCACTCTGCACGGAGGCCGCTATAACTGGGCGGACATAGCCTGGATGATCTCCCGGGAAGGAATCGAACCCAATCATACCGTAGGCGGATTTCTCGGCTGGCCGGCGGACAGTTTTCAATTCGATTTACTCGCAGGTGAAATTCAGTCCACGATTCAGCCAGGATACTCATGGCGGGCGGAGATTCTGCATGCCCCCTCTTCCTACCAACACATCATGGATGATTCAGTCTGTATCTCCGGAATCTGGAAACCGGCGGGACAAACCCGGCTGACCGAACATAACGCCAACGGGCCGTTGATCTGCGTGGGTCACTACAACGGCGAAACATACGGCCTCAACGATCTGTTGGCCAAACAGGAAAACGGCGAATTGGAAAACGGCCAGATGTACACTGCCACGATCTTTCTTTCCCAGCAAAACCTGGATATTGAATACTACCAGGAGCTGATCCGCTTTTATGCCCCTTACGTCGCCCAAGGCCGTTTGCGCTGGGTGGGACTGGAGGAAGCGGTCAACATCTGGCAAAACGAGTACAGCGGGCAACCCAGCCAACTCCTCTACGAAGCACGGTCCCCCATTTTCTGGAATGCTGAAGTGGGTGCAATCACGGCTAAAGGCGCGAGCGTGAGTTGCCGCATCGATCCTCGGGGGCATTCGCTGTCACTCCGTTTCGACCATGGCCGTTCCGATCAATTCGGCGACAGCATCGTTCCTCAGCCGAATACGGCATCCGGCATGGAGCTCATATACTGTCAGGCGTCGCTAGATTCGTTGATTCCCAACCAGGTTTATCATTATCGCTTGCGCGCCCGCGAGGGAGAGCGCACTTATTTCGGACTGGCGGACACTTTCCGGACACTGCCGACAGAATTGACCGCGCCGGCGCTTTTAGCCCCAGCGGACCAAGCGATCGGGATTTCGCGCCAACCCGTCTTTCAATGGAAACGCAGCGATGGCACCCTGGGATACCATTTGCAAATCAGCGCCCAAAGCGGCGATTGGTCAGCCCCGATTTTTGATTCCAGTGGACTGAGCGACACCCTTTACACAACGGAAACCCTCCTCTCCCCCCTTACGATCTGTTACTGGCGGGTACGGGGCGCTTCCGGTCCCGTACTCAGTCCCTGGAGCAAAATATTCAGTTTTACTACCGCCAGCGCGCTCCCAGTTAATGAAGACGTTCAGCAAAGCGGGTTGAGATTCCGGATTTTCTCCCCGCAGCCCAATCCTTTTTGCGACCTGACCCGAGTGCGTTTCGAGCTGGAGCTCCCCGGAGAGATCAGACTGAGCGTTTTCGACATCAGCGGCCGCCGACTGACAACCCTGTTCTCAGGATCGCTGGCCGCGGGCCGCCATGAAAAACTCTGGAATGCGGAGAGGCTGCCCAACGGGATTTATTTGCTCCGATTGGAGGCTTCGGAGCGCGCCGCTTGTGTCAAAGCCCTCCGCTTGCGCTGAACTATGATTTCCACTATAGGTAAAACTATTGCGGGATAAAATGATATAATTTTTTTCCTATAATTCTTTCCTTTTAACGAAGGCTTAACCGAAGAAAAGATGCGATCTGCTATTGAGCAATAAGCCAAATTTTTTGATAACAATTCTTCGAACGGTAAAAATAACATATCAATTCACAAACCGCAAGGCGAATTCGTCGGCCGATATGCGCTTAACTAACGCATCACATACGCATTTATGACTATCCAGCAAACAATTATTTTTACCAACTGATGTCTCAACTTGAATTGTCGAATGATCGACCCCAAAATGATCCCGTAAATGCTGCTCTTACTGTTCTCCTGTTCTCACTTAAGTTCATGCAAAGTGTAGTGAGCTGAACCTAATCCGATACTTTCCGCATAGGCAAATGCTTTGAATCCTCTGAATGTTTTGCCTTTTTCCTTGGCGATATCATAACACGCTTTGTCTATGGCAACCGGATCGGTGGAGATGAAAATACCAAAATCATCCATTATCGGTTTCATTTTTCTCGGTTCACAATCGCACCCGGCAGTAATGGACATGGCGTAGTTCATATAGATATTTTTCTTACCTTTTTGAGCCGCATAGGCGCCTTCAACAATTTTTTCGATAAAAGGATTTCCAATGCCCACAAATTTTAAAATATTTTTAACAGAAAATATCGAAATCGCTTGGTGGGGGCAAATCGCCATGCAAGCTCCGCATCCCACACATTTATGACGATCAATTTTTGATTTTTTTCCAATAATAAGAGCGTCTGTACTGCATCGTGTTTTACATAGATTGCACTGTTTACATTTTCTACTCACAATGTGGGGCTTTTCCCCCAAGTGCATGGCCATTTTCCCGCCTTTAGCCGCATGCCCCATAGCGAGCTGTTTCATGGCTCCGCCGAATCCCGCCATTGTATGGCCTTTAAAATGTGAAATCACAATAAGCTGATCGAAGTCTAAAAATGCCTTCCCCACTTTAAAGGTCTTAAAATGTTTTTTATTGATCTCTACTTCGGCAAAATTCTCTCCATGATCACCGTCCGCAAAAATAATGGGGAGCTGGGTAAAACCATGCGCTTCCGCCGTTTTTTCATGAAGTTCCTTCTTATACCGCTGTCCTCCATACAGAACACATGTCTCCATGTAGCAGGATTCAATGCCTCGTTCCTGCAGGAACTCTATGATACCGAAATAATTTTCTGGTTTGATGAATGTGACGTTTTTATGCTCTCCAAAATGAACTTTGAGAGGAACTTTCGTGCTGAGCCTCACATTCTCTTTCTCGACAAGAGTTTCAAGCAATTGCTTGGAGAATGTCTGAATGGTTTCCAAATCTGTTGATGAGTCAATCTTTTTGAAATACACATTAGCATTCATAGTGACCTCCTATTATCGCTTGCATCGATGAGTATGCTCCAGTGTTGTGCATAAAATAACCGGAACATCCGTTAGAGAGTTCAAATTAATTCTTTATATGTCAGTAAATTCAACAAGCGTGGTATAAAATTTTTCCGGATTATCAGTCATCATACCCAGCGCTCCGAATTTATATATTCGGAAACTCAAGTATTCTTCTGCTCGGACTTAATGAATTTTTGCATATCTAATGGAAGAAAAAAAGTGAATATTGTACCTTTACCTTTCTCGCTACTAACTTGAATCTTACCGTTATGCAATTCAATGATTTTTTTCACAATTGCCAAACCCAATCCGGTACTCGATTCCCCTGCAGTTGGTTTAGCGCTTAATTTTTTGAAACTTATAAACAAATCTTTTAATTCGTCTTTATTCAAACCCTGTCCTGTATCTTCAATCGAAACAATCAGATATGAATCGTTAACTTTTGAACGAATATGTACCATCCCTCCAGGATATGTATATTTAATAGCATTGCTAAGCAGATTATCAAGAACTTCCGAAATTTTATTAGCATCCAGGCTAACTAAAGGAAGTTCTGTGTTCTCTGAATAGTGTAATTGGATCTCTTTTTGCTGAGCGATTCGTTGATGGAATTCCACTGAATCTGAAAGAATTTGATGTATATTTTCATATTTCATCTGTAACTGTATTTTTCCGGATTCTATAGCCGTAATATCCAGCAGATCATTGATCAATTTACTCATACGCTGTGTTAACGACAATGTTTTTTCCAAATCATTGATTCCTTTAACATGATCAAACCGGTTTTGTTTGATAGCATAAATTATCAGCTCAATATAATTGCTCATTCCGCTCAGCGGATTGCGCAGGTCATGAGCCGCCATACCCAGAAATGCATTTTTCTTTTCATTTAAAACTTTTAATTCATCCAGTATTAAGGCTTTAATAAAAGCGGACATAATATGTTCTTTTAAATTTTTAAGAAGTTCAATATCCTGATGGGCAAAAGCTTCCGGCTGATTCATATTTTCATAAATAAAATAAGCGGCCACACTGTTTTCAATCACAATCCGCATGGTTAAAATAACTTGCGGAATTCCAATGTCTTTAAATTTTTCTTCTCCGATTCTTTCCTTCACTTTTTTTGTAATAAAGATATCTGAATAAATTTGTTCAGAACTAATAACATACCGGTTATCTGCTTCAAAAAATGATAATTGGATAGACTCAAATTTTTCTAAATCCCAACCGACCACTGCCCGAAAGCGGTAAGCTGATATATCTTTATCGAAAACCAGCGCAACAGCTTTCTCTACTCCCGGAATGATTTTTGTCGCTTCAAGGATGGATTGCAGCAGATTCTGAAAATCTATTTCCAAGTTGATTGAGCGGACAATAAAATTTAATTTCTCTAAAATTTCATTTTTCTTGTTTAATTCGTTATTTTTATTTTCTAATTCAATTTTCTTAATTTCCAATTCAGTTGTGCGAATTTCAACCAAATGCTCCAACTTTTCCTGCTGGATTTTAATATTTCGAATACGAACCCAATACGAAATAATAAAGGTACATAGCAAAGTCGAGACAATAAATATTCTAAACCATATAGTCTTCCAGAAAGGAGGTACGATTGTAATTTTAATAGCAATGCCGTTTTCATTCCATACTCCATCATTATTACATGCTTTGACGTGAAATGTATAAGTACCGCCGCTGGTTTTTGTATATGTTGCCCAGGGTTGATTGGAATAAACCCATTGTTCGTCAAAACCTTCCAACTTATAGGCATATTTTAATTTTGATTCGGAATAAAAAGATAATGCGGCGAATTCCAATGTGAACATGTAATCCTTATATGACATTTCAAGGTCTTTTGCAATTACAATTGAATTTTTTAAAGGTGAATTTTCGCCATGTTTAACAGACATATTTAGAATTTTCAAATCGGTGAACACAACAGGAGGAATACAAGTATTTCTTTCTAAATTTTCCGGATTAAACATATTGAATCCATTTATCCCGCCAAAGAACATTAATCCATCCTTATTTTTAAAAAAGGATTGGCTGTTGAATTCATTTGCCTGTAAACCATCAGAGATATCAAACACTTCAAATTTTTCTGATTGAGGATCAAATTTAGCTAACCCTTTGTTGGTACTCATCCATAAATTTCCATGTCGGTCTTCCAGTATCGCATACACCACATTATTCGGTAATCCATCTTTTTCCGTATAATACTTAAACGTACCATCTACCCGATTGAACCGATTCAACCCGCCATCATAGGTTCCCACCCAGAGTATGCCGGAACGGTCCTCAAGTAAAGACATGATATAAATATCGCTGAGACTGCTCGGATTATGTGGATCATAGGTATATACAGTGAAAGTCTCTGTTTCAGGGTCAAAACGATTTAATCCCCCGCCCGAGGTAGCAATCCACAATATTTCTTCTTTATCCAGCAGCAATGCGTTTACCCGGTTATGACTGATTGTGTTGGGGTTATTGGGATCATTTTTGTATTGTTTAAAAACTCCTGTCTGTTTATTAAATCGGTTGATACCGCCGCCTCGTGTTCCTATCCAAAGATTCCCCTTCTTATCTTCCACGATACAGCGCACGTAATCATAACTGAGACTTGCAGAATTTTTGGGATCATTTTTATAACATTGAAATGTCCCATTTTTTCTATCCATTTTATTCAATCCTCCAGACGAAGTACCTATCCAAAACATCCCCTCCCTATCTTCATAAATACTATAAATACTATTATCGCTAATACTCCTTGTATTATTTCCATCTTTCTGAAAAATGGTGAATTGATCAGTTTTCGGATTCAAGCAATTCAATCCATCCTCAGACCCCAACCATATCAACCCGTTTTTATCCTGGAAGATGGACCATATTGAATTACTGGTAATTAAATTGCCGGATCCCACAAAGTTTTTGTAATGAATAAACTTTTTTCTAGTAATTTTATTGATACCTCCACCTTTAGCGCCAATCCACAATATCCCCTCCCTGTCTTCAAAGAGACTGAGAATATTGTTTTTACTCAAGGAAGTAATATCATTCGCATTGTATTTATAATTATAAAATGAATTGGTTTTTCTATCAAATCGTATCAAACCGGAATTCGTGGTCCCAACCCAAATATCTAATCTGGAATTTATAGATAAAACTCTTGGATTGTTCAATATGCCTGAGCCTTGTGGGTGGCTATTATAATGAGTGAATTTTCCGGTATTTAAATCAATTGATTCAAGATCATCTGAATTGACAATCCATATCAAATTTTGATTTAAATGATCCGCAGAGATGGACCAAATTGAATTATTGCAAGGTGAATTAATATTTTTATCCTCATTCTGAATGCTTTTAAATGTAATCGAACTATCGGGTCCAATAACCATATAATTTAATCCACCTCCATAAGTACCAATCCATAGTTCTTGATTTGGCATATAACACAAAGATAGTATTTCATTGTTTGAAAGGGAATTCATATTGCCATCTTCATGATGATAATGCGTAAAAAACTGTTCTGAGGATTGACTATCCATAATCGTGTTTAAATTTAATTGATTCAGACCATCATTTGTTCCGATCCATAAATAACCATTGCTATCTTCACAAATAGCATTAATTTTATTATTACTGAGGCTGTTGGGATTTGTTTTATCGGATTGATAGTGGATAAATTGTTCATTATCCCAAACAAAGCGATTTAAACCGTCGCCATAGGTTCCAATCCATAGATTTTGACGTGAATCTTCATATATGGCAGTTATCCAGCTTCCGGATATTGCAGTGGAATCGATCAGACTGACTTTATAAACAACAAACTTCGTTCCGTCATATCGATTTAGACCTTCCGCTGTTCCAAACCATAGAAAACCTTTACTATCCTGGCAAATAGAATACACAGAACTCTGGGACAAACCTTGTTGAATTGTAATATGATCGAATGTTGTAACCTGTTCAGAAAAAACATAAGAGGATGTCATTAGCAATAGACAAAATACAAGCAGTTTTTTCATAATTTTTTCCTTAAAGAATCCACATTATTATCTACAACGTGTTATGACAGTTCAGGAACAGCGGAGTTACCGGTATAAGATTCAATGGAACCCGGCACAACTCCCCAATGACATCTAACGGATCTGCCTGAAATCTCCAAATCACTCAACCGCGATCAAAGCCCACCTCTTGCGGTACCTAATTCAGATTAATCGTTCATTCTTTCCCGGATATGGCGGATGCCGTAGTTGAGCCAAATGCGTTCGATATAATTGTAGGTCCCTTTCTTCAGTGATTCCAGAGCCCGGAGACGTACCTCGAGGGCTTGTTTATGTCCTGGCTCTACGTTCAGGACAATATCTGTCAGATGCAGCGTTTTCAAATACTCACCGGCTGCCTGCAACGAATCGGCGCGAGCGGCGATTACATCTGCCCCGGCCAGTTCCACAAGGTCAGCATAGATGCCCGATACCGGGAGCGCGTACATGGACGCTGGATTTTCGTCGAACCAGCCGATCGTTTCCTGCCAGATGCCGCGCACGGTCCAGGCCACTTTGCCGTAATACTGGCCGATGCGGTAGGTTTCCGGCAAGCGAACGGTCTGCATCAGGGTATACACATCCTTGCCTTCGTTGATCCCTTTGATGGTTTCATCATAAACGTATTTAAGCGCATCGCGAAAATTTCCAACTGTTTTCTGGACTTGATCCCTGCCGATCAACGGTGTTCCGTGTCCCGGCAGAAAATAATGCGGTTGGAACGACAAAGCGGTGTCCAACGCGTGGATATAGCCATTGACCGGCCGAATTTGGGTTCCGCGGAAAGTAGAATTATTGATAAAATACTCATAATAGTTGTCGCCGACAAACACCGCGCCCAGTTCCGGCGCCCAGATCGTTGTTTGATCCGGCGTTTCCCCCGGTGTATGGATCAGCTTGAAGTGAATGCCGCCCAATTCATAGGTATAATCATCCGCAAACAGAATCGTGGGCTCGTTGCGGGAATTGAGGGATGGAGCGGATGCCGCTGTGTCCGTATCCGGCTTACCGGCCCAGATCGCGTTGCGCCGCTGAAACAACCCACTCAACTCGTCCTGATAGTCGAAATAATCCTTGAATTCACGTTGCGCGATAACGGCCACTTTATTAGCGCCCCTCCATTTGGCAATATCGTCAGAATGATCCTGATGAGCATGGGTTAACAGGATGGCTTTGAGGGGAAACGATTCTATCAGTTTTTGAAAGTATTCCGGAGCTACGGCCGCGCCAGCCGGATCGATCAGCGCGCTGCCCCTGGGGGTCGTAATCAGATAAGAATTACAGGAACCTTCGATCCGATAAAGATGATTGCCGATTTTCAAGTAATCAAGATAAGCATCAAAGAGCCATTGCCGCAGGGGTTCTTGAATCGGTATCGCATTCATCCAGGCGGGATTCCGCTCCCAGGCATCATCGAAGATGACTACCGACAGATCGTCGAGCGCGGCGATCTGCCTAGCGACAGGCAAGCGGGAATGCTGGTTAAAGGGGTAGCCACTGGTGAGCGGCAGGGACTTAATCCGTTCAGTGGGTATTTTAGCCGTGACAACCGCGCTCAAAACCGCCTGATGAAGAAACAATCGTCTTAAAAAACTGGCACAGATTTTTTGCTGGTACATTTCATCACGCAGCATTTCCGTCAGGATTGCTGCCCATTCCCGGCAGATGCCCAGCCGCGGATTGATCGAATAAACCTCGCAGTTGTAGTAGGGCTGTATTTTGACTGTATCGGCAATCGTTTCCACGATGGGCAAGCTGCGATAATCCAAGCCGCATTGATCATAGATCGACCGCCAGTAGTCGTTCGGTTCGGCTCCCGGCGGCAGGCCGATGGTGTTGGCCAGCGTCACCGGACGCAAAGCCGCGTCATACTCAGTACCGAGCGCCACGCCTTCGGGAGGTCCCAGTACCAACACACCGGGATCGAACCAGACTAAACACTGACAGAAGTCGCTCACCAGGCTCTCTACCCGGGCGGCGGCGAAGGCCTTGATCGCCAGCGGATATTCCAGCAACGCCGAATCAATCTGCAGAGCAACGAGTTCCACATGCGGACCCTTCAGAGAAAGACAGGGCATACTACTCGCATCCGGCAGCACAACATAAATCATGCTCTCAGAATAGTCGCCGCCCCACTGGCGAATGCTCCGGATTAATGCCCGAACGGAGCGTTCCTGTTCCGGGAAAGCGACATAGGTCATCACCGCCATGGGTGTCGTGATGGAATTCCCGGAAACCGGTTGACCATCAATGATTCCATATCCTCCGGAAAATATAAACATTAATGCAATCCATGCCCATACGGCTGCTCGTTTTACATCCATCGCCATCGTAAAACTCCTTTTAAAAGGTTATAATAAATTGCTTTATTGATGAAGACGTACCGTAATCATAGTCCGCGCCGACCGCATCTCATTGGCAATCGCCCACCCGGCGAGGACCACGGCGCCCAGGCCAGCAGCGGAGATGACGGCAGCCCAGGGATAGTGCAAGGCAATGACCCACAGATGGTTCAGTCGTGAGATGCCGCAAAGAAAATAAACAGCAATCACCAAGGAATGCGTATGCTGGCCGCGGCCCCAGAGCCAGGCCAGGGCCGGCAACAGCAGCGCGTGATTGTAGCGTTCGATATGCGCCAAAATGACCAATCCCAGTACCAGCCAAAGGAAAAAACCGGCTTGCAGATCGCCCCCCGGAAGTCTCCACAGAAGGAAGGCGCATTGTAAAAGCAAGATAATCGAAATCGCGTGGCTGATATATCGGGGCCAAGCGGGAAAAATGGTCAAAGGCGGTTGCCACTGAATAGTATCGCGAACTTCAGGACGCAGGGCGGGTACGATGTAGCGTTCCGAGAGCATTAACCGCTGGAGACAGGCCGTCAGCGACTGATCGTCGATCCCCGGAGCCGTGAGGGCGCTTTCGAGCCGCCCCCCCAGGAATCCCTGCCAATAAAGGCGATTGGCCGGCGGATAGGCCACCCACAGTGAGCTTAATATCCCCGCCGTCAGCAGAAAACATAGCCCAACCATTCGCCAGCGATGCAGTAAAACAAATGCCCCCAGCCATATTACAGGAAAAAGCTTGACCCCGACCAGCAGCGCCTGAATGATGCCGATCCCCCACTCGCTTATTCGGGAACGTCGATCCAACAGTTGCCCGATGGCCAATGCCCCTGCCAATAAAACGATGCTGGTTTGCCCCAGGGAAATATCCAATACAACAGGCCCAAAAGTCAAGACCAGAATACCCAAACCCAACCGCTGATTCATCCCGCGGACTGCGGCCAGCTTGGATAGAGCCATCACACAGCAGCCGAGTATTCCCAGATTAAAAATCACCCAGAGCCAGGCAGAAACGGGAAAGAAAAAACAGGTAAAAGGCTGCAGCAACCAGGCCCAAAAGGGAGGATTGTAGATGAGTGGCGGACGAAAAGGAATATGTTGAGCCATTCGCAGGCTGTCGATAAAAGCATTCGGCGCTGTATAGGGATTCAAACCCGCCCGCAGGGCAGCGGATGCAGCATAAAAACCGGAGAAATCTAACAGTTGCGGATAAGGGAAAAAACGCGCTATGCGCAGCGCCGCGCTACCGGCATGTAGGGCAAAACCCGCCATTCCCAACGCGAAAACAATCGGGTTCCGGCAAAATTCACGGAGATAATTGTAAATAGTCTGTTTCATCAACGGTAATTTGAATATTCGAAAGTAAAGGGACATCTATTTAACTGCCAGTACTTAGACTCATATTCATCTTGATTATATATTTCTAATACACGCCAGCTTATTGAATATGTAATTCCTTGAATAGACGAATGTAATAAAATGGAATTAAAGATTCGAACTGTAGAAAACCCTGATACGTTGCATTCTATTTGCTTTCCACTCATTAAATGCCGACACGTCGTCTAATTGGTACTTTTCCGCTAAACCCAAACAATGATTATACTTATCCACCAATTCCTGTTGACTTAACCCATTGTCTTCCGGGATAAAAATGTTATTTTCTTTTAAAAAGTCATAATCATTAACTAAAGCCTGGACAACTTTTTTACCCTTGATAATTGTATCAGAATTGCAACTTTTGCCTCTTACATCATCCTCCAAATCCAGTAAAAAAGATCTGAATTGGTCAAGGGAGTACAATTTTTTAATGCCTGCCATCGTTTTTAATGAGTCTTGCCAAAGATTTATGAAATAAGCTATATGTTCGACTACCTCAATGTCAGCATTGTTTTCCTGAAGCCATTCTTTCTTCATTGCGTAATATTTCAAAACGATCTCTTTTTCTAATGTATATAGCTCGAGGGACTTATCCTTGCCAACACCCTCTTCTATATCACACAGATGCTGCATAAAAGTTCTGGTTTCAAATCGCTCAGCCATGTGAAATTCTGGACGATCTTTACCGTCAGAGTTAAATTCAGTTAGCGGATTAAATTTATATGCATAACCAAAATCGAAAAATTTTACCTTATTTGAAGGTCTTACAAGTATATTGCCACTACATAGATCACACTCGAAAACATCTGATTTTTCCATGTTGAACAAAGTAAAAAAAAGATTATCAAGCAACTCCTGGTTATAACCACTTACCTCATCTCCTTCCACCCAGGGCGAGAAAATAATTTCATCTTTAAATCCAGCGTAAATCGTGTCAATAACACTTTCTAACCCGTCGGGATTATCTCTTTTAGCTATGGCAAAATCTTGTCTTCTTTGAACTTCATTTAAAAATGAGGTTTGGCCATCAATGTTTCGGACTAAGGCTTCTTTCCTTTTTTTCTTTAAGGTATAAAATTTACCATCAATTTCCAGTTTAAACACCTCTGAGGTTAATCCGCCATTAATATAACGGACAACGCAATCTGAATTGCGATCTATGACCTTTAATTTTTCAAGTGAAATTGGCAATTCATGGATATTACCGACAACAATATCTTCGTGACTATTCACAAATTCTAATTGCCTCTGTTGTCTTATTTCTGCATGGTTCATCTGAATTCTCCATTATGGTTATCACACTACAAAAGATTAATATTTAAACTAACAATGCCGAGCAATCTATTTTCAAATCAAAGATGTAATTCCAGAAAACTTCACTCGTTAAAAATCTAAAGTACGCGAGGGGATACTTGCTGAAACCTGTGCCATACCTTTGGTCATTTCAGCAAAAGCATTCTCTTAACATTTTCAAATTTATTACCCTGAGGGGCATCTGCTATTAAATGATAAAAATACAAACCAGAAGTATTCAATTTGGCATCCCATTTAGTATGATAATATCCTGCTTCTTGATATTCATCTATCAAGGTAGTAACCTCCTGGCCAAGGAAGTTGTATATTTTAAGAGTCACCTTACTGGGTACCTGCAACTGATATTCAATAGTTGTTATAGAGTTAAAAGGATTGGGATAATTGATGTTAAGTTCTGATTTGTTTGGTGTAACATGATTGAACGAACTGACAGAAGTGCCTACCTTGAAAAGTTTATAAATCTGTCCTGTATGCGTTCCAATAATATCACCCTTATCATTCTCGAATAATCCAATATTGTCTATTCCAGTCGCATTTTCTCCAAAAATGTAGGGAGCATCACCATTTAACGGCCACATCTGCAAATCATCATTTCTGCCAATCAATATCCCATGCTCTTTCGAACAATACAAAATCGGGGGGACGCCGAGAGTTCCCAATTGTATCACGTCTGTAGCAATCGTATCAATTACAGATTGGCCAACCTCAATTCTAAGAAAATGATTTGCCTCTCTTTCAAAGAGATAAAAATAACCGCTGTCATCAACAGTGCCAGTTGCCCCAGGATTTCCTTGTAATGTAAAAATTTTTGTTGCCGTCGGGTTTTCTGTTAAAGGAAGTAGCCACACACAAATATCTGTTTCTTGAGTCGTAAAAAGAATCAAAGCGTCATTTTTACTGTCATACGACATTTTAAGCAGGTGATTACCACTGATTCCGCTGAAATAATGATCCACATTCATATCGCCGACTTTTAAAATTGTGAAGACCTCGCCTGTCAAACTTGCATAAAAATCACCGTTTTTACTTTCGCATAGACTTGAATAAAACTCATTTTGTCTGTCGCCAAAGGGAGTCAATCCATTACTATCAACAGACATTAGCTGATTTTTTAACCCGAGAAAAACTTTTCCATTTCTTGTTTCCCCAACACAGTGACGGTTCACTATTTCGGTCAGAAACGCTCCGTCTCCACTTGCATTCAAGTCATATACTCCAATACCACCATCACTGCAGGCGATTAAAAACGATTGGCGGTAAGAATCCCAAATTATTTCGCCCATGCCCGTAAAGGGTTCAATCACTTTGTTAAAAATACCGGCGATGTTGTCATATTTATTTAATCCCCCCCTTCCACCTGGCACACCTGCTGTGTAATAATAGAGATCATTAGAGTCATCCAACCCTACTCCGATGGCTTCATCAGTGCCTGGAATTCCTAACCCGGTTGCCAGCGTATCTACTGCTTGTGTAGTTAAGTTGTACTTTATCAAAGAACCCAAAAATGATTGTGTATAATATAAAACATCGTTTATAGGGTCGATTGCAAGCTGAGAGCAACCATGGACATTGCTGACAACAGTATCCAGCAGAACACACTCTTCGCTGAAATGATAGATAGTACTTCTGTCAGCAAAGCATCCGGTAAAAAAAGAATCATCATCAGGATCAACCGTAACAGTTGATACCCCGGGATCAAATGTCAGTTGCTTCAATATTGAAACCCCGGATGGATCACAGATATAGAAACAATCTTGCCCAACTCCTACAATTCGATCATGGCCCGGTTGATAAAAAATGGTTGAAAGCATGATACCTGAAAGGTCACAATAGGCTGAAGCGCGATTATTGATGTCTATCGAAATAATTTTATTCTGCGCCGGGTCCAGCAAATATACGATATTATTTTTATCTACACAGATTTTTATCGGTGAAATAGGATTTGTCTGGTAGATAACCTCTTGACTCCAATCAGCCGGCAGGTTTTTAAACGCATCTAAAAACTGTGCATTAGCCTGGACGGACAGGAAGAGCAATAAAACGAAAAGCAGTTTTTTCTTAGCCATAGTTTTTCCTTTTTTTAGTGTTCATAGATAATCCGTTTTAACAGAAAATAGAATAAATATAAAAATACTCCAGTGTTTATCAGCATGCTTATTCGATTCTGGTTCTGTGTATTTGTTTTGCTTCAGATGAAGATGGAGGGCGCGAAGCGTAATCGATTAACTGCCGTTGTACGATGCGCCGGCTTTTTTCCAAATCAAAATACATGGACGAATTTTGACTTCCTTCCCTTTTCTACCAATGTGAATGACATCTGTACTCATGGCAACTCTTTTAATCCAAGTTCTTTAAGAAACTGATTATGGGTATTCTTTGCCGTTGTTATGGTCTTCTCAATTTCATCCAAGTTTTTATTGACTTTATTGATATCAATAACTTCTTCTTGTTCTGCTGTGCTCACATACCGCGAAATATTCAGATTGTATTCATTCTTTTTTATTTCTTCCATAGAGACACATCGGGAATACCGCTCTTCTTCTTTACGGTATTGATATGTGTCTATGATTTTATCAATGTGTTCCACCGAAAGAACATTCTGCCGTTTGCCTTTTTCAAAGTGTTGGCCGGCGTTGACAAACAAAACATCATCAAACTTTTTGCATTTTTTAAGCACGAGGATACATACCGGAATGCCGGTAGAAAAGAAAAGATTTGCCGGCAAGCCGATAACCGTATCAATATTCCCATCTTTGAGCAATTTCGTGCGTATTCGTTCTTCAGCCCCACCGCGAAAAAGAACACCGTGCGGCAGAATAATCGCCATGGTGCCTTCATCGCTTAAAAAATGAAAGCCGTGCAACAGAAAAGCAAAGTCGGCTGCGGATTTTGGGGCAAGACCATAACTTTTAAACCGGAAATCATCGGCCAATGCCTCGTTTGGTTCCCAGCGGTAACTAAAGGGAGGATTGGCAACCACCGCATCACATTCCAGCTTTTTTACCGGATTCATTTCATTGAGGATATCCCAGTCATTAAGAAGAGAATCTCCATGACGAATTTGAAACTCCGAATCTTTCAATCCATGGAGCAGCATGTTCATCCGCGCAAGGTTGTAAGTGGTAATGTTTTTTTCCTGCCCGTATATCTGCCCGATACTGTTGTACCCGAGCTGCTTTCTTACATTCAAAAGAAGAGAGCCTGAACCACAGGCAAAATCGAGGACTTTTTTCAGCTTTTTCTTTTTACCGGAAGCAGGGTTTTGACTATCCAATGTAACAATGCGGGACAGTATGGTTGAAATCTGCTGCGGTGTATAAAACTCTCCGGCTTTTTTTCCTGAACCGGAGGCAAATTGTCCAATCAGATATTCATAAGCATCGCCTAAAATATCACTTTCGGTAGAAAACTCCGAAAGACCTTCGGCAATTTTGGCTACAATCGTACAGAGTTTTGCGTTACGGGCAGAATAGTTTTTCCCAAGTTTTTCAGAGTCCAGATTGATTTCCGAAAACAACCCCTGGAAAGTGCTTTCGAAAGAGTCGTTTTCAACATGTTTGAATCCGGCTTGCAAGGTTTTAAGGAGGTCATCGCTCCGGGTTCTTGCCAGCTCGTATATACTGCTCCAGAGATATTCGGGTCTGATAATATAATGAATTTTGCGACGCATCTGCTTTTCGAATACGGCTGTATCTTTCTTGTTTGCTTCATACCAGACAGAGAGGGGTGTCCTTTTGTCGTCTTCTTTCAGCTTCGGATAATCTTTTCCAAGCTCTTTTTGAGCTGCGGTTTCATAGTTGTCTGAAAGGTAGCGTAAAAACAGAAAAGAGAGCATATAATCTCGGAAGTCATCGGCATTCATTGCCCCGCGGAGTTGGTCGGCAATCTTCCAGAGGGTTGCGCCTAATTGTTTTTGCATTTGATCTGTCATGGTTTACTCATTAATTTCAGTTGAGGTGTCGTTCGATTTTTATTTTTTTTTATCATCTAATTTCTTTATCCCACTACCATCAGTTAGCAGTCTTATCTGTGAAATGGCTAGTTGGTTTAATTTTAATAGTCGCTCGCTCTGTGGTACCCCCTCTTGAATAAAATAAGCGTTCAGGTTTTCAAGATTCGACAGACATACAAGCTGAGACACATCAGCATAATCCCTTATATTTCCTTTTAAATCAGGATGTTTATCACGCCAATCTTTGGCTGTCATCCCGAATAATGCCATATTTAAAATATCCGCTTCTGTGGCATAGACCCAATTTATCTGCTCTTTCGATAGTTCCGGCGGTATAAGTTTTTTTTTGATAGCATCTGTATGGATTCGATAATTGATCTTTGTTAAATTTCTACGAATATCCCAACCTAACTGTTTAAGCTCTGAATCTTTTAGACGTTGAAATTCTTTAATCAGGTACAATTTAAATTGTGGTGAAATCCATGAGGCAAATTCAAAAGCGATATCTTTGTGGGCGTAAGTTCCACCATAACGACCGGCTTTGGCAATAATGCCTTTAGAATTGGTTTTTTCGACCCACTGTTTTACTGATAAAACGAATCGGTTCAAACCGGCTTGATTTTTAATTCCCTCGAATTCGGGGGAATTAAACTCCGGGTTATACATTTCTTCCCAGATGCCAATAAACTCAATCGTGTTTTTGTTACGGAGCCATTTTTCTATAAGAGCAAGTCCATTTTCAATATTTCTAACCATATCCGTGAGAGATATGTAGTCATCATCATTTTGTGTGTATATTGTAATTTCCTTATCTAAAACATTGATTTTAGCCATAGTACCAACTCCTTATTTTTAACCGCGAACGGCACGAAAACATTTTTTATTGCTTTTTTTTTCGTGTGGTTCGTGTTTTTCGTGGTTCATGGTTCATATATTCTCCTCAGCAGACGGAAAAAGCCCCTGCATCAAGCCTTTTTTATGGGTTTTGAGGGTGTCGATTTTTTGCGCCTGGGCGGTGATGAGTTCATCGAGGGAGGAGAGGCAATCGGCGATTTTTTGTTGTTCAGAAAGATATGGAATAACAATTTTATAGTTTTTTAAAGAATTTGCTGACAACTCCTTAAATGTATTTCCTGCACCTAAATCCGAAAGTTGTTTTTTGTGAAATGCTAAACAATAAAATAAAAAATCATAATTTGTTACTCTGTTAGGGATTAAAGCTTTACAACCTTGATTCATTGTCATTTCGATTTTATTAATTGCTAAATGACCGATTGGGGCTCGTGTCGAGAGTATAACTGAATTTATTGGCAATAAATCTGAAGAACAATTTTTAAGACCTAATTCAGTAATTTTTCTTACTGTTGAATGGACAAATCTTGTTTCTAACTTTCCCATTTCTGCGGGTGTAAGCCATTCAATTAAACCATTCCAATAAACAAGATTTGATGTGTCAGGAGTTCCGCCTTGGGAAATTTTTTCGCAAACTTCTATAAGACTCTTTTCCTCCCACTCCCCACTATCACGAAACTCAGGGAACCGCCATTCCGGCACGGTTTCCCCTTCGGCGGGGAAAAGCTTTTGCATCAGCCCTTTTTTATGGGCTTTGTAGGCTTCGAGCTTCCCGGCTTCGGCGGTGATGAGTTCATCGAGGGAAGTGAGGCAGTTGGCGATTTTTTGTTGTTCATGGAGTGTCGGCAAAACAACTGGCATATCCAATAAGTGCTTTGTATCAACATTTAGTGAACCATGTGCCCGTGCACCAACAGCGATAAACTTTCTCAACCAAGAACCATGGTAATTTGCATGAAATAGATGGTCAAAAATCTTTGAATAGGTATTTTTGTCTACAATCCGAAAACAAATAAATATACTGTTCGGCAATGCTGCCTTATCATGCTCGGTAAGCATTGCAATATAGCCTTCAGGAAATAGTTTAGTTGCACTTTTATTGTAAGCAAAATCTCCTTTTTTGATAACATAATAGTTCTTATAGGCGTTACCAGCAATCTCTCTACCAAATTTCTCTAATTGAGAAACCAAACCAACGCCAGCTGTAACACTCATAAGTGTGTATTTTTTTGTTCCAGCCCGTTCTTCAATTAATTCTATTAAAGCCCCAAATTCTCGTGTTGACCACTCCCCCATCCCCCGAAACTCCGGAAACCTCAATTTTGGCACCGCCATTTTTTCTTCGTGTTTTTCGTGCCTTTCGTGGTTCATAATTCTTCCAGTCTGTCAGGATTTTTTATTGTTTTCTTCTGAGCCGTATCCAGACGGCGCTCTACCTTTTTGACATCTTCAGCCGGAGGCAGGCTTTCCGGGCGGATGCCTCGATTCAGCAGGGTTTCCCGCACCGCCTTATTGTTGGTCACATGCTCACCTGATATGCCTGTTACCTGATCGCCCTTACTGCGGATAAGGGCAAAATTCTGATTGCCGCCGGTTTGTTCATATATCACATCAGATAATTCTTTTTCGGTGGCAGAGAGCTTTTTTCGGGCGGATACCCTCTCGGATTCAAGTAGGCGTTGCTCAATCAATTCCGCCTTGCGTGTCTGCATGGCAAAATAGGTCTGCGCAAAAGCAATCTCCTGCTTGGCCGGGTCTCCGTTCTGGGCGATCAAATAACAGGCATACCGGGTCAACATGAAGTCGTTAATTTCCCGCTGGCTGCCTGAACCCAGATCAACCATTTTCCCGACATCGGCAAAATGGTCGGGGATTTCATGCCCGGAGACTTCACAGGCTGTTTTAGCCTTGGAGATTACATTCAAAAAATTGTCCCATTTTGTATATCCCAGCAAGTGCTGTAAATCACGTGCCAGCCAATATTCAACGCCATTTTCCGTAGTTTGAGCATGACCTTCAAAGGTTGCAGTCATTGTGTAAATTAATTCATTTTCCATTTTCCAACACTCCTCTTTTCTCACTCATACGCTGTCAACCCCGCAATCTCACGCCCACCGGCAAGTTTTTTTAACAGTGGTATCAAGTCTTCCATCAGTTCCAGTTCCTTTTTTGTCCGCTCTTTCCAGCCCAAGTCCAGCGGCTGCATCAAATCACTGAGCTTCTCGCCGTCAAAAACCATACGGTCTGTAATTTCATCCACAAAAGCCTGCAATGCTTCCGGCTCCAGTCCGTGCCTGCGGGCCGCCTCTGCCATCTCTTTAGCGGCCTTTTCCGCTTTAAATCGCTGGTAACCGGACTTTATCTCTTTTTCGTTTAACGCCACGCCAGCTTTGAGCGTATTGATATAGGCGATAATATCGTCCCGTTCTTCCATTAAATTGGCGCTGGAACAAAGCATATTGATCAACTGGTCGCGGCTCATTTTCTGCTTTTTTGACTCGCTTTGGGTAAACTTCGATATGAGCGTCATGATGTAGTCATAGTCGATAATTGCAGATGAAAACAGGACAAACTCAAAATCAAGCTGGCCAACTTCAGTATCTACCAGGCTTCCTTCTTTTTGCTGTTTTTCTTTTAGTCGTTGGGCGATTTCCAGATAGGAACTTCTGAATGAACGCAATTGATCTTCAGAGATAAGGGTATCCATTTGTTTTTTTTGTTCAACGGTTAAATCAGTGTATTGGTCCAATTGGGTTTTCAATCGCTGTACTTCTTTAAACCGGTTAATAAAGTTAATGCGCGCGGTATCACCTTTGAGATTGTAAACTGACTGGGGCTCGCATACCAAATCTCTTTTTTGCATAAAATCACCTAATGCGGCGACCGCTTTTTCGTATTTTTCAATAACTTCAGGAGCCGGATCGACAAGCCAAATTTCGTTTGCTTTGCCTGTATCCTGGCCGGAAAAGAGCGCGATGGCTTCATCCACTTCTTTAGTTTGCGTTCTAAAATCGAGCACATTGCCGTATGGTTTCGTGTCGTTCAATACCCGGTTTGTTCTGGAAAAAGCCTGTATCAAGCCATGTTGTTTTAAATTCTTATCAACATACAGGGTGTTCAGATACTTTGAGTCAAAGCCGGTCAACAGCATATCGACAACGATAACCAAATCGATTTTGTTTTTATGCGTATAATCAGCATTGGAATATTTCTGGTCTTTGATTCGCTTTTGTACGTCCTGATAGTACAAATCAAACTCGTTTATTCGATGGTTCGTTCCGTATTGCTTGTTATAATCAGCGATAATCGCTTTCAGGGCTTCTTTCTTTTTATCAGGTTCCTGTTCGTTGTCCGCTTTTTCCTGAGGCAAATCTTCCTGAATCTGCTGAACATCTTTATTCCCCTCTGCTGGAGGCGAAAAAACACAGGCAATATTTAACGGACTAAAATCTTCATCTTCTTGCGCGCGCTTTGACTGTATCGCTTTGAAAAGATCATAGTACTCAATTGCGTCATTTATGGAAGCTGTTGCCAACAATGTGTTGAATCGCCTTGCATTGGTGGCGGCATCGTGTTTGTCAAGAATTGAATCCACAACGGCTTTTTTATTAGTGGCATCTGCTATTCCAACCTTTTTCTTACTATCCGGTTTGAAATAATCCACATGAAAACGCAGGACATTGCCATCGTCAATGGCATGGGTAATGGTGTAGGCGTGCAGTTGTTTTTCAAAGAGATCTTTGGTTGTCTTGTAAGAGCCGAATGTACCATCCACTTGTTTATATGTTGCGTTTTCCTCAAATATAGGCGTACCGGTAAAACCGAATAACTGCGCTTTAGGGAAAAACTCTTTAATGGACTTATGGTTATCCCCAAACTGTGAGCGGTGGCATTCATCAAAAATTATGACAATCCTTTTATCGCGAAGCGGCATTAACCTTTCTTTAAAGGTCAGTCTGCCTTTGTGCTTACTGTTTTGGTTTCTTTTACTGTTCTCATCGAGAGCAAGACCCAGTTTCTGGATAGTGGTGACTATCACTTTGTCAGCATAGTCTTCCGATAACAGCCGCTGAACCAGCGTTTCCGTATTGGTGTTTTCTTCAACACAACCTTCCTGAAATTTATTAAACTCTTCACGGGTCTGTTTGTCGAGGTCTTTGCGGTCAACCACAAATAGGCATTTTTCAATATCGGGATTATCTTTCAGAAGTGTTGAAGCCTTGAAAGATGTAAGGGTTTTTCCGCTTCCCGTGGTATGCCATATATAACCATTGCCCCGGTTTTGATGGATACAATCCACAATAGCCTTGACCGCATAAATTTGATAGGGCCGCATGATCATTAATTTCTGTTCGCTGACCACAAGCACCATATAGCGGCTGATCATTTGCCCCAGTGTACATTTTGCAAGAAAACGCTCGGCGAAATCATGCAAATGGGTGATTTTTTTATTGGCTTCATCAGCTAACTGATAGATAGGTAAAAAACGTTCATCCGCATTGAAAGCAAAATGGTCTTTATGGTTATTAGCGAAGTAGTAAGTATTGTTTTCGTTACTGACGATAAAAAGTTGCATAAAACAAAGCAGAGAATTAGTATAGCCATTTCCCGGGTCGTTTTTGTATTCAACAATCTGCTCCATTGCCCGTTTTGGCGTAACTTGAAGAGTTTTAAGCTCAATTTGAACTGTCGGAACACCGTTAATCAGGATGATGACATCAAAACGATGGTGACTATTTTCCGTATTTATTCGTAGTTGATTAATGACCTCAAACTCGTTTTTGCACCAGTCTTTAATATTTACAAGAGTATATTGCAGGGGCGTATCATCATCCCGGCGAAAAGTATTTGTTTCCCGTAAAGTTTTTGCAGCCGTGAATAGATCGGCAGTAATAATTTCATCCCTGAGTCGCGCAAATTCAGAGTCATTTAAATTTACCTTATTGAGTCTTTGAAAGTGCTCTCTGAAATTCGCTTCAAGCGAAATCTTATCTCGAATATCTCCGCGGTATGTGTATTTAAGGTCTTTAAGCTTATTGATTAAAGATTCTTCTATTTTTCTTTCAGATGTCATTCACATTCACCTTTCAACCCTTCTTGTTTTATCTTCCGAGCCCACGGACGGCCGAGGACTGTATTTAAGCCGTGCGTCAGCGGCGATCGCGCCGGCGCGAGATTGTATCTATCATTATAAATCATCACAATCAGCTTGTCAAGTAGAAAAATTTATTGTGGGGCCACAACAGGGGGGAAGCCGGGATTTAACAGGAACAAACGCAACAGAACGCGCTATCCACCAATCAGTCGCAGGATGCGCTCGGTGATTGAGCGCCAGTCATATTCAGCGAGCTCGGCCAGATCGACCGGAATAAATTGATTGCGAGCGGCATGGACAGCGTCAGCGATAAAATCCTCCCGGGTATCGGCCAGACGGCACCATCGGGCATAGCGGTCCAGCTCATGGCTGCGGATGGCTACAACGGGCAAACCCGCTGCGACATATTCAAACAACTTGACAGGATTCACCGCTTGTGAAAGCGGACCCGTTTTGAAGGGAATCAGGCCCACATCGAATCCGGCCAGATATTGCGGCAATTGCGCATAGGATTTCACGCCCAGGATGTGTAGGTTCGGGGGAATATCTCGTGGAATAGGAATTTCCCAGGGGCCGATCACGACCACACTGCCTTTCGGACATGCCGATGCCAGTTCGATCAGTAGCGCAATATCCAACCAGGGACCGATAGTTCCAACATACCCAAACCGAGGATGAGGATGAGCGGTCAAATCCCCGGCGGGAACCAATCCGCGACGCGCCCGGCTGAAATGCTCGATTTCAACGCCATTGGTGATGTGATGCGTTCACGAATTGAAGCGGCGGCATTTATCAAACAACAGTTGCGATGTCGCCAGCACTCGATCGCCCCGCCGAATCAGTTCAGTTTCCATTCGGGATATAACTCGTTGTTGCCAGCCATTAAAAAAACAGGAGTAGTCGTCCAGACAATCTACAATCACGCGCGATTCCCCCAATAATCCAATCAAATCGACATGGGTGGGAAATGAAAGCCAGAGCCGGGGGGAGCTGAACCCCAATGTACGTAGCACGGGCAGCAACTTGAAGGCCAACCATCTCTGATTCAAGCGGTTGAGCAAGCGAAACCAGCGACTGAAAGGTAACGCCGGAGCCGGGGTAAACAGCCACAAGCGCTCATCCAACCTTTCCAGCCGGGAGCGCCAGGGACGGTGGGCGGTATGCTGCAGTTTACGCAACAAATGGGTGCATACTGAATAATTGACGGTATTCACATAGAGCACGTAATTCATCACGGCCAATTGCTCAGCCAAATGTTGGGGACGCTGTTTGATGCTATGCCAATCATTCACGCCACAATACACAATGCCTTTCATCCTCGCCACCCGGACAACCAACGCTGCAGCGTTTCAACAATCCGTTCAGCCGCATGGCCGTCCCCATAAGGATTTTTGGCCTGAGCCATTTCCGCATAAGCGGAGGGGTCCTTTAATAAACGGATAGTTTCCGCGACAATCCGCTGGGTATCTGTTCCCACCAGCCGCAGCGCGCCGGTGGCTATCCCTTCGGGACGTTCAGTGACGTTACGCATGACCAGCACCGGCTTACCCAGACTTGGGGCTTCTTCCTGTATCCCGCCGGAATCAGTCAAAACCAAATAACAGCGCTGTATTAAGCGGATAAAAGTTTCATAATCCAACGGCTCAATCAGATGAACACGATCGATTCCCTGCAATTCCCTCTCAACAACAGTTCGCACAAATGGATTTCCATGCATGGAAAAAACAAAGGCAATATCGGAAAAATTTTCTGCTAATTGACGTATAGCGCGGCAAATGTTCTCAATCGGCGCGCCCCAGTTTTCCCGACGGTGGGCGGTCACCAGCAAAACGCGTTTTTGAGCGAAATCCACCCGATTGAACAACGCGCTGGAAAATCGATAAGGCCGATCAGCTATAGACAACAACGCATCAATTACCGTATTGCCGGTAACAAAAATCCGTTCAGCGGGAATATTTTCCCGTAGAAGATGCTCCCGGGCCGATTGGGTTGGCGCAAAATGCAGGTCCGCTAAAACACTGGTCAGCCGCCGATTCATTTCCTCTGGAAATGGTTGATGCTTATCATAGGTGCGTAATCCGGCCTCTACATGGGCAACCGCTATTTTCAGGTAAAAAGCCGCCAATGACGCCGCCGGCACTGTCGTTGTATCTCCCTGCACCAGAACTATATCGGGATGCTCTGTTTCAAGGATCGACTTTAATCCCGACAATACTTGTATAGAAATCTCAAAAGGAGTTTGTTCGCCATTCATAATATTCATATCGTAATCAGGAACAATCTCAAACAAACGCAATACCTGATCCAGCATTTCACGATGCTGGGCAGTTAAAACAATGACCTGCCGATATTGATCGGGATGTTCAGCCAAACATCGGATAACCGGAGCCAACTTGATAGCTTCCGGACGGGTGCCGATAACCGTGAGGATTGTAGCTGGTTTATTTGCCATATACTCATACAGAGTAAAGTTAGTTATCCCGACCTGTAAAACGGATAGCGGTATTCTTCACACTGGTTCGGAATGAACAGAAGCAGGCGGGATTTCATTCAAAAGCATTGCTAATTGACGGGTAAGTTCGCTACGCTCAAAGCGCGCCAGAAGCTCTCGAGAGGGATGGCAATCATCCGGCTGAGAGCGAACGGAATCAAACATCATCAGTAAAGCGTCGGCGATAGCGTCCGGGTTGTCCGGCGCTGCAACGGCGCCTAATTTTTCTTCCATCACAAGTGTGGTGATAATTCCAGGGGGCGCAACGGCCAAAATAGGACGCCGCGCAGCCAGATACTCAAAAAATTTATTGGTCAGAGTCATCCCGCTCAGAACGGTGGGTGGCAGGATCAATAACAGGAGATGCGAGCGGCGCATGATGTTAATAGCATCCCGATGGGGAATGAATGGCAGGATTTCAACAAAAGGAGCCAGTTTTTCCAAACGACGCCGGTATTCAGGCGCGAATTGTCCGATAAAACGCGCTTGCGCTGTATTACGGAAAACATCGCTTTGAGCGATGGCGCGGGATAACCCTTCTGGAAACGCATTGTCGACCCGATGCCCTAACATAGTGCCGGCGAATGTGATCACAAATTTATACTTATTCAGAACCGATGAAGTCGAATCAAAATCTTCCGAATCAAATCCATTGGTTATTGTGCGGCATTTGGATGCGATTGGAGCGCCAAACAGGGTCTGAGTCGCCTGAGCCAGGGATTCGCTGGTCATTATCGCTCTGTCGCAGCGGTCCAAGACCTGTTTTTCCGCGAATTGCTGCATTTTCAAGTGAAGTTTCCCTACACCTTGCAATACCTTATTTTCAACTGTCCATGTATCGCGGAAATCGGCGACCCACGGCAATTGTTTATGGTGTTTTAACCATGCGCCGATCAGATGGACGGAATTGGGTGGCGAAGTAGTCAGAACAACCTCGCATGAATGCTCATCCAACACTCTCAGACACTTCCGTATTGCTCCGGGAATCCACACGATGTTGGGATCGGGAATCATGACGCGGTGAGCGAAACACACGGCCTGTTTTCGAAACCAGGCGGTTAAAGTGAGTGAATCCGCTGACCCGGGAGATGAAGAAAGATGCATTCCCCTGCGTGTCGGCCATGGCCGATGAACCCGATAGACAGGAGTCGATGGCGCTATATCCCGCGCCAGGCTTTCGTCACTATTCCACAATGTATCTGAGCAGACGACAATTGGCTGCCAGCCGAATTGGGGCAGGTATTTGACAAATTTTGTTACACGCAAGACCCCGGTACCCCCCTGGGGCGGAAAATCAAAGGTAACGATCAGTACTTTTTTCAATTTCGTCATTAATATATATCCTTGATAAGCGTATCGATACTTAATCTGCTTGACCCGAGAACCAATTTCGCCCTCACCCTGCCAGCCCCCCCCCTCACCCTGCCCTCTCCCCAAGGGGCGAGAGTAAAAGATGGATGTTCTCCCCAAGGGGCGAGGGTAAGATGGAGCTCTCTCCCCAAGGGGCGAGGGTTAAGACGGCGAGTGAGAAACCCGGGAAATCTGAACTACCCGCCGATAAAACCACAGCGCCAGAATGAAACATAACGTATATGATAATGTAGAAGCCAAAGCGGCGCCGCTAATTCCATGGCGGGGAATCAGCAATAAGTCCAGGCCGACAGTCATCACCAGAGCTAAAGCGGAATTGATGGAATTGTAGTGGGGAAATCCGCGGCCCGCGATTTCATTGGTCAGCACCTTAGCGCCGCCAAGAAGGATCACGCCCGGTAGCAATATCAGCAATGCGGGGTAAGCTCCCAGAAAAGCCGCTGGATAAATTTTCCCGATCAGC
Source organism: uncultured bacterium (assembly GCA_964632485.1). Lineage (GTDB taxonomy): Bacteria > JAGOEH01 > JAGOEH01 > JAGOEH01 > JAGOEH01 > CAZWDO01. The sequence goes on from CAZWDO010000001.1 coordinate 302,119, forward strand.
AATTTACCGGTAAGCGCCAAAAAAATTCCCCCCAGTAAGCTGATGATCAGGGTAATCCGAAAAACACGCGGAGTGAAAAGATTCATGGTTCGCGCATCAGTAGCGGCGGCTTGCGGAAAAATAACATACCCTACCGAGTGCGGCAGATACCATAGCAATTCAGCCAATGCCACCGCGATGCTGTATAAACCCACATCAGCCGAACCCATATAAAAATTTACCAAAAAAAGGTCCAGCCGATAGTTAAAAAACTGGAACAGGTTACCGATATAACTCCGGCTCCCGAAATTCAAAGTCATACGCAGTATTGGCCATTGCCAATGGGGCATCAAACGCCCGCCTTCTTTCCGAAGGGCATAGCAGGTAATAACCAACCGGATTATCCAGGCGCTCAGGGCGGCTAAAGCGCCACCGATAACACCCAAATTTAACCCGACAATAGCCAAACCGGTCAAAACCAAAATCAACAAATTTTGAATTAAAGTGATGATGTTAAGTTTGAAAATGTTCCTGAGCCCCAACAGAATGCCGCTGAAATAGTCATTGAGGAGCTGAGCGGGCAAGGCGATTATTACCACGATCACCAGCGCCACCGAAACATTGGGCAGCCATATTGCCAATCGTCCGGATGCCTGAAGCGCGCTGATCAGAATCGTCCCTGCCAGGGTGGCAGTCAGGGCCATGGCAACCGAATTGCGGCTCAATACGGATACGCTCAATCGCCGGGATCCGGCAAAATACACATTGGCCGCGCCCAGACCCGCGCCTGAAAATATCACCAGCAGGGTAGGAATCGTCAAAATCAACGAAAGCGCGCCTTTGCCGGAAGGGCCAAGGATACGTGCCACGAGTATTGAGTTAGCTATTAACAGGCACGCCGAAAAAATCTGTGTAAAAAATGTAAATGACACTTTGGCGACAAACTTATCACTACGTAGTTCATCCTGGAACGCTCTCGCTAAGCGCGAAACAGACGATATGGCGCTTATTTTCTCTCCTTTGGTACGGCGACATTCATAAAGTCACTTTATTCTTTTATAAGCAACGGATAATTATCAAAATGTAAACCGATGATCATTTGGGCTGAATCGGAGACAAATACCCCGAAACCAGCCACAAGAAATCATAATATCAGTTTTCAAATTTATTAATTGGCGGTAAATCAGCGTAAAAGTACTAATTTTTTGGTCAATCGGCTATTATCTATTTTCATACTGTAAAAATAGATTCCGCTGGCGACTCGCTGTCCCGAACGATCAATTCCATCCCAGATTATTTTATGCCTTCCCGGCAAATAGTATTGATCCACTATCGTTTGGACGGACTCTCCCAGCATATTGTAAATTTCCAGTTTAACCCTGGATGATCTGATTACTTCAAAATAAATTTCAGTATTGGAATTGAAGGGATTAGGAATATTTTGAAATAATTGATTTTTAGCTGGTGGAGAAAAAACGGGGTTTTCCGCGCTATGAGTTAATTCACCGAACTCAAAAACATCATCACGGGTTAACGGTTTATTTATCACTAAATCAAAAATATCCCCGGGTTGGGGATTAATAACGGACGCGCTTCCCTGGAAAAACAATCCCCATGTAATCACCAGCGAATCCGGTTTTAATTCCTCCAGAATGTAGAGTTCATCCATTTGCGAAATAGAATGATCATTATCATAATCAATGAATATCACCTCAGATTTCCTGGTTTCGGTGACATTCCATACCGTGAACTTCATGGGCTCCACGGGCGCATCCATGTAACTGAAAGATGAATCCACAATATCGGCATAAAAAGTAATCCGGTAATCTGCGGGATAGGGATAACCGCGAATCAAAGCGGAATTGAACTCAAATTCCGGCAATTGGATAGTCACCGTCAGACTGGAAGCACCAGCACTCCAGCGTGAACTCTCTTCATTCACTCGCGGGGGATCATAATCTTGAATCTGCAACCGTATTCCATCAAAAAGCGGACCTTCGGCGGCATGATTTCCAATCTTTACATCGCTAAGCATCAGCCTGTCAAGGGTTATATCCCGGATACTATATTGCTTTTCACCTTCCACGCTATCCTGGATAGTAAGTTGGTAAGTGTGACCGGTCAAACGAGCCGGGTCAATAAGATGGGATTCAATTTCAGCATCGGCTGATCCCTGAATATGCCTGATAGCCGGACCCTGGCTTCTCTGATTCTCCTTGATAAACACAGGCGTCTGATCACTATAATGGTTTATTCCATCCGAAATTTCAAGCTTTACAGCCGAATACCGTGAATTTGGCAAATCAGGAAGGTTTATGCTGAATAGTTGCGCGGCAGTATCTTGAAAAACAGGCATTTGTAAAAATGTCACAAACGACGACCCGCTATCGGAACTGCTTAATACCTGAATATTCAACGAATCTGTTTCCGGATCACCGATAAGCAATGATAAAACTAAACTATCGTCAGTGAACACGCTGTTGACGGTAAACTGCGATTTATCGATTTTAACAAATGGAGCGCCATTCATGGCATTATTAATACTAAAATAGGAAGACTGAGCCGAATTCAGAATGATTCCCTGGGGTGTTTTCAAAAACACCTTAATCAATCCAAAAACACAATCGTTCTCATCTACCGTATTCCAGTCATAATAACCGGTGTTGGACGACGAGTGAATCAACTTCCAGCTCAATGCCGCATCCGGACTGAAGCGGATTTCACATAAATTCTCCGGTTGAGCAGAATTCCAGCTTATCCGCGCAGTACCCTTCAAACTGGCAAACCGTTCGGGAGATGTAATAGTCAATGTGGTCGTATCTTTCCTGCTTTTTTCAAAAACCCATTGGAAAAGCATGGGATTATTATAGGATTTATTCCAGATATCATGCCCTTCATTGGGATATTCTGTGTATAATAATTGCGCGTGATTTTGGATATAGTACAAAACAGCGCTGTCAGACAGGCCGGAGCAATCTCCCGAATGACAATGGGTATAAATAACCGTACAACCCAACTGCTCAAACGCGGTCATCAAATCCTGAGAAGAGGAGGCAGGAACAAGCGGGTCAATTTGCCCATGAAACGTCCATACCGGCAGATCAATAATCTTCGATACGAGGCTGACGTTTCCCCCGCCGCTCATGGGAACCGCCGCCGCAAATCGTTCAGGATATTGTGTTATCAGGTACCAAGTACCGTATCCTCCCATGGATAAACCAGTCGCATATAAACGGTTGATATCGATTGAATACTCAATGAGCAAGGAATCGATAATAGAATTGGCAGCTTCGATTTCACCAGTGCCAGACCAGTTGGACGAGTACGGACATTGGGGAGCGACCACAAAACAGGGGTAATTTTCCTGATTGAGAGGGTCTGCCCATGCCGTTGCCAGACGATTTTGTTGAATCTGAATTAAATTATCCGAACCTCTTTCGCCGGAACCGTGCAATGCCAGGACCAGGGGATATTTTATCACGGGATCATAGTTTTCCGGCACAAATAATCGATAGGGAAGCGTTCCCCCCGAATAGGGCTGCATTCGACTGACAAATTTGGCGACAATAGAGGGCTGGGAAAACGAGCTGTTAAATGATAATAAACCCGCAACTACTATTGATATGTATGCAAAGATTTTATTGATTCTATTTCTTAATTTATTCCTGTTCATAGCTCTTTCCTTTTTAATTATTCATCGTGCGGAGTGTCTGTTTGGTAATTTTTCATCCTAACCGTTTGCTTTTTCATCATATTCTATTGCTTAATTAATTTTTTATCGTATCGGGGGATTCTTGTGTAACTCGATTAGACATCATACATTCTCCCCTAACTTCAATACAGGAAATAACATACGCAGTATCAAGCGGAGTTTGAAAATAAAATTCAAGTCAGAAAACAATTCATCTAATTATCAATTCGACTCTTCGATTAAGTTCCCGTCCTTTTTCCGTATCATTGGAAGCGATCGGTTGGGATGAACCTTTTCCCGAACAGATTAGGATTTCAGCATTGATGCCGGCATTGACCAAGCGTTTCTTAACGGCTTCCGCGCGCTTTTGTGAAAGCAGCGTGTTATAGTCCCGAGTTCCTACATTATCGGTATGGCCCACAATTTCAAATTTGTATTTGGGATTTTCTTTAATCAACTCTAAAACTTTCTGTAAATCGATATCCGATTCGGGTCTGATTTCATCCGAATCAAAATCAAATAACAGATTATTTAAAATCAGTTTTGAGCCTTTAGCAATGGGCATCAATAAAATATCGTTAATAATCCGGTCCGTTGTCAGCTTATTATGCGTGTTAATGACTGAAGAAGAAAAAAGATACCCTTTTTTATGGGCCCAAAGGGAATAATTTTTCCCCGACGAAATAGATACTTCATAAGCGCCATTTTTTTTATCGCTCTTCAAGGCTGTTGAATCAGCGAGATTCCCTGATTCACGAATTATAATGGCGCTTTCCAGCGCTTTTAATGTTAATGCATCTTTAACCGTACCCGAAAGAATCAGACTGACTATCGGTTGTTGAGAGGTATTTTGCGGTTTACCCAATTGTATTTTGGGAAGTGTTGTCATATAGATATCCCCGTTTCCTTCCCTGTCTGAAAAAAAATAAGCGGTTTTTCCATCCCCGGCTATGGATAAACGGCCATCCTGACCGGAAGAGCTGATTGGCATTCCCAGAAGTTCCGGAGTTGTCCATTCGTTATTTACCAAAGTACTGCGAAATATATCATTTTTACCAATACCCGGATGACCATTGGAAGCAAAATATAAGGTCCTTCCATTGGGAGAAAGAAAAGGGGCAGATTCATCTGCCGGAGTGTTTATAATTTCACCCAGATTTTTCGGGACTCCCCATTTATTATTAGCATCTTTTTCCATCAGCCAAATATCCCATTGCCCGAAGCCAATTCCTTGAGGATTACAGGAAAAATAGAGCTTTTTCTTATCCGGAGTTAAGTAAGGATCCTGATACGTCACAAACGACACTCCGCCATCCCCTTTATAGGTAGAAAAAGGGTCTAATGCTTCAATTAGTTCCCAGCCGTTGGCAGTTTTTTTTGCCAGAATAATCCCCTGATTCAGATTTACTAATGTATCGCCTTTTTTTTCTCCTGCGTCAGCGACAATGCTCATTTTATGAGATTTCGCAAAGACCATGGCTTCTCCATCGGGAGTGATTGATCCCATCAAGTTTAAATCCTCCTGATTCATGGGAGAATCCATTTTTTTTACATTTGATCCCTGCCCCTGGTTTATATCCGCCCGTAAAATATCCAATTTCATGAACCCGGTCATTCGTGAAAAATAAAGAGTTTTGCCATTGGAATAAATAAAAGGGGCCATTTCATTGGAGGAAGTATTAACACTGCCAGTGAGTTTTTGTACTTCGACATTTTCTTGTTTGTTGATACGGATACGATTATCCAATTCACCCATTTTAGAAAACCGAACACAACTTGAAAGACCCAAATCGCAAATTACAACACCCACGAGCAGGAAAGCGAATCTTAGCTGAATACTATTTACCCGAATGGCTCTTTTCGCTGTTTTCATAGATTTTCACCAACTTTCTGAATAATGGTTATTGTAAGCGCTGACTCCCCAGGTCGTTTAAAAAGCTTTTCCGACCAACGAAGGATGAACTTTTTTTTTAAATGATCTTCATTTTCTTAAAAAATATTTAAAGCTATCGCATGGTCAATGTTAATTTTGATCCACTTTAATCTCTATATGATTTATTCAAATCCTAACGGTATAGAAACGTTCATCCCTCAGGATAAAAAAGCTAAAACTCTATTAACAAGTATAACGCAAATCCAATAATTGTCAAGTTATTTTTTTTGAATGCGAATAGGGTCACCAAACGTGGATCGCGCCAGGACTTGGTTTTCAAAATGCCTTGAATTGCGATGTTATGATGCCGTGATAAAAGCCATGATTAGTCTATGCGATAGCGAACCCATTTTCAACGCCGAGGGTCTATCGGTTGCGATAGGACGGAATATACGAATCCCAAGGTGATTAAAAATTCATTGATTCTTTTTTGAATAAAAGCTTCTCTAAAGTTTAGCGGGTGTTAGGTACTACTCTCCATCTTCATTGAAGCGCAACACTAGTACACGCCGGAGGCTATTGGTGTGCGTTTGATTATAGCATATTCATTAATATATTCTTATTTCTTATGCCGCTCGTGTTTTACCTAAAAGCATTTTCCTGGGGTCGCCTTTAGTTTGCCAACTCAGGATGAAAAGGTAGGTGGTGAGGAACAGGCTGCCAAAAAACAATGCCAGCAGACTGAGCACCAGTCCGGGGATTGTAAATTGATGCCGCCATGCTACCCAAAGGCAGGAGAACATCAACATGAAAGTGAAATCCAGATTGAACTGACCGGGCCAAGTCAGGGTTGCGATATCGCCAAAGAAGATGCTGAGCAGGCCCATGCCATGATTCACGATAACAATGGCCGTGTAGCCAACAATGGCTACCCAGAGAACGATCAGAAAAACGCGGAATGCGGTCATTGCTTATTCCTTTCCTTATTGCTTGGATTGCCAAGATTGTACGGCACCAGAAAAGATAAATTAAACACTACGGTTATTTGGTAATGAGCAGTTTCTTTGACAATCCATCTTGAGGTTTAATCAGATACATACCTCTTGGCAGGTGCGACAGATTTGCCTGAGTAGTATTTCTCTTGAATAAAATCCTGCGGCCCAACATATCGAACAGATCAAAATTAGTAGGTTGTTTGAAATAGATCATGCCATTCGTGGGATTGGGAAAAACATGAAAATCATGTGAGACAACTGATGTTGCTTCATTGACTGACGTCGGGTTGCGAACCTTTTGATAATAAATCAGGTCCGGTTTAACAAGACCGGTGGTTTCAGCGCCGAGTGAATCTATAATGAGCATTAGTTGATGGCCTTCCTTGCTATAGAAATATATTTCGGTTCCATTATCATAATCGAGTAGCCAATCAGTCCCGTTTTCCTCCTTGTACTCTTCATCCATTTCCCATTCCGTCCAAATCCATTGGTAAGTGATCTTGATGACCTCAACCGGTCCGTCATCCGGGGTTTCAAGCGTGCCGTATGCCTCAGACCAGTAATACCAGATATCCAAATCGTAAATAGTATCGCTATACCACGTTGTATCACCTTGTATCTCGTCAGTTGTGTCTTCGCTGTAATTAGATGAGTAAGCAGTATTGATAGACAGCGGAAGAGGTAAAATTTCTTCTTCAATATAGTCATCATAATCTAATTCTTCCATATTTAATCCCTCGTACCAGAGTCCTTCCTCATCAAGCAGATAATACTCATAAACATTTATACCCAGGTTAGGGGAACTGACATAAATACAATGAGTCGCTTCTAATACTGAATCATTTTTGGGAGTGAGTTTGGGGTCAAGAATTTTTCTCTGGAGGGTAGAAAACTCCAAATCGTTTGGTATCGTCCAATGCTGTGGCGTAGTAAAGTAGGGGTCTTCGAATCCCATGTCCATCGTAACGTTTTCAGGGATTACATAGTATTCAATAAAATCTGAGTTGTAGCTATAAATCTTCTGCATATCCTCAAAGGTAATTTCGAAATCCGATGAGCGCCGACTTTTAGTGACTTTGCGCTGGGAAAAATTCTTGTTCATACGATCAAGCGCTGAATGATAAGTCTTTTCCAATTGTTCCTGACGATTTTTCTTTTCGTAAAAAGTCCGATGAAGCTGAGATGCGTTTTTCTCACTCTTTTCGCAACCGGTGCCAGGTACGAACCATCTGCGTCCGCACCATTCATACCAAACTCCGCAAGGATCCCAGGATGGAATCTGTAAAGTGTCACAAAAAGGCAGGTTACGGCCATTATTGTTATTAAAAGCCGACACACTGTTTGGCAGAATTGCAATCATCGATAAAATCACCATGATCATAAACACTGGGATGAAATTTGTTTTTACATCCAGTAAAACTTTTTTCATAATAGTCCTTTCGTTGATGTTTATTGTAAGATTTGTTTTATCTTCTAAGTGAAGTATATCATATTTTAAAGGAATTGTCAAATTAATAAATGTATTTAAAATTTTCTACGCTATCCTGGCGATTTTCACGCCCTTTATCCCTGCTTACCAACTCGCGGAGGCAGCATCCGCGGTAAGTGAAAGATAAGGCTGTCTGAGTCAGCTTTTTTTAGATGTTTTTGCGCTAATTTTATTAATAACCCAGCTACAGATATAAAACACTATTAGCCATATTCCCAAATCGATGATGAATCCTGGCCAAAAGGAAAATCTGGTAAATGGATCAAAACTAAAAAATCGAAAGCTCAAACGAGTGATGATAAACGTTAGGGCCAAGGCTAAAAATGATTTCATGATGCTCGTCATGGTACGTGTCTCCTTCAGGGTTGATGGGTGACGCCTAACGATGGAACGCGGCGTGTTGCGGCGATAAAATCAATGCAAATAGACAGCGTCCGGGTTGATCGCTTGGTTAGGCCGATTTACAGGATAATTTTAAGCAATTTTGTATAATCAGATTCGATAATAGGGGCAGGAACCAATGTTTGGACCAGTTCCGTTATCCATTCTCTGGATGTATTAATTTCTTCCAGCCTAATTCCATTCACTTGTCCGGTTAAAATTTCATAATGCCCGATATTGACTTTTATTGGCTCTCTTTCACCTTTAGGCAGTACCTCAATAAATATCGTTTTTTCTTTTGAGTTGATATTAAGTATTAACATTTTTCCAAACCTTTTAAATTTTTTGTTAACTACTAATTTAATGATGCTTTCTGTTATCATGTTGCCTACTTGCAATGGAATATATTTTTGGTTTTGTATTAGCCGCCATTCTTGGAATATTCGGCGAGCTGCTCAGGCGACATCATTATAAAGTCGCCATTCATTGCCGCTCCGACTTCAGCACCGACAATCGGAATAACCTGCAGCCTTTCGCTTTGATAGATTGATGCCAAGTTGCTTTGCAAGCGCCCGGATTGTGAGAAGCGCGACCTCTTTTACTCGTATATTTTCAATCCCGAATAAAATTCATAAATATCTTATCTTCTCTATTCGGCTCGGAAATTTTCCCTTTACCGAATTCGATCAGATTTAATACCCAGGCCATATTTTTCCCCAGAACCCGCATGATTTGCGCGCCTTCTTCATCCCGGACCGCCTCGCCCGGCGCCGCGCCATGGATGACATTCCAGTAATTCGAGGTGGGGATAATCATTTCGGAATAATTCAGATAGTGGTTCATTTGATCGAAGGTCGTGACGCCCCCGGAACGCCTGACAGCGACAATGGCGGCGCCCACTTTAAGCCGCATCAACCGGCCGTTGACTCCGGCCACGTAGAAAGCCCGGTCCAAAAAAGCTTTCATGGTTGCGCCAATGCCTGAATAATGCACCGGCGAACCTATAATAATGCCGTCCGCGACTTTCATCATTTGGATCCACGGATTGACTTCATCATCGATGATGCATCTCTCGTTTCGATTCTTCGCGCAGGCTCCGCAAGCGAGACATCCTCTCAGTTTACAGTTACCGACATGCACAATTTCGGATTCGATTTTCGCCTTCTCAAGTTCAGCTAAAATCATCTGTAGTGCATGATATGTATTGCCATCTTTACGAGGACTTCCATTAAATGCGATTACTTTCATAGATTCTCCTGTTGAAAAATATTAACGGTTTTCAAGCGCCTAGCGGGATTTACGCTCAAAAGATAGATAATCACTCCAATGACTGAAACTTAACTCTAATTAGCCCGGCCAGTCATTCCTGTTCAGTTTGTAACTAAAATCCTGCATACCCAAAATTATCGGCCCGACACCGCATTTTGTTGGGGCCGAATATTCAAACAGAGTGAAAATAATCCCTCTTAAGTACATTATACCACATATTTAAAATATTTCCAAGATTATTTTATTTTGCTAAAAACCCATAAAACCTAAAATTTCCGATTTGCTGAGGAGCGCTAAATAAAAAACCCGCCCTTTGTCAGGCAAAAGGCGGGTTTTTCACTAATCAGCGGGAAAGGATCAATTTTTCAAACCGCGACGTTTCAAGAGCGATTCCACGGAAGGATCGGCGCCGCGGAACTCTTTATAAAGTTTCATAGGATCTTCAGTGCCGCCTTTTTCGAGGATGCATTTACGGAAAGCGCTGGCATATTTCTGGTTAAACAGATCGCCACTGGACTTGAATGCGTCAAAGGCGTCGGCATCCAAAACTTCCGCCCAGATATAGCTGTAGTAACCGGCCGAATAGCCGCCGGAAAAAATATGGTTGAAATAGGGAGTACGGTAGCGGACGATAATTTCCGGGATCAAGCCGATTTTATCAAGGGAATTTTTTTCAAATTGATTGACGTCATCGATAGACTGTGATCCGTCATAGGTATGCCAATCTAAATCCAATAAAGCGGCCGACAGGTATTCGGTGGTAATAAAACCCTGATTGAATTTAGAAGATTTATTGATTTTATCGATCAGCTCCTGGGGAATCGGCTCGCCGGTTTGATAATGTTTGGCATAACTTTGCAGGACCTCTGGTTCCAGAGCCCAATTTTCCATGATCTGCGAGGGCAACTCAACAAAATCCCGCGCGACTGCGGTACCGGACAAAGTCGGGTACACGCATTTCGATAGCAGCCCATGCAGGCCGTGGCCAAATTCATGGAATAACGTCTCAACCTCGTCAAGCGTCAGCAGCGAAGGAGTCGAAGCGGTGGGTTTGGTAAAATTACCATTATTGCAGATAATCGGCAACACCGCCAGGCCGTCTTTAACATACTGGTCGCGCAGGTTGTTCATCCAGGCGCCGCCGCGTTTGCCTTCACGCGGATAATAATCTACATAGAGTATTCCGATCACGCTACTATCCGGATTGATCACCTCATACGTTTTAACATCTGGGTGATATTTTGGTAAATCTGAGCGTTCCTTAAATTGAATCCCGTAAAGCCTGTTAGCCACCGAAAAAACTCCGTCGATGACATTTTGCAATTGAAAATAGGGGCGCAATTCCTCTTCCGAAAGATCATATTTGGCCTTTTTCAATTTTTCCGCGTAATACCACCAATCCCAGGGTTCCAGTTTAAAATTACCATCTTCCTTATTAATAATATCCTGTAATTCTTTAACTTCCTGTTGGGCTTTGGCCAGAGCGGGCTTCCAGATTTTCAGCAGAAAATCATAAACCGGCTGCGGTTCCTTGGCCATATTTTCTTCCAGTACATAATGGGCATGGGTTTTGTATCCCAACAGATTGGCGCGTTCCAGACGCAATTTAACAATTTCAGCGGCCAACGCCTTATTGTCAAGGGAATCATTATAATCGCCCCGCATGATATAGGCCTTGAACAGTTTCTCCCGCAGGCAACGATTATCCGCATAGGTTATAAACGGGATCAGGCTCGATTTTTGAACCGTGAACACCCATTTGCCGGCTAAACCCCGTTTAGCAGCTTCTTCCGCTGCCGTTTCCTTTGCCATGGCCGGCAATCCGGCCAGATCCTCTTCGTTTTCTAGGAGCATCTGGTACCGATCGTTTTCAGCAAGGGTATTATCACCGAATTTCAATGTCAATTGCGAAAGCTTTTGATTAATCTCCCGCAATTTTTGCTGGTTGATCGAATCAAGGGCCGCGCCCTGGCGGACAAACTGCTTATAATAATAGTCCAACAATTTTTGCTGTTCCAGGTTTAAATCCAGATTATCTTTTTGCCCCCAAACCTGTTGGACACGGACAAATAATTTGGGATTCATGCTGATATCATCGGAATGAGTTGAGATTTTTTCGGCAATAACTTTCGCCGCTTCCTGCATTTCAGGAGTACTCATCGACTCATTCATAGCATAAAAAATATTCTGCACTTCAGCCAGCAAACGACCGCTGTAGGACAAAGCAGCAATTGTGTTGTCAAAATCCGGCGCGGCCGAATTGCTTACAATCGTTTCAATTTCTTCTTTGTTAAGTCGAATCGCCTCTTCCACTGCCGGCACATAATGCTCAGGTTTAATCTTATTAAAATCAGGCGCTCCAAAGGGAGTATCACTCTTTACCAACAACGGATTATCTCCTGTTTCGGATTTTGGGGTGGATTTCTGACAGTAAACCATCAAACCCAGTACAAGTAACAAAACACAAAAACGCCGCATAAGACCTTCCTTCCGGTTAAGTGTATTGATTGCGGGCTTTAAATTTATACCCCGCTATGAGAATAAAATTATGTTAACCACAATTCAATATAAAGTCAAATATAATTCCCAAAAAACTACATTTTATAATCTTTTTATTCACGGTCCTTCCCGGAATAAAATATCCCGGGAATTTTTAGCCATTATCCGATCGTTTTTCAGACAGCATGTTAATTCCACAGGCAAAAGAGGGCTGTTACGAACCGGTTGAGATTTCTTCACTGCCAACAGCAGATTCAGAATAAATCTGGCTGATCGGTGGGGCATCAGGATTTTCAGAGGGCCGCCAATAAATAAAGCTCGGCCAGAATCGGCTCCAGAAGGTTCTCAGATCATCCAGATAGGTGTAAAAAACCGGTACGGCAAATAAAGTCATCAGTGTTGAACTGATCAACCCGCCGATCATTGTAATTCCCATAGGAGAATACGGAATACCAATCAGAGAGGTATTTCCGACCGCCATGGGGAAAAGTCCGCAAATCGTCGTCATGGCCGTCATCATGATCGGACGCAGACGATGCGCGCCCGCTTCAATGATCGCCTCATCGCGCGAGTAGCCCATATTCCGAAACTGATTAATCATGTCTATCAACACAATGGCGTTGTTGACCACCACACCGATCAGAACGACCAAACCGATACCGGCCATTATTTCAAACGTGGTTCCCGAGAGGTAAAGCAACCAAAACGATCCGGTGAACGCCGCCGGAATGGAAATCAGTACGGAAACGGGCAGTATAAAAGACTCGAAGAGCACGCCCATGATAATAAACACAAAAACCACCGAGAGCAGCAATGCCAGGTTCAGCGCGTTATCCTGCTCTTCCATCCGCCGGAAGCGTTGTCCCTGTTCATAAGAATAGCCAGTCGGGAAATTATAATTGCTGATAATTTTTTCAATTCGCCCCGATATTCGTTCCAAATCGTCGGAATCGACGAAAATTGTCAGTTCCATGAACGATTTTCCGTTTTCCCGGCGAATATTCCCCACTCCCCGATGAAAAGTCAAATCGGCAATTGAGGAGATAGTCGTTTCCTTGTTATCTTCGGTCTGCAGGAAAAAATTTTCCAGTTGAGCGACAGATTGCCGCTGGTCAGAATCGGATTTCAGGTAAATATCGATCTCTTTTTCGGCGGTTTTGAAATTGGATATTTTGCGTCCCCGCAGATAAAATGACAGATATTGACTCAAATAAGAGGGATTAATGCCAACGGCATACGATTTTTCCCGGTCCATTCTAATGTGGATTTCCTCATTGCCGATTTCGGTTTCCGTATCCACGCCTAATACGCCATCTACCAGCCGCAGTTGTTTTTCCAGATCATCGCAAAGTTCCGTCAAGACGTTGGTATCATACCCACGCAGGGTATAAGTCACCGATTTGTTCATTCCTGAAGGATCTTCACGCCATGATGTACGAATGCGGATACCGGGAATGACCGGCAACGAATTCTTGATATTTTGGCCCAGCTCTTCCCGGCTGAGTTTTTTGCGGGGAAGAAGATTGAGTTTTTCCTTGATTTTTCGCAAAACCGTATGATACCATTGCGTTTCTTTACTGGGCTTGAGATAAACTTCAATCATCCCACGTTGCCCCCAGGTCCGTGTTGTAATATGATCGACGCCATAGATAGAGTCGCGTTCCCAGATTTTTTTCGAGTAAAAATTAAGCACGCTATCCGCGCGTTCCGCCGAAAAATTGGGTGGAAAATTCACTCGTAAGCGGGCATCAGTGGGACCTCCCTCAGCCGAATCGCTTTTTTTCATTTTCTGAAAGGGGATTACCTGACTGCCGATCATTACCAGGATAATCAAAACCATATCGGTACGATGATACAAAATTTTACCGAGGGAGAATTGATACTTTTTGATCAGTTTATCAACAAAAGGATGTTTAACTGTATTAGCGGCAGGGCCGTGTATAATTGTAGTCCCCAGAGGAATCAGCACGAGAGCGATCAGCAGACTGGCTAAAAGGGCGATTATTACCGGCATCCCAATGCGCAACAAATAAAAAGTTAATTCTGAATCCCCGCCCATGAACATCATGGGAACGAAGACCACAACCGTGGTCAGGGTTGACATGATAATCGCCAGTCCTACTTCCGACGCGCCATGGATTGCGGCCCGTTTTCGTTCATAGCCCATGTTGTTGAAGCGATAGATATTTTCAGTGATAACAATGGAATTATCGACGACCATGCCGATTGAAATCATCAGCCCGGTCAATGTGAACAGGTTTAAAGTCCATCCCATAAAATACATAGTAAGAATCGTAACCATGAGACAAAGAGGAATGGCCATTGTAATGATGCTGGTTGATCCTAAGCGTTTAAAAAACATCAGCAGCACCAAAAAGGCAAAAAAACCGCCCCAGATACCGGTCATCTGGACATTAAAAATAGAATCGCGGATGATATTGCCCTGGGAGAAAAACAGAATGTACTTATACCCGGCAAGCTCCTTGCGATTTTTAAATTGTTCGATAAGGGTCTGATCCAGCAACTGGCATACTTCCACCGTATTGGCCTGGCTCTCTTTAAAAATGCCGATACCGGTGGCGATCTGGCCATCAATCCGCCAAATACTGCGCTGTTCATCGTCCACATCAAAAATCACACGGGCCACATCTTTAATCCGTATATTGTCCTGTATCTCCATTTCTTCAATTTCCCGGATATCACGAAACCGCGAATCAACGCGCAACAACAATTTTTGCTCCCCTTCATACACATATCCGCTGGATAACCCAAAGTTATCTTTCCGTAATTTGGATACCAGGATCGGCAGACTTACTCGATGCGCTTTAATTTTATTATTATCCAAAATAATCTGGATATATTTCTCCTTCATACCCCAAAGCTCGACATTAGCGACGCCTTTCAGGCGTTCCACCGGTTCTTTGATATACTTTTCAATGGTATGATTGGGGTCAGAATCCTCTTCGGGAAAAACCACTCCAAAGTACAAAATCGGTTCATCATTTTCACGATAGCGATGAATGTAGAAATACTCGATTTCGTCCGGAAGTTCGGGCCGGGCGCGTTCCAGCCGATCGGTCACCTGGGCGTAAGCGACGTCCATATTGGTTCCCTGGGCGAACTCAAGCCAGAACCAGCAACCGCGAGTTTGGGAATTACTGTGGACCCGGCGCAGGTCTTTAACGGTTTTCAGATTCCCTTCCAAGGGCTTAACGATCTGCTCTTCTATTTCCTTGGGATTGGCATCGGGGTAGGGAACCCAGACGCCTAAATTCGGGAAATTGAGGCCTTCGGGGAAAAGATCGACTTTGATGCGCATATAGGCAATCATACCAATCACCAGAATTGCAAAAAGAATCATGCTGACGGTTACCGGACGGCGAATCGAAAACCGCGGCAATAACCGTTCTTGTATTTTAGGTTCAGTCATAAATACCTCCCCCCCTGGCTCTAACGGCTAAACCGATTATAGATCAAGGGGATAAAAACCAGGGTTAGGAAAGTTGCGCTGAGAAGTCCCGCCATAATCGTAATCGCCATCGGAGTGCGAATCTCAGCGCCTTCTCCCAAGCCCAGGGCCATCGGCAGCAAACCCAAAACGGTCGTGGAAGTGGTGATCAGAATGGGTCTCAAACGCACTTTGGCCGCTTCACGGATCGCTTCGATCTTTTCCTTCCCGCGGCTTCGCAACAAATTAATATAATCAATCAAAACGATGGCGTTGTTGACCACAATCCCGGCCAACGTGATCATCCCGATATAAACAGTCACACTCAAAGGCATTCCAAGACTGAATAACACCCAAAACACACCGATCAAACCCAGCGGGATAGTAAACAGAATTAAAAAAGGGTGTAAAAATGATTCAAATTGAGAAGCCATGACGATATAGACCAGGAAAACTGCCAGTATCAAGGCCATAATCATACTTCGCATTGAGACTTCCATCTCTTTGTTCTGACCCAGGAACTCATAGCTGAAATCGGCGGGCCAGGAATTTCCCTCTTCATAATTCTGAAAAACGCGATAAATCTGCTCCACCGCTTCATTTAATTTTATATCCGTGATATTGGCCGTAATCACTCCCGATCGTTCCTGGTTGATACGCCTAATTTCATTAGGACCCGTCATAATGCGGACATCGGCCACAGAAGCCAGCGAAATGGCTACCGCGCCGCCCGGATTAACAATGATATTCGGAATATGCGAGGCTTTCTGCCGCTGCTCGTCTTTAAGGTAAACCCGCATATCAATGCGCCGGTCCTCTTCTTTAAATTTTGTCGCCACATAGCCTTCAATTTTATTCTTTACAAGCCGAGCAACGTCATAAGCATTCAGCCCATAGTGCGCCAATCGGTTACGATCAAAAATAATCGTGACTTCCGGGTACCCGGGTTTAATGGAACTCTGCACATCGTTGATTCCCGGCATCTCGGACAAATCCGTCGCTATGCGTTGAGACCACTCGCTCAATTTTTCAAGATTATATCCTTTAATTACAACTTCTATAGGTGCTTTGAAACTAAAAAGCACCGGACGACTGATCTGCGGATCGACATCGGTGATATTCGATAAAATGGCGCGAATCTGCTCAATTGTTTTCTCTTCGATCCGGGTAAGCGAACCCTGTTTTTTTACATTAACCGTAATTCGACCGATATGTTCTCCTATTTCACCCCCCGTCAGGTCCTCTTTGGTGATGCCGGCATAATAGCTGGTATTGGTGACCGTTGGCAGAGAATCAATCAATGCAGAAATCGCAGTAAGCGACCGATCGGTTTTTTCGACAGGGGTTCCCACAGGGAACGCAATATTAACATAAAATGTTCCCTGGTGGAGTTCCGGAATTAACTCACTGCCAATCTGAGGGACAATTGCGAAGAGAGTGAACAAGAAAAACAAGGCGACTCCGACAATAACAGCCAATTCATGACGAAGCGAACGTTGCAGCAAATGACCGAAAAACTGATAGATCCGTTCCAGCAATTTTGAAAAGCCCTTCACAAGCAACTGGATAAGTGGAGAAAGCCAGCTCAGCAATATCAAACCCAGGGCTTTGAAGAAAACCAGGGTCATAGAAAAAATCCCCATGCCGGTGCGGGATAATAAATAAGCGATACTTTCCACCAGAAATCGAATCAAATAATAAGGCCATGTCAATAGGCGGGTTATAAAAAATTTACGACTGTCAATGCCTGTAATAAAATGAAAAATAGGGAAAAAAATCAGAAAATTTTCCCATAAAACAGGTATTTTCTTCTGCATTTTTTCACTCAGGTGATATAAAAAAGGTATAAAATTTGAGCTGAAAGCAAAAAACGAAATAAAGGGATAAACAACCACAAAAATCAAAGATAAGAAGAATAAAACAAAAGCGGAGATAATAGCAAGGAAAAACATGGCGATATAATATAGCATCTGGGGAATAAGCATTAAAAAAGAACGAAGGGCGGGTTGTTTTTCAAATGTAAAAGTAAACGAAACCAGATGAGCCACCCGGAGGGGATTGATTTGACGGGAAGCCAGCATAGGAATGAAGTATAAGGCAACCAGCAGAGAGGCAAGCAGAGAAAAGACAACCGTCAACGCAAGGTCTCCGAAAATCTGGCCGGCGATCCCTTCGACAAAGACAATTGGAAAAAAAACCGCAACAGTTGTCAACGTCGAAGCGACAACAGGGCCCCCGACCTCCGACACTCCGTGAATCGCTGAATCCACCCAGGAGTCGCCTTCTTCCCGGCAGCGGAATATGCTCTCCATCACAACAATTGAGTTATCAACGAGCATCCCGATACCCAGCGCCAGACCGCCTAAAGACATGATATTCAGACTGACATCAAACATTCGCAACGGGGCAAAAGTCGCCACTATGGAAAGAGGGATCGAAATGGCCACAATCAATGTAGTTCCGATATGTTGTAGGAAAAGATACAAAATAATGATCGCCAGAATACCGCCCAAAATAGCCGTATTCTTGACCTCATCAATGGAGTTTTGAATAAAAATAGATTGATCGGCCAGAATTTGAAACCGTTCCAGATTTCCCTTTAGTTTATAAGAGAGGAATTGAGTCATACTTTTTTCCATCAACGCTTCCCTGGGAGAAGCCGCGGCGCGCGACCCCCGATTTTCCAGCATTTTTACAAATTGCTGTTGCTGAGGCGTACCGAAAATGCGCGTTTTCACATCGTTACAAACCGCTACAATATTAGCGTCGGCTTCCTTGTAAATATCAATTTCGATACTCTCGCGGCCATTAACGCGAGTGATCACTTTCCGTTCCTTATGGCTCAGCTCCACTGCGGCAATATCGCGCAACCGTACGGGCACGCCGTTCAGATCGCGAATAATAATCTGGCGGATTTCGTCCAACGATTCAAACTCATTCAGAGTCCGGACAATATACTCGGTTTCGCCTTCCCTGATATTACCGCCGGCCAGGTTGATATTCTCCTGCATCAGCCGATTGGTAATTTCATCATAGCGAATACCCGCGGACAACAATTGTTTTTCATCCAGTTTAATTAAAATCTCTTTTTCCAATCCGCCTTTTACTTTAGCGGCAGCGACACCCGGGATTGTTTCCAGCTCACGCGCCACTTCATCCTCAACGATCTGACGCGCCTCTTCCAATGGAATAGCGACTGTAATTCCCAGACGAAGCACCGGATCCAACGAAGGATCATACCGTAGAATCATCGGGCGTTCCACCTCCCGGTCCAGAAAAACCTGGTCCAGCCGTTCGCGGATTTCCTGCGAGGCCTGATCAAGATTGACATCCCACGTAAACTCCAAAATCACATCCGATTGTTCCGGCCGAGAAATCGAAGTAATGGAAACCATATTTTTTATTAATCCCAACTGCTCTTCAATGGGACGGGAAACAACGTTTTCAACTTCCTCCGGAGCAGCGCCCGGATACTCGGTTCGTATCGTAAAAGACGGGTAGGCGATCTCAGGCATTAAATTCAATGATAACTGCTGGTAACTAATTAGTCCAAAAACAGTGACTGCCAGCACGACCATCAGGATAGCCACCGGTCGTTGGGTGGTAAAGGCAAATTTTGATTGATTATTCATATTTTTTACCCATCCAGCCTTATTCAGTCTCGATAATTTTTACCAGAATATCCGACTTCAACGAACTTTTGCCGGCGGATACAATTCGGTCATCCAGTGTAATCCCGCTCGTGATTTCAGCTTGACGGCCATCATCAAACCCGATTGTAATCTCTTTTTTCTGAGCATGATTGTTTTCATCCAACACAAATAAGAAGATTTTTTTACCGTCATAAATTAAGGCGTCCTTGGTCAGTAAAATCACATTTTCATGGACATCGCGAATGATTTGGACATTGACAAACTGCCCCACTGCCAAGCGATTAGTGGGGTCGTCAATGCCAATCGTGGTTTTAAAAGTTCCGCTTTGCGGATCAATGGCGGGGGATAATCGTTTGACCCGGGCCGCGTACTGATGGTCGCCGGCCAAAATCCAACCCTTCTGGTTCAAATAAATAGCGGAACGCTCCTGCTGGGGAACATGGACAACCGCGATTTTATCGCGATTTTCCACTACAGTGAATGTATGCTGGCTGGTGGATATTTTGTTACCCTCTTTAATTAAGCGCTGGGTGACAACCCCTTCGATGGGAGTAACTACCCGCGTGTATGATAACATCAATTTCATCTGCTCCCATTCCAACCGGTTTTTTTCTAAATTCAGCTTGACCCGCTCCATCTCTTCCTGGCTGATCAGACTCTTTTCGAACATCCTCTGTTGGCGATCATACTCATTTTTTTGCTGATCATAGTTCAGCCGGGCCTTAGCCTCATTGATCGAGGCTTCACGATCATCCAGGCGAGCCAGTTCCTGGCCCTTCACGACAGTTTGTCCTTCATCGGCAAAAATCTGAGTGATAATGCCGGAAGTCATCGGATAGACCTGTACAACCCGCTCCGCATCGATATTACTGCTATATAACAAAAAAGAGGAGATATTCCCACGGACTGCCCGAACAATTTGCACCGGAATAGCATCGGCCAGACTGTCCGGTTGGTTCAGACTGTCTTTTTCACCATTCTTAAGTTTTGATGCCTCTCCCGACTTGCTTTGCCCGCAACCTAAGACGAAAATACACATAGATATTATTACAAACAACAAACGATACATAAATCGCTCCGATCCGGTTTCATGTGAATTCTTATGAAAGATCATACAAAAAAACATTCCTTATTCAATAATATAATATACGCCTGAGGAAATGAAAAGTTTATTTTTTTTTTCAAGAAAACTATTGAATTCAAAAAAAAAAATACTATATTAGATAAAGCCGTAGCAATAGATTCGGCTCTACCGGCAATATTCAAGCTATAGTATGAGATAATAATCGGGATTGATACTCGCAAAGCAATCCCCCTGCCTCGCTCAGGAGGAACAGCTTGACTTGCTCATTGAACTGCCGGAGACTTATAGAGGAGAACGATTTAACAAGGATAATTGATTGAGCAACAATCCACCGACGGATGAAATCATCCAGGAAAACCTGGAACTACGCAAACAAATCAAAGAAAAAGATCATATTATCGATAAACTCAATCAGCTCATTCAAGTCAATTCTGTAATCTCTTCATCTCTGGAACAGAACAAAGTATTGAAGAACCTGATTGATCAGACGATTTCGTTGCTGAACTGCGAAAAATGCAATATACTAATGGTCGATTTTGAAAACAATCAACTGCGCTACGAAATTGTCAGCGACGATGAAGAAATGGAAAAATTGAAACGGTTGAACCTTGAATTGGGAGAAGATGTCGCGGGAACGGTTTGGAAAATAGGGAAACCGCTCCTGATTGACGATCCGCGCAAGGATTCACGTTTTCTGATGCTAAGCGATAATATCACTGGAAATATGACTCAATCGATCATGTCCATCCCCCTGGTCGTAAACGGCCGCATATTAGGCGTTATGGAAGCTATCAATAAAAAAGACAACGAATCTTTCGACTATTTCGATCTGGACCTCTTTCAACATTTATCGATACAGGCGGGGATTGCCATTGAAAATGCCAAACTCTACGAAGCGGGAATTACGGATGGCATGACCAAACTTTATATCCATAAATATTTCCAGGAACGACTGCTGGAACTGACCCGATCCTCCGAGCGCTACCGATTCCATGTCGCGTTGGTTATGTTCGATATCGATCATTTCAAAAAGTTTAATGATACTTATGGCCATCAGATAGGGGACGAAGTGCTGAAAATGACGGCGAAAACCCTTCGTTTATCCGTACGATTGAGCGATATCCCTTGTCGCTATGGCGGGGAAGAGTTCGCCATTATTTTGCCCCACACGAATCTCAAAGGCGCAAAAACTATGGCCGAACGGATTCGTAAGACCATTGAAAAAACTAAAATCGAGTATGATCGAAAGTTAATTAACGTGACAATTTCAGGGGGAGTCGCCAGTTATCGCGAGAATAACTGCAACAGTACGGCCGAACTGATCAAAAAGGCCGACCAGGCGCTTTATAAAGCTAAAGAATCCGGCCGCAACCAAATTCTGACATTTTCCAATAAAGAAAAATAGTGACGACAATTTACGTTCAATTTTCGACAAAATTGGCGAATCTCGTGAACCCATACATGAAGTTTAAAGCTTAACTCTTTGGCGAATAAGCAGTTTTAAAATGAGTATATTTTTGGGCACAGAGGTTGCATATCTATATAAAGCAGAACCAAGCAACCTCTACCAAAGGAGATCAAAATGAAAACCGTCAACACGACTCGCATGTTGTTCGTCTGGACCTGGATACTCGGCCTGGCGCTCATGCTGAATGCCGATCCCATGGGAAACGGCAATGGACAAGGTAATGGAGGTCCGGGCAATGGACAAGGCCACGGAGGCCCGGGTCAGGGACGCTGGAACGATCGCCAACATCCCCCTTTCAACGCTCACTGGATCGATTCCGCGCAATGGGTAGAAACCAGCGGAACCGTTATTATCGACACGCTGTTCCGTCGCGACCACTATTTCCTGGATACGAACCAGGACCAGACCGCCGATCTACTGCTGAATTTCGGTCCATGGTGGTACCTGCCTGAAGGAATGACCCGCCCCAATGCCGGTGAAACCATCAATGTAAAGGGATATCAACACGCGATCCCGGCTCAGCCCCCGCGTCCTCCACGACCCAATCAGTCCTGCGACAGCCTGCGTCCCGAAAATCCATTGCCGGTGGATTCGGCTTTAGCGGTTGTGGAACTCAACGGTCAAATCTGGCGCGACAGCAGCCAATGGACTACCCCGCCGGATAGTGGCTTCCCCTTTCGTTTTAATCGCGACAGCCTGATAACAGTCAATGGCATCGTACTGGTTGACAGCATCACTAATACCGTCTTCCCCATCTACCAGTTAGATATTGATAACGATAATCTGCCTGATTACATCCTGGGTCTGGGCCCCCGCCACCGTCTTAGCCAGGCCGAATTGCCGGAAGTCGGATCCACGATCGAAATCGAGGGATTCACTCGCGAAGCGCGCCCCAATGCGCCCATTGACTTACCGGTATTAGTCGTTTATAAACTGAATGGCCAGATATGGATGCCGCTCAATGGCCGGAACAACCCTGACATTCGTGGAAATGGCATGAATTCAGAAGCCAAACTGAAAAGTTCCTGTTTCCCCAATCCCTTTAACCCCACCACTACCATTAGCTACACACTGAGTGAAAACACCCAGATTCATATAGAAATTTTCAATCTCTACGGACAGTGGGTCCGTACTTTGCAAAACGGTTATCAAAATGCCGGGGCGTATCAGGTGACCTGGCAGGGCGACAACGATACCGGTCAAACCGTCGCCGCAGGAACCTACTTCTATGTAATCCGCACGGATAACTCTCTGGATTCCCGCAAGATTCTGTTCTTAAAATAAATAGATATCACTTATGGCCGGCCCTTCGGTATCAACGGAGGGCCCAGGCCTGTTTTTAAGCAGTTTTGTTTAAAAACAAGCCTGGCGCTCAACTCAAAGGATTTATTCATGGTACGCGTTTTCTTTGTTCTTTGTATTATATTTTTTTTCTTTGCGCAGGCATCTGCCAAATGGCTGGACCAAAATGGCGATGGCATCAACGATTTGTTCCGAGATGCCGACGGCGATGGCATCAATGATGTCACTCTTACGGAATACCCGAGCAACTTCCCTTTTGAAGATAAAAATAAAGATGGAATAAATGACCTGTTCATCGACGAAGACGGTGATGGCGTTAATGATTGGGGTCATAATCGCTATCCAGTGCTTGACCATCAAAATCGCCACATCAACGACATCACCGAGGAGCCCTGGTTTAAAGGATGTTTCTACGGATATCGCTACGGATTCATCCTGGAGGAAAAACGAATGCGGATACCTGAGTTTGTCGATCAGAACCGGGATGGGATGCACGACCGCATTGAGCAGTTTATGTTTCGCGACCGCGACGGAGACGGAATCAATGATTTCTTTTTCGACCGTAACGGCGATGGAATCAACGATCGTCTCAAAAACCGCCGTCGTCCCCGCCCCATAGGCCAGGGTCCGAATCGTCCTCTTCACCCGGGCCGGCCATAGCATATAGTACTCCGCAGGGTTCTCTGTCCGAGCGCGTTACGACACCCAATTTTTTCCCGTTGAGATCGAAACGGAACACTTAACTAAAGCGCGATCGAAAATTTAAACAGTTTCCTGACGTTCCAAATATACCGTCCGGAACGTCCCTGACAAGTTAAACCTATTACCCGCACCCAACGCATGAAATATCTGCTGATTATTTGTCTGCTTAGTTTCATAACATTTTCAACCTATGCGCAATTTTTTTTCGAGGGGGCAATGGCTACCCAATACAGCTCCAATCTTTTTCATAGCGCTACTACCAATTCCGACTGGTATCACCGGGCTCAAATCCAACTTGAGTATCAAACCCCCCGCTGGTTTATCCAATATACGCCGGATATCACCTGGTTGAATCGTTACTATCACTATAACAACAGCATCCATCCACTCGATTTTGGCATTACACTCACTGAAACTGAAAAGTTTCATTCCCTGCTCAGCGCTCAGGTAGAGCTTTTTCGCTACTTTTATATGGATACTCTCTCAACCGATTATAATCAATTATCTATGGATTGGACCACTAATTATACAATAAATGACCAGCACAAACTCAAAACGAATTGCCGGTTTGAACAAAATATCTATCCCAATTTCAAAACCCTGGATTATCGACAGGCGCTCCTCAGCGGGACCTGGACGTCCAACATTGACCGTTGGCAACTGAATGCCGCGCTCAACTTCGGATACCGCCATTATACTTCACCGGCAACGGTTCCTCTTCTCTCAAACGGCCAGGGCCAGGGCCAGGGGGGAGGATTTGACCACAATCGTTATTTACAATCAAAGGCTAAAGACCCCCAATATATTCAATTACAATTTAATACTGCAAGAGCGCTGCATCCACGCCTCGGTATCGCCTTTAATTCGCTTTTCAATTTCCTGCTGAATCCCTGGATTCAATGGCCGGATAATGAAATAACTCTTTTTGATCGGCAGTTTTGGTACGATTCATTCAGCTCCAATCAAACAGTATGGGGTACCGCTTTGAGCTGGCAGGCGGGACTTCAACATCGCGTTCAGCTCTCACTATACCGGCATCACTTGAAATTTGAGGGATTTCAATATGCGATAATCAGCGATCGGCCGCTCAAATCTCTCCAAACCCGTCAAGATCACCAATGGGAAATATCTTTAAACTGGTTAGCACGGTTTATCGCATTTACTCGGGAATGGAATACATTTTGTTCCATCCGTTATTTGGACAACCAATCAAACATTACCTGGTATCGCTTTCAATCCTGGGACGTATCATTCACCCTCCGCTATATACCGTAATTTATGAAAAGCTATATCATGTCGTTGATGCTGATCGGCGCAATATTGGCCGGTTTATTTTTCTATCTACGCACTGAACTGAACCGCCGCACCATTGAGCTTTATGAAGAAATCTATATTAAAAAAACGACGACCTTTGCAATTTCATTCAAACGAATTATCTCCCAGCAAGATTTATATGAAAATTATTTTTTTAAACAACTTGAGGCGTTGCAAGTAAGTAGCCACACTCAATTTCAAGGGAGAAACTCCGAGAATCATTCCGGAGTTATTGTGATCAGAATTGATTCGAACGGTTTAATCATCGATTCCGGAACGTCATCCACAGCGCCGGATATTTTGAAATTTATCCAAACCAATATCGAGCAATGGAACGATACCCAAGAAACCAACAGTATCGTTTATTTCGGCATGGAAGCAATTGATAGTATTCTTGTTTATATGTTAGTCAAATCCACACCCACAGGGTTCATTCTCAGTGGCATTCAGCTTCCCCTTGAGCAGCAGTTCGAAGATATTTTCAACATGGCTCATTTTTTTAACGAATACTACCGGCTCAACCAATTCGCCTATCTTTGCTGGCAAGACGATTTGGGCATTATTGCCGCATCGCCTCCCTATCTGATGCTGAACCGCATTGAACAGGATACTTTTCTTCAGCAAACCGCGGGTCATAAAATCCGACGCCACGTTTTTCAGGGCCAGTCCATTTTGGAAGTGATCATCCCCTTTGCGCCATTGGATACTCCATCAGGAATCCTGCGGTTGGGTTTTTATCCTACTGAAATGGACACGGAAATAACTCAGGCAACCCTGCAACTGGCATTGATGCTGGCCGCTATCTGGCTAGTTTTAAGTATGGTCAGCGGTTATATCTGGCATCGTCAGAAAATCAATTGGCTCAACCAGCAATATTATAGTTTATCAAACTATACCGGCTTGATTCTGGAAATGATCGATGATGGAATTATCGTAATAGACGGGAGCGATGACTTACGATATTCAAACCCGGCGCTGGGACAGATTCTGGGATTTATTCCTGACAACGGAAGTTTAGATAAAAAAATATTGCAGGAGCTACTTCCATGGGCAGCTATTACTCAACAAACACAAGGAGAACTTCAAGTCACTAATTATCAAGGCGATCCGCTATATTTACTCTTCAGCGGACGTTCAATTCAGGATTCCCGGGGAGCGACCCAGCGATTAATTCTTTTACGGAATTTGACATCCTACAAAAAACTGGAAGAAAAAAGCCGGCAAATCGAACGACTTTCCCTGCTGGGTAAAATTTCTTCGATGATGGCCCATGAAATCCGCAATCCACTTAACACCATCAGCATGATCATCCAACGCCTTCAAACGGAATTCCAGGTCCGCGAGAATACAGAGGAATTTCTTTATATGGCTCAGCTTATCAGTCGGGAAGTTCTAAGGCTGAACCAACTTGTCAAACGATTTCTTGAATATGGACGGCTTCCATTACCCCAGAAAGATTGGTTTCCAGTTCGACAGCTATTCAACGAATTGGAAGTGATGATTGGCTATTGGAGTGCCGAAAAACCTTATCGTTTCACACTGGAGATTGAGTCGACGGAACTCAGGGCCGACCGGGAGCAACTTTTTCAAGCGCTCTTGAATTTATGCCAAAACGCCTGGCAAGCGTTACCGGAAGAAGCCGGCGTTATCACTATTGAAGGCCGACTTCAAAAAAAACGCTATCTGATAACCATCACAGACAATGGGGAAGGGATTCCAGACCATTTGCAGAGCAAGGTCTTCGATTTATATTTTACGACAAAAAAAGATGGTTCGGGATTTGGCCTTCCTATCACCCAACGAATTATTGAAGACCATGGAGGCCACATCGAAATGGAAAGCAAACCCGCGCAAGGGACCCGGATTATGATCGATTTACCTCTGGCTTCGGAAGACAAGGAGCGGCGATGAGTCAAACCCTTTTATTGATTGAGGATGAAAAATTCCAGGCTGATATTCTCATCGGGTTTTTGGAAAAAAATGACTGGAAGGTGCAATGGGCGCCATCACAAAAAACTGCGCTGGCGATGATTGAAAAAGAACCGTTTGAGCTGATTGTCTCGGATTATCGGTTGCAGGACGGCAGTGGAGAGGAGGTACTGGAACATTTGCAAACGCTTCAAAATGCCCCGCCCTTCATCCTGGTTACCGCTTTCGGAAATATTGAACTTGCCGTCCGCATGATGCAAAAAGGGGCTTACACCTTCATCGAGAAACCGATCAATCTAAACAATCTATTAGAAAATATCAAACGGGCCGGAGAGAAAAAGCGATTGCAAGAAGAGAACCGGATACTGAAAGCTGATCTCAAAAAGATGGGTTCAAGCCCAATCATACACCAGAGTCGGTTGATGGTTGACCTGCTCAAATTAGCGGGACGAGCGGCTGAAACGGATGCCACGATTATAATTTACGGCGAAAGCGGCACAGGAAAAGAGTTGCTGGCGCGCTACATTCACGAGCAATCAAAACGAAACGCGAAAAATATGGTGAATGTCAATTGCGCAGCGCTATCACCGACGCTGCTGGAAAGCGAGCTCTTTGGTCACGTAAAAGGCGCGTTCACCGGCGCCGACACCCATCGAATGGGCCGGTTCGAACAAGCGCATCAAGGCACTCTTTTCCTCGATGAAATTGGTGAAATCAGTCCTGAAATCCAGGTCAAGCTACTGCGCGTACTCCAGGAGAAAATCATTGAACGAGTAGGCAGTAACCAACCGGTCAACGTCGATATCCGACTAATTACCGCTACAAACCGCAATTTGGAAGAAATGATCCGTCAAGGCGCCTTTCGTTCCGATCTCTTCTTTCGCTTGAACGTCTTTAATATCGAAATACCACCCCTCCGCAACCATACCGATGATATCATTCCGTTGACCCAGCATTTTATTCAACGGTTTGCCCGACAATACCGACGTCCCCTTGAAGGAATATCCGACAGCGCCTTGCAAAAATTAATGAACTATTCCTTCCCAGGCAATATCCGAGAACTGCAGAATATTATAGAGAGATCGATCATCACTGCCGATGGAATACAAATCAAAGAAGATGATATATTGATAAAAAACGCCCGGCCCGTTCCCGCGGACACTACCGAAGGCCTGATGTTGGAAGAAAAAGTTGCTCAACTTGAAAAAAATGAAATACTATTAGCCCTTCGTGGACACCCGGGGAATCAAACCCGAGCGGCAAACGCACTCGGAATTACCGAACGCGTACTCCGTTACAAACTGCAAAAGTACCACATCGACAGCGCCCGCGCTTAACCACTTATCACTGGTTCCAAACTATCGCAAAGATTAAAAATCCTATAATTTTCCAACATTTCATGGATTTGAGAGCCTGAAGTATTAGACGCAAATGAGATGGCGGAATAGAGGATGAAGGAGTGTTTAGTTAATTGGGGAGCTGGGGATACCAGTCATCCTCGCGAATTCGATCGACCTTAGCCACCAGGACCTCCCCGGTGCCGCTATGGAAAGCCACTTTACGACCGCGATTCAATCCAGTATCTTCACTTATAATAACCACTCGTTTTAATTCAAGGATACGGCGGCCAATCTGAATATTCTTGGCGCCAATTTCCGGAGTATAGTTCGCGGAACGAAAATTTTCCGCGCCGCCAAACAGATGCGCTTCTAAATCGGAAACATGCGACCCGGCATCGATAAACATGTTTACCATGTGGACAACCCCGGGGAAAGCATAATGAGCCGTTGCGCAATAGGCATTCTGCGCAATGGGATGGATATAATAAATCATTCCCCCAAAACGCCTGATCTTATCAAAGATGGCGATAATGCCCCCCGATCCAAGAGCGGTATATAGAATCGCCGGTTCAAACAATACATAAATATAACCCGGTTGGACAAAAATTCTTTTTTCCGAGAACTCAGTTTTCATTCATTCTATAACCGTTCTGTTGATGAATAATCATCCAAACGCTATTACAAATTCCATACCATATTTTTAACCGATCGCGCTTGAATAAAATCAATTATTTTTTACGATAGAGTTGAGCATCAACAACAACCTGCTCAAATTGGACAAGTAGCTCTTCCGGCATTTTTTGTGTTTGTTCCATTACCAGTAAACCATGGGGCATTAATGATCGGTAAAACATTTCAATTACAGATATCCGCTCCGAGGGCTGGAAATGCAATAATACATTTTTACACACAATCAGAGAAATATCATCTTGAATGGGTTTAAGTTCAAGCAAATCAAGCTTGCTGAAACGTACACGGTTTCGAATCGAATCCACAAGCCGCCAATAATTATTTTCATGGGATTCAAAATATTTCTGGAAATAGTCCGCAGGAATGCGTTCCAGCTCAGAAAATGGATAGACCGCCTTTTCTACAATCGGACCGAATTGATCATTGGGATCCAAATCGGTCGCCAGTACCTGAACGTTTTTAAAAGCAAAAGTCCCCATAAATTCAGCCAACAGAATCGTTAAAGTATAGGGTTCCTGTCCCATAGCGCACCCGGCATCCCAAATACGGACAATGCTGCGTCCGGCGACCAGGGGGAGTAGATGCTTAACGGCCAGTTCCAAGGTATGCGAATCACGGAAAAAGAACGTAAAAGCCATACCAATCACAACCTTTCTATGATCAAATTTATCAATGTTTTATCGCAGTTGACATTTTTACGTTTTCCAGTGAACGCCGTAACATTTGAGTGACATTTTGATCGATTGCCGGGCCATGTCCCGGAAAAATAACTCGAATCGAAATACTTAAAAGCATTTCAAGATATTCGCCGAAATGGGGTGTATAGCTCCCTTCGGAGGTTTTGATATCAAGAGGAGTGTCACCGGAAAACAGCCACCCTTCCTGGGGCAAATAAATAGATACAGAATCACTGGAATGCTCACTAACTGTAAATATCAATCCCTCGCTATCGCCGATCGGAATTATTTGCTGGCGCTGAAGAGTGTCAGCCGGTACGGATAGATTGCCCAGAGCCCATACCCGAGGATGAAACTGCTCGACAATCGCTTTTAATCCGCCCGTATGATCAAAATGATTATGGGTGAGAATTACCTGCTCCACGCGCTTTTTTCCGACTCCGGTCGAAAGCTCCATAATATGCTCTATAATCTTATCATCAATACCGGTATCAATAAGCGTATTGACATCACTCAGTTTATTCCAATCTCCCAATACCATATAAGCATTAGAACTATAAAGATGAGGATTGCTTCGGAGTTTAATAACTTTCATGGGTATTCAATTTGGAATTGCGCTGGTTTATCATGTTCAGACCTCAAATCTTCCAAGTCAGGCAATTTAGACATCAATTATTGGTTAAAAAGAAATAAATTACAGCAGACTTTTCACCCGGTCGATGATTTCTATCGTCAACCCAAAGAGAATTCCTCCCGAGATGCTGGCTGCCAACTCAGTCCGAAAACGCGCGGATCGTTCGGAAACTGTGCGGGAAATATAATATAACAGTAGAGAAAACAAAATAGAAGCAGCAAGGTAGATTAAAAGCATATAGGCCAAACTAAAGGTTTTATCCAAATATTTCAAAAACCAATTAACTCCAAAATAAACTAAAGAAGCAAACGCACAAAAAAGGGTTTCCTTCAGATAAGTCATCCGATTCACTTTAGCAAGTTTGACGGGGATAAAAAAAAGGGTGATATAAGCCACGATGGAAAAAACAACCAAAGCTGCCAGAAGTTTAATTCTGACAAGGTGTTCAAATGAGCTGGTATAGGTCTGCAAATTCACGCCGCCGGATCTGCCCTTAACCAGCAGATACAATAAAACAATTAAAACCAAAGCGCCGGCCATCAGAATCAGATCGCGCTTTTTTCGAGTCATGGCAAATCCTTTTTATAAATTTGAAAATAGTTCATAAAATTCGTCGCAGTTCCATTTCGCGCGCCCAATCATTCCGGACCCCCAGGCGCTTAATCTCCCTACGGGGGAGACTAAGCGACAAATCTATAGGGTTCAAGCCAAAAGATCGATAGCGACTAAAGCCGTCATGTGGGCAAAATCAATCAGTTGCTTAATTTCAACCGATTCATTGGCCACGTGAAATGCATTATCATCTCCCGGCCCCCATCCAACTGCAATAATTCCATTAAGGTTAAGGCTTTTGGCATAAGTGCCGCCGCCCATTCCAAAAGGTACGGGTTTGAAACCGAGCATTTCAATGGCATTTTCCTGGATCGCTTTAACAACACGATTCTCAGGGTCGCATCCATGAGGATCATTCCAGGACATAACTTCAATTTTGAAGTTCCCCTGCTCGACCTTTTCCGTACATTGAGTTAATTGAGAAATAACTTTATCTTTAGTTATTCCAGGAACTGTGCGGATATCAATGTAAATCACGCAAGTACCGGGGACAATGTTCGGCGCTGCCCCGCCATGAATTTCACCCAAATTCAAACTGGGATGTCCCAACATGGGATGGATTTCATAATCGAATTTGAGAATCTCCAATTGATTGACCAGCTTTGCCATCATATAGACAGCATTGATTCCCCGTTCCGGCGTAGCTCCATGGGCTTGTTTACCAAATGCCGTAATTTTAAACACGGTCCGGCCCTTTTCTGCCACATCGATTTTCTCCATATTTTCACCAATATCGGGAATAATAGCAAACGTGGGATTGATAAGTTTTTCTTCCAGGAGATACTTGATCCCATAATCAATGCCATCAGGGTCAGCGGCTTCTTCGTCCGACAGGGCCGCAATTTGCAATTGACCCGGCAATTGGGAAGCTACACCTGTTTTCTGCAGGATTTCCGCAGCAATTAAAATCGCAACCAGAGGTCCCTTGTTATCCAAAACCCCACGTCCAATTAGCTTACCATCCTTTTCCGTCACACTAAATGGGTCTGAGTCCCAACCTTCACCGGCGGGAACGATATCCATGTGCCCCGGCATAAGCAGCCGCTTACCATTCTCATTTTTGCCTAAATAGCCAATCAAATTGGGCCGGCCTTCCTGGCGGGCAAACGTTTTAAATGGAATATCCAAAGCATTCAATTCCCTCTGGATAACCGCCGCTACCCGATATTCTTCACCCCGAAATTTCAGATAAGGATGTTCAGGAAGCTTTTCGCTCACAACATTGACCGTTTTTTCTTTCACTACTTCCCTGACCAGTTCGATCAGTTTTTGTTTAAGCTCATCATAATGCGCCTGAAAATATTCATTGACACGCTGCTTGGCTTCCATAGAAACTCCTTTCGACAAAAATTGATACTAAAATAACACACGTCACCAAAACAAGTCTATAAAACCGTAATATTCGCATTGCCAACTCCCCCCAAAAAATACACGTCCAGAAAAAACACCTGTTTTAATCGATATTCTCGGTTCCAGATACCTGTTTTAGATTCCCGTCAACTTATTTAAAACGTTTTGGGCTGATTTAAATCATCTGTATCTATAATATGGTAATTTATTTTCAATGTCAATAAAAAAAACTTGCTTTTTCTTTTTTTTTAAATTATATATGAATAAAGTTAGTTAATAACATAAATCAGACAGGCGAAAATGTTCAATGATTTAACTGGTAAAACCAAAGACAAAGATCAAATTAAAACAATTCTCGAAAATGCCACTAATGTACATGTGAAGTGTGAACTCAAATGTGGTGAAAAAGTTGCCTATGGCATGCTTAACAGCATTGAAGATAAGCAGATAATAATTTTCATAAAAGGATGTAATAAAGAGGATTTAAAAAAATGCGAGCTATTTTTCTTCTTATCCGGTTATCTGTTTGATTTTGAAACTGCCATCCAAGCCTTGGAAGATAATTTTTTCCATTTTTCTTTTCCTCCCAGACTTCATTACCGGCGGCGAGACAACCGGCTTGAATTCTCGCGGAGCGCTTCTTCCGATGATGAAGAACAACCTGTGTTTTGCGATATAAATAATCAGAGCCAATGCATAATTGGAAAACTTCTGGATTTAAGCAAACGGGGGATTGGTTTTAAACCTGAAACAGCCTTTATTGATTTGAAATTAAAAAAAAATGACACCCTTTCAAATGTCTTTTTTTACCTTGATGAATCAAATATCATCATTGAGGAATCTGTAATACGGAACATTAATAATCAAACCGTGGGACTTGAATTTACGAAAATCACCGATTTTTTCAAGAAAAAAATCAGTGATTTTATTATTATTGAATTGCGCAAGCGTGATGAAGAGGAAAAACAAAAATTTCTAAGGGAAGCATTTCCTGAGCGTTATCGGAAACAACAGGAAAATTCCGAAAAATTACTTTTTACAACACAAGTACCTTCAAAGGATATACCAACGGTTTATGATCCTAAATCTTATCGTGTTCTGGTCTTCGATTATAATCCCAATATTTATGAATTAATACAGCACACTTACCAAACGTATTACACCCGGGAACCGGACCAGGGACGGATCAATCTGATTAAAAATTCGCCCCATATCCTGCTTACTTCGCTTTATCCCGCCAAATCCAATATGGATAAACTTAAATGGCTCAATTTAATTAACGAATCGAAAAGCCGTAAAGTACCCATTGTAATCATTTTTGAACAGATGCTGGAAAAAGAGAAAATCATCGCCGCTTTAAAAATGTTTGGCGCTTCGGATATAATCATCCGCAACATTATGACGCATAAAGAAACCGTATGCGAACGAATTGACCGATTGCTTAAAAAAATATACCAATGAGTTGTTATAAAATTTCTTTCTACCGGAAGATAGGGACCCAATTCCCACTTTTTAAATAATTGCAAGATATAAAATATAATTACAAAACCCAAAAAAACACTTGACTTTTTCAATAAATTTATTAAATTGTATAACATGAAAGATTTGATTTGGAAAAAATGCCGTCTTTACTATTTGAGTAAAGGCTACTACATCTATATTCAGTTAAAGCGCAACATTAGTCTGTTGCGGGAAGCGCAGTTGGTAAAAGTGCAGGCTTTTACCGAATCATTCAGTCTCTAAGCTATTATTAATCCCTTTTTTACCATCTTCGTACATTCGATGACGCGTGAAAATTAGTAAAACGTTTAACAACTAAACGCGTAAATTTATTAAATTCATACAATCATCGAAATAAAAATAAACCTTAATCGACCTTGATTGAAATGGGTTTAAGCATTTCATCACCCAGTCCAATCGATTTGAAACAACCGGTAACTTCCGTATCAAAATAGATATGAAAGGAATAAGATAAAATGAACGCATTAGGACGTCAAATTTTAGTTGAGTTTTATGATTGCAATAGCGAGCGCTTGAATGATTGCCAGTATATCGGAGAAGAGATGGAAAAAGCAGTGATTGCCGCCAAGGCAACCGTTGTATCAAAAACATTTCATCATTTTTCACCCTTTGGAGTAAGCGGCGTCATTGTTATTGCCGAATCACACGTAGCTATTCATACCTGGCCGGAATATCAATATGCAGCCGTTGATATTTTCACTTGTGGTGAAACAATCGACCCCTGGGTGATCCATGATCTGTTAAAAACCGCTTTTGAGAGCGGACATGCTTCGCAAATGGAAATCAAGCGGGGGATTTTTAATCTCGAACACCTCGCGCATAAAGCCGCTTAATAAATTAATTTTTAAGGAAAGGACAAAAAAAATGGAATTATGGTTTACCGATCATCATGGCGATACAGGTTTTAAAATTCGTCTTCAGGAGCAATTGGCGCATCGTAAAAGCCCCTGGCAAACAATTGATATTTTTGAAACCGCCAATGTTGGCCGAATTATGGTTATTGATGGAATTCTGATGTTAACCGAATGGGATGAATTCGTCTATCATGAAATGCTGACTAATATACCCGCGCAGATTATCCCCCAACTGGAACGGGTATTGATTATTGGCGGGGGCGACGGGGGTACGGCTCGTGAAATCCTTAAATACCCCCAGGTGAAGGAAGTGATACTGGTCGATATCGATGAAGAAGTCATCCGGGCGGCAAAAGATTTCTTTCCGGGATTTGCTCCCGTCTTCAACGATCCGAGACTGAAGGTTCAATGCCAGGATGGAGCTCAATTTGTAAAAAAGTACGAGGACTATTTTGATCTTGTTATCATCGATTCCACCGACCCTATCGGACCGGGAGAAGTTCTTTTTACCGCCGAATTTTATAAGGATTGCGCCCGAACGTTGAAATCTCATGGAGTGTTAACCGCCCAATCCGAGTCACCGTTCGACAAGCGGTATCAGCAAACGATCCGCAATATCCAGACTAATTTACGTCAATCCTTTGAAGGTTCAACCATTTATCTGGGTTATATCCCCACCTATCCATGGGGATTGTGGGCTTTCGCCCTGGCCTGGAAAACGCCCCTTGACTATCGCCACCCGAGTGGGGAACGCCAAGTCCCGGAGGGCTTGAAATATTACACCCGCTCACTACATTCCGCCTGTTTCGAATTGCCCCCCTTCGTTCAGCAACTATTACCCTGAACTCGACAATTAAAGGTTTTACAAACCAGAAATAAGTTAACCGATCGGGATAGCAATCTATCTAAA
Organism: uncultured bacterium; assembly: GCA_964632485.1. GTDB lineage: Bacteria > JAGOEH01 > JAGOEH01 > JAGOEH01 > JAGOEH01 > CAZWDO01. The sequence goes on from CAZWDO010000001.1 coordinate 337,783, forward strand.
GCCGATCAATTATTATTATCTGACAGACCGGGCTCCTGAACAAGACCCGGTCTGATTATAGGTCAAAAAAACTAGCCGAATATATAGTTAATCCAAATTTACGAATTGTTTGGCAAGTTAGACCGGAATATAAAGATTAAAAAAATTAATACTTTTTTCTTGATAATATTTTGATGATTCTGTATATTATAGCAGTAAATCATTGACAAAAGACTCAATTTTAACCTAAAAATTGCAGATAACAGATGATAAACCGAGAAAACTCAGCCATTAAAATGGTCAGTAAGGGCCCTTGTATGGAGATGCGGTGTCCGAACTTAAAATTCTGATTGGTTATTGGGCAATGAATTGGATTTTATCATCAGCGCGGATGAATCTCTTGAAATTTTTATTCAGATTATTGTCGTTTGTTTTAAGCCCTACTGAACAATCAGCTCTTATAGCGCCAAAAGGATGATAATTATGTCAAAACGAATATTACAAGCGGCTATCTTTTTATTAATAATTATAGTCATTTGCGCAGCAATTTATAGTTTTTCCAAAAAACCATCAACCGTAATTAAGAAAGCCGAACTCGTAGTTGATGATTCAAGCAGGGCCAGGGCTCCAAATCATAAACGTCGAATAGTTCACGTAAGTATCAATAACTCTTGGCCTGATAGTTTTTTGGATAAGCAAGGAACTCCCCAAGGTCTGTTGATTGATATTCTTAATGAGATTGCTAACTATGAAAACTGGCAGTTGATTTATATAATGGATGAATGGCAAACAGGATTAGAAAAACTAAAAAATTGTGAAGTAGAGCTTAAGGTTTCAATTGCCCTGACCAAAGAGCGGGATATGATTTTTGATTTTTCCGCAGAACCGGCTTATCTGGATTGGGCCAATGTGATTGTAAATGATTTAAATATTCAGAATATTCTGGATTTGAATAACCGAAAAGTGGCTATCACACATCAAGGTTTTTTTCCAATGGAATTTCAAAATTTGTGCACTGGTTTTGGGATATCCCCTCAATTTATCCGGTTTCAAACCGATGAAGACATATTAATGGCACTAGAAAGAAAACAGGTAGATGCAGGCGTTATTCCCCATGTATTTGCTGTTCTTAACGCCCATAAATATAATGTAAAGTTTAGTCCCATTGTATTTTCTCCAATCGGAGTTTTTTTTGCTACACCAGAGGGAAAATACGGGGAGCTGTTGGAAACAATTGACCGGTATCTAATCATGTGGAAAAAAGATCACGACTCCTTTTATTATGAAACTCTGGGAAAATGGATCTACTCCGAAAAGACACGCGCAATTGTCCCGCATTGGATACTTGTTTTCCTTGGGATCGGCGTTGGATTAGTTGCTTTTCTTTTTATTTGGGTAAGAATCTTGCGATATCAGGTTAAGCGAAGGACTTACGCTCTGCAGGAAAGTGAAAAAAGATTTTTTACACTCTTTGAAAACAGTCCGGCTTCTTTATGGGAGGAAGACTTCTCTGAAGTAAAATCATATCTTCAAAGCATAGAAAGCGAGATTGATAACAACATTGAACACTATTTGACAATCCACCCGGAAGTTCTCGCGCAATGCGCAAAACGGGTTAAAATCATCGATGTCAATCAAGCTACTTTAAAACTTCATGGCGCAAAAACCAAGGAAGAATTGCTTGAAAACCTCAACACCACTTTCACTTCAGATTCATATCCGACATTCCAAAAAGAGATTATCGCTATTCAACATGGCATACATTATCTGGAAACAGAAGCTGTAGTTAAGACTCTCGACGGAATTGAACGTTATATTAACCTTCAGTGGCAGGTTTCTCCTCAACACAAGGAAACGCTCTCGAGAGTGTTAATTTCAATTACCGATATAACTGAACGCAAACTGACAGAAGATAAAAACAAAGCTCTTCTCATCGAAAAAGAACTCCTTCTGAAAGAAGTTCATCACCGCATCAAGAACAATATGTACACGATTAAGGGACTGCTTGCCATGCAGATAGATTCTGAAAACAATCCATCAGCTTATGCATCGTTAAAAGATGCCGAAAGTCGGGTACAAAGCATCATTATGTTGTACGACAGATTGCATTGCACTGATAATTACCGCGAATTATCAGTAAAAGCGTATCTTGAGCCACTCGCAGAAGAAATCATTCACAGTTTTTCTAAGAACAGAAAGATTACACTAACCACTGAGATCGATGACTTTATTTTAAATCTTCAACAGTTGACTCCCCTTGGAATAATCATCAATGAACTGCTGACCAATATGATGAAGCATGCGTTTATTGGCCAGAATAGGGGTACTATATTTATATCCGTGTCGTTAAGAGATAAAAATCTTAAAATCGTATTACGGGATAACGGAGTTGGAATTCCCGAGTCAATCAGTTTTTCAAACCCAAGCGGCTTTGGAATGAAGATTGTAAGTATGCTCCTCGAACAGTTTAGAGGTAACATCCAGATTGAACGAGATAAAGGAACAAAATTTATTCTTGAATTTATTTTATAGTTAAAGAAACAGGATATGAACTTGAAGTTTGGCACCTCACGGAATTGAACCGCGGACACAAGGATTTTCAGTCCTCTGCTCTACCGACTGAGCTAAGGTGCCACTTGAGCCTATAATATATGCTTTTTCAGATAAAAGTCAAGACATTTTTTTAATCTCTGCATTTTTTGTTCAGAAAAATTATAAATTTTCAACTTTAGGTAAAAGTTTCTCAATAGGGCTGGGTCCGCTTAATTAGTTGTTTTGAGTTTTTAGAAAAACCGGACTGGATTGCTTCCGCTGCCCGGGCGGCTTCGTCCTGAGTAGCAAATGGACCGGTATAAACTTCATACCATTTCCCGAAGTTGTCTTCATTTTGTCCCTCGACGATGCGGAAAAGAGCGGAATAACCTTTCGCTTTTGCCTGGCTGATCTGTTTTTTAGCGTAATATAGACCGCGAAATGAATTCAACCGGGCATACCAATATTCCCCGGTGGAAGAATGGCCCGAAAGCGCGGCTTCCTCAGGTTTGTCCGGAAGGTTGCCTCTTGAAGGTTTGGATTTAACAGATTCTGGTTTAGGTAGTTCGATCTCCTTTTGAGAAGTGGGAGCTTGATTTTCGCCGTCAAAAGCGGCTAAAGTATCGATTGATTCAATCTGGTTAATGGGATCAAAGGAATCTATGCTATCGCTTTCTGAATTGATCAAGTCGGCAACGATGGTTACTGAATCAGTTTCCAGAGATTTATTAAGAGAATCCTTGGCCATTTTAACCCAAAAAAAATATCCACCCAAAACAATAAGAGCTACGCAAATAAGCGCAAGGGTGATCAGAGGACCGATCCGATTGCCCCGCTTGGGTTCATCTTCCATGTAAAAATCTTTTTCTTCGGACATTTAGACCTCCTTTGGTCATTCCTGGGCGATCAGGTGTTACATGTTAAATTTCTTATTAAATTCAGGAAAACAAGGTTTCAATTAAAAATAATCATATTTAAAAAAAATGTCAATAAAAAAAATAATAAAAACTACTTGACAGATTGCTAAAAAAAAATTATTATAGATAGTATGAGAAAAAGTCGATTTAGATTGCACTTATCAATAAAAAGTCTATTCAAATTTTTTAAAAGCAGGAGGCCATGATGAGCTTTGTTAAACGCGCTTATTGTATCATACTGATTATGATGCTGATACCCATGTTGTTGGCGGAATCTCCGCGGACCGCGTCGATTCGAATTTCCAGTTATCTGCGTTCGACGCCCCTTATTCCATCATCACCGAAAAGCAATGTAATAAAAATAGTGAAAGCGAACCAACCCTGTTCCCTGGTTAAGTTTAATAAAGGGTGGTTCCTTTGCCGTTTTGAGGATGGCAGTGAAGGATGGGTTTACCGTAAACTTTTAAATTATTATGATTCTCAGAATCAGCCGATTGAAAACTTTGATCCGTATAAAGATAGCGAATGGCATCCAACCAAAACCCCACAGCCTATCAAACAGACGACTCATCAAGTAAAGGAAGTAGACACCTCGACTCACGTTACTACAAAAACCCAGGAAAAACCTAAAAAACCGGTTTCCTCAAAACCAGCCCAAACCCAACCCGCGCAACAAACTCAGGTTGTAGCTACGCAATCGCCTGAAGCGCTCACTAAGGAAATTGCTTTTTCCGATTCGTTAATTAGAATCAATGAGCGGATTGATAGCATCAACAACACAATCGCATTGATGCAGAACAATCTGGATCAAAAATCATCACAACTATCTGAAGTACTCGAAAGAATTAACCAAATCGAAGTCAATTATACAAATATTAATAAAAAAGTGGATTCTTTTACACCTTCCACCTCTAATACATTACTTTGGATATTAATGGCGATTTTGATTATTTTAGTATTCATACTTTATACAAGTCTATCCAAAACCCGCCGTATCCTTGGCGCTCGTCAGGAAGAATCGCAAACAACAATTGAAAACCTTGAAACGAAAATAAAGAACTCCTATAAAAAAATGACGATTCTTTCCCGCAACGAATATCAGGAAATCAAAAGCGCTTTGTCATACCTTTCCCACATGGAAGATCGCTCAATCCAGGCTTTATTGAATGAAACAGAATCCAATAAAGGCAATGTGAAAAAGATGAGCAATGAGACCTTGTCCTATTTAAAATCCAAAGATATTTCCCAACGGTTGCGTGAGATTCTTAGTATATATACAGTAAATGAAAATACTGAAGCCCGCCAGAAAAAAGCGCTAAAACTGATCCAGGATATGGAAACTGTTGTCGCGGAGGTTATCACCAACTTGAACAGTAGTGAACCATTTTCACGGACAGTAGAAAACTGGTTTAAGAACCTGGCAACGACGGCCGAAGGCATCACTAATCTTACCAATATCTTCCGGTCCAACTTGTTAAAAAACTATTATCAGTCATTTTTCCAGGCGACATCAGAAACCTATCCGAGTGAAACCAGCAACATCCAGCAGCAAATTCAAAACAAAAATTGGCGACAGGCCCTGCATCTGTTTGAAAAATCTTTTAATGATAATTCTACGGTTAAATAAAAGGAGCCCATTTCATGCGTATATTTCCGTTCAGGGGTTGGCGCCCGCGGAGTGATGCCGCCGCTCAGCTTATTGCCTATCCGTATGATGTGTTGAACAGGGGGGAAGCAAAAGAGATTCTGGCAAAGAATCCGAATAATTTCCTTAAAGTGACCCGTTCTGAAGCCTTGCTGGCAGATCAAATAGATCCCTATGATCCTCAAGTGTATCAATCTGCCCGAAAAAATTTGCAGGAATTGAAAGACAGCCAAATTCTCCAACGGGATGCGAATCCCTGTTTTTATGTGTATCGGCAAATTATGGGCAACCACCAACAGACTGGACTGGTTACTACCTGCCATATAGATGATTATATTGACAATCTGATTCTTAAGCACGAACTAACCCGCCAGGATAAAGAAACCGATCGAACTACCCATATTACAACTACCGGCCACAATACCGGTCCTGTCTTCCTGTTTCACAACGAGCGCGAGAATCAGATGGATGCGCTTATAAATGAAATAATTAGCCATCTGACACCAACTTATAAAATTAGCACCGATGATGAAATCACCCACATTTTCTGGGTAATTGATGATCCCGCAGCAATGGCGTTAATACAAGAAAAAGCCTCGGTAATCCCCAAATTTTATATTGCCGACGGTCATCATCGCGCCGCATCTTCCGTTAATGCGGGTTTATATTTTAAAAGTCAACCATCATACACCCAAAATGCTGTTGATGCTGAACATTTTTTAACCATTATTTTCCCGGCCAACCAATTAAAAATTCTTGACTATAACCGAATCGTAAAAGATTTAAACAGCTATTCAGAATCGGATTTTGTTGAAAAAATCAAAGAAAACTTTAGTGTTTCTGAGTTTGATCAGAGCAATGGATCTAAGAAAGCGCCGCAACAGCCGCATGAAATATCAATGTTTCTGGCCAACAAATGGTATCAGTTACGCGCCCGTGAGGACCGAATTGACGAAACTGATTCTCTTCAGCGTCTTGATGTTAATCTTCTTTACCAATACATATTGAGTCCCATTCTGGGTATTGGTGATCCACGTACTGATAAACGAATAGATTTCGTTGGAGGTATTAGAGGTATTGATGAGTTAGAGCGTTTAGTATTGAACGGCAAGGCAGCCGTTGCTTTCGCCATGTACCCAACATCTATCGATGATTTGATTCGGGTAGCTGACCAAGGCAAGATCATGCCGCCCAAATCCACCTGGTTTGAACCCAAATTGCGGAGTGGGCTCATCCTCCACCAGATGAGCGATTAAAAATAAGGTTTGCTCTCAACAGCAGCTATATCATTATCAGGGCAGCGCGCGCAACTATTTACTGTTTGAGATTAATACATAGCACGGCGCATACTCAATAATTTGTTCTAATTGTTTCCCGGCAATTACACCTTTAGTACCACCCCGATCACTTGATCGCGGTAACACAATCAAATCGACCTCATATTTTCGAGCCAAACTGATTACTCGATCCGGAACCGGACCATGTTCGAGAATGATAAAATTTTTAACTTTATGCTCTAAAGCCATTTCTTCAAAATAGTACAAATATTTCCAGCCGTTTTCCTCAAGCTCAATTTCTATTTCGCCGATTGTTATATCCTTCTGGAAACGGGCCAATTGAGAAACAATCGTGGGATCAATCACATTAACGGCAATAATAATTGCACTATGCGTTTGCGCCAGGGACAAGGTATAATTTGCTGAGTTCAGAGCAGCATCGCTGCCATCCATTAAAAAAAGAATTTTGTTGATTACTTTTTCCATTCGTTCACTCTTTCGCCTGGTTAATCTTTGATTTTATTTTTTTCATTCTAAAAAATTCTTCTTTTTCCAACTCATCCAGAATATCAGTAATTTTTCTGACCGTTTCCTGATATTGGGGGATAAAAATATTGGCTAATGCGTTAACCCGGCGATTATTCCGTTTAATTTCCTCAGCCAGGCGCTTAATTGAAATATAGACTTCCGCCCATTTGAGGAGTTTAGGCACCATTTTTTGTATAGAAAGCGTCGCCGAATTTATTTCAAAATTACTTTGGGTCAATGTAACGGGATTCACCTGCTCAGAAAACTCCTGCAATTCAATTTGCGGAATATAAACACCCATAACACTTTTTTCAAAAATCTCAATCTTGAAATCATCCTGCCGGTGCTCCACCAATCGATCAAACTGGCTCTGTCCCAAAAGAGTAATCCCTTTTCTCACATACTGGACAGTACGGTTCAACTGTTCCTGGATATCGGAACTAACCTGCTTCAACGCATGTACCTGAGACATAAACTCTATCATCAGAACTTCACGTTTTTGCTGTAGCAATTCATGGCCCTTTTTTGCCAGTTTAAGGCTATCCTTAGTTTTGAGTAAATTAGTACGGGTCGGTTTTACTTTAAGCGACATAGTGAAATACCTGGTTAAAAATCTTCAGGAAGGAGATCAACATAGTATTGGCTAATCTGTTCCTCGGTGACACGATTTAGTTCTTCTCGCGGAAGAATTGAAATAGCCTTCCAACCCAATTCCAGGGTTTCCTCTATTGAACGGTTAGCCATTCCCTGGCCAATGAAAAAAGTTTCGAATTTATCGCCAAATTTTAGATATTTTTTGTCAGTATCTGATAATTCTTCTTCTCCGATAACCGAAGCAAGCGATCGCACCGATTGGACATTGGCATAAGCGGCATACAATTGGCTGGAAAGATTGGGGTGATCCGGACGGGTCATATCTCCACCGATACAATCCTTCATTAAACGCGAGAGGGAAGGAAGCTCTTCAATTGGTGGATAAATATTTCTAGCGTGAAGTTCACGGGATAAGACAATCTGGCCTTCAGTAATATAACCGGTTAAATCGGGGATAGGGTGAGTTATATCATCATTAGGCATTGAAAGAATCGGAATTTGAGTAATCGATCCATTCAGATTTTTAATTCGACCGGTACGTTCATACAACGCGGCTAAATCACTGTACATATAGCCGGGATATCCTTTTCGGGAAGGGATTTCTTCACGGGCTGTGGCTATTTCGCGCAAAGCCTCACAATAATTGGTCATATCTGTTAAAATCACCAGGACATGGTAGTTAAGGGTAAACCCGAAATACTCGGCAGTTGTTAATGCCGCCCGGGGAGTAACCAACCGTTCAATAGTGGGATCGTCGGCCAGATTCAGAAAAAAGATCACACGATTCATAGCGCCTGCAGATTGGAATTCATTAATAAAATAGTCAGCGTCGTCATGTTTGACACCCATCGCGGCAAAAACAATAATGAATTGTTCCCCGCTGCCGATTTTGGCCTGTTTAACGATTTGTGCGGCCAATTCATTATGCGGCAAACCTGCGCCGGTAAAAATTGGTAGTTTTTGTCCACGAACCAGCGTGTTCATTCCATCGATCCCTGAAATTCCAGTTTGAATAAAATTGACCGGATATTCTCGTGAGACAGGATTGATCGACATCCCGTTCACATCAAGAAACTGTTCGGCCACAATAGGAGGATGGCCGTCAATGGGTTTTCCGGTACCATCAAAAATTCGCCCCAGCATTTCACGGGCGACCCCAATTTGCTGGGTGCGCCCTAAAAACCGAACCCGGGTGGAATCTTTATTAAGTCCATAGGACCCTTCAAAAATTTGAATCGCCGAATAATCGGCGCTTACTTCCAGCACAGTTCCATGCCGGACATGCCCCTGGCTATCGGTAATTTCAACCAGTTCATTGTATCCGACATTTTGAGTGTTCTCAACAATAACGATCGGGCCATCAGCCCGGCTGATTCCCAGATACTCACGATGTATCCACTTCATAGCGATCCTTCCGTCTATTTTGAATAGATCAGTTCAAGTTTGAGCATATCATCATCGATGATAGACTGGACTTGTTTCAGGTCATCCATTTGATCATTGGTATATTTGTATTTCATACGCAACAGCGTTTCTCTGACCGACAGGCTATTAATACGGGTAACCGGGCATCCGCCGGTAATTACCTTACGAGCCTTTTCATAAAAATGTCGGATAAGGGAAAACATCAATAGTTGTTTTGCAGGGGAGCAAAATGTATCGATTGGATCAAACGCAGCTTGCTGCAAGAAAGCCTGTTTGATAATTTTTGCGATTTCTATAACTAAGCGTTGTTCATCCGGCAAGGCATCCTGACCGACCAGTTTCACGATTTGCTGAAGTTTCTCTTCTTGTTGCATAATATCCATTCCCCAGGCGCGCAAGGCATTCCAATCAACATCCGGGGCAATTCCCTGCCAATAGGAAAGTACATAGGACACATATTGGCTATAACTTTCCAGCCAGGAAATAGCTGGAAAATGGCGCGCTCCGGCCAGTTCTTTATTCAATGCCCAAAAACAGCGGGTAAAGCGTTTCGTGTGCATCGTAACCGGTTCGGAAAAATCACCTCCGGGAGGAGAAACCGCGCCGATAACGGTTACAGAGCCTTGGCGGTCAGCAGTAACATTAACCCGGCCTGCGCGCTCATAAAATTCCGCTAAGCGGGAAGGCAAATATGCAGGATAGCCTTCATCCGCAGGCATTTCTTCCAAGCGACCCGAAATCTCACGCAAGGCTTCTGCCCAACGGGAAGTCGAATCGGCCATTATCGCTACGTTATAGCCCATATCCCGATAGTATTCACCCATGGTAATTCCCGTATAAATACTCGATTCACGAGCAGTAACCGGCATGTTTGACGTATTGGCGATCAAAATAGTCCGTTCCATTAACGGTCGTCCCGATTTAGGATCAATCAAATGGGGGAATTCATCCAAAACCTGCGTCATCTCATTTCCCCGTTCACCACAGCCGATATAGACAATAATGTCCGCATCGCTCCATTTTGCCAATTGATGCTGAGTTACGGTTTTTCCAGTACCGAATCCTCCGGGTATTGCCGCCACTCCGCCTTTTACGATCGGATAAAAAAAATCGATAACCCTCTGACCGGTTACCAGGGGCAAGGTCGGACTCAACCGTTGGTGAATAGGCCGACCTTTTCGAATTGGCCAAAAATGGTACATCGGCAATGCGTGGATTTTTCCCTTATCGTCTTCAATCTCAGCGACAATGTCATCAATCACATATTCCCCGGCAGGCAAAATTTTTACAATTTTGCCCTGGATACCAAAAGGAACCAGAACGCGATGGACAACCAAAACAGTTTCAGGCACTTCCCCCAGAATTGTATTGTAACTGACAGACTGGCCGATTTCCACTTTGGGCTCAAATTTCCAGGATCGCTTTTCATTAAGCGCTAATATATTAATCCCGCGGCGAATGAAGGGAACCTGGCTTTCCTGCAAAATCCGGTCCAAAGGGCGTTGGATTCCGTCAAAAATTGATCCGATCAATCCCGGCCCCAATTGGGCAGATATGGGCTTCCCCGTCTGGATTAACGGATCTCCGGGCTTCAGTCCACTGGTATCTTCATATACTTGAATAACAACATATTCAGAAAATATCTTAATAATTTCACCGATCAGCTCCTCTTCCCCGACAAAGACCTGTTCACCCATTTGTGGATTCAACGTATCCTGCGCCTGGACAACCGATCCAGTTACTTTTTTTATCTTTCCAGGATTTGTATTCATGAGCGCTCCCAAATAGTTTGGAAAATTTTATGTTTCTTATCATCATACCAATCATTAAAAATCGATTCCAGTCGTAAATCAATAAAAACATGGCATTGGGAATTCTCAACAATAAAGCCGCCTGCCATATTTTCTGCTACTACTTGGGGGACTTTTCCGTTATGATAGTTTTTTTCCAGATATTCAGAGCAAAGCGAGCAATCCTCTTTACGGGTTCTGACTATCGAATTTTCATCTTCCCAATATTTACGAGTCGCTTCAAGAGAAGCGCAATAAAATCCATGATATTCATCCGTCGCAACCCATTGGTTAAGAAGCGCCAACACGCAATCTTTAATTTTTCCATAGAATTCATGTTTTTGCTCTAATTGACGCATGTTGGCATCCATTTCCAGCGCGGCCTTTTTCCGTGAAACCTCCTGCTCCGCGTTTTTTTTAAACTGGACAAGGTAAAGTTCCCGTTGATGTTCCGCTTGTTCGCGAAAAGGCCTAAGATTTCTTTCCTTAGCTTTTTCCGCCAGAGAAAGAATACTCTCGCTCTCCTGGTTGGCTTTATCTAAAACCGCTTTAATCATTTTTTCCAGATTTTCATCATTATACATACGCTTCCCTTTCAGGAATTATGACAATCAAAACTTAAAATTTAATACCCACAATCTGTTGGATATATTTTTGGATATCCTCTTCCCGGGGAGATTCTCCGGCGTTGGGCACTTCCATAAAAAGAGGTCGAGTCAGGTTCTGAAACTCATCGAAATCTTCTTTTAATAATTCTCGGATGAAGCGGTTAAAGATGACCAGACCGATCTCCTCCCTATCCAGAATTTTTTTGAGTTCAAATTTCAAATCCGTCATGGAGATATCCTCCGCTACAATCTGACCCTGGATACCAATCAGGGAAAAAGCGCGAACAGTTATCTCATCACCAACTACATAAAGTTTCATCGCTTAAATTTTTGTTAAAAGGATAATGCTGACTATCAAACCATAAATCGCAATGCCTTCAGCTAAGCCCACAAATATTAAAGCGCGTCCAAAGAGTTCCGGTTTTTCAGTGATAGAGCCGATAGCGGCGGCTCCGACATTAGAAACAGCAATTCCAGCGGCAATAGCCGACAAGCCGGTAGCCAATGCAATCGCAATATACCCTAAGCCTGGATTTAAATTAGTCGGCGCGGCAACCGGTACGCTGCTCACCGGGGTGGCATCATGCTCTTGCGCATGGACCAACGCCACTAAAAAAATAGCGGCGGCAAAAATAATAATCATTCGGTTCACTTTTGACATCATTTCAAGGGTCTTACCCAGTTTCATCATAGCTTGCTCCTTTGAATCTACTTTAACGTTAAGGGTTCGAATTTAGTACCATTGCCATCGAAAAATTTCGAAAAAAATTCATAATAATGAAGACGAACAGTTTGTATTCCAACTACCATCCCTTCCATGAGAATGATGATGGCATTGCCAAGAATAATGTTGAGAGCATCCGTAAGCGCGCCACTATTCACCATCTCTTTAAACACATCACTGATCAGAAAAATTGCGCTGCCCAAAGCCGCATGATTCAGCGCAAACGCGCCCACACGCACGAAGGATACCGTATTGGTAAAATAGCTCATGACCATTTCAATCATTTCAAATATCTGCTGGATTATGGATTCATTCTCTTCATGCCGAGATTGACGCGTCGGAGTGAAAATACGGCCAATCTGCTCTTTGAACAGAATCAGCGACAATAAACCGACAAGAATGGTCAACGCTGCCAGGAGATTGATATTATAGCCAAATTGAATCGAAAGAATCGCCAAACTCAGCAATGACCAATAAAAAACGAAACTAACCATCCCATTGTGTCCCAACCAGGCGTCAATGTAATTGCCTTTGCGCCAAAGCTGAATCACATTCAAGAGGATACCCAGACTGAGGTAGCTCACACCCACAACAATTGAAAACGCCAATAACTGGTTTATATGATGAAGGGGGCTGAACCACAGTGGCGGGATGAGCTCCTCAAAACAAAAAATACTGCCAAAAAACCAGCCAAACAGCATGGAAGCGCCGCCACAATATAGTAAAATCGATCCGGCGACTCGTACTCCCGCATCGTTCAAACGGGGATGAAGCCGAAGAAAAAGACCGATCAACGCCAGAACCAAACCATGTCCAATATCCCCAAACATTAATCCAAACAAAAAAAGAAACCCCAGCGAAACTATCGGCGTGGGATCGATATCGTCATACCCGGGATATCCATACGTGGTAACTAAAACCTCAAAAGGTTTGACGATTCCGTAATTCCAAAGCATCGTGGGGATTTTACCTAAATGCGGAAATTGTCTAAGAGCTTCTTTATCCTTCAATACTTCAATGGCGACCGTTTCTACCAGGGAATGATCTTGAATATAACGATAAATCGATTTCATATAAACCTCAGGAACCCATCCACTGAGATAGATAAAACTTTCAGTAGTAAGAGTTTGCTGGAACCCATCCAAGAGAACTTTCATATAGCGAATCAAATGAAAGGCTCGAGCGATCAGATCAATTTTATTATCGCGAAATCGTTTAAGCTCTTCCCGCAGTTCGATGAGTTCTTCACGTTTTTCCCAGGCGTTGAGTTCAATTTCATCCAGCACTTCTGAAATTGTTCCTTGATACTGGTCAGGAACATCCAGATCGACATAATCCAGATTTTTCAAGATCGAATCCAACAAAGGCTGGTCATTTTTCAAAACAAATACAATAATGGCGCGTTTATCTTTATAATCGCCCAGAACATGTAAAACACTGGGATATTTCTCCAGACTTTCCTTTAGTTTCAGCAAATCGCGGGCGGCAATAAATCCCCAGTGATATGCATAGTAACGCATTTTACGCAGTAAATTCACTTTAAAATCAGCATTTTCAAAACTCAACAAGGTATGAGAATATTGAAAAAGTTGATCGAGCTCATATTGTAGCAATTCTGCTCTTTCGGTAATCTGCAAGCCGCGGGCTGACAAATCGGATAGTTCGCGGCTAAGATTCTCCATGCGCTCTGTATCATTAAACAAACCGATCATAGTTTCCGGGGAATCATCAAATTTTTCAAACTCATTCACATCAAGCGCCAGTTTTTGAATCAGTTGATTCAAACTGTTTTCAAGATAAGGAATTTGCTGTTGAAGACGATCAGTAACCTGGGAAGTCACCAACTGGGTAGGGAAAATTTTTTCGGCTGCAGAAAGTTGGATAAATTCCCGATAAGCCAAAAAAGCCATCAACCGCGGCGCAACATCCCGGTGTGCGGCAATCGATATAAAATTCATCCGCGCTGTTTTAAACATAATTACTCCCCATGAAATGAATAGCCGATAATCATATTTTGTAGTTCGTCCGGAGCCAGTTGGTGATACTTTCCATTAATTAATATATTTAAATTGTGAAATTCCAAATGTAACAAAATAAAAAAAGCTATAAAATAGGAATAACGAAACGGAAAACCGCTTAATTGCTTTTTAGCGACTCCGAATAAAGCGCTTTGAATCCGGGTTTCATTCTGAGCGGGCGATTGTGGATCAAAAACAGCCACTAAAGGGTGGGCAGAAGAATGATTCAAGTAATCGCCTCGTAAGATACCCTCAATATGAAGAATAATATCATTGGAACCCTGCCGGATCAGATAAACCTGCAACGGCTCAACTGCTATTTGATAAATATAGCTCAATTCGTTGATAATTTTCAAATTATGATAATCCAGCCAATAGGAGATTATTTCCCGGGTTGCCGAATCAGTATCCAATTGAGTGAGCGTAGTTATTATTGTTTGCGCAAACGATTGCAACAATTGCGATTCATAATAAATAACCGGATGCCGATCTTTTTCCTGATTGTACTGATCGATAATTTTAATGATATCGGAAGGAGATCGATTCGGGATTGACATTACCGATTGCAAACGGTAGGCGCTTCTCAGATTCGATATAGTCTCTTGAAGCATCTCATAAACCACGAAAATCTGAGTGAATTCGCGGCTCTTACCTTGCGAAAACCGTTTAAGGAGAACAAAAAAATGAGTATATGCGCCTTTCAATTGAGCTTCGAGCTTTGCAGGGGTTATACCATTCAAGGGCTCAGGGAGAATGGCTGCATATTTTTGATTAAAAAAACTGATTAAACTGGTTAAACTATCAGCATGAATCATCCGGTTCAGTTCCAAACGGTTCAATATAAAGGTTTTGTAAAACGAAATAATAGGGAATCCGGCAAAAAACGCGGCAGGCAGCATGCTGGGTTACTCTTCTTTTAAACTTCGGATAAATTCTTGCAGGACCATTTGGCTAAGCGGATCTTTTTTTTCCTCAAACAATGTATTATAATAGCGGGTCGTTTCTGCCTGGGTTTCAGATAAGCGGCGTTGATGATCCGCTAATGCATTGTTTAGACTTTGCGCATATTTTTCCACTTCTTCATGGGCTTGCGCTAAGGCCATCTTAATATATTCGTTACCCTGTGTTTCGACTTCCTGACGAATTAATTCTGCGCGTTTACGGGCATTGCCAATCAATTCCTGGGCTTTTAATTCCGTTTCAAGAATTTGACGTATCTGTTCCATTACTTTTTTTTCCGTTTCATGAGGTTACGGATTTCGCGGATCATCAGAAAAACCACAAAACCCAAAAATGAAACTCTCACAATGATCCACAGCCAGATGACCAGATCAGCAAAATTAATCATTAACCTTCCTGAATCTTGATGAAATTGATAAATTCATCGGCCTTGTTAAATGTTAAAACCTTTTTTCGGTTTTCTTCTTTTTTAAAAATCCTTGAAAACCGCGCTAACAGAGCCAGGTATTCACCGGCTTTTTCTTTAGGCGCCAGTAAAAGTAAAACAAAATTGACATTCTGTTTATCAAGAGCCCCAAAATCAAGGCTGTTTTTCAAACAGCAAAAGGCCGCAACGAAATCCACTACCATATCGGTCCGCAAATGAGGAACTGCAATTTGGTCATTTACCGCGCTGGTATTGACTTCTTCCCGTTCTAACAAACTGGTTAATACCGGATCGACATTGCTGATTTTACCTTGTTTGGCAATCTCTCCCACTAGAGATTCTATGAGCTGGCTTTTCGATTTGAAACTTTGTTGTAGAAAAACTAAATCCTCACTAAACAATTCAAAAAGTTTCAAAGCAACTCCTTTGTTTGGTTATTGAAAAAAATCACCCCATATTCGATAATTGATTGGGATATTGTTTTGATCGACATAATTAGCTAAAAATTGACGAATTTCATCGGCAGTAGAGAATTCACGTAAATAATTCGCTAAGAAAAGAACTTGTTTATAATTTATTGAACGGATAATCTGCTTAACCTCCGGAATAAAGATAGGACTGACGCTTAATTCATCAATGCCCATCGCGATAAGCAGAACAATGGCCAGGGGATTGGACGCCAGATCGCCGCACATTCCGACCCATATCCCTTTTTGGTGCCCGGCGATGATCGTTTGGTGAATCAGCCGCAATACACCGGGATGCAGGGAATTATACATCGAAGCGATACGCTCGTTACCTCGATCGACCGCAAGTGTGTATTGAGTGAGATCATTGGTTCCGATACTAAAAAAATCAACTAATTCAGCCAGTTTATCCGAGACGAGAACCGCCGAAGGAATTTCAATCATAATCCCGGTTTCCATCTCTTCGTTGAAAGGAATGTTTTCTTTACGGAGTTGATCTTTTGTTTCTTCCAAAATGGTCAGGACTTTTTTCAGTTCTGCATAACCGGAAATCATGGGGAACATGATTTTAACATTCCCCAGGGCGCTGGCGCGTAGAATCGCCCGTAATTGGGGAATAAAAATATCGTGGCGGTCGATCGATACGCGTATCGCCCGCCATCCCAAAAAGGGATTCGATTCCTTAGGAAAATTGATATTATTCGTATATTTATCGCCACCAAGATCGAACGTCCGAATAATGACATTTTTAGGGTGCAATTTTTTTGCCAGATAATGATACTCTTGATATTGTTCTTCCTCAGTTGGCAACCAGGAGCGGGTTAAATATAGGAACTCGGTGCGAAACAAACCGACGCCGTCCCCTCCATACTTCATTACAGTCTCCACTTCCGTGGAGAATTCAACATTTGCGCTTAATTCAATACAATAGGCGTCCTTTGTGATTGAGGGTAGCGCATTCAATTCAACCAATTGAGCTTCATAAAACAGAAACGAATTTTTTTGATGCTGGAAATCTTTCAATTGGCTGGGAGTGGGATTTATCATCACTTTCCCGTTGATTCCATCCACAATCAATACGGATCCATCATTGATGGAACGTGTTGCCAGCTTAGTTCCCACCACGGCTGGAATTTCCAGTGAACGGGCCAGAATTGATACGTGGCTGGAACGTCCCCCCACATCTGTTACAAGGGCGGCGATATTCTCCTTATGAAACATAGCGGTTTCCGAGGGAGTCAAATCATGTGCAATCAAGATAGCATGACTTTCAATATTCGTCAGATCCAGCATATTCTTACCGGTTAGATTTCTCAAAACCCTCCGACGGATATCTCTCAAATCTATTACCCGTTCACGAATAGTTTCACTATCGTTGTGAGTAAATGTTTCAATTAATGATTTAAGAGTTTCGAAAAAAATAAACTCGGCATTCTTGCGTCGCGTTTTAATCTGTGTAATTATTTTAGCGCTGGCTATCACATCGTCCAGCATCAACTGCTGAGCGAAGAAAATTCCTGCTTCCTGGTCAATACCGCTTTTTTTAAGTTGATTCCGGATCAGCTCCAACTCTTCCTTCGATTTTTGGACAGCGGCTTTAAACCGATCAATTTCGCTTTGAATATCTTCCTCGGCAACGTTTTTTTCCTCAATCAGGTCTTCAGATTGATCAAGTACGACCGCGCGGCCGATCGCGATCCCGGGAGAGGCTGCTATTCCCTGAAGTAGTTTTGGACTATCCATTAATCCTCATTAAATTTCATTTTAAATAATTTAATAATCTCTTCCACCGCATTATTTTCATCTTTACCTTCCGCAATGATTGTAATCGGAGTCCCCTTTTCAGCGGCAAGCATCATCACCGACAAAATACTTTTACCATTGACCCGAGTTTCATTATGTTGGAGAAAGAGTTCTGCTTCAAATTCCATAGCTTTCTGCACGATCATCGATGCCGGACGGGCATGGATTCCCAATTTATTTTCAATTTCAATCGTTTGTGATTTCAAATCATCCCCCGGTGGCCTGGTTGATTGACATTTTCCTAAGTAGGTTTTGATTGAGTACTTCAGGCGCGTTATAACCATTCTTTTTACTGATAAAATTGAGCGCTATCGTTTCGAGAATGCTGGCCACATTTTTCCCTGGCCGAATTGGCACTTTCACAATCGGAATCTGTACACCCAAAATCGATTGTTGTACTTCATCAAGTCCTAATCGTTCAAAATAAATTTTAGGTGAAGCCATTTCCAGGCTGACTAAGATATCTATCCGTTTATGATGCAAAATAGAGCGAACTCCAAAAATTTCCTTCAAATTAATAATCCCGATACCACGTATTTCAATAAAATTCTGCAACAGTTCCTGGGGTTCGCCCACTAACAAGTCCCCAATCGTTTTCTTTATAACAACGATATCGTCAGCAACGAGCCGGTGTCCCAGATTTATCAATTCCAAAGCGGCTTCACTTTTTCCAACACCAGGTTTTCCCTGAATCATAATTCCAACACTATAAACTTCAACGAGACAACCATGCAGAAATGTCGTTTCTGAAAAACGTTTCCACAGGTAATTTGTTAGGTGATAAAAAACGATATCCGATGAAAAACCGCTTTTAAATATTGGAATATGGAATTCCGCCATGGTTGAATAGAAAAAATCAGGAACCTGATTACCGTTGGTAATGAAAAAACAGGGAATAGAATGGGTCGCCAATTGCCGGAGAGCGAGGATTAAGTCTGCGCTCTGATGCCGGCATAAATAATGGGATTCCGTATTGCCAATCACCTGGATACGATTTTCAGGAAACACATCCAGAAAACCGGACATAGCCAGCCCGGTCCGACTCAAATACTTATTTTCAATGAACCGGTCGCGCAGGGTTTCTTCATCCCCGACCAATTCCAGTTTCAGTTTCTCCTTGATATCCCGATAGAACTGATAGAGGGAAATTCGGTCCGGAACGAGTTTTGATAAGGAATCCGCAGTTTCAATCATTGGTTATTCTTCACGGTGTTTATGGTTCTTTAACTGTTCTTTTGTCCGTTTGATATTCCGTTCCATTTTATCAATCGCATTATTGATTGCAGTGTACATATCAGTTGTTTCTTCGGAAACTACCAGTTCCTGTCCAGCCACTTTGATGTTTAATTCACAACGATGACGATACTTTTCAAGATCTAACACGACCCGAACATTCATAACATTATCGAAGTATTTCTTTAGTTTTCCCAGTTCCTTATTGATGTGGTCTTTGATTTCTTCAGTCAATTCAAAATGGCGGGCAGAGATAGTGACTTCCATTAGGTCCTCCGTGGTTTAATTTTTTTTTCGTAATCGAGATGGCAGAATACCCATTTTTTCACGGTATTTTGTCACCGTCCGTCGAGCGACAACAATTGAATGCTCGATTTTGAGAATTTCAACAATTCGATTGTCGCTGAGTGGATTGTCAGTGTCCTCGCGCTCAATTTGCTGTTTAATCAGCTCCATGACCAGGCGCGCGGAAAGGTCTTCATCGTTGTCATCATTTTTTAGCTTTGCGCTAAAAAAATATTTCATATTAAATACGCCGTACTCGGTTTGCATGTATTTATTATTGACAATCCGCCCAACAGTCGTTGGATGGACTCCGATTTGATCAGCGACATCCTTCAATGTTAAGGGTTTTAAACATTCCGGACCATTAATAAAAAATTCATGTTGCGCGTTAACCAGATTGGCCGCTATTTTTTTGATTGTTGATTTTCGTTGTTCGATTGCATCAATCAACCATTTAGCGGCATTCAAGCGCTCTTTAAGATAATCCTTGCCGGTTTCAATACTTTTGTCATCATTCTTTAACAGCTTTTGGTAATACTGATTAATACGCAAATGAGGGATCCGGCTGTCATTCATAAAAATATTCAGATCATCCCCATTACTCTTTTCTACAATAACATCCGGAATGACTTCACGGATCGGTTCATAGTAAAAATTTACTCCGGGCCTTGGATCCAAAAGCCGAATACGATGTTCGGCTTCAATGATTTCTTCCCTGGATACGTTTAACTGGCGGGCAATTTGAGGATACTTTTTGTTTTGGATCTCATTAAAAAATTGATCGACAATACGGTATTCCAGAGAATCCTTCTGCTGATAATAATCAAGTTGAATCAAAATGGACTCCCGAAAATCCTGAGCAGCGATGCCGACTGGGTCCAATCTTTGAATAATTGCTAAAACCTGGGATACTTTTTCGAGCGTAATCTCTTCAATGTTGAAGGGGAACTCCGGGTTTTGATTTTTAATCTGCTGCGCCATTAAATTGACATCATGGGGCCGATAAATAAAAAAACCTTCCTCATCCAGATTGCCAATGATTAGTTCTCCAATAAAAATTTCTAAAGGCTCCAATTTCAACAGATGAAGCTGTTCAGTCAAATGCTCCATTAAGGATTTATGCTCGGTGATAATCAATTCATGAGGAGAATTCTCCTCTTTGGTCGAAACCTGGGGAGTGTAATCATTATCCATATTGGCGACATATTGTTCCCAATCGATTTCATCCTCTTTAGAGTTATTTTCATCCATATCGACTTCGGAGGTTGTATCTTCATTAGTCTTATCGGATTCCGGGGCCTCATCGATAATATCTTCATCCTCTTCTAAAAAAGGATTAATCTCGAATTGAGTTTTAACAAATTGGAGCAGTTCCTCCGTTGGTAACGAAAATATTTCCATAAACCGCATCATATAATATGCCTGAGTATGGGCTTGATGCGCGGATTGCTTATAATGAACTGCCATTTTAACTCTTTCTCATCAAATTCAATTCAAATTTTTCACCGATGGACACATCTCACAGAGTTTGAAATGACCATCTGATATTTTTACCATCGGTGACGGTTCAAATCTAAAACGATTACCAGAAATACCGCCGATTATGAAAATTCCAAAACATCCCCAGCGATCTTGCAAGTTAATCTAAATCAAAACACGAAAAAAATCAAGCAAAAACTTTTAACTGCTTTTTCTTGTATTTTTTTTCAATTCCAAAGCAGCATTTTCGGGCGTTACCTCAACAGCGAATTCTCGAAAACCTAATTCCGCGCCGGCGTAAAATTTATGGGGCATGATTTCAATGTGGAATCGATAATTTGGATTCCCTTTCAGTTGATGAACAATGATATTCATTGTATCGATCCCCATTTCCCGGAAAAGCAGACGAAGGGTTTCATAGAGCGCGCTCGTAATTGAGCGCAATTGCACGTCGGAGGCCTCGCTCAGCGAACCAAGTTGAAACTTAGGAATAATAAGAGTCTCAAAACGCGTGCGGGGAGCATAGGTCATCATTACGGCGTAATCGGTGTGGTCCAGTACAATTCGTTCATTTTTCTCAAGTTCAGACTGGATAATGGCATCAAACAAATTTACCTGATAGCGGGCAAAAAATTGTTCAGCTTTAGTAAGTTCCTCCCGAATCAGAGCAGGCATTTCAGGTAACGCGCCAATCTGCCAATGGTAATGGCTAATTGAAGCGCCATATCCCTGATTTCGGAAAAAAAGCGGATAAAGGTTACGCTCTTCTACATCCTGGATCACTTTAGACGCTGTTTTAAAAACCATTAACTCTTCATCAAACACCATATCCTTTAAACTAATTTTATGCTGCGGAGTTTCAACAATATTTAAATGTTCCTCCATCCAGGGGAATAAATTGTTAAAACATCGCAATTGCCAGTCCGGAGAATCGGGAATTCGTAGAAAATCGCCGTGCGTTGCGGCATGACGTGGAGTTTGATCTTCTCCCCCTTTACAAAAAAAACAGTGCCCGGGATTTTCCATAGAAGGTTCCTTGACATGCATCACCCGTTTGGAGCGCGCTAAATTAATATGGGTCCAATGATTCATTAAATAACTGGCCCGACGAAATACTGGCTGATGAATGATGCCCTGCTCATCTTCGAACTCCTTCAGAGCTTCCGGTATCCCGGCAGCAGGTCCCACTATTGCTAATTCACTCCGCACTTCCTTAAATAGTTCTTGATCCCATGGTTTCATCTAACAACTCCTTTTTCTTGTTCACAAGCTGATTAAAACGTTTTATTAAATGGTCAAGGTATTCAATATTTCCATCTTTTTCGACTTGGCTGATTGTACGGCGGATAGATAACAGTTCCTGTTCCAGGTAACGGAGTTTCATTTTATGCAGGGTTAGCCTATACAATTCCTCACACTCTGAGGGAGAAACCTCAGCAAAGGCGGCTTCTCGCAAAGTCGCTGACAAGGCTTCATCATCAAGTGTATTTATAAAACTCTTAATCATCTCCGCTTGACTATCATACTCAAGGTTATGGTCAAGGAGGTCTTGAAACCACTGCCGCAGAGATGAAGGATTCACCAGAGACAGTGGCAAATCATGACGCAACCGTTCGAGATAGTCATCGGGATATTGGAGGATTAAAGAGAGTAATCGGCGCTCTTCGGCGGGAATTAACAACCCCGCAGTCTTTTGCTCTTCGTGGAGTAGACCGGATTGTAAGGGTTTATTTGACGAAGACCGCGCGACTTTTTCCTGGAGAATCGAACGGTTGATACCGGTAATCACCGCAGCTCTATCTAAAAAGACTTGACGATTTAACGGATCATCAATTTTTGCGACAATCGACAGATAGTGATCGAGTCGATCATTCATTGTCATTTCAGGCTCATATTTATTCAGAAAAAACCACCGGAAATCAGCCGATTCTGTCGCTTTTCCCAACAGATCATTCCAAAATTGGACCCCATGAGAGCTTAGGATGCTATCAGGGTCCTCCCCTTCTCCCAAAAAGACAATTTTAGCCGGAAGATCCAGAACCGTAAAAATTTCCGTCGCGCGATATGCAGCGGCCATTCCGGGACGGTCACTATCGTAAACAATTAAAACTTCCCGGCATAACTGCCGGAGACGGCGCCCTTGCTGTAATGTCAGCGCCGTGCCCAGAGAAGCGACTCCATTCTTAATACCATGCTGAAAAAGAGCTAAAAAATCCATATATCCTTCGACCAGAATCGCTTGCTGACACGCATGAATCGTTTCGCGCGATTGCCACAAACCGAATAGATGATCTCCCTTGTGATAGATAGGGGATTCCGGAGAATTAATATATTTAGCTGTATTCGGCTTATCCTCAAGAATACGGCCCCCAAAAGCCACGACCCGGCCTTTCAAGTCAAAAATGGGAAATATAACCCGATCCCGAAAACGTTCATACCAGCCATTGCCGGTATTTTTCGAGATTATTCCCAATTGTTGCAGGAGGTTAGTATCAATTCCCGACTGACGAGCGCTTGAGATTAAACGAGAAGTATCATTTCCGGAATACCCGAGTTTAAATAGATCACAGATAAAAGGAGTGAGTTTGCGTTTATTCAGCCAGTCTTTCAACATCGGATGGCTATCGTTGAATTGGCTGCGATAATAGGCGGATAGCCATTCATTGGCCTTGTAGAGAAGATCGTAACGGGTTTGTTTTTCCTTTTCCTTTTCATTGCGGGGTAGAGTAAAATGTGTCAAATCCGCCAGTTTTTCCACTGCCTCGGGAAATGAAAGTTTGTGAAAAAGCTGAACAAATCGTAAGGCATTGCCCCCTACACCACAACCGAAACAATGAAATATTTGCTTTTGGGGACTCACTACCATTGATGGAGTTTTCTCCTTATGGAAAGGGCATAATGCGAGATAATTCTGTCCCCGGGGCCGAAGCGCCAGGAATCGCCCCACAAGATCAACAATGTCGCTGCGATCCAATAATTGCTGAATAATTTCTTCCTGATAATATCCCATATCTCAATTATAATGAATTTTAAAAAAAAATCAAGCAATTTTAATCTTTTGATTCGATCGTTCTTAAAGGCTTTTCAAATTTGCCCAATTCAGGTAAAAGAACAGAAAACAGCGATCGAAGTCGGCCAACTGTTAAAAAAAGGGCATTTGAGGGCTGGAAGGAGTGGAGTGAAATAACAATTGACACTCAAAATTCAAATTTAGATAAAAGAATAGATAGAATTTAACTGTTTTTAATAAAAAAAATATTGACAAAAAAATACAAATTGATTAATATACAATGAACAGGGAGTAACTGTGACGAAAAAAGCTCAAAAATTAAGTTTAAACGAAATCCCACAGAAAATATATCCATGGCAGCTCATGGTCATTTTCTTGACAAATCAAGGAATCAGGGTCCCGGTAATGAATAATTTCATGTTTATCACCCATAATTCAAATTTCCCACCATACCAGCTAATTAATGTGAATGGCGAGAAATATAATATTTACCGGTACAGTCCCAAAAAGTACACTCCCCGGCAACCCAAACCAATCAACTCTAAACATTTAGTTTTAGAGCATTATCTGTAAAGAGGGGTACCGGTTACATTAATCACAGTTTTAAACTCATAAAAAGGGAGCCTCAATGAGAATTGATCTAAATGAACAACCGGAGCAATCAGTACTAACGATTGCCGGGGAAATTGAAATCAAGGAAGCAGAGGAATTAAAAAATTATTTCAGCCAACTTGCGGTTCGGGCAAAGAATAGAATTATCATTGACGTCAAAGATGTGACATTTATCGGAAGCTCAGGAATCGGCAAACTCTTATCCTTATATAAAAATGTTTCGCCCAAAAATATACCAATCGAAATTATTAATTTAAATGAAAACCTCTATAACTTATTTACATCCTTCAAACTCGACAAGCTATTTGTCCTAAGGAAAAAATAATATGCCCAAATTTGAAATGAGGAATCAATCATTAATCATATCGGGCGCTCTGGATATCGATAGCATAGAAACACTTTATAAAAAACTCGATCAAATTAAAAATTTACCGGTTAATGAAATCATTTTCCAGGATATAAACGACGTCCATTTGGCAGCTATACAACTACTGATCTCATTTAAAAAAAGTTTTGCTTCAAAGATTTCCTATAAAATAATCGATACAAAGTTTCAGGAAATATTGCTTTTAACCGGACTGAATCAATATTTAAGTGAAGAGAGCTGATTATGCCTGATAAACCATTAATCTTAATTGTAGATGATTCTATTACCCTGAGGGCAACTGTACGGGCTACATTGGAAAAAAGTGGATTTTCGATAGAGGAGGCGGAGAATGGTCAAAAGGGGATTGAGAAGATTGATGAGATTTACAAGCAGGGCCGTAAGATTTCATTAATCTATTCTGATATTTATATGCCCGAGATGGATGGTATTGCCTTTATCCGCAATGTCAAGCAATCGGCCTATAAATTTATTCCTATCATTGTCTTGACAACGGAATCGCAGCAAAGCAAAAAAATGGAAGGCAAAGAGGCTGGCGCCGCTGGGTGGCTGCTTAAACCATTCAGTTCAGAAATGCTGATAAATATTGCACGAAAATTTATTCGAACGTAGGTGAATCTCATGGATATGGAACGAATTCGCGAATTATTTTTTCAAGAAGCCGAAGATTTACTCAATCAGTACGAAACGGCATTACTGGAATTGGATAAACGAAAAAACATCCAGGACAATATCAATGGTTTATTCCGTTCGATACACACGTTCAAAAGCAGTACAGCGCTTGTTGGCTGGGAAAATCTATCCGATTTTTGCCATCACTTTGAGAATCTTCTGGACAGTTTGCGTTCCCAACAAATTGCGGTGTCCGATGAAATAATTGCCCTACTTTTCAGTGTGGGAGACATTTTAAAAAGTAGTATTGAATCTAACCTTCAGATTCCGACTCCTCAGTTCCATAAAATGATGGAAACCCTTCAACACCAAGCTTTAAAACTAATGAAAACGGACATAAAGCCCCCTGCGGCTGCATCCCCTGAATTGAAAACCAAGCAAGAAAAAACAGACGTTAAGCCCGGACAGTTTTATCAAATT
>CAZWDO010000001.1:363582-375268 GCA_964632485.1 uncultured bacterium
TATAGTTTTTCAATTTTCATTTCTTTAATACTATTAATTCTATCAAATTCATTTGCAGTTGGACTCTAAACTATTTGAAACGGGAACTGATCCGATCAATTTTTTCTATGAACTCATGGAATTTGGAGACATTACGGAGATTCAAGCCGACTGCAGTCGCATTCCGGAATTTGAAAAATTTGATTGTTATTCGCTTTATATTCGCTGGATCATCCATTTTACAACCAAAGAACCCCGTTCACGCATTGAAAATGTATTTATCTTTGTAATGGACGACAGCAATAGTATCCGCATAGAATCGCCGGAAACTGGCGGAAGCGAAACAGAAACGCCTCTCCCATCGCAGCCACCTTTCAAGAAATCCCCAGAGCAGAAAATAGCTCCCCTTTCGCAAAACAAGACACAACCTCAGGAAGTCCTATCGCCACCCGTAAAAAGACAACCAGTTCAACAGGAGAAATCTCCAGTGAAGGAACCTGCCATGATTATAAAAAAAGCAGCCACTTCAGCAACCCCAACAACTGATGATAAAAAACCAGTGTCCAAAGTATCAACCATCAGGGTCGATACCGAAAAACTGGATAAATTAGTCAATCTGGTCAGTGAAATGGTGATTGGAGTCGCCCGGCTTAATCAGATTGCCACTTCAGGGCAATATATAAAGAATCGTGATCTGCGGGGCACGATGGAAAATCTTGTGCGATTTTCCAGAGATTTGCAAGAACAAGTCATGCGAGTGCGCATGATTCCCGTTGAAGGGACGTTTAACCGTTTTTATCGGGTTGTCCGGGACTTGGCCCGGGAATTAAACAAGAAAATCCGCATTGAAATGTATGGCATTGAAACCGAATTGGATAAAAATGTAATTGAACAGCTCGGAGATCCTCTGAAGCATCTGATACGCAACTCGGTGGATCACGGAATTGAGTCCCCCGAAACACGGCGAAAAAAAGGCAAGCCAGACGAAGGGGTCATCAAGCTTAAAGCCTATCAACAGGAAGGCAGCATTATCATCGAGATTAGCGATGACGGCGCGGGAATTAATCGAGAGATTGTTTATAAAAAAGCCTTGGAACGAGGTTTGATTAGCCCCCAGGAAGCATTTACTGATCAGGAGATTTTTAATTTTCTATTTCTTCCCGGATTTTCTACCGCCCAAAAAGTAACCGAGATTAGTGGCCGCGGAGTTGGATTAGATGTTGTCCGTCGCAATATCGAAGACCTGAAAGGCTCTATTATGACGGAATCTACCCCCGATATGGGAACAACATTCCGAATCAAACTGCCTTTAACGTTGGCAATTATTGACGGGATGATTGTACGCGTTGGAAAAGAACATATCACAATTCCGTTGCTATCAATCATTGAAAGTATTCGACCCCAAGCCGATGATATTAAATCACTCGAAAAGGAAGGTGAGCTGATTGAAGTCAGAGGTGAATATCTACCGCTGGTTCGCCTTCATAAGCTATTTAGTTTTGATACTGATAAAATAGACCCGACCGAGGCATTGGTCGTGATTATAGAGGGAAACCGAAAAAAATTCGGTTTATTAGTTGACGATATCATTGGTGAACAACAAGCCGTCATCAAATCATTGGAAAAAAATCTCAAACAGATAGAAGGAACCGCTGGAGCAACAATACTAGGTGATGGCAGCCTCTCTTTGATTCTCGACATCTACGGAATAGAAAAAATGGCCTTTTCCAAGCAGGGAGGAGTCACCAATGCCGGATAAAAGTAAACCCATCAATCGTCAACACATTATTTTCACGTTGGATAACGAGTATTACGCCGTTGAAATTGAAAAAATTAAAGAAATTATCGGCTATAAAGCTCTAACCCGCATCCCCAACATGCCCCATTTTATGAAAGGGGTCATCGATATCCGGGGAGAAGCCGTTCCCGTTATCGACATTCGCAATAAATTTAGTCTTCCGGATCGGGAGTATGATAATTTCACCGTCGTGCTGGTCTTACATATTCGCGGTAAAACAATCGGTACAATCGTCGATAATGTATCGGACGTCATTCATTTCAAGGAAGAAGAAATCCAACCGGCGCCTAAATTCTCCATGAGCGCTATTAGTGACAACTACGTTGCCGGAGTCGTCAAACAGGCCGATCACTTCGTCATTATACTAGATATCGATCGTATTTTAATGGAAGATGAAATCAATGTCATATAATCAAGGAGCGCTAAGATGAGCGAAGATTATTCTCATCTTATACCTGATTTTGTAAACGAATCCAATGAACATCTCGATAACATCGAGAACGATATTCTAAGTTTCGAACAAAAACAGGCAAATCAGGAATTCGATAAAGACCTGATTAACAGTATTTTCAGAGCCATTCATTCAATTAAAGGCGCGGCTTCTTTCATCGAACTTCACCATATCGAACGCCTTAGCCACCGGATGGAAGATATCCTCGATTTGATCCGCAACCAAAAAATAAAATTAAATTCCAATATATCCAATGCATTACTGCATTCTATCGATATGTTGAAAAACCTGTTGGAGAAGATTGAAGTTTCTAACAACATCGATATCGATATCTATATAGCCGAGCTTGACCAAGCTCTTGAATCGCAGCTACATCCTGAATTGAAACATGATTTATCAAAATCAACGCAGATCAATTTCAACAATACTATATTTGAATTTGATGTCAACCACGCAAAACTTAAAAATCGATTTGCTTCAGGATATGTTTATCTCATCGATATCGATCTGATCGAGGATATCGAAAAACAACACCTCAATCCGCTAATACTCGTAAAAGAGATGAACAGCCTGGGAGAACTTCTGGACACGAAAATCAATTTGATGGATATCCCTGAAGACCTGGAAGAAGATAGTAAACTCCCATTGAAAGTGATCTATTATTCGGCCATGGAAAAAGAGATGGTTTCCTATGCATTAAAAATCAATGAAGATAAAATCACCCAACTGGATGCGTCCGATTTCCAGGTTAAAAACGAAGCGCCGCATCCTGTTCAGCCCAAAATAACTAACAGCAGCGCCCCTGCTCCATCCGTTGAAATTCCAGCGCAGGAAGACGATACTGAAAATGAAAATTTTTTATCGGAAAATCAGAATATCGAATCCATCGAAGAACCCAGAGTAAACGATCCAGAGGAAACTCAGGCAATCGATATTGAAAAAAACCGCGACTATATTACGTTTATGCTCAATTCCGAAGAATATGGTATTGAAATATTGAACATTCATGAAATTATTGGCTACCAGATTGTCAGTAAAATACCCAATGTCCCTCCCTATATCAAAGGAATGATTAATTTAAGGGGAAATATTGTACCCGTTTTCGACATGAGAGAAAAATTCGGGATGACTAATCGCGACATTAACAAATTCACCGTTGTTATTATCGTCGAAATACAGAACAAAACCATCGGTTTAATCGTTGATTCCGTTTCCGATATCGTCACATTTCACGATCATGATATCCAGGAAGCGCTGGTAACCCATCATGGAATCAACCTCGAACTGATTCGGGGGGTTGGAAAAAAGGAAAAACACATGATTATTCTTCTTAATCTCGACCGTTTGATTTCCACAATTTTTAATGAATTAGCCGCTTGCGCCTAAATAATGACCGAATCCAAATTAATCCAAACGTACCACATTGATGACAAGGAATTCATAGAATTAAAAAATCTAATATATGAACATACTGGCATTAACTTAAATGACCACAAAAAAGAATTGGTTGTATCACGGCTGAGTAAGCGACTACGCAGCCTGGAGCTCATTTCATTCAAGGAGTATTTGCATTATTTAAAAAACCGCGACGTTGATCAGCAGGAGCTCCACCAGATGATAAATCGTATCACAACCAATAAAACAGATTTTTATCGTGAAAACCATCATTTTGAATATATTATGAAGGAATATTTCCCCAAGTTAATTGCCCAACAACCCAGAGGGAAACTTGTTGTTTGGAGCGCAGGATGTTCATCGGGCGAAGAACCCTATACTCTCGCTATTGTATTGCAGGAGATATGCAGAGTCAATCCTCAATGGGATTATCACATTTTAGCTACCGACCTGGATACTGATATACTAACAAAAGCCTCCACTGGAATTTATCGTTCTTCCACAATCGCGCCGGTACCTGAAGAACTACGTAAAAAATATTTTTCCCCTATCGAAAATGAAGGGGAGATGTTGTTTCAGGCCAAACCCGTCATTCGCGATAAAATCTCTTTTTATAAGCTTAATTTTAAACTTCCCGATTATAAAATCAAAACCCGTTTTGATTTTATTTTTTTCCGCAATGTTATGATATACTTTGATAATGATCTCAAAAACCATATACTGACACAATTCCACAATTTATTAAAAGAGAATGGATTAATTTTTATAGGCCATAGTGAGTCGTTGCTTTTTTACAAAGATAAGTTCCAATTTGTAAAAAACACGATTTATCGAAAGGTATTATAATGTTTACTAAATTTGACAATAAATTTCAAAGAAAAATGACAATCATCAATCCCGGAGAATATTACGCCACAAACGATGATGAAGTTATTGTAACCGTATTGGGGTCATGTGTTTCTGTTTGCCTTTTCGATCAGGGGAAAAGATTGGCAGGGATGAACCACTTTATGCTGGTAGGGGATTTGCGCGATGAAGAGATATATATGAATCCCAATGCTCGTTATGGCATTTTTGCCATGGAGGTATTGTTCAATGAACTGATAAAGCGGGGCGGAAATAAAAAAAACTTTGCCTGTAAAGTTTTTGGGGGAGGCCATGTACTAAACTATAAAAAGAGCACGGGAAACGTTCCGGAAAACAATATCCGGTTTGTGCGTTCATTTTTAAAACTTGAAGGCGTTCCTATTCTGAGTGAAGACCTGGGGGGTTACAGTGGCCGGAAAATTATATTCTTTACTGATGATCAAAGGGTGTTGTTAAAGCGGCTGAAATCGACGGTGGATCCTGCTATAATCGCAGAAGAAGAATATGAACGAAAAATGTTGGATTCGAAAGCAAAAGAATTAAACGATCGCATGACTTTTTTTGATTAGGCAGGAAACCGCATGAAAAAAATAACCGTTCTGATCATTGATGACTCGAGTTTGGTCCGGCAAATTCTACAGGAGATGCTCGCATCCCACGAACAGATTGAAGTTGTCGGGACAGCAATGGATCCGTATCAAGCGAGGGATTTAGTTAAAAAATTTCGACCGGATGTGATTACCCTGGACGTCGAAATGCCTCGAATGGACGGCATTACATTTTTAGAAAAACTGATGAATGCCTACCCGACAGCGGTTGTAATGATCAGTTCCTTAACCGAAAAAAATACGGAAACAACACTAAAAGCGCTGGCTTTAGGCGCTATTGATTTCATCGCTAAACCGAAATCGAATCTGATGATGGGAATGAACACTCTGAAAGAAGAAATCATCAACAAGGTTCTGGTAGCGGCGCAGGCTAAAATTCTCCCTCAAAAACGATTCTTTTTACCCGTAACTGAAAAAATTGATATCGACAGTTATCTGCAAGTTTCCGTACCGACTAATTTTCCCAAGACTGCCCCGATAATTGTCATGGGAGCATCGACAGGGGGAACGGTAGCTTTGGAAACAATTTTACGCCAATTAAAACCCGATGCCCCACCTATTGCCATTGTTCAGCACATGCCGGAAAACTTCACAAAAGCTTTTGCCGATCGCGTGAATACAAATTGTCAAATTTTAGTAAAAGAAGCGGAAAATAATGAAAAAATGGAAGTTGGCAAAGCGCTGATTGCCCCGGGAAATCATCATTTATTGTTACAGCGAAGAGGTCAAAACTATTTTGTCGAAATAAAAGACGGCCCTCCTGTCAACCGCCATCGGCCCAGCGTAGATGTGCTCTTTAAATCTACGGCGTATTCTGCCGGACCCAATGCGATCGGAATTATCTTGACCGGAATGGGAGACGATGGCGCCAAGGGACTTTTAGAAATGTATCAAGCGCATGCTCTGACAATAGCTCAGGATGAAGCTTCCTGTGTTGTGTTCGGGATGCCCCGAGTTGCCATTGAGCTCCATGCCACGTCAAAAATCGCGCCTTTAACACATATTCCTTCCATCATTAACCAAATCAAATAATACCATGAATATTTTACTTTATTCTAAAAATCACGCCTCATTCCTGCCTTTAATCGAAGCTGCTGCCAATTATGATCACACCATCATCGAATCCGGACAAATTGCCCAAGCTTCCTCTATTTTTTTCGAAAACTTGACCCCCCTTGTCTTTTTTGATTATTCAACACATGACAGCGATGTATTAAAACTTCTGGATATATTTCAACAAAGTGAACGCGTTTTCTATGTCATTTTTTTTATCTCTGAATACAACCCACCTCTTGCGCTTCAACTGCTTCCCAAAAAAATCGATGCATTTCTATATATCCCCACTAATATGGATGATAGTCTTAAAATTATTAAAGCAACGACTAATTTTAATCGGCTATCCGCTATCCAGGTCGATTTTCAACATTTATCCTATGAACATAAAAAAATTATTATCGGGAACGATTTTCATGAACTCCACTCAATCATCCGCCAACTAACTATCAATCTTTCCAAAGTGTGTAAGAATCCTAAAAAAATTGAATTGGCCCTCTATGAAATAATCATTAATGCCATAGAACATGGTAATCTGGGTATCACGGCCGATGAAAAAAAACAATCGATTCAAAATGATAAATATTACCAACTGCTGAATGAACGAAAATTGATGGAAAAATTTAAAAAGCGTAAAGTTTACATAGAAACGACATTGAGTGACGATTATGTCGAGTACGTCATCGAAGATGAGGGCATCGGGTTCGATTGGCGGAAAAAAACGAATAACCAGGAACCGATTGATCTGCTTAATGAACACGGCAGAGGAATCCTCATGGTAAGAAACATATTCGACATTATTGAGTATAATGAAAAAGGGAATAAAGTCCGAATGATAAAGTTTTCTGATTTCCAAACATTTACCGCCAACCCGGAAAGCTTATCGTAAAATGAACGAAAACAGTATCCTCATCGTCGATGATGAAATTATTAACCGGAAGGTGCTAATTTATGCTCTGCAACGCTTCAATTATCATTTTTTTGAAGCGGAAAACGGATTGCAGGCAATCGAAATTATCAAAAACCATCTGGTCCATCTCATCATTCTGGATCTAATGATGCCTGAAATGGATGGATTTCAATTCATGGAATGGATCAAATTGCATACCGAATATCAAAATATTCCAATCATTGTCAATTCAGCCCTCTCAGATAATCAATATATTCAGAAATCCTTAACCTTTGGTAGTTATGACTATTTTACAAAGCCGATCAAATCGGATGTACTACATTTACAATTGCCGTTAAAAGTAAAAAATGCCTTGAACTTTTATCAATTGCTCAATGAAGTAATGGAAAATCGCAACAAACTCCTACTTCAAAATGAATATCTAAGTAAAGAACTCAACCTGGCTTCCGAGTTGCAACGGACACTGATGCCACAACGGTTACCCGAATGCGCAAAAATTGAACTCGCGCATGTCTATCAGCCCTCCACCCAATTGGGCGGGGATTTCTATGATATCGAACTTGAGAAAAATCTATACCAACTCATAATTGCAGATGTATCCGGCCACGGAACTCCTGCCGCATTGCTCACTTCCGCTCTCAAATCCTATTTCAACACCTTTATCGAGGATTACCCGACACCCCCCGAATTCTTGCAACATATCAGCCAAAATCTCTACCACTTGATGAAAAACACTGATTTTTATGTATCCGGACTGTTCGCGCAAATCGACCTTACTACGTTTACCATGACCTTCTCAAATGCGGGCCACCACACACCGATTATTTACCATTGGCGTAATAACAGCTTCGAATCAATCCCCGCGCCCAGTTTTTTTCTCGGTATCGCTGAAGATACTATCTATGATTCCTATCAGGTCCAACTAGAATCAAATGATATTTTAGTATTCTTCACAGATGGGATTATTGAAGCTCGAAATGCGCAACGCAAGGAATTTGGAATTGATCAATTAAAACACGTTATTGCTAAAAATGCCCACGCCCATCCCAAAATAATCCTTACCTCAATTTTAAATCAGCTCTCCATATTTCTGAATCATCAAAATCAACCCAATGACGACATCACCATTATCTGCCTGAAACTAAATTAAAATTTCAGGCAGTGACTAAAACACTATAAAACACCAAACCCCAAAACATCATACCAACAAACAGGTTGAACAGTGTTTGGTTATTGAGCTTTCGGCTGTGTCTCATACTGAACTCCTTTCGTTTACATTTTATGAATTTAATAATGCACTTTTTATGCCAATTTTTAACTTTATTGCGAATCCATGAATTTTTAGTCGGTTTTTATCTTTAATTAAGAGGTAATAATTCGATAACCAGTAAAAATCGTTCAATTCTGCATGGGCTAAAATCAATATTGAATCCATAGCCGATGAATCATGATTTTTCATAATAAATTAGAAGAGTTCAACACCCCCATAAGCGCTTGGATTTAAGTATAACAGTAAAAATTTATTCGTTAAATATGTAAAAAATAGCCCAGTGAGTCGAAAAAATCTCAATTATTCCTTGACAAACCCACCATTTTTTTTTAAATATATGTCTGATTGCTATTTGCCCTGAGTGAGTCTTGAATAACACACTGAGTTTAGTTTAAAAAAGAGGAGGACCCATGAACCCCATCCGGGTCATGAAAATCGCAGAGATTGAAAAGCAAACGCGAGGGATCAGTAAATGGCCTATATGGGAAAAGGAAATATCTACTTTCGACTGGTATTATGACCAAGAGGAGCATTGTTTGATTTTATCCGGCCGCTGCACCGTAACAAGCGCCGAACAGCAAGTAGAAATTAAATCCGGAGATTATGTTATTTTTCCTAAAGGATTGCATTGCGCCTGGAAGATCATAGAACCAATACGTAAACACTATCAATTTTTATAAAAGGATGGGATCGATGGAACAAGGTCAGCGAGAAAATCCCGATCAGGGGAAATGGCGGGAAATGGAACGTTTTTTGAAACAATTACCGACTCTGGAAGGGATGACGATTCCCATCCTGCAAAAAGTTCAAGAACTGTACGGATTTTTACCCAAAGAAATTTTACGGCGCGTTGCAAAAAAAACAGGTACGCCCGGCTCTCAACTTTATGGAGTGGCAACTTTTTATGCCCAGTTCCGATTTACTCCGATCGGACGTAATATGATTAAAGTATGCCATGGAACGGCCTGTCATGTATCTGGCGCGGAAATGATTTCCGATGCGATTATGACTCACTTAAAAATCAAGGAAGATGAGACTACTGCTGATTTAAAATATACGTTTACAAAGGTGGCTTGCCTGGGATGTTGCTCACTGGCCCCGGTCATGATGATCAATAATGATACTTTTGGACGGTTGAATCCGGACAAAGTAAAAAAAATACTTGATGAATATTCGGATTGAAGGAGCAGACATTATGGAAAAATATCGATTATTGGTCGGTTTGGGCAGTTGTGGAATTGCCGCAGGCGCGCAAACCATCTATGATAATCTGAAAAACTATCTAAAACAAACCCCGCAACCCTTATTTACATTAGATACAACCGGTTGTTTGGGAATGTGCTATAAGGAACCGTTAGTGAATGTAATCGATCCTCAGGGCCATGAATTTGTATATGGTGAAGTGGATCAAAAAAAAGTAGATCAAATTTTAAAAGAGCATATTCAGAATCATTCGCCTATCAGAGAATGGCTTGTCAAAGCAGATGAGCCGACATCCGAAGAATCCTATTATATCAACCAGGTGAAGATAGTTCTGGAAAACTCCGGGAGGATCAATCCGGAACGCATTGAAGAGTATTTGGCGTATGAAGGGTATAGCGCGCTTCGCAAGGTATTAGAGGAAAACAACCCGAGAAAAATAATTGATACCATTAAGGAATCAGGGCTTCGAGGTCGGGGAGGCGGCGGATTTCCGACCGGATTGAAATGGGAATTTGCCTTTAATGCTACCGGCGCCAAAAAATATATTATTTGCAATGGAGATGAAGGTGA
Source organism: uncultured bacterium (assembly GCA_964632485.1). Lineage (GTDB taxonomy): Bacteria > JAGOEH01 > JAGOEH01 > JAGOEH01 > JAGOEH01 > CAZWDO01. Next base: position 373,687 of record CAZWDO010000001.1, read on the forward strand.
TCCGGGCGCATTCATGGATCGGAGCGTAATGGAAAGCGATCCTCATCGTCTATTGGAGGGGATGACAATCGCCGCTTTGGCGATTGGCGCTAATGAAGGTTATATTTATGTTCGGGCGGAATATCCTCTGGCAATCAAAAATTTAAGGCGAGCAATCGCGCAGGCAGAAGATCATCGATTTGTCGGCAACCAGATATTAGGCACGCCTTTTTGTTTCAACCTTCATATCAAAGAAGGAGCGGGCGCTTTTGTATGTGGTGAGGAAACTGCATTAATGGCTAGTATCGAAGGCAAACGCGGAATGCCGCGTTTCCGGCCCCCATTCCCCGCTCAGGCCGGATTGTGGGGATATCCTACGAATATCAATAACGTCGAGACCTATGCCAATATTCCATGGATCATCCGCCAGGGGGCGGCAGCTTTTCGCAGCCACGGCACTGAAAAAAGCCCCGGCACAAAAGTATTCGCCCTGGCCGGAAAGATTAAGCGGGGAGGGTTGATTGAAGTATCAATGGGTATTCCGCTACGCGACATCATCTATAAAATTGGTGGGGGAATCAAGGACGGTAAAGCATTTAAAGCCGTACAACTGGGCGGCCCTTCCGGGGGTTGTATTCCGGCCGCGCTGGCCGATACGATCATCGACTACGATTCAGTCAATGCAACCGGCGCCATAATGGGTTCCGGAGGGATGATTGTTATGGATGAGACGACCTGCATGATTGATATTGCCCGTTTTTTCCTGCGATTTACGCAAAACGAATCGTGCGGGAAATGCACTTTTTGCCGCGTCGGTACCCGCAGGATGCTCGAAATTCTGGACCGTATTAGTTCCGGCGAAGGGAAGGAAGATGATATTCCTTTATTGGAAGAACTTGCCTATAGCATTAAAAAAGCATCGCTATGTGGATTGGGCCAGACAGCCCCGAATCCGGTTCTAACAACACTAAAATATTTTAAAGAAGAATACCTGCAGCATATCCGAGACAAAAAATGCCCGGCGGGAGTTTGCAAAGCCCTCATTGAGTACAAAATCGATGAGGCAGGATGTATCGGCTGCACTCTTTGCGCGCGGAATTGCCCGGTCAATGCCATTAGTGGTAAGCCTAAAGGCAAGCATGTGATTGATCCCTCGGTCTGCACACGATGCGGTATATGTAAACAAAAATGTCCCGTTAATGCGATATACGTGATTTAAATAAAGGAGTCTGGAATGCCTGAAACCAATATATTTATCAATAACCGGGAAGTACAAGCGCCGGCGGGTATCACTATTTTGGAAGCAGCGCGTTTGCAGGGGATTCATATTCCAACCCTCTGCCACGATTCGCGATTGTCCCCATTCGGTTCTTGTTTCGTATGTATTGTAGAAGTGGAAGGCGCGCGGGCATTTCAACCGGCGTGCTCTACTAAAATTGCTCCAGGAATGAAAATCCAAACCCATTCCGAAGCGATCCAACGCACACGCCAAATGGCTTTATCCTTACTTCTTTCCAACCATTATGCCGACTGTAAAGCGCCTTGCACTCTGGCGTGTCCGGCGGGAGTGGATATCCAGGGATATTTGGCCCATATTGCCAAT
>CAZWDO010000001.1:375278-449998 GCA_964632485.1 uncultured bacterium
CTTGCATTGATCAAGGAAACCAACCCCTTTCCTCTATCAATCGGCCGAGTTTGCACTCGCCCCTGCGAAAGCAAATGCCGTCGGGGCATTTTTGATGATCCTCTCGCCATTGATTATTTGAAACGATTTGTAGCTGACTGGGACCTGTCCTCAGACGATCCCTACCGTCCAGTCCAAAAAGCGGATCGCGGGAAAAAAATTGCGATCATCGGCGCCGGTCCCGGAGGGTTGACGGCAGCCTTTTATCTTAGGTGTGAAGGATATAAACCTGCAGTTTTTGAAAAAACCGAATATCCCGGAGGAATGCTGCGCTGGGGAATTCCGGAATATCGATTACCAAAAAAAATTCTGGATGCGGAAGTTGAATTAATTACCCGTCTCGGAGTTGCAATTCACTATAACCATGAACTGGGCCGGGATTTCACGCTCACGACACTGAAAGAACAGGGTTATGAAGCGATTCTGTTAGCTATCGGCGCCCAGGGTGGAATGCCAATGCAAGTCTCTGGAGAAACTTTGCCAGGAGTGGTTATCGGTGTTGATTTTCTCCATCAGGTAGCCGCTGGGAAAATAGAAACAATTGGGCGGCGCGTGGTCGTTGTGGGTGGTGGAAATACGGCAATGGATGCCGCCCGCACTGCCCTAAGATTAAAAGCAAAAGAGGTCACCATTCTTTATCGCCGTACTCGCGATGAAATGCCGGCGAATGCTATTGAAATAGATGAAGCCATGGAGGAAGGTATCCATTTTGAATATTTAGCCGCCCCCATCGCTCTGCTGGGCGACCAACGGGTGGAAAAAATCCGTTGTATTCGCATGCAACTTGGAGAACCTGACAAATCAGGCCGACGCCGCCCAGTTCCTATCGCCGGTTCGGAATTTGAATTAGCCGTCGATAATATTATCGCAGCAATCGGCCAAAATGTGGACCTGGAATGCCTTAAAGATGAGACACTCTTGCCTGAGATCAGCCGATGGAATACCTTTGTAGTGGATGAGAGCACAATGGCCACTACTATCCCCGGGATTTTTGCCGTAGGCGATGCCGTTACCGGCCCCCAGGCCGCCATTGATGCTATTGCCGGCGGAGGACGCGCCGCTAAAGCCATTCATCACTGGCTTGAAACTGGACAAATGCCTCAGACACGAAAAGAATTTATTGTCAAAAAAGAGGATTTTCGATCCCAGACCCGGGAAGATTTCATCGAATATAAGCCAACTCCCCGGCCCATAATGCCCACCCTCAAACCAGATCAACGCATTAAAAATTTCAAGGAAATCGAATTGGGGTATTCCGAAAAAAAAGCGGTGGAAGAGGCCAAACGCTGTATGGAATGCGGGTGCAAAGACCTCTTTGAATGCCGTCTGAAATACTATGCCGAAGAATATAGCGCCAATGGAACCCTCTTCGCCGGCAGCTTTAAGCAACTTGACCCCGATGATTCCCATCCCTTCATCCGTGTTGAACCCAACAAATGTATTAATTGCGGTCGATGCGTCCGAATTTGCGCTGAGGTCCAGAATATTTTTGCCTGGGGTTTTGTGAAACGAGGATTCGATGCAGTGATCCAACCCACTTTTCAGGACCCGTTAGTAAAAACCAAATGTGAATCCTGCGGTCAATGTATCCAGTCCTGCCCTACCGGCGCGCTGACCGAAAAAAATCCCCATCGGATGAAACCCGGCCCTTTTTGTGAAACGACCCTCTCTTCTCTTTGCCTCAATTGCAGTACTGGCTGCGAGACCGTTATCCATCAAAACGCAGGACAGGTAGAGCGAATTACTGGAAAAGAAAACGACCTGGATTGCCAAAATCTCTGTTTCCGAGGACGATTTGGTTATTTTTCCATTCCTGCCAACAAATTCCTCAACCAACCTTTACGTAAAACCAGCTCCGGCCTGTTGGAAACCATTTCCAGCGATCAAGCCTGGCAAGAATTAAAACACCGGTTGAACAACAGCCAAAATCCACTGATTGTTTGTGGAGAATTCCTGCCCATGGAAGCCTTTCAAGAATTACAGAATGCCGGGTTCCCGCTTTTTTCCTTTAACCAGCCTAATTACCAGACTTCCATACAAACTTTAGTGGAATTTAACTTGAAGGATTATTCTGGGTGTTCTTGCGATCATTGGAATGAAGCCGACACATTTATTATTATTAATAACGGGTATGAAGAAGAGAACCCGGTTTTTATGTTGGAACTCCTCAGACTTAGCGGGCAAGGGAAACAGGTGATCCATATAGGTAAAAAAGCTGACTCTAAACTTCAACCTTATCTTCACAAGCAGATAGTTGCCTTAAGCGAAAATCCGGAAATACTTTTCACAGAATTGCTGATATCCGCACAGGAGGTATCTGCGGATATTATGGAGAAATCCGGATCAGAAACATCTCTAAAACGCTTGAGGAACCTACTCGCGCTCAGCCGCAAAATGATTATTATCTCCAATCTGCAATTTGAGGTAACGAATCGGAAAGTGTCTGAATTTATTGCTAAAACGATTAAATCTCCAGACAAATGCAGGTTATTGCTTATGGGAGGGCATTCAAACACCTGGGGTTGGATTTACCATCATGGGTTCAAATTGCCGCAAATCGATTTGCAGCAAATCCCCGATTTAGTAATTTTCCTGGGCCAAGATCCGTATGTAACGGATAAAAAAAGAGCGACAGCCTCGGGAGTTGAAAACTGGATCAAAAAAATCCCCTTAAAAATTGTGATCGATCGGGTTCACTCCCCGATCAGTCAGGAAGCGGAATTATTGATTCCTTTAACCAATACGCCGCAAGCTGACGGTACGTATCTCAATTACCGCCACGAAGGCCAAACGATTTGTCCCGAAAAAAGAACGGATGGAGTCTTTACAATTCTGGACACAGTTCGAAAACTGATCGGATGCCACGCCACGGAATCCATCGAAAGCAGATATTTTAACTCTGAGACTCTAAATACTTTGATCAATCGGAACCGGCATCAAGTAACCATAAATTCTTCAAAGGATATTTTAATTGATAACAAACCGCCCTATCAAAGTGATTGTTACCTCCAACTTATGAGACAACCATAATCGATTATGTGGCAACTACAGGAGATTGACCATCGGTTTGAACATTTTCATCTTTCGATTCCAAATTTACAGGGCAAATCCAATGAAACAATTGGATTCGTTGGTCCGAACGGGGCGGGGAAAACGACGACACTACGGATTTTAATGGGGCTGCTCATTCCCGATAAAGGGCAAGTGCGCTTAATGCATCAATCGATACCAACCACTGACCCGGTCTATCTGCAGGAAGTCGGCTATGTGGGGGAAAACCCAGGATTCTTCTTCCAGGCTTCGGTTCGATGGAATCTGAAAGCTATCGCCTCGTTCTTTCCCAATTGGGATCGAACAGTTGAAAAAGAATTGATCGAACGGTTAAAAATTCCCACAAAACCCATTGTGGAAAAATTATCGCGTGGAAATCTGATCAAGCTCTCTTTATTAATCGCCCTGGCTCATCATCCCCATATTCTCATCCTTGATGAACCCACTGCCGGACTTGATCCCCTGGTGCGACAGGAACTGATTTCGATTCTGAAAGAGTTTCAGAGCCAAACTGCTTTTCATCTGCTCTTTTCTTCCCATATTATTGAAGATATTGAAGATTTAGCCCAGCGCCTCGTGCTGATCCTTAACGGGAAAATCGTTGCCGACATTCCTTGCGCTACTTATTACACATGGGAAAACTCCATAAGCCCCCCTCCATTTTCTCCGGTTTTCCAGGATGATTTGACAATTTTATTGAATGAGAAACAATATCAACAGTTATCAATGACCGATCAGAAATATGCAAAATTGATTGATCTAAAAAAATTGGTCATCCGGCTGATGCGGGGAGAAACCGATGATTAATCTTCTGCGTATCTGGAAAATTTATCTCATCAATCTGCGAAACGCCCTTTTACTTAATTTGGTAATCATAACCATCCTGTTGATTTATCTTCGATTTTCATTTCCCTATTTGGATTTCTTTCCTTACGTATCATTTGCGATGACCGGTTTTTTTCTGACCTATAGTATACTATCCCGTTTACTGTATTGGGAAGATAAATATCATACGCTGCTTTTATTAAAAACATTGCCAATAAAGACCCCAGTCCTGGCTGCTTCCCGATTTCTGATTCCATGGTCAATATTAAGCGGACTGGCCATTCTCCACAGCGTTTGGCTTGCAATAGGGAGCTCGGAAGGATTCACTCTTGAAAGTTTGCTGATTTTCTTCATATTGATGATCTTCCTCTCTATTATCCCTAATATTTTCCTGGTATTGGCAGAATATCTCAATATTATGACAGTGCTCCAAATTATGCGCGTTGTTCCCTTGAGTTTTTTACTAATCGGCCTGGTAATTAAAAACGTGGATACTGAATTCCTGGAAAATTTACCCTATACGCTGATATTCATCATTGCCGGAAGCCTTTCACTTGTATTAATGGCTTGGGGCTGGAAAAAATTTACATGCAGAAAAGACTGGCATTAGAAGAGATTTACCAGTTACTGATCCAGGCATACGGCGCTCAGGGCTGGTGGCCGCTGACCGATTTAGAACAACAACGGTCAATATACAATACAGCGGATTCAGTTACCGAAAAAAATCCGGCTGACCAACTGGAAATAATAATCGGCGCTGTTCTTACTCAAAACACTAATTGGAAAAATGTCGTCAAAGCCTTGATTAATCTCAAACAGGATCAGTTGATATCTGTTGAGCAATTAAAACGACTGGAACTGCAAGTACTCGCAGAAAAAATAAAACCAGCGGGCTATTTCAACCAAAAAGCGCTTAAAATCAAACGATTAGTTTCGTTACCCCGATTACCGGAGACCCGGGAGGAATGGCTGTCGCAATGGGGAATTGGACCTGAAACCGCTGATTCCATTTTGCTTTACGCATTCAATCAATTGCATTTTGTAATTGATACATATACACAGCGAATATTTACCCGAATCCACCCTGAATTTACAAACCTCCGTCATTATGTCCAATGGCAAACCTATTTTCAAGCCAACCTACCTGAAAACCTGGTTCTCTACAATGAATTTCACGCATTGCTGGTATATTTGGGAAAAAAATTCTGCAGCAAAACCAACCCAGTATGCGCCGAATGCGTGCTTAAAGCCGGATGTCACTACTCTGCGGCCAATCAGTCTCTTTAACTTATTCAATTGGAGCGAATTGATCAACAGTACCTCTTAACCGGATCATCCCAGCGCAGCATCGATTTCCGCTAATTCATCAGTGGAGAACTGCGTATTATCCAAAGCTTTTAAATTATGTTCCAATTGATAAGGAGTTCGACATCCGACAATTACAGACGTAATCTCTTGCCGGACAAGAATCCACGCCAGCGAAAACTGTGCCAGCGATTGATTGCGGCGGTCAGCAATTAGTTTAAGTTTCTTCACTTTTTCAATTTTATTGCTGGTAACATGTTCAGGATTGAGATAGCCATGGGGATTAGCAGCGCGCGAATCCTGCGGAATACCATCAAGATATTTCCCGGTAAGTATCCCCTGGGCAAGTGGTGAAAATGCAACGCATCCCAGGCCAAGCTTCTGGAGCAATTGAAGCAATCCGTTTTCAATATCGCGGTTAAGAAGCGAATAGGAAGGCTGGTGGACAATACAGCGGCTGCCAAATTCCTTTAAGAGTTGGACGGCACTCTTCGTTTGATTAACATTATAAGAAGATATGCCTACATAAAGAGCCTTCCCCTGGCGCAGGATCAGATCCAGAGCCCCCATAGTTTCTTCCAGAGGAGTATTCGTATCCGGGCGATGAGAATAATAAATATCGACGTAATCAAGCCCCATACGTTTTAAACTCTGATCTAAACTGGCTACCAAGTATTTTTTTGAACCCCATTCCCCGTAAGGTCCCGGCCACATCCGATATCCTGCCTTTGTAGTTATAATAAGTTCGTCCCGATAAGGTTTGAGATCAGCATTTAAAATAGAACCAAAATTTTCTTCTGCCGAGCCAAAAGGAGGGCCATAGTTATTCGCCAAATCGAAGTGAGTAATTCCCGAATCGAATGCCAGACGAACTACCTGCCGTCCGGTTTCAAAAATATCAACACCCCCAAAATTATGCCATAAACCCAGTGTTAACGCCGGTAAAATCAAACCACTCTTACCGCATCGTCGATATTGCATCTGCTGATAACGAACTTCGGAAGCTTGATAATTCACTATATCCTCCTTAATTAACCGAAAAAACATTCATACAAACTCTTATACAATTTTCCGGGGAACCAGTTATATCACTCACCGGAATTCCATTAAATTTAAGGCCTAAATGGTATCGGAAACCGATGCTCAATTAGTAATATATCACTATTCTTAAAAAACTCAAGTTTTATTTTAAAATAAATTCAAGTGATTTTTTAACCCAGACCCATAAACTGCTTGACAAAAATGGTAATTTTTTATATTATTAAAGATCAATTTACAGGAGTGATCATGTTTGATGTAATCGTCATTGGCGCCGGCCATGCCGGATGTGAAGCGGCAGCAGCCGCGGCGCGGCTTGGCTGTTCAACCCTATTGTTAACGATGGCTATTGATAAAATCGGAGAACTATCATGCAATCCAGCGATGGGAGGTTTAGCAAAAAGTCATTTAATATATGAAACGGACATGTTAGGCGGATTAATTGGCAGAATTTCTGATCAGTCATCTATCCAATACCGGATGCTGAATCTTTCAAAAGGTTCGGCAGTATGGTCATTACGCTCCCAGACAGGACGTTCTTTATACAAAAAAGCAATGCTTCGCACGTTACTTAGGATTTCAAATCTTCAAATTTCCGAGGGATTGGTGGAAGAGATCAACCCTAAGGATAAGGGGTTTGAACTTCAAATGCAATCGGGCAAACGGTATTCATGTCGATCGGTAGTAGTCGCTACCGGTACATTTTTAAACGGGCGGATACATATTGGCTTACAAAATTATTCTGCGGGAAGGATTAACGAGTTTTCAGCCATCAATTTATCAGATTCGCTAAAAAAACTAGGGTTAGTTACCGGCCGATTGAAAACCGGCACTCCGCCGCGAATCTGGGCTAAAAGCCTGCAATATGACAAATTAATTCCTCATCCGGGCGAAGAAACGCCATTCCGTTTTGGCTATCGCAAAGCGTTCCGGTCTTTTAAGCAACTCCCCTGCTATATCACTCATACTAACGAGACAGTTCATCAGTTAATCCGCGATAATTTAGATCAATCGCCACTTTTCCAGGGAGTGATCAAAGGAATTGGCCCCCGATATTGCCCATCAATCGAAGATAAAGTGGTTCGGTTTCCGGAACGGGACCGCCACCAGTTATTTGTCGAACCCGAGGATGCCGATTTTCAAACCATATACCTCAATGGATGTTCATCATCACTGCCAGTAGAGGTGCAGGAAAAAATCATCCATCATATTCCCGGGTTAGAAACTGCCCGAATTTTCAGGCCGGCTTACGCAATTGAGTATGATTATGTGGATCCAACTCAATTAAAGCCCACCCTGGAAACGAAAACGATTCCCGGTTTATTTTTAGCCGGTCAGATCAACGGTACTTCAGGGTATGAAGAAGCGGCAGCGCAGGGGATCGTAGCCGGGTTAAATGCCGTTTTTTATTGTCAACACCGCCCGCCTCTATCATTTTCCAGAACCGATACCTATATTGGAGTTATGATTGGCGATTTAACCTCAAAAGGGACGCAAGAACCTTACCGATTGTTCACTTCTCTCGCTGAAAACCGATTATATTTACGACATGATAACGTGGATGATCGCCTGCTGGATTATATCTCACAGCATCAGCTACGTTCACCGAATCAAACACGAAAAATTAAAAACTGGGTCGAACAGAAAAAATCCACCATTGAAACTTTAAAAAAGAAACGTATTCATTGGGATGAAAAAAATCTATCTATTTATGAATTTCTGAAGCAACCAGATCATCGTATTTCTATGCTCAAAGACCCAACAAACGAGATGGATGACACTTATCTCAATTATTGCTGCGAAGCAGAGATCAAGTACGAAGGTTATATTCAGCGGCAAGAACGAACTCTGCAAAAAATCAGGAAAAATGAAAATTATCGACTGCCCGACACAATTCAATATCAATCGATAGCTACCCTGCGTAAAGAAGCCCAGGAAAAATTTGATCGAATTCGGCCGTATAATTTAGCGCAGGCATTGGAAATCCCTGGAATTTCTCCTGCCGATATCAACACACTTATTGTCTATCTGGAACAGGTACGCCATGGAAAAAAGACTTCCCGTTAACCAACTCAAACGTGATGCCCGACTTCTTTTTGGAGTTAAGCTCAACCGTGATCAAAAGGATATTTTCACTTACTATTATGATAAATTAATCGAATGGCAGGATAAGCTTAATTTATTCCCACCCGGGGCCAAAGCCCACTTAATGACTAACTATTTTCTGGATTCAATTTCACTCCTCAAATACCTGCCCGCTCAAGAATCATTACGAGTAATTGATATTGGCAGTGGCAATGGATGTCCCGGAATTCCGCTAAAGATTGCAGTATCTGATTTGGAACTGATCTTAATCGAATCCAAACACAAGCGCTCACTCTTCCTTGAAAAAATCAAAACTGATCTGGCAGAAGTGAATATATCAGGAATAACGGTTCTCAATGAGCGGGTTGAGAATGTTAAAGTGGAGCCCAAGGCTGATTGGGTAGTAACCCGGGCAACTTACCGGCTGGAAGATTTACTGAAATTATCACAACCGCTATTGAAACCAAATTCATATCTGATATACTACGCAGGCGAAGATGCCAAAGATCAAGTTAAGGCGTCGCATTCATCCATTTTGAACTATGGATATCAATTAAAAAAAGTGTTCTCATACAAATTACCCGGGCAGACCAGCCTGAGAAATCTTATTATTCTTCAATTTTTAGGAGTAGAATCAACCGCATGAAACAGATAATCGCCATAGCCAATCAAAAGGGGGGAGTTGGCAAAACGACAACCGCCATTAATCTGGCTGCCGCTCTGGCCCTCAATGATCAAAAAACGCTCCTCATTGATTTTGATCCCCAAGCAAATACGACATCCGGATTGGGATTCGACCACCGAGCGTTGACGGAAAGCACGTATGATATCATCCTGGGGACAGTTTCCGCCGATAAAATTATCCGCCCCACTGAACTTAGCCAAATGTTTTTAATGCCAGCCAATATTCATTTGACTGCCGCCGAACTTGAGTTAGTATCAACTCAAGAGCGGGAATACCGGCTTAAAAAAGCATTACAGAATATCGACGAATCTTACAATTATATCGTCATCGATTGTCCACCGTCACTGGGTTTGATAACAATCAACGCCTTAACTGCCGCAGACGGGGTAATGATCCCTATCCAATGCGAATATTATGCGCTGGAAGGTTTAGCGCAATTAGTACGAACCATCGAATTAGTAAAAAAGAATTTTAATGCCGCGCTCAAGCTTCAGGGCATTTTACTAACAATGTTTGACCCCCGATTGAAAATTGCTCAACAAGTCGTCGATGAAGTCAAAAAGTTTTTCCCTGATGTGGTTTATGAAACAATTATCCATCGGAATATCCGACTTGCCGAAGCGCCCAGTTTCGGCAAACCGATTGTTTTATATGATATACTTTCAAAAGGCGCGCAAAACTATCTCACCTTAGCAAAGGAAATACTCAAGAATGTCTAAAGAACGATTAGGCAGGGGCCTGGATTCAATGTTCCCCAATTCGAATCTTAGCAATAATAATGTCATCGTGGAAAAAAATAAGACCATTCTTCAAATTAATGTCAATGAAATTCGACGCAATCCGCAACAACCCCGCTTGGACATTGATCCCCAATCTCTTGAAGAATTGGCAAATTCCATCAAAGAGAAGGGTGTATTACAGCCGGTTTTAGTCCGCCAATTAAAAGACGGGTTTGAGTTGATTGCAGGTGAACGCAGACTGGAAGCGGTTAAACAGGTCGGAATGAAATATATTCCCGCTATTGTTACGGATGTTGTTAGCGATTCCGACATGTTAGAATACGCGCTGATTGAAAACATTCAACGCGAAAACTTGAACCCTGTGGAAGAAGCCCTTGCTTACGATAAGCTTAATCGCGAATATCATCTATCCCATGAGGAGATTGCGCTCCGTGTCGGTAAAAACCGCGCGACGGTCAGCAATCAAATTCGCTTGCTGCAACTTTCTATGGCAATCCGCGCGATGATCGTTAATCAAAGTATCTCCACAGGACATGCCAAAGTCCTGTTAACCTTGGAAAACAGCGAGCAACGTGAAAAACTGGCTCAAAAAACAGTTGAAAAAAAACTATCCGTCCGGCAATTGGAACAGGAAATCGATAACCTGAAAAAACAGAAAAAAACAACACTATTGCCACCCGTCGACCCCTTTATCGAAGCAGCGCAAACCGATCTTATGCATCATCTGGGAACAAAAGTCAAAATCAATCACGATGAAAAACAAGGGAAAATTGTAATCGAATACTTTTCGCTCGATGATTTAAATCGGATAATAAAAATGATTACCGGGATGTCAGAGACGAGCTGAATATGAACCAATCAGATCCGAAATACAGAATTATCATAGTAGAGGAAGGGACAACTCTGGAAAACCATTATGTGATCCGCAAACAAACTGTACAATATATATTAACAGGCGGAGCGGTCTTTCTATTACTATGTATAATCTCCTTTATCCTCAATGCCTTCGGCATCCATTATTTTATCCAGTACCGACACTTACAGAGTGACAAAAACGAACTGATCACTCAGGTTAAAAACATTGCCCAACTGGAAACTGAATTGAATGGGTTAAGAACGTATCAAAAAAAGATTGAATTATTATTGGGAATTCGTACCGACTTGAAACTGTTTGGCGAAGTAACCAGCCAGGACGATACCTTATTAGACACTTATATGGAAAGCGTGAACCTTACACACAAGCTGATCGATGAGAAGGACAATGATACGCTATACATGACCTGGCCGGCGCATGGAGTTATTACCAATGAGTTTTCCATCCCAGGGAACCATCTCGGCATCGATATTGCCTTACCTACTCATTCTCTCGTCCGGGCGGCTGAATCAGGTGAAGTTATATTTTGCGGAGTTGATTCACTTTTTGGCAAAACCATCATCATTCAACATACTAATCAGATAACGTCAATTTATGGACACAACGATTCATCCCTGGTCAGTTTTGGCGCCCAGGTCTATCGTGGCCAGGTTATTGCTCTTTCGGGCAATACCGGGATCAGTACCGCTCCCCACCTTCATTTCGGTATAAAAAAAGAACGGTACATCGATCCAAAACCTCATCTCAATTAAGGAGTTATAATGGCTAAGGAAAATATTGAATCCCGCTCTGCCAATCTTACAATTATCAGCCAGGGAACAGCCATTGAAGGAATAATTAACAGCAATGGCAATTTGCGTCTCGATGGGCAGTTCAAAGGTCAAATTCAGGTTGAGGGCAATATTGTGATTGGCAAGGAAGGTATTGTTCAAGCCGAAATTCATTGCCATACCCTGACCATTGCCGGTAAAATACGGGGGAATCTTTATGTTCAGGAACAAGTGATTCTTGAAAAGGAAGCCGTGGTTATTGGCGATATTCAAAGCCGTTACTTGATTGTCAATGAAGGAGCCGTTTTTCACGGTTATAATAAAATCACTAATTTGAATACCTTACAACAAGAATGGAAAGATGACAGCAAGCATGAGTGATTTAGCTTTTTTTGAACCGGAGCATCCTCAGTGGTATGCTTTATATACTAAACCACGCTGTGAAAAAAAAGTGGGAGAACATCTCGAGAAAAATGAAATCCAATTCTACCTTCCCTTGATCAAACATTACAATCCATCCCGTCGTATCTCTTTCATGGTTCCTCTTATTCCGTCTTACGTATTTATCAATATTCCCATGAGCCATGACTTCTGGTATAAAATAATAAATTCTGCTTATGTAGTATCATTTGTCAACTACAAAAAAATACCCCAGCCTATACCGGATTACGAAATTGACTCGTTAATAAAAGTAGTCCAGAATGTAGATATTTCTGAGTCGATCAAACTAAACCCGGTGGATATCACCGGAAAACTGGTTAAAATAATTGAAGGGCCGTTTGCAGGTTTAATCGGCCGGGTCAGTTTCATTAAACCTAATAAGAAGAAGATCGTCATCAATATTGAAAATATCGCGTTATCAGTTGCTGTTGAAGTTAATGCTGAATATGTCCAAAAAATTGAGGATTTTAATGAATTCTGAGTTAATTTTAAAAATAGCGCGCCACACGTTGGAAATCGAATCGCAGGCAATCATGGATTTTTCCCGCCAGTTGGGCGAAGATTTCATCCATGCCGTGCAAAAAATTTTTCATTGTCGCGGAAAAATCCTTTTTTCAGGGATTGGAAAATCCGGAATTATTGCTCAAAAAATTGCCAGCACTTTTAATTCGATTGGTATTATTTCCATTTTTTTACATCCGGTAGAAGCGCTTCATGGCGATCTGGGAATTATCAATCAGGATGACCTTTTAATTGTGTTAAGTAAAAGTAGTGAAACCGAGGAACTTTTTACTCTAATCAGCTTCATTAAAAAAAAAGGGATTCCTTTGATTACTATACTGGGTAAAAGGAAATCTTCACTGGGAGACCTGGCTGATATCAATATTATCTATGACGTTAAGGAAGAAGCCTGCCCCTTGAGAGTTACCCCCACTACCTCTACTACTCTTTCGTTAGCCATTGGCGACGCCATGGCCGCTTGCTTGATTGCCTTAAAAAAGATAAAAATAGAAGATTTTGCTTTAAATCACCCTGGCGGATCAATTGGCAAAGCCTATTATATTAAAATCAAAGATATTATGCATAAAGAAGACGAAAATCCACAATTACCACCCAACGCTTCGATCGAATCAATTATTGAAGTTATCACTAAAAAGCGGATGGGCGCCGTCAATATTGTTGATCAGCAAAATCTGCTCCTCGGTATTATAACAGATGGCGATATCCGTCGCGCGCTAAAAAACCGCTACAGTTTTTTCAATTTGAAAGCCGAAGATGTCATGACTCCCAATCCAATTACTATCCACGAAGAAGAATTAGCCGTAAATGCCATCGATTTATTAGAAAACAGACCCTCCCAAATTCCCGTCTTACCCGTTATCGACGCTTTTGGCCGAAACGTTGGAATCATTCGTATCCATGATCTGGTAAAAGCGGGACTATAACTCTCTTTACCAACGAAATGAGCGCGTCTATGGACGTAAAAGATGCTATTATTAAACGGCGTTCACTCCGCAGTATCGGCGGTGAACCTTTCAGCATTGAAGAAATTGAAGACCTTGCAAACGCCGCTGCTTTGGCTCCCTCATGTTACAATAATCAACCCTGGCGTTTTCTCTTTATAACGAATCCCCAATTATTGAATAAACTCAGGAGCATCTACTCGCCGGGTAATGAATGGGCTTATGACGCCCCGATGGTTATTGCTATTTGTTCGGAAAAAACATTAGACTGCGTTGTCAAGAATCGGGAATACTACCTGTTTGATACCGGCCTTGCTACCGCCTTCATGCTTCTATGCATTGAAGAAATGGGAGGAATTTCACATTTAATCGCCGGTTTTAATGAGATCAAAGCCAAAGAAATCCTTGGAATTCCAGATTCTCAGACACTTATCGCCCTAATGCTGGTTGGAGAAAAAATGGAAATTCCCAGTCCTCGACTGAATGAGAAGCAGCTTACCGCTGAAATTGAACGTCCTCCTCGCCACCCATTTTCTATAACATGTAAACTCCATTCCTGAGATTAATCAAAATGATTATAGACGAAAAAGGCCGTATCTTTAAAATCATTAACATTTTTGATCTGATGGCGATTGCACTGGCATTAGCCCTCGGATTGACCGCCTGGCTGAGTTGGAAACAGTACCATGTTCAAAAAACGCTCAACCTGGAGCAGGAACGTCTCAAAGCTTATAATGATAGCATAAGCGGACTGCAACGAATAGAAGAAGCTTTTTTTAAGGAAAATTTTTTTTTGATCTCCAATTTTCCCGACTCACTGTTCGATCAACTCGAACCTGGTATGCAAACCGATTCACTGGCAACAACTAATCCGGCAACATTACTTGAAGTCATCGCCTTTTTTCCCCAACTCCTGCATATTGGTTATTTGAATAAAAGCGGTATTGGACTCTATCTCCGCGACTCCAGCAATTTGAATATACTGGTCAAAATACGTTATCAATGTTACAGATATACTCCGGATTCAGTAGTTTACAACAAATTTCCAGTCAGGCCCGGACTTCCCATACAATTTTTCTTCCCTGAGTTTACATTCCAGGCAATCCCGCAGGATTTTTCTCCGGAAGCTTATACGTTTTCACGTACCGCTCGTATCAACAATATTCCCCAGATACTGGCTTTCGACTCTACTTTTATAGGAAACAACTATTTAGATAAACTGGGACAGCCGATCATAACGATTGAGGAATTGATGCGCCGCACTCATACCCAAACTTCCGAAACGATACTCAATCAACAGACAACCCTGGTTACGCCCAATATTGATCTTCTTCTCCGCATTCAATGCCGGGTTTACCCATTCAATGGAAGCTGGTACACAAACTTTTCCCCCCTCGGGAAAGAAATTCAAACCTTTGTTGCTTTGAATGACGATACCCTGGCCATGATTCCTTTTCAATTAACGGAAATAACTAATTCCGTTCCCTTACTTCAAACCTTAAACCTCTATATTACCATACATCAACTCAACACAATGCAACGTTCATCAATAAAAGAAGGCGATGCAATATTTAACAGTACAGGCAATAAAATAGGGATGATTGAAAAGATAGTATCGCATCCAATGCGCGACTTCAAATTTTCCTCCAATTATTCCGGGAAATATAACTTTCAAACCAATCCAGATCCTCTAAATTTTAAACTGACCTGTCAGTCGGTTATTGACGGAAATCTGGACCCAAGCAATTATTTCAGTATCGACCAGAAGCCGCTTTATCTCAATACAACATTATATAATCAAATGAGCTTCCTGATTGATTCGGTAATGATCTCAAAACCTTGCGCTGTTTATTTTCCAGAATCGGGCAATGGAACCGGATTACCCTATCGCGGCCGTATATCGTTGGATACTCCCCTTCCCGAAGGAAAAATTGTTTTACTTAATCTTGCCAATGGCAATTATCCAATCGGCCAGGTTAACCGGATCCTCGGAAAAAATTTGTACGACGTCTCGGTCGTATTGGAGAAACAAAAAGGAGGATATTATTGGAAGAGTCAGTATTTTAGCGCAAATGCAGATATGAATTTTTTATTTTACCATGATAATCTGGTAGTAGCAACCAACGGGCGGTTTTACCCGGAAACGCGCGCGCGGTTTGAATTTCTGCCCCAGGACAAGACGCTACTGAAAAATTCCTGGATCATGACTTGGGCAGACCTAACTCCCAATGAATTAACAATAAAGAGCCTGACCGATTCAACGGTTATCGGGGAAGCCTGGTTTTATCATATTGAAGATTTGTGGTACTACGATTATCCTGCGCAACCGTGGGATTTAGGCATGACGTCTTACATTCCGCTCAGAACTTCTATTTACTATGGGAAGCTGCTCTCCATTGAGAGGGTTGAGGGAAACTGATCGTTTATGCATCATTGATTCCTCTCAGCATAATCGTTTTATCTCAGCTATAATCAATCCCGGTTCCGGGTATGCTTTTTAACAATATTGGCTCCCACATTTCGCAATCGCTCTTCCACACTTTCATAACCGCGTTCAATCTGCTGGATATTATAGATAAAACTTTTCCCCGACGCGCATAACGCAGCAATTAAGAGAGCCATTCCAGCGCGAATGTCAGGGGAAGTCAGAGTCGCCGGATGGAGTTGGCAGGGACCAGTAATAACAGCGCGATGGGGATCGCATAAAACGATATTTGCGCCCATGGCAATCAGCTTATCAACAAAGAACAATCGGCTTTCGAACATTTTCTCAAAGACAAGTACAGTTCCTTTGCATTGAGTCGCCAACACCACCATTAAACTGGTCAAATCCGCAGGAAACTGAGGCCATGGGCCATCATCGATAATCGGCACTGCACCGCCAAAATCTTTTTGAATCGCCAGTTCCTGCTGGTCTGAGATAATCAGGCGATCATCGAAAGTTTGAAAATGGACACCCATCTTTCCAAAAACCATAGATATCTTGAAGAGATGCTCCGGATCCACATGAGTCAGAGTCAACGCGCTGCGGGTAGTTGCCGCCAATGTTAAAAAGCTGCCGGTTTCAATATGATCTGAACCGATTGTATGATGGGTTCCCTTCAATTGGATACAGCCTCTAATTGTTAAACGATTAGAACCGATGCCTTCAATTTCAGCGCCCATCCGAACAAGCAGATGAGCCAAATTTTGCGCATGGGGTTCGCAGGCAGCATTATAAATAATTGTTTCACAAGGCAATCCGGCCGCGAATATCATAGCGTTTTCGGTAGCGGTCACACTGGCTTCATCTAAAATCAGTCGCTTCTGATCATTAGAGGGCGCTGGCGCGAAGGAAAAATGAATCCAATCTTTTTCTTCTTCATGGTATTGGGCGCCTAACTGAATCAATGCCAAAAAATGAGTATCGACCCGGCGTCGACCTATTTTATCTCCCCCCGGTACCGGAAGCTTAACTTCACCACACCGCGCCAACATCGCGCCGGCAAACAGTAAGGACCCACGGATACTTTCTCCCAATTCATAAGGAATAGCAATTTCCTTGATTTCCCTGGTACGAAAAGAGTAAACATGATTGTCCAAATGCTTGATTTCCGTACCCAATTCTTTCATAATTTCCATCATTGCCATCACATCAAGAATCTCAGGAACATTCTTCAATACAACTTCTTCGTCCGTTAACAGCAATGTAGCCAAAACCGGCCATGGTTCATTCTTGTTCCACATGATGCGAATTTCTCCGTGGTGAGAGGCGCCGCCGTCTATCTCGAAATACTCCATATCGACTCCTTAAGGCTTTTTTGGCAGTTCATAAAAAGAACCTTTAAATAGTAAATTCGACTCATTTGAATACGGTTTCAATAAACATTCATCCACGAGTCGTTTCAGATTGCCAAACTGATTTTTCTTTTCCGCTTGTTGGTAATACTTAACTGCTTGTTTTCGATTATTTTTTAAATCCTCCATAGCTCCCAGCAGCCAATAAGCAATTCCTGCATAAACTCCTTTACCATATTGTTTTGTATATTGTTTTAATACAATGTAAGCTGTTTCAAAATCGTTTTCCCTGAAACGGGTATATCCATCAAAAAATGAATACTTTTCCCGATACCATTTTGCAAGCGTTTCTTTTCGTTGCCCCATTCGACCTTCCAGTAAACCGAGATAGCGATGCAATGCCCCCCAGTCGGTGTGGCCTGTTTCCAGACCTTCTTTTGCTAAAAGATTAATAACCAGGGTTAAAAAATCGGTGGATCGCGGAAATGATTCTACTAAGGGTTTTAGATAATACCCGGCGCTATCGTAATTTGGGCGATAATAAGTATAATTGAATCCCAATATCGCCTGCGCCAGAATCGGTGAAAAATGACCTTTTTTCAAGGCAATTTGCAGATAGCGAACTCCGAGATCGGCATTCCCTTCGCTCATCGGCAATAATTTTTGCAAAAAACGAACGATTGACGAAGAATTTGCAGCCACAACATGATAAAGACCTGTGCCATAATAAGTATCATAGTAACTGCTATCCAAGCGAAAGGATTCCTCAAGGTTGTTAATACCTTTCATGGCCCCCCAACCGGCTTTAATGAAACTTCCTCCTCGGACATGAAGCGTTCCGATATAGCCATGGGCTCCGCCCTTAAAAAAGTGAGCATAGGCTAAATCTTTTTTAGCTTCAATCATCCGGTCCGCAATCTCAATCGTCTTGTCCCAATATTTTAATGATTTCTTATCCCAGGACTCATATCCGTCCATATTGTAACTAATCCGCCAGGTCAACATCCCTTTAAAAAAATAAGGGCAGGGATCTTCCGGATATTTTAATAGCAAAGAATCCAATAGGACGCCCGATTCATCGAACTGCTCATGGAGCATCAATTCAATCGATTTCATCAGAAGGGGATCCTGATCGGCGTGAGGCGCGGCGATCAAACTTCCGGTTATTATTGTCAAAACAAAAAGAAAAGAAAATAATTTCATATTAAACCCTTTTCAGATAGTAAAACCGTTTATATTGTAAACGCAAAATTTAAAAGTAAAAATCCATTTAATGCAGAAACTACCAACCATAACGATGGTTTTGGCTAGTATAGCATTCATTTTTAGAAAAAAAACCAGCCGGGACCTTAAAAAGAGGAAAACCGTTGGCTAATCTCAACCGATCAATGGTTTACTTTTCGAAATCAATATCCATACTTAATGTGCAGATAATTGATTACCTGTTTCAATCGGCGCGTGACCGTTTCTTTCCCCAATAGTTCCATCAGCTCAAAAAGTCCGGGTCCAGACGCAGTACCGGAAATAGCCAGCCGGGTAGGATGAATCAATTGACCATTTCCGACACCCAGTTCTATGGCATACTCATGGTAGTGGGCCTGGATATCCTGCGCATTAAAGGAGATCTCAGCCAACCGGTCAATCAAGTATTCTAAAAGGGGAATCGGATTTTCTTTAGCCCATTGTTTTTTTTCAGCTTTTTCTTCATAGGACTCCGGATCCCGGAAAAAATAGGATTTTCCTTCCACAAAATCGGTCAGCTTTTTACATCGTTCACGCAGCAATTCAATAATCCGGACGCAACGCAAAGAATCAGAACTCTCTGATTCAAAATTTACCCAGCCCTGTTCCATCCATAATGGAAAGACATCTTTTAATAAAGTAGCGGCATCTGAATTTATAATATACTGGCTATTGAACCAATCCAGTTTTTGCTCGTCAAAAACCGCGCTTTTAGGACTTATCCGGTCGATGCTGAATAAACGGACAATTTCCGCAAGAGACATGAGCTCGCGGTCTTCTCCAGGGGACCATCCCAGTAGCGATATAAAATTAAGCAAGGCCAGAGGAAGATACCCGTTTTGCTTAAAATCCATTACAGCGACACCACCATGGCGTTTGCTGAGCTTTCCCCCTCCTGGAGCCAATATAACTGGTAAATGGACAAATTCCGGCATGTCCCAACCAAAAGCCTGGTAGAGCAAAACATGACGGGGAGTGCTGGCAATCCATTCATCACCCCGCATGACATGGGTAATTTTCATAAAATGATCATCAATAACATTTGCTAAATGATAGGTAGGAAACCCATCGGTTTTCATCAGAACCAAGTCATCCAGCTCCTTGTTCGAATAATGGATTTCTCCTCGTACCGAATCATGGAAAACAGTTTCTCCGGTAAGGGGTATTTTTAAACGAATGACATACCGCTCACCCTGTTCAATACGTTTTTGCGCTTCCCGAGGATCCATATCCCGACAATAACGATCGTAACCCTGAGGTAATTTTTGTTCTTGTTGACTTTTACGGATTTCTTCCAAGCGTTCCGCAGAGCAAAAACAAGGATAGGCAGCCCCTTTTTCAATTAATTGCCGGGCATGCTCACGATAGAGCTCCAACCGCTCGGATTGTCGATAAGGGCCAAAGGAACCGCCAACGTCTGGCCCCTCGTCCCATTCCATTCCCAACCAAATCAAGCTGTCGAAAATGGCTTTTTCGGCGTCAGCCACATAGCGGTTGCGATCAGTATCCTCAATACGCAAGATAAAAGTTCCTCCGTTGGCCCGGGCAAACAACCAATTATATAAGGCAGTACGGGCGCCGCCAATATGTAGATAGCCAGTCGGAGACGGCGCGAAACGGACTCGAACACTCATCGTCAATCTTCCTTTAAGTTAATTTGTTTTTCCGGATTTCACAAGTTTCGCCCAGGTGTCCTTTAAGGTTACAATACGATTGAACACAGGTTTTTCATCAGTAGTGTCAATATCCTTAATAAAATACCCCAGCCGTTCAAATTGAACCCGAGATTCCAGGGGAAGTTCCTTCAACGCAGGTTCCAGCCGGCACTCATTCAGTCTCTGGATTGAATCTGAATTGATCAGACTGGTAAAATCTTCACCCGGTTCCAATTGCTCAGGATCTTCCCGAATAAATAAATGATTATATAATCGAACTTCCGCGTTAACCGCATGTTTAGCGGACACCCAATGCAGAGTCGCTTTGACCTTACGACCATCAGGAGCATCTCCTCCCCGGGTTGCAGGATCATAGGTACAACGCAGCTCGACGATTTGACCGGTTTCAGGATCGTGTACAACACTATGACAAGTAATAAAATAAGCATAACGTAACCGAACTTCACGACCCGGCGCCAAACGGAAAAATTGTTTGGGAGGATTTTCCATAAAATCTTCCCGTTCAATATAAAGTTCACGCGCAAACGGAATTTGACGAAAACCGGCTGATGGATCTTCCGGATTCATAATTGCGTTGAGAGTTTCTTCCTGGCTTTCGGGGTAATTTTCAATCACAAGTTTCAATGGATCAATCACGGCCATATATCGAGGCGCGCATTTATTCAATTCCTCGCGGATACAATACTCCAAAAACGAAACATCCACCATGCTGGCCCGTTTTGCCACACCAATTTTATCGCTAAAAATTCTAATCGAAGCAGGAGTGTAACCCCTACGCCGTAAACCGGAAAGCGTCGGCATGCGCGGATCATCCCATCCGCTGACAAAACCCTCATCAACTAAGCGCTTCAGTTTCCGTTTGCTCATCACAGTATAGGTCAGATTTAAACGGGCAAACTCATATTGTCGGGGATGAAAAATTTCCAATTGATCTAAAAACCAATCATATAGAGGTCGATGATCTTCAAATTCCAGTGTACAAAGGGAATGCGTAATTTTTTCAAGGGAATCTTCCAATCCATGAGCCCAATCGTACATTGGATAAATATGCCATTGATGCTGGGTTCGGGGATGAGATTGGTGCAGAATACGGTACATAACCGGGTCCCGCAGATTAAGATTAGGAGATGACATATCGATTTTCGCCCGCAAGACCCGAGCGCCATCAGGAAACTCACCCGATCGCATTCGTCGAAACAGGTCCAGATTCTCTTCAACCCCACGATTGCGATAGGGGCTTTCTAATCCAGCTTCCGTCAGGGTCCCCCGATTGGAACGAATTTCTTCGGCCGTCAAATCATCAACATAAGCCACACCTTTTTGGATCAATAGTTCCGCCCATTGGTACATCTGCTCAAAACAATCGGACGCATAATAAACCTTCCCGCCATAATCAAACCCAAGCCATTCTACGTCGCGCATAATCGCATCAATATACTCCTGATCTTCTTTGGACGGATTCGTATCATCCATACGGAGATGGCATTCCCCATTAAATTCCCTGGCCATACCAAAATCGATACAAATTGCCTTAGCATGCCCGATATGCAGATATCCATTGGGCTCAGGAGGGAAACGGGTCACAATTTTATCCACTCTGCCGGCAGCTAAATCTAATTGAATAACATCTCGAATAAAATTACTTATTTTATTTTCATTTTCATGATCACTCATCTTATTCTCCTAATTATTGATTGGTCAAATATCAAATTAAAAATCAACTTGGTCACAATACTCCGGATAACCCACCGGTATTTCCAAAACCCGAACCACTCATTTTCATTTTAATCCTCCCCCCGGTTCAATACATATCTCCTAAAATGCAGAAATAATCATGCTCTTGAAGATCATTTCAAATCAATATACTATTATAATTAAGCTAAAATGTCAAGGGAATTTTCATATTTTTTTCACACCAAAAAAACAAACTAAAAATTGTACTCATTTACAAAGCAAATTAAAAAAAGCATGGAATACGGCATTCCCTGAAATTACAACGAAATCGGGGGAATGTTTAAAAGCCATGTACTTAACAAGCAGGTCTGGTCAAGAGCTTTTTGTGGGAATGAACTTGCTGATCAGTTGAGCGAATGCCGATAAATTGCGGGTTTGAATCCAAATTTTCCCGGGGCCTGTGTATTCACATGCCAGCATTTCACCCGTTCCAATGGAAGATAAAAACGACCTCGCCGCTTTACGCAGCTTATATTGAACACTACTTTCAAAAGCAACCAAATGGCCGGTATCGACAATATAGGTTTCACCACTTGCTAAATTTTTCTCAATAATCGCGCCATAGGAATTTAAAAACAAGACACCAGTGCCGCTAATTTTTTGCAAAAACAGCCCTTCGCCTGAAATTAAGCCCTTTAAAGAGCCCTGGGTCGAAATTGTCAGATTGGCATCTCCGGCTAAGTAAGCGCCGCCTTCCGCTAAAATTGTGGAATTATTCAATTCCAACTTTATAATATCGCCCAGAGAACCCGGGGCTAATTCGATATGCCCGTCCTCTTTTGCGGTAAATAAAGAAGCAAAAAGAGACTCTCCACCTACAGCCGCTTTAAGAGTTCCAAAAAGACCTTTTCCGGTAGTTTTTGCTTCAAGCTCGATTCCAGGGGACATTGCCACCATCGCTCCAGCTTCCGCTCTGAGTTGTTCACCTTTTTTCATCTTAACTCGCAAAAGAGTAAAAACAGGCGCATGTTCAATAAAAAATTCCATATCCGCTCCTTGATAAATAATTTTTAGCTACTTTAATCAATCCATTTCACATCTGATATGAATTGATCTTATTATAATTTACACAATTTATTCTGGTTTGTCAAATATGTAAAAATAAAAAAGTTTCAACATAAAATAGTGTGCTTTTAAATTTTATTTATTGACAATCACCTTAAAAATTTGTATATTTCGACCATGAAAAAAACAACCCGGCCGTTAATATGCGTCTTAATTCTTTTATTACAGGCAATCATCCTATTTGCGCAAGAACCAGTTTCGATCATGCAGGAAGAGTATTGGAAACACCGGCATCTATTCATCCCTGGCAGTCTGGAGAAGGCAACGGCAGTTATTCCCTTGAAACCCCGCCAGATAGCATTATCGGCTACTGTTTTCGGTTATTTACCTTATTGGGAATATCCCACAGCAAAAACTAATTTGCGATATGAATTATTGACGCACATCGCCCTTTTCGATTTTGAAGTGACTGAACAAGGGTTACTGATAGCGCCCAACCAATGGCCCTGGACCGATGTGATTAACCTTGCCCATGAAAATGGCGTCAAAGTCATTGCCACCATGGTCAATTTTAACAGTAGCCAGATTCATACGATTATCACAACATCTTCAGTTAAAGAATCTTTTTTCAATAACGTAAGCCAGCTTTTGGAAAATTTTCAGTTGGATGGAGTGAATATTGATTTCGAGGGGCTCAATACGTCTGACCGTTTAACTATCAATGAATTTATGAGTGATCTAACCCACTTTGTTCATGCAAGAGATCCCAAACTTGAAGTATCGTTCGCCGCACCGGCCGTCAATTGGGGGGGATGGAACCTGCCCGGGTTGGCCAATGCCTGCGATTATCTTTTCATCATGGGTTACGACTTTTATGGTTCCTGGAGTACAACCAGTGGCCCGGTTGCTCCTCTAAGCGGCGGATCCTATCATGTAACCAATACAGTAATATCTCAATATGCTACTATTTTACCGGACAAACTGATTTTAGGAGTTCCTTATTATGGCAAAAAATGGGAAACTACATCCCAAAACGCCTATTCGCCTGTAGTTCGATATATAGGATCAACATATTACCGGGATAATATCTCTCAAGCGTCAAACTACGGCCTGCAATGGGATAATACAAGTAAAACCCCCTGGTACCGATATTTTTCCAATGGTCAATGGAACCAGGTTTGGTTTGATAACGATTCCAGTCTGGCGCTAAAATACGATTTAGCGCTATCCAAAAATTTTCAAGGAGTGGGGATGTGGGCGTTGGGACAGGATGGAACTCGTGAGGAACTCTGGGACTTACTTGATCGTTATTTTACTCCGGGGTCCACCACAATTGTAACGGTTGCCCTGCCCGATAAATTTTATTGCCGGCTTCAGCCGAATCCCGCTCACGATAAACTAATCATCTCAACAGATCTGATTTCAAATCCGATTTTTTCGTTTATACTTTACGATAATTTGGGACGCATGGTCTTAGATCAGCCCTTATTATTCGGGATGTCGGGCGCTACGAATCGAGAGCTCCTACTTCCTCGACTGAGTAACGGAATCTATTATTATCGAATCAGTAATGGCTCCTCCCACAATACGGGACGAATTACAATCCTGCATTAATCTGGTAAACTATTTATAGATCATGGCGCGAATCCGTTAAATGGCAATACATCCACTCTCTCACCAAGTAATTGGCTATTCATTATTGCCAATCAAATTTTCAACTCAGTTTGGAACGTGTGGTTTTGAGGGAAAAGTCCAAACAATCCGCCCGTATGCACGAATAGAATTTTAGATTTTTTTGGAATCCTCCCGGATTCAATGGATGACACAAGAGCATGAAACGCTTTACCCGTATATACCGGATCCAAAAAAATACCATGAAGACGGGCCATTTTATGAATCAAGAAACGATCTTCTACTGTACTGACGGCATAACCCGGACCGACAAAGCCATCAATGATGGCTAATTCGTTAGGCTCTAAAGGGAGGCCCAAATCATAGGCTACATCAAGTTCACTCAATACCCCAATAATTCTGGATTTGAAGTATTCCGCCGTATCGCATACATTTACACCCAGCAGTTCCCAAGAAAAATGATGCAACTTATTGGCAAACCATAATCCGCCAAACGTTCCCCCAGATCCGATCGCTGTTACAAGGTAATCGAAGGACAGGTTCATTTCCTTTGATTGTCGATCAATTTCCAGAGCTGCCTGATAATATCCCATATATCCCAGCGCATTGGAGCCGCCTTCAGGAATAATAAAAGGAGCCTCTCCTTCTTGTGAAAGTTTAAGCGCCCAATCATCCATTATTTCGCCTCGCTGGTCCCGATACTGTTCAGCGGTAATCCAAATAATGCGGGCATCAAGCAGATGGTCCAACAATAAATTTCCCTGGGGTGAATTTTTTCCATCACCTTCCCGGAGAACTAAGCAGGGCTTCAAACCCAATTTTCGGCACAGGACCGCGGTCGCCCGCGCATGATTCGATTGGATACCTCCACAAGTGATAATTGCCGTCGCTTTCTGGTCTATGGCCTGGGCAAACAAAAAATCCAATTTTCGTATTTTGTTCCCCGACAATTCCATCCCAGTCAAATCATCCCGTTTGATATAGAATTCCACATCCAGCTCCCGGCTCAGCGCATCCAAATATTGGACCGGGGTGGGTAATAAAGCAACCGATAACGTCTTGAAATTAAAATCCGGCCTCATCTCTTTCTCCATTAAAAATTCTTGTTAAAAATAAAATTTATCCCGAATGAATAAAACTTTTAATTGATCGAGTCAACTCCTGGCGATTAATAGGTTTTGTAATAAAATCATTCATCCCCGCTTTTATCGCATTACTCCTATCATTGTCAGTAGCGAAACCCGTAACGGCTATAATCGGAGTATTCCTAATACTTTCATCCGGATGCTCACGAATACGCTCAGCGCAAGCAAATCCATCCAGTACCGGCATCTGGATATCCATCAGTATCAGATCAAAAACCTGCTCTTTAAGAGATTCCAAAACTTCAGCCCCGTTGCTCACTGTTGTGTATGAGTAGCCTTCCCCGGAAAGAATCGTCTCTATATATATGGCATTGACCTGATTATCTTCGGCAATTAAAATTCTCGCTTTACTATTGATTTTCGAATTTTTCAGCAAATCGATATCAATTGCATCCTCAACAGGCAATTGATACGGAACAGTAACAAAAATTTGAGTTCCTTTCTCCAATTCGCTTGTAATTTTTAGCTTTCCCCGCAAAGCTTCCACTAAATTTTTGACAATAGCCAATCCCAAACCTGTACCGGAAAATTTTTTGGTTAATGAATTATCCAATTGAGAAAAAGGTTCAAAAATGATTTCCAAATCCGTTTCAGAGATGCCGATGCCTGTATCGAAAAGTTTGAATTCAAGTTCCGTTTCAGTACATGTCAACTCTAATCCCACACACCCTTTATCGGTAAATTTTATACTATTGCTCACTATATTGGAAAGAATCTGATAGAGAGCCCGCTCATCAGAGACAATCTGACTGGGAACACATTGAGATATTTCAAGGATAAAATCGAGATCTTTGGCTTGCGCCGTGGGTTCATACACTTTATAAAGGCGGTTCAGCATATCGAAAAGATGAAATATTTCATGGGAAATTTTATTTTTCCCCGCTTCAATTTTTGACAAGTCGAGAATGTCATTAACAATACTCAGTAAATGGTTCGATGATTGCTGTAATATTTCGACATACTCCCGTTGGTTTTCTCTTAAATCGGTCTTTTCTAAAATCGTTAGCAGTCCAATAATCCCACTTAACGGGGTACGTATCTCATGGCTCATATTTGAAAGAAATTGCGATTTGATTTTCACTGCTTTATCCGCAATTTCATTAGCCTCCATTAAATGCTGGTTCAATTTCTGTGAATGCTGAATCTCCTCGCGGTATTTAGCAATCGTCACTTCCAGATCCGTTACATCCTGAAGCAAAATCATCGCTAAATAACCTTGGGTAGCTGATCTCCGCAATGATGTAATCGTCATATTCAAGATACGGAAGATTCTGTTAGGCAACCGAATCGGAAAAAGTTTGGGATGCAGATAACCCGAAAAGAAGATAGGTGGACTCCCCTTAAATATTTGATCAATGCGTATTGAATAACGCATATCACGAAATAATGGGTATTTATCACCAATATGAGATGCATCAATCTCATTTCGATTGATCCCTGTCCATTGCTGTAAACACTCATTCCAATAAATGACAGAGTAATCAGAATCAATCACACAGACACCTAATGGAATATAATCAAACAACGTGAATTCTGAGTACTCCATCAATTATCCAGCAACTCCCGATAGGTAGCAGTTAAAAGTTGAAGCAATTTTTCAAACGATCCCACTTCCAGCAATATCATGATATTTCCATGAATATCCAGTTTTTCGATTAAAAAATGCGCTTCAGCAAAAATGACGATTGCATTTGTTTTATCGACTCCAAAAAACAATTCATCAGGAGAGATATCCATAAAAATTGGTGGGATATATGAAAAATAAGTTGAAAAAAGATTGCTGACAGTGCCCATGATCCCATTGAGCACAATGTTGCCAATTTCAGTCATAACCCCAGAATAACTGGAAATAAACTCTTCCTCGATTTCATGTTCCGGCATAATCGCCTGGACGATTTTGGCAATATCGGATTGAGGAAAAACTAATGAAGCAGATCCCTGGAAAGGTCCCCTAAAACCCATATTTACCGCGGAAAGCCTGGCATGATCGCGATGGTTCATAAACTCCACCAACTCCTCAAAGGTCAAGACATCCAGGTGAGGCACATACATTTCAATATGAGATGAAAGCAAGGTGTTCAGAGAATTGACGCCGTACCCTAAACCAATGTTAAAAATTTCTTTTAATGCATCCAGTTGTTGTTCAGTGATATTCATATTCTACCCTGAAATTCTTGGAATATAGCCGGCGACTATGGATACTAATTCAGGTTCCTTTATCGGTTTTTTCAGGAACTTAGTGACTCCCATACTCCGGCATCGCTCTTCCGATGTTTGTTGTATATCGGCAGAAACTACCACAATCGGGATATCAATCCCCTCCAACTTCAAATTTTTAATAAACTCAAGACCGTTCATCTCAGGCATCAGCAAATCCAATAGTACTAAAGCGATAGATTGAGAACGGCATTTTTCCAATCCTTCTTTGCCATTTTCCGCTTCAATAACATTAAAACCTTTAGCATTCAATAGTTTAGCAATTGCCCACCGAGAAAATTTTGAATCGTCTATCACCAAAATTAAATCGTCATTATGACTCATGCAGTATCCTTTCGCCAAAAAAGTTTATATTGCTTCATATTAATACATTTAAACCAATACGTCAAGTAAAAAAACAAGTAAAGAAATAATGGCAGGAGATTTTAGTTTCAAATAATTTGACGATCGTTATTCAGGTGATAAACCTGCTATAAAGAGTGTTCTGGAAAACTCGGTCCTGAAAAGATGATTCTCCCATCAGCCGTAACTCAGCAGGAGGGGAGAATCATTGCTGTAGAGCGCCATTAAAGCGCGATAACGGAACGAAATTGATTTTATGATCTCGGGTTACATCCGAAAAGTAACGCCGAAACCGATTTGCTGATCCGAAAACTTTTCCGTTAAAATGGGTTCCTTTAATTCCCAGCGGCTGTACCGCCAGGCAAAATTGAAACGCAAATTGCGGTCAATCTGAATAAGCCAACCCAGCGAAAAGGCCATAAGATTGCTATTCCCATCTTCCTCAACAATCTCCAGTATGTTAGAGTTGTTGAGATACGCTTCACGGCCAGTTTCATAAGGCAGGGAACGGTATTCACCACCCAGTTGAAGCGCCAACAAAGTGCGCGGAATACGAAATTCCAACCCGGAAGCCAATCCCAGCGAGGACTGATAGAGTTTGTTCATCCGACGTTGATGATCAAGCCCTTCAATGGGATCTTTGTTGTAATCCATTTGCGAATAATCGCTAAATGAAAAATCGATATCCCAACTCAGATTCTTGATTTGGTAGCCAAATGCCAGGTTGAGTTTCATGGGTAATTGAAGCCGGTAGTCATATTTACTATCCAGCCAGGCGACATCTCCGTAGTCATCTGCATAAAAATACCAGGCATCCTGATCCTCCGCCCATAAATAACTCCGACTTTTTTCATCGACTTTAATCCAACTGGGGGAAGTAAACGCAAATGAAAACCGATAGATGTCATACACCGAATAAACCGCGCCCAGGACAAAATTAAATCCGGAGAAGGTATCTTCCGTATCAAATTTACGCAGGTAATCGATTAAGCCAAAATAATTCGTTGGGTCGGTACGTCGGATAGAAAAATTATAGTCATGAACTCCGCTTAAAAAATTAAGGGTCGCTCCGAAGTAGAGGTTAGGGGAATATTGAATAGCGCCGGAGAAATATATCGTTCCCAAATGCCCGCGTTTATCCTCTTCATTGATTTCAAGCAACGAGGGTTCCTCCGAATTGGCGCTCTGAGTCATCCCTGAAAAATAATTGGATTGAGTAAAATCTTTGAGTTTCAGATATCCCAATGCTAATGAAGCGCTGCCGCGATAAACAGGATAGGAATAAATCAAGCCCAGCGAGGAAAAATGAAAACGGCTGATAGAATTTGAATTGCCATCCGTTGAACCGAAATAGGTGAAATCGCTGGTTTGTTTTTGATAAACGAGATTGAAATCGAATTGATTGCGTTTAATCAAACCCAATAGCGCAGGATTGACAACGACCACATCGGAATTATCACCAATAGCGCCGATGGCGCCGGAGAGCGCCAGACTGCGAGCAGTGCCCCAGGTATCTCCGCCGATCATAAACTCCCGGATATCGGTCATCCATGGGTAATTAACATCGAAAGACGGCTCTTGCGCCCATAAATAAGATGAAAGAAGTATCAGGATTAATAGGATTCGTTTCATGATTTAGGCTCCTGTGTGATGGTTTCTTTTTGCTTTCGCGCTGGTGTCGGTTGGCTTTGATTCGAAGAAGAATTTTCAGAAGGTTTGGGTTTGACGGTCGGTGATGTGGAACTTTTACCAGAAGAGGTGGGGGTTTGCTTTGGCTGATCGGGGGGCGGATCATTTTTTTCCTGGCGGATCACCGGTGAGGAAACAGGCGCCACTACCGGTGAAGATGAATGATCTACGGGACGGCTGACGGTGGGAGAAGCTCCGGGATTGGCCTGTTTGGGTGTAGCTAAAAAACCCGGATTAAAAAGCTGGGCCTTAACGCTTTTTACATCGTTCTCGTTTTTCTTGCCCTTATAAAACCAGGGACCGCTTTTATACCCTTTGGGACCCGTTTTAACATTTGATTCGCTGCGATCTACAAAGACAATGGCGCTGGTCGAAGGATAATAGTAGCTCCAACCATTATAATAGGGATCATACAATGCTGTCCACCGCCACCCGCTTAAATATGGCGAACCATACCAGGATTGGGTCGTCGCGAAATAAGAATCCACATAAAAATATGGATCGTATTCCCAAACGGATGCATCATAGCCTGGAGACTCTTCCTTAACTTCCTCCTGCCACTCGACAACCGGTTGATTGGGGTCCTTAAACATCGTATAACACCCAATGAAATGAAGCAGAATGATAAGTAGGCCTATCGTTCTCATAGAAACTCCTTTTTTCTAAATTGTATTGCAAGATTTATTCCCATTTAAAATTTCCTTTATTAAATACGTCTCTCGCGTAAAACCTGTTCTTTATTAAGTCATCATTCTATCCATTAATAGATTATAATTTTTTCATTTATTAAATTAAACATCTATAAATTTGCCGTTAAATCCACCAGTCATGCCTTGGTTATGGAAGTTGTCGGATCGCTTCCGTTCCCAGGGCCGTAGGTTTAAACAAAATTTCTATTTGCAATTGGATTACCGCGTCAACTTTATACTAACTAAAATCAGGTTTTTAACAGCAAACAATATTAATAAATTATGATTCGTAACTGAAACCGTCATAAAAATTGGTCTATTGTCTTAAAAAATAGACATTAGCGAACGACTATTTTTTTTGTCCAGGAGGACCTGGGGGATCTGATATTCAGTAAATAAACGCCACTGACAATCTGCGGCACGGTATATAGAATGGTTCCATATTGGGGTCCGGTGGAGGGTTGATTGTCTGTTTGATAACCCAGAGTAAAGTTAGGGGGCAAGAGCGGCAGATTATGCAGGAAAATTAATTGGCCGTCGACCGTGTACATATAAATTTGGTAAGGGCCCCCCTCTTTATAAAACTGAATAAATAATTTTTGACTATTAATTTGCCATGGATTGGGATAAACGATGGGTTCTCCCTCATCCATAGAAAGGAGTTCCACGGAAAGATTCAAAGTCGTATCTGCTGCGCTGGCGCTATAGGACCAAGTTTGATAGCCCTGTAGCGACACAATAAATTCCAGGGATGCCGGGCTGATGGGCAGCAAAAAACTTCCATTGAAAATCGAAGCCGCCGTCGCCAGCGTATCCATCCCCCGACGGGCGATAATACTCGCCTGGTAAACCGGCATTCCGTATTCACTTAAAACCGTTCCCTGCACCCGGGGAGTCAGGGTGAAATCGTACGTTGCCCATGAAATGTTTTCGGATGTCAGCGTCAGACTTTCGCTAAGATATCCGTCTTTCTGGCATTGTAAAATACAATCAGCGGCGGCTGGGGTTTCAAAGAAATAGTAACCCAAATCATTCGTGGAAGTTGAGATATAGCGATCCAAAAAATACAAGACTACAGT
Source organism: uncultured bacterium (assembly GCA_964632485.1). Taxonomy (GTDB): domain Bacteria; phylum JAGOEH01; class JAGOEH01; order JAGOEH01; family JAGOEH01; genus CAZWDO01. The sequence continues at coordinate 406,822 of CAZWDO010000001.1, forward strand.
AGCGTTAGAGACCGGCTGTTGCAGGGAATTTTTGACATTCCCCTGGATAATATCGCTAATATATGATGCGGAATCGGCATTCAGTATTCCATAGCCATAGCGGTTATCGGGTTGATGGGCCTGCGACCCGGTATGCTGGATATTATGAATAATTTGCGATACAGTCCAGGACGGATTTTTCTGGCGGATCAAAGCGCAGGCGCCGGCAACCAGAGGAGTGGCGTAACTGGTGCCATTCCCTTGGACAATCTGATCGGAAGTTCCTATTAAAGAGTGATAAACAGCCGATCCACGCGCGCAGATATCCGGTTTGATACGCCCATCATAGGTAGGGCCGGTAGAACTGAAAGAGGCGATATTTCCATTTTTATCCACTGCTCCCACGGCCAATACCCAACGGGCATCAGCCGGTGTGATCAAGGAATGAGAGATTGAATTACCTTCATTGCCCATAGCCACTACAACCAGAACATCTCGTTCCTGGGCGAGCAGATTTACGGCTTGAGCCGTTACGGTGGAGGCGCCATCAAGGTCTTCCCAGGTGTACCAATCAATATATCCTAATGAAGTAGAGATTACGACTGCTCCATTTTCAGCGCACCATTCCAGGCCGGCAACATAATAATCCTCTTCAATCGGCGTTTCAGAGTGTTGCAACTCGGTTTTTGCTAATAAAAACTCCGCCTCGTATGCCGGACCCAACAGCTTTTCCTCAAGGTATCCTCCCATAATCGATAAACAACTGGTTCCATGAGTATCCTGACCCGGGGAATCCTGACTGGACTGGTTCCGCACAATAGTGTCGCCATTAATGAAATCATAGGTTCCCGCCACATGCATTCGCTGAAAAGCGTTATGGTCAAGATCAAAACCCGTATCCAGAATCCCGATGCGCATTCCCTCGCCATGATATCCCTGTTCATGCAAAGGGAAAATGTTGATCTGGTCGAGTTGTAAGCGATAATCATCCAAATAGGGGTCTGTTTTCGGCAATAGCGGCTCTGCCCGACGGTAACCATAACGCACAGGCACCACTTTTTCTATAAAAGGAAACGCTCGCAGCATTTTTAGATTTTTTTCATCCACTCTGGCAGAAAGCGCATTCAACAATTTACTCCGGACGCGAATCGTATCAATATAGGGTTGAATCGCCTCAATATATTCAGTTGCCAATGGAATATCATATTTATCAGATAATGTTCCGGACTTGAATCGCCGACGCCATTCCCGTTGATTCTCTGTTAACTGGTCATCAAGACGCCCTAACTGCTGATAGGCGTCAACTCCTTTATCACTGAAAAAAATCCATACCCATTGAGTTCCTCCCTGCGCCAGACTGAAGTTGAACCCAATCGTCAAACCGAACCAAACAGATATCATCCATTTCATCATTATACGAATCCTCCCCACAATAGGTTAGCGAAAACCGATCCATTCAGGATGACGATGGAGTTCGCAAAGAATTTTTTTGACTTCCTGACTACGGTCTTTGGGACATACCAGGACGATATTATCCACGGCTACAACGACACTATCCCTGAGACCCACAGTGGCGATCAGTCGATTATCTCCCGCATAAACGACATTTCCTTCGCTTTCGAGGCATACTCCCTGCCCATGAATCACATTGCCAGTTTGATCGCTTTTAAGAATTTTTTCTAAAGAGAGCCAGCATCCCACGTCATTCCAATCAAACCGCGCGGAAACGCAGCGCACATTCGCCGCTTTCTCCATTATCGCATAATCGATTGAGGTAGCGGTAAATTGGGAAAAAACCGTTTCTGTTTGACCCGATTTTAATTCCAGAGGAGTTAAGGCGATCAGTTTCTGAAAAATCTCATGTTCCATCGGCTGCCACTGGCGCACAGCGCTTATCAACGTATCGACCTTCCAGATAAACATTCCACTATTCCAAAAAGCATTGCCGGCTTCAATGTAGTGACTCGCCGTCTCAAAATCAGGTTTCTCCATAAAGCGTTCCACTTCTCCATTCTCGCGGCGAATAATATAACCAAACCCCGTTTCCGGATAAGTGGGAACAATGCCGATAGTGACCAAAGCGGAATCATGGAGAGCTAATTGAATCGCTTCATCGATTGTGGCCAAAAATTGATCAACAGGAGCTATATAGTGATCGGCAGGAAATATTAACATAGTTGCGTTCGGATCGAGCATTGAAAGATAAGCGGCAGCCAGATAGATTGCCGGCGCCGAATTGCGTCCCTGAGGCTCAACAATAAAATTATCCATCGTTAAAAAGGATGTAGCTTCCACCATTAATTGCGCCAATGAGCGGTTACAGACAATTAAAATTCGTTCTAAAGGGATTCGCGGTTGTAACCGATCAATTGTTTCTTCAATCAAAGTTTTTCCGCTATAAACATTAATCAATTGTTTGGGACGTTTTTCCCGACTTAAGGGCCATAATCGTTCTCCCTTACCGCCGGCTAAAATCACAGCATATTCCATAGGACCGCCTTTACGGAATTGAAGATAAAAAAAAGGACAAACTCATCGTTTTTATTCGAGTCTATGTTTTAATGGATAATAATCAATTTGCGGGTCTTTCGTTCACCTTGTTCATTAACGGCTGAAACAAAATAGAGTCCATCCGGCCACGGGGTGGCATCGATTGAACGGGAAATTTCGGTTTGGGCCGGGCAATGAAAAATATCCTGGTATAATTGGTGTCCGAGAATATTATAGACACTCAGCGTAATCACTCCGGCCTCCATCTGACGGAAATAAATAAGTGTTTGAGTAGTCGCTGGATTGGGTTGGGGAGCGCTCAGATAAAATTGATTTCGTTTCAATATGGCGACTGAATCATCCATTCCAGTGATAATCAAGGGAGTTGACCAACTCCAGTTACTACGGTTCTGATTAATGTCTATACATTGGACGCCATAGGAATATGAACCGTTCGGCATTAGTAAACGTTCGGTAAACGATGTATCCTTCAATGAACTGGCGATTAACTGGGTATCTGCGTTTATCACTCGCTTAAACTGGTAGTGGGAAAAATCATTTTCATGATTAGCAGGCCAAGTAACCGTCACTTGAAATGGATCCGATTCAGCGCGTTGAATGCGGACAAAGGAAGGTGACTGAGGCGGATTCTGGTCCATGGACGAAGAGTCAAGCGTCATGAATTCACTCCACCGTTCGATAAATCCACCGGCGATATCCCAGGCATAGGCGCGGTAACCATAGCGCAGATCAGCCTTCAGACCGGTTATGACAATCTCATGAATATTCGCAAGATCGGGACGACTGACCGTAATCGTATCAGTAGGATCATCCGCCTGCCAATAATCCATATAGGCATACGCCAGTCGATTCGTCTGCCAGGTGAATACCGCCCGAGTCGGGGAGACGGATTGCAATGCCGGTTCAGTCGTAAAACTCAATGGCTCACTATTTGATCCGCTAATACTAAAAGAATCTGTTTCAGTTGTCAATACCAGCCGATCAAGCAGGTCATGGCAAAATAGTTGATAATAGTACCGATTCTGAGAGTTCAAATTATTCATAACTAAAAGATGCTGATCGGTAATTGACGGTTCATAATAATAAAATGGATTGACCAGCATCTGCGATGTAGCCAGACTGCTGCGGGAATCGCAGGGCAGATTTGTTTGCCAGCTCATCAGCGCAAAATTATCGCCAATATAGTATTCGGCGCTATCCACCATGACGATCGGAACATCAGGGGGCATCTGAGGCAAGGTGAAAACCAAATCTTCCAAAGGAGAAGAGCTGTTGTTGGCTAAATCAAAAACCGTCAGTAAGGCCCGATACGTTGTCCCGGGGATTAATCGATTAATGGTAACAACATTTTCCGTCTGGTAGTCCTGGTTCTCTATCTGGGCGACTAATTGGCTGGCCGGATCATAGAGAGATAATGAATAGCCGCTGGCTTCATTCGTTTCCCATTTGATCAGCGCGCTGGAATCAGTATTAGCATAAAGCACAGGTTGCGCGACGAATTCCGGAGAGCGTTGATCACTGTTAGTATTCGTGGAAAAAGAATTCGTACCAAATCCACTGGTTGCCTTCCGTCGATATAAACCGCTAATGGATAGCAAATCGGCTCCACCATCCCAAAAAGTTTCATTTCCTGCTCCATCTTTCAACAATATAGAGATATGATAGACTTGTCCCGGAATAAGATTGAAAACAAAAAAAACATGTCTGCGTTTAAAAACTTCACTTCTCAAAGTATCAATCGGAACGATAGCAGCCCCCTGGAAAAGATATAACCAGGCCTGGCACCCCTCATCGGCAATCAGGGAGATGAATGCCAGACTATCGGTGGACACAGCAAAAGGACCTCTGAGAATATGGGAGGGGGATCGATCCGGCTCCGCCAGCGTCCGAAGCGGATAGACGCGGGGACTCCATATCGCCCCACTGGTTGTTTGAATTCCCGGAATCAGCAGGTATTGTTGATTGGGTTGCAAATTCTCGAATCGAAAAAAATGCGTTAAAACAGAATCGCTTTCTTCCGAGAAAATGGCAGATCCTCCGGGAACGCGAATTTGACAGATCCCTTTTAGCGCCTGATCCGTAGTAAATCTGACAGTCATCTCCCGTTCTCCGATATATACCGGGTCAAGCCCTCCAATAAACGGAATATCCTTGGGAATTTGGCTGGCAAGGGTTTGAAAACTTCCAATTTGATTTTGAAAGGCAAATATTGAATGGTAATAAGCCTCAACCACATAATAATAAACCGTATTATCCGATAGATTGTTCAAATACAGAAGATGCTGCGTATTTTCAATCAGGCTGATCGCTTCGGAATTGAGAGTTTGGGGAGTCAGGCCATAGCGAATCCGGCATGTTACCGTATGGTTAAAAATCACTTCCAGAGCAGCCTGGGATGAAGTGATTGATCGCAGTGTTGGCTTGCGCATCAGTGATATTGGCGGCAAAGCGCCTTTCCCGCTAACAGGAAGAGTGATCCGATCTCCATTATCTAAATTTACAAATAGAGTATCGGAATAAAAAATGGTATCGGCTGGACAAAATTTTAGTGCTAAACGTGTTGAGTCCTGGGAAGAAATGGCGATGGGCAGTGATCCCTCTAAACTGAAAATTGTGGAATAGCGCGCGAATTGCACGTTCGAGATTTGCCGGGAATCCTCTGAACGATTAATAATGTGCAGGGGTTTCTCCGAACAGGCAGCGATATAGGTCGGATCGAATGATACCTGAGTGGGATTGGCATAGACACCGCCATTGGCGCGAATTTCAAAGCGAGGAGAAACAAACTCCTCAGTTTGTGGAGCAGAATTCACTACTTTTAAACGGCACCGGGCGGAAGAAATGTCTGGAACAACCCAGTTGAACAGATTTTGATTGACAACGGCGGAATCCATTAATTGCCAGTTTGATCCGTCATCCGCGCTAAACCATAGAGCCAGAATCGGGATGTAGCCGGTTGTCAGCCAGTTAAGTACAGCCGTATCACCCACTACTAATAAATCATTCTGGGCTGGAGATTGCCACTCCACTGTTGGTAGGACACTTAAGATAAATGAATCAGAAACCGACTCAATATCATTATAACCAGAACATTGAAGTCGCAGACGAAGCTTATCAAAATGATCGGAAACGTTCTGAGCGATCCAATTATAACTCCCGGTATTGATTAATGAATCAGCAATGGGTATCCAGAACTGACTGGTGTCGATTGAATAAGCGAGATTGACTCGGGGGGCGATATATTGAGTTTGCCAGCGACAAAAAACAGTATCCGGAAAAAACACCACATCGCCGGCAAGAGGGCTATCAAAGCTGAATTCAGGAGGAAACGAAATGATAAAACCCTGATCGTTTATATCGAAAATAGCGGAGCTATCCATATCCGTCAGACGAATATCGGCGGCAACCGTTGAGACTTGAGGGGGCGTCCATTCAAATGAGCCCGTATTGGGAATATTGATCGATTGAAGCGAAAAGGAAGACTGCATACTGGCCCGGTATTCCAGCTTCACCCGGGTCACGCTTGCCGGAGCTTCCCACTGAATTGTGCAGGGCCGATCGTTGAGTACCAATTCTCCGCCATTGGGATTAGTAATAACAATCTGACGTTTAGGGCGAATGGTAAAAAATTGGGAGGAAGTGTCTGCTACGTTTACCGCGCCTACAGCTTGCAAGACAATCCGCGCCGAATCGCTGGCAGGTATGGAATCCGCAATGAACCAGTTATATAGCGTATCGCCAACTGATACTTCTTGCGCCAGGGGATATGTCACGACTGAGCCGGCGGATGTTATAAGAAGAATGATATCAAGCTGATTAATAATCCCGCTATAGGACCACCGAATGGGATATGCGTTATCTTTTTCCCAGGTATCTCCACCATTGGGAGTAACGAGCGTTAGCGAATTGAAATAAATCTGGAATGGATTATCGGATTGATCATTAATCGTAGAATCGTTATGTTGACGGATCGTGATCCTGCATTGGGATGAATTGATAAGGGCTGGATTCCAGATGAATTGTCCCGTATTCGGAGTTCGGTTATGGATTACCGAGCGAGTAGCGTCATTGTCGGAACTGAAAAGCAACCGGATAGAATCGATGGCTCCGGTGGAATTCCAACGAATTGTATCCGTTTTACCCGCTGGTAGTTGCTCTCCACCGTTGGGCCGAGTCAGGCTTAGCGTCCGCTGAGTTAGTATCCGGAACGGGGCTTCATGACTGGCCTCATACTGCGGCTGAGCTTGGCTAACCACTTTCAATCGACAGGTATTGGATACTGCCGATGCTGGAATCAACCAATTATAGGTCAAAGTATCCACTGAGGCGGGGGATTGAGCATTTAACGCACTAAGCTTAGCTTCGGTATAAATCTGTGTATAATTCAGACCATTGTCAGTGGAAAGTAACAAATTTATCGGACTGGGATAGTTATTTTTCACCCAGCGCACCGGGATGGTTTGACCTACCTCAAAAATCGCTCCGGGTAGAGGGGAAACCATTTTCAAATACTGATCGATTCTAAAAGCCGCCGCATTTTCCGATTGAACTCCAGCATCTTCATAGTCGCTAATAAGGATAAAACAATTTGCCGATTGCATGTTAAGCGGTACATTCCAGGACCATTGGCCGTTGCAGGGAGTATTTTCCACTAATGGCTGCCAGGTGGCGCGGTTATCAGACGAAAAATATATATTAACAGCATTAATCGAGCCAGTGAAGGTATATTCGATATTGAGCGGGTCGCCCCCGTAATAGACTGAGTTGCCCGTTGGCTGGGTTAATGCTAATGTACGCTGTTCATTGACAACAATCGTCGTCGTCGTACTATCAGAACCGCCGACAGAATCAGTAGCCTGGATAAACAAATAATAAGTTCCCTGCGTATTATACGTATGATCTAAACTAAGCGCCGTTCCCGGAGAATAATTATTGATGAATTGCGTGGGGTTTCCATCGCCCCAATTATATTGAAGAGTTAATGAATGCCCATCGGGATCATTGACCTGGAACTGGAGATTGAGATTCAGGTTAGCGACAACCGGATCCGGAGTAATGGTAATCCCTGTTATAACAGGGGGGGAGTTGGCTTTAGTTTTGAACCAGTAGCTGGGGCTGAGGCTAGTTTCATTGCAATCCTGCGCATTCACCTGCCACCAGTGCCACTTATCAAAGCTGAGGTTATTGACAGTGATCGAAGAAGCTAAGGTGTCGTAAATACCCGCCACATGCGTTCCCAGGGAATCCCAAACATCCAGATCGTAGATCAGTTTATTGCCCGAAGCGCTGGTTCCAACCCAACTGATTGTAACGGAAGTGTTTAGACCTGGGGTGCCATCAGCGGGACTGGGCGATGACACCGATGGCGTTAACGGAGGATGCAGGGTATCGAAATGCAAGGTGTCGCCGTAATACGGGATATAGTTAACAGTGTAGTTGGCGGGAGAGATTGATGCGATGGGGTCATTACAGGAACCCCAGTTATTGAAACGACAGTTGAGGGTTTTGAAAGCAGCCGCAGTCCCGTCGATATTGGAGGCGTTACCGAATATATCGTTGGCCATGCCGATTGAATTACCGACCGTCGGCTCACTTTCATCCAAAAAAATACCACTGGCGGTATTGTTTTGAATCTTGTTGTTGCGGATAGTCAGAGAATTTTCGCAATTATTACAGATAATTCCGGATCCGCTATTGGTATTGATCGTATTGTCATGAATCGATCCGGTCGTGAAATCGCACTTGATGCCAATGCCATTATTGTTGATGACGCAGTTGCCGACTTCGAGATAGAGGGGGAAACTGACATTGTTGTGCAGAATCGCCGGCTGCCAGCTCGGAGACATGCTCAGGCCATTGCTGTTGAAGGCGCAATTGGTGATGATAACCGAATCGGTGCCAACGGCGTTGATGCCGTGACCGTTGTTATAAAACACGCAATTATTGACGGACAGTTTAGAGTATCCGCTGCTGTTGATGCCGTTTTCCATTCCGTTGAAATCCACGGCGTATATTTCGCAATCCTGCACGAAAAGGATTGGGGCGCCCTGATTGATGCCGGCAGTGGCATTGTAGTTACCGTTAATTTTTAAACCCTTGATCGTGGCATTGGCATTACATTGAATAACGCTTGATCCGGAAACATCCTGAATCGTGGGATGAACCCCCAATGCCGCTCGCAACTCAATCGACGCATTAATTACAACGTTTTCCTGATAAACCGAATCATCCTGTATTTCTACGACATCGCCGCCGCCTACAAGCGCCAACGCGGCAGTAATTGTCGTGCTGTTGCCGCCACCATCTTTTCTGACTGTTACTATTGTGCCCGCATCAATACTCAATACAATACTTATCATAAAAATAAAAATTTGGATCATTTTTTTCATAAATCAGTCCTTTTCTAAATTCCTTAATTTATTATAATCATTTTCCCTTGATTTGTCAAATATTTTATTGCTCCCCCATAATATTTCAACTTTGATCGAAACCCGGAGAACCGAAAAGCCCAAAATCCCTGATTTATTAGTGACCAAGCCTTGCTACCTTATCGAATGTTTCCCTACATCATTCCGAACCCGTCAAAGCCCTTAGAGGAATTCCATGATTTTTCAGCCGATGTACGCCTTCAAAATAACATGAATAGCCATTAGCGCTACATAAAGGACAACATTAGCGAAGCATTAGGACTTTATAGTGGTAACGGCCAGTTCCGCATATCAACTCAAGAATATACACTCCCTGAGGCAAGGATTGTCCACCCCCCTCGCATAATCCTACAAACACCCGTCTCTCCATAACGAAATCGAATTCTTTACGCAGAACCTTTTCTCCAAGGATATTGTAAAATGTCAGCTTACAACTTCGGAACAGTGCTTCCGAAGGAAATTCCACTATCAGATAGTCTGAACATGGATTGGGATAAACGCGTGGCTTCGCGGGCGTACACCGGTTGTATGGTTCCCCGTAACTAACAGTGGGAAAGACCGTCAGTATGTCTGAGAACTCCGACTCTTGGGAATGGAATCCTTTCCAAACCGCTTGAACCCGATAGCGGCATGAATCCCGAGAAATAAACCGCTCTATATAAGAGGTATCCATCCATGGCCAATGCAAAAGCTCAAATCCGCTACCCGTATCCCGTTCCAAGCGGTAAAGCAATTTAAACTGCCCGGCAGGGTTTCCCCGCCAATGCAGCCGAATCGATGAATCGGTTCTTTCCTCCTCATTAAAAAACGGAGCCTCGATAGCGGGCGGGATTAAAACGGGCTGTATGGAAAATGTTGTATCGTAACTGATTCTAGCCTCTCCGGGAAGCGATAGTGTTAATTGAAAATTGTAAACTGAATTCCCGGAGAATGACGATAAATAATAGCGGTGAAACCGAGTTATGATATGTTCATAATACTCGAGTGTATCGGATGAATTTTCGCATCGGCAGTGAATACGCGAATAACAGGGAAGCTGAGTAGTAAAACTCAAAGACAGAGAGCTATCGGGAAACCATTCGAGTCGCAGGGGTGAATTTGGTATTAGGGATTCCGAATTAAATTCATCTAAGCCCTCCACTTCCCAAGCTCCTTCCCACCAGGTAAGGGTTGTTTTCGGATCGATCAAACGCGCATTGAGGTTATAAAAATTTCCAGGCTCTAATCCAAAAACAAACCCCGGAGACTGAATTGTCGGGATTACCTGTAAGGATAGCAACCGATTGCCATACTTAGTCTCAAGTTCCAGCAAAGCGGAAACCATAGGAGGGGCCACCCGAAGGAAGGCGAAACCGGGATAGTTCCAGAGACTGCAACATACAGCTTCTCTCGGCAACGCTGGCGGTGGAGAGGACCAGACAATGGAATCAGTCAAGCATAAATCTCCACTAATAGCATAAATACGCCAATCGACATGCCATTTTTTTGATTCAGCTAAATTCCCCAATTCGATAAAATGATCGAAACGCCACTCTTTACCCGCATCGACCCATATCAATTGACCCGATTCGTCAAAAAGTTCCACTTCCAACCGGCTCAGCAGTTGTGTGCGGCAGATAATGATATCCGTTCCGTTTGGCATACGCTCTAAACAAGGGTATTTAATCGGGAATAGCGGTTGAAGATTAGGCTCGCTAGTAGTGCGTGTGTTTATTGTTAGTAACGAGCCGCCAACCGATGAACGCTTTAAAGTGGGATATTGGTTTTCAAGTCTGCTTTGATATGGAGATTCCGTCACCATTTCCAAACAATAATTTGTGTAAGGCGTCAATGGATAAAAGTTGAAAACATGTCGGGTTGTCGCGTTCAAATCACTTCGTTCCAGGATAGTTCCAATCTCCGATTTACAGTAAACCCGAGTTTTAACGGAACGATTAGTCAAAAAATAGAGTAGCAGATTCTGATCATTCTTTTCCACCCAGGGACCGGCAACAAGCCGGATCGCCGAATCACCGGCAATCCGGTCCGGCAATTCAAATACACCGATTGGCGACTGCAATCCAGGTGGGTCGATCGTTTCCAGACAATAATAAAGTGTATCATTCTGAATACATGAAAACTGGAAGTCATGATCTTTTTGGTATGTGGAACTCTCAATCGTATCGCTGAACTCTCCGGTACAGTTCCCATAAAACAAGCGAACCCTGCTTTCCATACTCAACCGGCAGGATAAGTCGATTTTTGAATCCAACAGCGAGCGGATATAGGGAAACACCTCAAAATAGAGAGAATCGGAAGTGAAAGACCCGGGAACCAGAAACGAATCCGGAGGCGTATTCAGCCGGTTCCCGGCGCTATCCGATAGCGTTAGAGTCCAAAACACCCGCCGGCCGGGCCGGGAAAAACAAATCCGCATTGTATGTTCATCAGACAATGAATCGTTGCGGCATATATAATCCAATGAATCGGCACGTTCCCCATAGTTGCATTCGGCGCGACACGGTTCAGAAGCGCGCCATGCCAATTCCGCCCAATCGCTATGAAAATGGATCAAGGGTCCGTCGATAATCCGGGGCGCCACCGTATCGGGAATCGGTATTTCAAGCAGTGTATCCCAACGGCATTGATTGTCGAATATATCCCAACACAGTAGTTGAAGCGAATCTTGCCCACCCCATCTCAGCACCGGAACAGGAACCTGCCACTCGGTTGCCAAGGAGTTCCCGTTATACGTCACTCCCTGCCAATGGCATAAATAACGGGTCGGTTTATCGGTATTCCACGACAACATCAGAGAATCAAAATTCACCAGGCTGATGCGGGGAGACAGGGTAAAAACAGGGCAGTTGGTATCCGGCCGTACTATATAATAAAACTCGTAAGACGACATTTGATTCCCGCTGGTATCAGCTATTGTGAGGCTGAAGTTTACCGTGTCGCCATACGGCCAAGGCGAAGCCGGTCGATACCAGGTATGAAGAAAATGTTCGGTCAATCGCCAGTTGGGTTCCACTTTTTGCTGATTGACGAAATAATCAAGCGTATTGCTGTCGGGGAAATAGCGATCATCGCCGAATACTATAGCAATCAGTGGTTTAGGGTCTATTGATTTTGAAAAAGAAACTGGATCAATAGATGCGATATAAGGGGGGACGGTATCGCGTGGAAGTGTAGTAAAAGTGTACCCGGCGGAAAAATCGCCCCAACCTCCCAGGTTCCATGCCCGAACACGCCAATAATATCGAGTCCCCCAGGAAAGATTTGAAAATACAAACGCAGTATCCGTCAAAACCGAATCACGAATTGAAGAGCTGAAAATAGAATCCATCGCTAACTGCCATTGCCAGGAAATCCCATTTTCCAACGAATGCCAGGAGAAAATCACTTCCGGAACCATATCGATAGAATGGTCAAGCGGCGCCATCAATCCAGGAGCGGGGGGCGGGCTGATCGTCGTGGTATTCGCTTTGCCCGGAGTACCTCCAAAAAGAGCGCTGGCCCGCCAATTGCCACCGACATGGTTGAGAGCGTCAGGGGAATAGAGTTCGAGCGATGGCCCTCCGCCATTGGCTTCATCCGGCCAGGGATCGCGGATTCCATAGGTCAGCGAATCAATCAGCGCGCTATCCCGGTTGATAATAACCAGGGATTCCCCTGTATTAAGCAGGGACCCGCTGCTCCATTCATCCGAAGCAGAATAGCCATAGTATTGTTGAAATGCGGAGCTATCACCGGCGATCACCCAGAACGAATCGGGCGCTAAAACTGCATTCGCAGGAAAACGATAAACCACTCCATTTTCAAACCAATGATCACCCAGTAAAGCAGGACTTTGGCCTGTATTCACTATCTCAATAAATTCGAGAGTATCGCTGCCCGGATTATTGTACATAATTTCATTAATTGCCAACGAACAAAGCGGTTGGGGGATATATACAACCGCTTGGACCTGCAACCGAGCGCCATCTGCGTTATCATTGATTACCAGCGTATCGAAAATCGCTCCCACCGACGTTGCAGCAAAATAAAGTATTATGTTGCTTGTTCGCCCAGGCTCAATAGAAATCCCACGGGAAGGGACTAATTTTAAGTCCACATTGTATTTTAAAGATAGTGAATATAATTGATAAACTGCATCCCCTCGATTGCCTATCGTAAAAACGCAAGCTGTTGTACAGTTGACCACAATACGGTTCAGATTAATCGATTCCAGGAAATATTCAGGGCGCGGACGTGGTGCAAGATTGCTATTGAGAGCGCCGGGAGTTCCATATTCGTCGATGCTGTTCATCCAGTTGCTCCCCTGTAAATTGTCCAGTTCCGGCGAACGCAGTTCCAGTGAGTAGGCCGTTCCCCCGGCTCTGGGCCAGGTATCGTCAACTAAATAGTACACAGAGTCCAGCCGAAGACCATCACTATTGACCAATACCACGGATTCTCCGTTATTGAGTAGAGTACCGCCGAATTCATGCTCCGCGGATTGCCGATAGAAATTCTGAAACGCGGCCGCATCTCCCGCGATGACTATATACGAATTCGCCTCAATGCGGCTTCCCGGCGGAAAGGTATAGTCAACGCCCCCTGAAACTTGATATCCATCCAGATCAATATTTTGATTTTCGCGATTGTACAGCTCGATATATTCAAGAGTATCGCTGCCAGGATTGTCATACATGATTTCATTGATTACCAATTGATAAAATGGTTGCCGGTCACGAGCGGTTCCCCGGACGATCAATTTCGCGCCTGAGATATTGTCCGCGATATCAAGCGTATCGCTCCAGTCGCCGGAAACGGTTGGAGAAAAAGTTATATTAAAGTTAAGCGTTGCGCCGCCGGAAAGTGTTAATGAGGAAGGCAGATCGCATTGAAAATAGAAACCGTGACGCCATTGACTGCCGCTAATGATATAATCGGTAGAGCCTTCATTGGTCAGAACTCCCGTAAGAGTGATCGTCTCATCGGTATAAACCGTTTGGAAATCGAAAATAGTAGGCGACCATACAGGTTGCGGCCGGGGAATCGCCACGCTGTTAATAGCGCGGGGAGTACCGCCCGGCGCTAAACTGGCGCTCCAGTTTTCACCCTGGCTGTTATCGTACATAGGTCGGTTCAATTCCAACGAATACCCCTGTCCATTAGCGGTTGAGGGCCAGGTCGTTCCGGTTTTATATGCTACACTGTCAACTTGATTCGAATCAGCATTTATCAGTTCAATCATTTCACCGCTATTTGACAGCGTGCCGCTATTCCACTCGAAATCTGGCGCTTGACCGTAATAACCGGTAAAAGCGGAGGCATCTCCGGCAATAACCAAATAGGTACCCGCTGCCAATGCCGTACCCGGTGGGAATGTAAAAACCACCCCCTGGCTGAATCCCCACCCGCTCAAATCGATGGATTCAGCGCCATAATTCGTCAGTTCGATAAATTCAGTCGTATCGGTCCCGCTTTCCAACGGGTTATACATAATTTCATTGATTGCGACCGAAGGCGGGGCAAAAGCGCTAATTCCGCGTCCCCATAGCGGGATACGATGATCGCCGTCATTATCATGAAAAATCAGCGTATCGGGATAATATTGCTCAAACAAGGGAGTAAAATTGATCACAAAAGAGACAGCTTCGCCACTCACGAGATTTTGGGGTAGAACGGCTGAAACACTATAGATACCGGGCTGTGATTGCGTGATACTGTTGATGGAGTAATCTCCACTGCCGATATTGGTAATAGTTAATTCGAGCGCGCGCGTCGAATTGATTAACACCCGCCCAAAATTCGGTGGGAGCGGACTGAATTGCGGATTGGGTTGTGGAATCAAGGGGGAGTTTATGGCTCCGGGAGAACCACCCCAATCTTTGGAAACGCTCCAACTGGTTCCCATATTTCGATCCGCCAAACTATCATTGAGTTCGATCGAGTAATCGGCATCAAAATTTTTCGGCCAATCCCCGGTAGTTTTATATTTCACCGAATCGATAGTAATGCCGACGGAATTTTGAAGGACCAGCGTTTCGCCGGAATTGTTCAGACCCTGACCTCCCTGCCATTGCCATGCGGTTAGAAAAGGATAGCGCGAATGCAACGCGGCGGTATCTTTCCCCACCACGAGATAATCCCCGGCGCTTAAAATAACTGACGGAAAAACATATAGGATACCCGCCGTGAATTGCCAACCGGCCAGATCGATCGCTTGATCGGAAGCATTATAAATTTCTACAAATTCATACACTTCCTGATTTGAAATTTTACTTGTTTTGTACATGATTTCATTGATATGGACCGATGCGTCAACAATTACAATAAAAGAACCGATGATAAGAAAAAAAAATATTTTACTCATTCTTTTTCCCCTGTTCAGAATGATAAATATAACCGATTATCGGGCAGTTAATAAAAATATAATAAGACTTTCAGTTTGAATTGTCAATATTTTTTTTCCAAAAAAAAAACCCGACCTAAATGAGGGCCGGGTTGACTTTTAACTATTTTTTTATCAATAATAACTTTAAACACGCCTGGGTACTTGACCTATTGATGATTCAGAGCATTTAAAACAATTACCAGGTTTTAAAGCGGGATTTACCATCATTAAGGAAAACAACTGTATCACCGCTTTGGATGATTACAAAAAGTTCCTGTCGATAGGCATATCTAACCGCGCCTTTATCAATTACAATTCCGCACCTGGCGCTAAATCCATCAATCTGATCGTTACTGAATAAACTCAGCGCGAAGATTTAAGAAAGCTATGAAATATCAGGGGGTTGTGTTCCGGGTTTTCCTTCATTCAAATTATGAAAAAAGCGTTGCGTCGGATATGCAAAATCGATATCCGTATGGGAGGCGAATTCATTCAAAATATCTTCCCAAATTTCATGTTCCGTGGTTCGGCGGCGACGGGGATCACATAGAAACCGAAGTGTCAGACATACTCCGCTCTCTTTGACGCTGGTATAGACAATGGGAGTCAGCTTGCTATAATAGATTAAAAACCGGCGGGACGCTTCTCTCACTTTTAATTCCGCTTCTGCGGTCAAATGTTCGCCGTGCCGATTAACAATACGATTAAGTAGATCCTTGGCTTTTTTCCAATTGCTTTCGAATGTAATTGTAACGGCGATTTCATTCCAAATATATTTAAAACCAGAACTATAATTAGCCTGAGGCAAAGTGAAAACCCTGGCGTTTGGAACATGGATAACCCGTCCGGTACTTTGGTCGGCCTTGACCCAGTTGCCGATTTCCATAAGTGAAAACTGAAAGATTCGCAGATCAATGACATCCCCGGCGACTTCTCCAATCTGAATTCGGTCGCCCACTTTGAAGGGTTGGCGCCATACAACAAATAGCCCACCCGCCAGATTGACCAGAGGATCACGCAAGGCAATTGCCAAACCGGCGGACATTAAACCTAAAAACGTCGCCAGGGATTGAATTCCCTCGAACCAAAGCCGGCCGACAATAATTATACCGAAAGTAGTTATCAGATAAAGAGTTGTTTTGCGCCAACGGTAGCGAAACCGGATATCATTGTTCCGGCGATAAATCCATAGCAACACTAAACGCCGAATTGCCCATAACAAAATAATAGCTATTATTGAAATAATCAACCGATGAGTCGTCGCGGCAGAAAACCCCAGATGGGTTTCTACCCAGCTATAAATTTGAGACCAAAGCATCAATAGTAGCGCCTAATCAAGTTGTTTAGGGATAAAACTAAGTAACAATTCAATTTCAGCCGCCCACCGCCCTTCATCGGGCGTTTCCAGGATGAGGGGGATTTCTACAAACCGTTCATCCCTCATAATACACTTAAAACATTCTAACCCCAGAATACCTTCTCCTAAATTTTCATGCCGATCGACACGGCTGGACAATCCTTTTTTGGTATCATTCAAATGCATGGCCTTAAGATAATCCAGACCAATGATCCGGTTGAATTCAGCAAAAGTCTTTCCGAAGGCGGAAATATCACTGATATCATACCCGGCGGCAAAAGCATGGCAGGTATCAAAACAAACGCCCACGCGCCGTTTATCCCTGACCTGGGAAATAATATCGCGGATATGTTCAAATCGATAACCAACAGCGCTCCCCTGGCCAGCAGTAATCTCAATAACGGCCATGACCCGGGGAATCTTTTCCAAACTCAGATTGATACTCTCCGCAATTTTTGCCAGGCATTCTTCCTCGGAAATCTGATTGAGGGTATTGCCGGGATGAAAATTCAACATAAGTAAACCCAATTCATAACAGC
Organism: uncultured bacterium; assembly: GCA_964632485.1. Taxonomy (GTDB): domain Bacteria; phylum JAGOEH01; class JAGOEH01; order JAGOEH01; family JAGOEH01; genus CAZWDO01. The sequence continues at coordinate 424,000 of CAZWDO010000001.1, forward strand.
GTTGCATCTCATCCATAAATGCCTGGCGGGAACGATTCAAACCTTCTTCCTCCGGATGGCCCAGATTAATTAAATACGTATCATGGGGAAGAATATGCTCGCTCATAATTCCTAAATTAAGACATTGCTGCTTGAACTGCTCAACACTTTTTGGTTTTAAGGGAGGCGCCTGCCAACGCCGTTGGTTTTTTGTAAATAGCGCAAACGCATTGGCTCCAATATCCGCCGCCCGCTGCGGCGCCAATTCGACTCCGCTTTCCACACTCACATGGGCTCCTAAATACCAATTTTTAATATCACTCATTATATTTCCTTAATTTAATTTTTCAATATTACTTAAAAAAGAACTTTCCCGGATAACGCTCGCCAGACGGTGAAAAATTCCGGATGCCGACCTACTATTCGCGAGGTATAGAACAGATGGATTCTTTTACTACGGCCAGACTAAGTTGAATTGCTCGTCAGGATGCAAATGGGAACCCAAAATTGATCGGATTCGCTGGAAACGGCTGAAATACAGCCCGTAATTGGAATCCGAGTTTAACCGCCGGGTGTTGAGTATCGCCATATTCTCCTGCGCAACATAGAGCTGCTTATAGGTTGCCAAATATTTACTGAGGTTGATTAAATGAATATCACGCTTTCTCCATCGGGATGGCGAATAATAATTATTGATAGTCCAACAAGCCGTGATCACTATTTTTTCTAATGAGCAACGCTGCGAGCCGCTTTCAGAGACCCTGTATGTTAAGCGGGGAATGATCACATCACGCGAATCCCCTTCCGCGACAGGATGCCGCAGGTACTGATATTTTCGGTTTTGGTTACTGATAAAATTACCCAGACTATAAAAAATGGCTGTCTGGCGTCCATCAGAGGTTTCATATAAATCAACCGGTTGAAGTACATGGGGATGACATACAAGAATGAGGTCCGCGCCAGCCTCCAGCAGTTCCCGGGCTTCCCGTTGCCAACGAACATCCGGATGATTCATGTATTCTGTTCCAAGATGACACAGCAGGATTAATAAATCCGTTTTCTCCCTGGCATGGCGGACCTGCTCGCGCGCCTCTGAAAACTGATAGATATTCACCCATGATTCATGCGCATGATTATAGTTATTGTTCAACAATTGAGTATAGGCCAGGATACCAACATTTATCGCCGCAATTTTGATTTCAACCAGACGTTGCGCTTCTTTTTTTGTGGAGCCAATGCCTGCGTAATTCAAATTATGTTTTTTACAAAAAGTTAACGTTTCTTTCAATCCTTCCGCGCCCATATCGTAAACATGATTGTTAGCAAAATTGAAAAAATTGAAGCCGTTTTGTAATAAACCGTTAATTGCAGCCGTATCGCTATTGAGTACGAAATCAGGCTGAAAAATAGAACGGCTATAAGCGAGTGGAGATTCAATATTTATAATGGCCAGATCGGATGGAATTTGATCGGCAACTTGTTCGAACAAGTAGCTATATGCTGATTGTTTTTTTCTGGCCATTTCTTTTTGATGGTGCTGCGCGCTTCTGATCACATCGCAGTGGGGAATAAAATCACCCACTGCCGTAATCGTCAGTTTAGTCTCTTTTTGAGGTTGTCGGGATGTGGCCCGCGAACAACATAAACCGCAAAAAATCAATCCCAGCGCGCACATGATGTAGCGGGAAAAATACATTTTTCCTTTTTTATCCATAAGGAATTCCATCCATTTTGAATTCAGAAGGATTAGGTGTTGCATTTCATGAGTTAATGCCTGAAACAGATTGAGTTTGATTAAAACGTCAATCGATTAAATTCTCCCTATAGGCCACTACGTACGTGCACATGACATCACCCGTTACGTTATTCATCGTTTCAAACATATCGAGAATCGGATTGATTCCAAGCGCAATGGCCACAATAACCGCAGTCTGCTGGTCGTTCAAACCCAATGAGTTCAGGATAATGAACAATAACATCAGGCTTCCGCCAGGAACTCCTCCGGCGCCAATAGCCGCTAATACCGTGGTGATGACCGCCAGGAAAAGTTCGCTCAAAGATAACGGGATATGATAGAGATTCATCGCGAGAACCGCAAACATCGGCAAATGGATGCAGACCCCATCCATATTAACAGTAGCACCCAAGGGAAGTGAGAATTCCGCCAATTCACGCCTGACTTTCAAGGTGTCAATAGTCGTTGCCAAGCTTACCGGTAAAGTCGCTGCGCTACTGCGGGTAACAAAAGCAGTTACCATTACTGAACGGATATGCGAAAAAAAAGCTATCGGGGAGTGCCGTGTAAAAATAATCACTAATAATCCATAAATTCCAAATATCATCAACAGGACGGCGCCGGAAACTCCCAGCAGAATTTTCAAATAGGGACGAATCAAATCGATTCCAAATGTGGCAAAATTGATGCAGGATAAGGCTAAAATACCGATGGGCGCATAAGCCATTATCCAATCGATTATTATAAATAAGGTTTCATTGATTTCCCGAAGCAGATTCAGAAACAATGGCGATTGCGGTTCATTTTGATCCAGCCATAACCGGTAGGCCAATCCAAAAAGAATGGCAAAGGCGATAATCGAAAGAAAATTTCCCTGGCTGAGCGCTTGAAAAGGATTTTGGAAAATATCCCCGAAAAGCTGAAACAGATTGGCTGACGGTGGCGTCACCATTGGGGCTGCTGCCTGTACCCTTTCGATCAGTTTAAGCTCCAAAGAGGATTGCCCCGGATTTACCAACAATGCGATGGCCAATCCCACAATCGCCGCCAGCAGAGAGGTTAATAAATACCAAAGGATGACGCGCCCGCCAATTCGTCCAAATTTCTTCAAGGGTAAACTGGCTGCCCCCTGAACAATGGAAACCAACACGATTGGGATCACGATCATTTTCAGCATCCCTATGAATAGCGTTCCCAAAGGTTCAATCCAGCGGATTATGAGCTGCGTGTCCCCAATCAATTTTTTGGCTTGAAGATACCATAACGCCAACCCTAAAATTGTTCCCAATAAAAAAGCCAGAATCATTTTCCAGGCTAACGAAAGGTTACGATAAGCTCTATAAATACTCATAACATATCTCCCACTAATCAATCCGATCCGATACTGTCAATTAATCCGGTAGTGATCCTATAAACGAAACAACCGTCCGGAAGAGATTTTTTCGAATTACCTCGCAGGCGCAGAACTTTTAGTAAGCTTCACCCACGGCACTAAACGATCAAGCGAAGATTGTCCCTGATGCATATAGCGTGGCTGATCCTTGCTCCGGTAATCACTTTTTTCACTAAAGCCATGATCAGCGCATAAATAAAAAGAAAAACCTGTTGGAATAGGTTGAAAAAACTGTTCCAGTCGAGAAAGGGTTTCCTGAAACAGCAAAGCGAGCTCATTTTTTTCCGTATGCAGCTTTTCATCCAGGAAACCAACAATAAATGCCCGTCGATGGTGATTTCCCATTGTATCAAGGCAACTATTCAAAAAATGCGGATAATGGTAATCGCGTTCGACTGATTTAAACAATTCTATATTTAAATCCGCCAAAACAGCATAGAAGGATTGCGTAGTTGTCGGCATGGGACTGAGCAGAAAACTTTCATATTCACAAAGCCAGTGTGGAGCCGACCAAAGCGATTCACGCAATCTTAGATAAAAATCGATCCGCAATCCATCGATCACCAGCAAATTTATTCCGTGTTCATCGCCGACCGTTTTACGAATTTTAGTCTCAAGCTGGTTGGACGCCTGATCCCACTGCGACAACTGTTCCTGAAAAAGCGATTCAAAGGCCTGGGCTTTATCAACCCGTTGCTGCCGCTGCCAGATACTAATATCGAAATCGATTCGTTGTGTTTTCCGATTTTCCAGGTCTAATAGTTGCAATTGCAATTCATCCCGAAAAAAAACGACAGCGTTAGCGCAAAATCGGGGAAATTGCTGCCAGGAAGTTACGGGTTTAAGCAATCGGTCATGAATATCACGCAACTGGTTCAGCCAGTCGGACAGTACGTTTCGCCCTATCAGAGCCGGTAGTTTATCCCGCCGAAGAAAAAAAGAAAAATCATTCAGCAATACCACAGCCGCCCGCATTTGTAATTGAGGGAAATTCGATGCCTGGTTTATAAAATGGATCAATGCGTCAAGTTCCGCCTGCGCAAAAAAAGTACCCTCGATAATCGACTGCAGGATTTCATTCCCCAGAAAATTTTCAAGATCAAATTCCTGCGGTAATAAATCAAATTGCGCGTTTAATTCCACCAATTCCTTTTCCCCATGGCCAATATTGAAGGTAAGAGGACTCCAATGAGTCGGAATTTTATAACTCTGCGCAAGGGAATAAAGAAACATAATAATCAATTCTGTAAATATCTCTTCGGGCGATTGCGGTAAAGCGAGAGAACGTATATACTGCTGCAGGAAAGCAGGCAGAGGTTGGAGACTGCCAGTGGTTTCTTCTTGCTGGCTTTGCCAGACACCCGTATCAAAAGACAAAAAAGTCTCTTCGCTCTTCTGATCAATAGATAACCAATCGTCAATCAAGCGTCGCGCCTCACTATATAGCAATTTTTTCCCGGCAATTTTAGAAATTAAAGTGGATATCTCTTTAGCAACAATAACCGTTTTATCACTCAACGCTTCACGAATTAAAGTGATAACAGGGGGAATCAGCGTCTGTAAAAGCTCAGAAATCGCCGGAGTTTCCCGCCAATTGGAATGGATTATTTTATTTAAGAGCGATGCCTGTTGGGTTTTACCCCAATCAACCAATCGGACCTGATAGCGAACGATTTTTTGCTGAAATTCAGGTTTTGAAAAATGGTCGATGTAGCTATGAATACTCTCCATGAGTTTACAGCGAATCGCTTCAATTTGCTCTTCCCAATCGGAAACAGGGACAAACGATGGATTGGCCTGACAAATGCAAAAAGGCTGCCGCTCTAGTTCCCGTTCCGGATCACGGCTACAGAACTGTCCGATCAACCGTTCCGTTTGTTGGCGAATATCCTGAAAATCGGGTTGCGCCGAAATTAGTTGAATTTGATTTAATCGGTCAAGAAGTTGCCACTGGATGGTTTGCTGAAGTTGCTGCAGTGCAGCCAATCGTTCCGGAGGAAACCATTTTTGATGGGTTTCACTATAAAGCTGCCGATATAAATTTCGAAATGATTCAAAAGATTTGAACAGGGTTTGAATCATCTGCGGAGTAACCGTTTGTTTCAGTTTTTTAAATTGGTCCGATAACTCCTCATAATCACTTTCCAGAGGCGTATTCTGGATTACCGCAAAAATCTGAGGACAGTTCAGGTAATCGAAAATAACAACAACCTGGGGGAAATGGTCATTAACTAATTCCCGGGTTTGGTGAAACTGTGTTAAAAAAAATTCAAGCTCTTCAGGTTCCTTAATGGCCGTCAGCAGATTATCCAAACCTTGCTTAGACGATAATCCCGGCTTGATAAGGGTAATAATTGAGGCCAATGAATACAAATGGGTTAAAACATTCAGGAAACTGGTTTCGCCGAATGGAGGGGTATGCGACAAGGTTTTTAATTGATTGATCAACCAATTCAGAGAGGGTTCATTTTGCTGCTTGAATTCAATCAGCTTGGCCCAGGCGTTTTCCTGTCCCTTGAAATGCAGTTCAGATGGCTTTATTTTCCCAATCAGAGATTTTAATTTGTCATGTTGGCTCAAAAACAATTCTGAAACCTGCGAACCGGGAGCAATACGCCGGCATTCGCGTATTTTAGAGAGCGAAAACTCATCGCTGCGCATTGCGCGCTGCTGCAAAATCAGCTCCACATATCCGGCCTGCGCTAAAAAATAGAGGCTTAAAATTAGTTGATGATGAGAAACCCCGAAATCAGAGAATCGGCGATTACGGTATAATTCACTATAAGACGGCGTCGAGTTTTCGATAATTTTCAATAATTCGCGTAAAAAAGGTGAATTGCCCGGATTCGGATCGATCATGAATTCCTGACCCATGCTTTTAATAAGTCCCAGTTTTTCGGTCAAATTCTTGAGCAACGTGCCATGAGAAATAGAAGCAAGAAAAAAATGAATTCCAGTCAGATTGGTTTGTATATGATCAATCAGCTCGCCAACGGTTTCGAGAGGCGGTTCCGGTGTGGCGGACTTAATTTTTTTATGATCCGGATAAAGCAGATCAAGCGCATGATAAGCCAGAAAGCGAGTCAGTGTTTTAAGGTCCACGGCTAAACGCGCCGTCTCATCAAGTACCCGGAGTTGATCGCAGGAATGGACACGGGGCGGGAAATAGGCTTTCAATATAATATCACGACATTTTTTTTTCGCTTGGTCCAGCATACGCGCGATTTCATCATTTTGACCCTCAAAAAAAGCTGGCTGCTCTTGAACCAGTTTATTAAAAGTCAACGTCTCAGCATACCAACGGGTAATATCCTCCCGTTCCGCCGTCCCGAGAGTATCCGGCTGCCAATAGAAAACCCGGCGGATCAGTAACGGGGCATGCTCGCGCAACACGCGCCAAAGTGGATCCATGCGCTCATTATGAACGACCGGGAATCCCAATACCAGCACCAGATCGATATCCTCATCCTCAACTCCCTGGCGCCACTGCATGGCGAGTTCCTGATTAACGCGATCAGGCATGGAAAGTTGGATGCGAATACGACGAGAACTGTCCTGCCAAAGCGCTGAAATTTGATCATATCGGTTATAAAGCGATCCCAGGGATAAAGGTTCGCCGTCAACACTCTGTAAAAGTTCGCTCAACGCAATATCGGAAAGATTAAGATGGCGTTGCATCAAACGCGCAACCTCTTCCTGAAAACGGTCGGCAACCGATTGAGTCATTGTCAACTGGACAATATCTTCAAATGCGTTATCGACAGACACCCTTTTTATATAACTTGAACGGGCCGCTAATTGCTCAATTAAATACTGAATAAAGGCTAAATTGGCCCCGGGATCAACCGGATCGATACCCTGGCCCAAAATTTCTGCAATCGCGCGGATGGTGAGTTTGGGAAGATTGAGACTGATCTCCGTCAGGATAAGCAACCGGACGAGATCAAGCGCTGCCTCTCGCTCTTCCGGCTCGGTGAAAACCCGGGGAACAGTATATTGATAGTCCCGCCAGACATGATCGATATAGCGATGAGTTTGGCGGTTTTCCTGAATTTTGTCGCTAAAAGCGGTAAAGATGGCGGCAGGAGTCAATAAACGATCAGCGGGTTGTTCCAATAACGGCAAATTTCCGGCCTCGCCATGCAAGGCCTGGTGGAAAAATTCGATCATCCCACGCGTTTTGGAAAAAAGATTAGTCAGGCTCTCCAGATAATAGAGAGTGCTGGGGTGAATCGGATAGATTTCCAGAAACTCAGGAAATGAAATATTCCAGGATGGAAAATATGAGCGGAACTGTTCAAACACATCGTGGATAACGGATTCAGCGCCAGGCAATTTTATAACTAAACGCTGAGAAAAAATAGCGCGGATATGAACGACTGAAAGCTGGATACGTCGGTGATACCGATCACGGATTTTATGCAAGGCCATTTCCGATGCCCGGGTCGTTTCCTCGATCTCTTCCTGCATACTTAAAATAACCCGACAATGGAACGGCAAATTCCATTCTCCCAGAAATTGAAGGAACCGAATGTCTTCACTGCTATTGTCCTGCTGGGAACGGGAACGCAGGAACTCGGAGGTTTCATCCAGCAGCAGTACGAGTCCTGCAGGGAAATGGGTACGAATCAATTCATCGAGGGACAGAAAAAAATCCCGGCGTGAAAAAAAGGGCGCAAAAGGAATTTTCTTCTGTTCCAAAAACTCCATCAAGGCGTTTACAAAATTTTCCGTTGGAGATGACGCAATTTTTTGCTCATACTCTTCAACCAACGCAGAGGAAAAGGAGATGCGGAACTGTTCCAAAATATGTTCCTGCCACGACGAAGGAAAAGAAACCCGCAATCGTTGGAATTCCCGCTGAATGGCGTCAAGGATCGCATTTTCCAAAGAAACCTGCGCCGAATAATTCATCAGCGGAATGCCGACCGTTAGCAATTTCCCGCTGGGAAAGGCCTGATATCGATCAAGTTGGGGATAATTTCGTCGCAGTTCGGCGAAAAATTCCGGGTATCTGCATACTCCCCCCAAATACGCCAGAAAATGACTTTTGCCGGAACCGTAACCCCCTTTGAGAATAAATCCTGCGCTCTTCCCTTCGTTGAATACTTGTAGAAAAAGCTCTAATCCGGCAAAGACCTCATCAGTCAAAACAAAACTATTGACGATTTGAGACTTTAAATCATCAGGCGCCGCCGCCATCGCCTCCTGCAAGCGGATAACAGTCTGGATAGCAGGCGCGCTGATCAACTGACCGATCTTGGGAAATTGCTTCATAGCGCCTCAGTCTCTTCCGCGCTTGAATTGGCTCCTTCTTCATCGTCTTTGATACTTTTGGACAAAGGCTGAACCGGCAGGGAGGTCTGCAGCTTACGAATTGTTCCCCAAAGTCGGTTATATACCGGTGAGCGGTTGATCAATTCTTTGAGATGCTCAATCACTTCCAATTGGCGGTGGCATTGCGCCGCGCTCTTGGACACCATATTTAAAAATGGATTGTTCAGATAGTTGCGATCAGGCAGTTCCAGAAACAACTGCAATGCCGGGGAATACCTGCCCCATTTGTAATAGACCCAGGCTAAGCGGTTTTTCAAATATTCCGAGGAGTCAAGTTGCAATGCCTGCAATAAATAGCGCTCAGCTTTCTCCCAGTTTTTTTCCGCGATAAACTGTTCGGCCAGATTTTTACAGGTTTCGCCATCGGCAATCTGCCCGGAATATTTCAGACTTTTTTCCCAATTAACCGCGCTCACTCCTTTTTCTTCCATAAGATAGCGTTTTTTTTGGGCCATATAAAAAGAGCTTTCCGGGTTCAAAAGCAGAGCCGCATCGAGACATGCCAGGGCTTGCTCACGATTTTCCAGTTTCTTATAAATCTGAAATCCGAGGTAACGCAATTCATGGCGGTCCGAAATCGCTTGCCGCGCTTTTTCAAAATAAAAGGCCGCATTCTCCAGTTGACCGATTTTATTCAACAGACGGGCCAATTGCCAGCAGACTTGCGGGTCGTCGCTTTGATGGTAAATATCCATCAGCAAATCAACCGCTTTTTTATAATCCTGCTTGACTTCGAATAAATAGGCTTTTCGCGCCAGATAGTAGGTATTATGCGGCTCATTTAATAAAAGTCGCGCTAAAATCCGTTCAGCCGGTTCCAAATTGCCTTGATGCAGATAGTAATCCATTTCAATTGACAAGACCATAGGATGATTGGGATCCTGTGAAGAAAGCTGGGTAATCAGAGTATTGGCTTCTTCATATTTTTTCTGGTGGAGCAGATGCCGGGCTAAACGTATCTGTTCAGATAATTGCATCGTTTTTCCGATTTGTTTGAGATATTATGTAATTTTCAATTTAATATTTTTATATGTTTCGGCGTTCCCACTTTTCTCCTCAATGATCCGGTCATACTTTGGCGCGGGCAATAATCACAATATTTTGAGTAAAAATTGAATCCCGATGAAATTTTAAAAGAAATTCCAGTTTAGCCAGCCAATAAAAAAGGCGACGGATGATGATATGCTTCGGGTCCAGTCCAAACGGAGTGGGATACTGGAAGTAATGACCAACATAATGATGCCAGACAGGCAATTGGATAGGGGGCGCAATATGACGTGCCAACACGTTGAATCCATTTTTTTCCAACATTTGGGCTAATGACTTGAAACTATAGTGCACGACATGTTCATACGAATCAAAAAGATCATACTGCCCGGTTTTTTTTAGTAATCTGGCCAGCTTTAGTTTCAATAAACTAAACTTGCCATTTGGCACCTTGATGAAGAGAATACCATCCGTTTTGAGCAGGTTCCGCGCGGCGGCCAGCAGTTCACTTGGATTGGGAATATGTTCGAACACATCAGTCATAGTGATAATATCGATCGAGTGAAGTGGAATATTGGCTTTCTCCAGAAACGTATTGATAATTTCCAGATGGAAATATTCCTTTGCCAGTTTTGAGAGCGTGGGCGAGGGTTCAACCCCCAACGTATCGAAACCGGCTTTACTGGCATGCCGCAGGAAAAACCCCATACTTGAACCGACATCCACGAATTTACCGGTGGTTTTGATTTTCTTGATCAAACCGATATCATGCAGATAATTCGGGTCCCGATGATGTCCTTTTTTCCCTAAAAAAATCAACCGGGCTTCTTCAAAATATTTTTCACTGTCGCCCCAATAAACCTGTTCCGGATTTTTCAAGCGAGGGTTAGTAAAAACCAATCCACAACTTTTACATCGGCTAATACCCAGATGTCCGCGCTCACGATAAATCAAATCGCTCTGATCATGGCTACAGAGAGGACATGCGACCTGATCTACATCCTGCTCCGTGTAAAAATCCTTTTGGGTACCGCCATGCACGTAATCCTGGGTACTGATTTGCATTGTCTATCCTTTCACTTATAAAATTTTAACGAACAACAGTAAACGATAAAGAGGACTTCGGGGAACCATCCAGAATTTTTAAAATATATCGGCCAGAGGGAAGCTCCTGAACATTCACTGAAGTTCGAGCCGAATAACAGACACCATGAGAACAAACCCGTCCCAGCAGGTCAAAAATTTTGTAATGAACTGGCGACTGGGCCCCGCGAGATGTATGTAGAGTAAACCTTCCGTGATTGGGGTTGGGATAAAGTCCCGCCAAAAGAGTTTCGGACAATGCGTAAGTCACAGAAATCGCAGAGACTGAAAAATCGTGCCGGGCCAGTAACCCGCCCTCACCACAAATCCAAAGGCATTCATTCAGCTCCACTAAGGAAGTTACAGCCGATGGGGCTTGCTCGGACCAAACCATCTGATCTTGCGAGCTCGAACAACGGCAGACAAAACCGTTTTCAGTGGCCAGACAAATATCTCCCGACCGGGTAGAGGCCACTGCCTGAATATCACTGTTATCACTGGTCCTAAAAATAGTATCAACACGAGTAAACCCGGGAATTAACGAAACCAGGAATTTCCCGGCGGCGGCATAAAGAGTTCCATCATCAGCAACGGTTGCGGCCAGGATCGGTGAGGTTGCGGAAAATTCGAGCGCAGCAGCGGAATCATTCTCCTGATAGCGCCATATTACGCCGTTACCCGTCGTCTCATCTTTCCCCCAGGTATAAAACGTATCATTGCGTATCATGCCTCCCAGAAGCATATAGTTACCAGACAAAATATCCGAACGGTCCTGCCAGGAATAGCCTCCATCATGAGTATATAGCAGCGAATCACCGATCAGCCAACCGGTCGCGCTGTCGGCAAAAACAAATCCCTTCCAGGTAACGGAAAATGGATTATTAAAATAATTCCAATTTTCGCCGTTATCTTCACTTAAATAAATGCGTTTACCAGCGCTTCCGATTCCGAGTATTCGACCCGTTGATGGAAAGGCCAGATTGCAGGGAGTAAACGGCGTTGGGTGGTAGCAACAATTATGATCAGTGAGGGTATAGGAAAGATAGATCCCGGTAGTGGCATTGCTAAGTACTACACATTCCGGAGTAGCTGAAAGACCTGTGAAACTGAAATCCTCAGCGTTCGGCGTCAGGAGTTGTGTGGCATTGGAAGAATGGCTTGCCATCATACCCCAATCGCCCGCGCCAATCAACGATCCATCGGGAAGAGTGGCGAAAGCATTGAGAGCAAAAGCGGTAGTATCCAACAAGGACCAACTTACACCCCCATCCCGGGTTGCCATTAGGGCAGGTTGGACGGGAGATCGGGTCTTACCGGTTGCCCAACCCGATAAGGAATCAGTGAAACTAAACCGGTTGGGACGAAGATTATCCTGAGCAGGAGCGTAGATCATCGCCCAGGTCATCCCGCTATCCTCGCTTCTCCAGAGCGAATCGCAACCGGAACCCGTTAAAAGTCCCAGCCATCCCCGTTCATGATAAAAAAAAAGGTCGGCATTCGTATAAGTGGTTTTTAAGGATTGCCAGCATAGCGTCCAGGTTGTCCCGCTATCAGTCGTCGAGAACAAATAAAAAAAATTGGTTACCAAATTTTTACCGCAAATAATTCCCCGTTCGCTGCTCCACCAGTGCTGCGCATAAAAACGGAACACCCCGTCTTGTTCTCCGGGGGCTGGAAGCCCATACCAACTAATTCCTCCGTCGCGGGTCATCATGATCGTATCGCCGATTGCGACGGCGGTCAGACTGTCAATCGCAATAATATCCTTCCAATATTGCGTCGAGCCCTGGTGGTCAAAACTCGTCCAAAGAGTTCCACCATCTGAGGAGCTATAGAGTTCATCATCCTGGTAACGGATAGCGAAAAGTCGGGTACCGCTTGAGAAGAGCCGGAAAAATTTCAGCGAATTAACAAATTCAAAATGGTTATTACCGGGATTGTAGGAATAGAGATGGTCTGCAGCGATCAAAAGACGCTGGTTAACCAATTTCAAATCTTCAATATCACCATAAATCTCCGCTCGTCGAAGAATTTCCCACCCTGAGATTATTCCTGGTAAAAACAAAATTATGCAGTAAATAGAAAGATGTAGCACTCTAATCATCATATTTCCCCCGGAAATGTTTGCTTAATATTACAATGGAAAACAACCACATCATCCCGTTTCCGAAAAAACCTTTGCCCGGCAATTCCATCACCTTATAAATCCACATATAGTCCAACATCGCTGCGCTCGTTGGACAGTGGGAGGCGCGGCTTGGCGGCTGTCGCTGAGCTACATCGTACAGCACACGGATAAGCGCATAGCAGGAAATTTCCTGCGGAAACTTTGCCAACCCGCCCCTCCCAATAAAAAAAAAATGATTAAAAAAAAAATTGATATGATATCTTAACTGATAATTTTCAAGGCTAATCTCGCAAATTCCGGATAATTTAACTACGAGTTACAGTTTTAATCAGTTGTTAATTCTAAAAATTTTATCAGAATTTCAGGATCTAAGCGCCAGGAACTGCCGAAACCGCCAAAAAACCCATGTTTTTTTATTAAATGCAGAGATAGCTGAGAAACCGACAATTCAATATTCAGAGCTCTGTGGCTTATTCGCGCAGCGATAAGCCGTCCGCGCTCGCGGTCGGCTTATCGCCAAATGGACAGGGCAACATTCCCCGGTCCCACTGAATTTGAATCGTGTATGGACCGAACTGGACGGGGTTCTCCAGCCCATCCTTCCCTTTTTCGATTAGTTCCGCAAGCTTCAGCGCAATCATTTCGGTAGTAACGTGTCGTCCCTCCAAAACCTTGGCATCTTCCGCCACGATTTCATGGATATGGCGATCATCATGACCCAAAAAGCCTTCCCGACTGATTTTCCCGGGCAAAAAATTTTCTTTTAGTTTTAACTCTTCCGGAGTTTGTTTCATGGGCGCCTCTTTCAGGATTTCCGCACAAAGTTTTTATCCAAATAGGCACCAATTTTCACAACAATATCTTCCGCCATATTTTTCAAATCCTCTTTCGTGGCGAACTGTTTCATGTCTTCCTTAGTAGCGAATTTCTTCAAATCCTCTTTTGTAGCATACTGCTTTAAATCTTCTTTTGTGGCGAACTGTTTTAAATCCTCTTTCGTCGCCATAGTCTCCTTTACAATCGCCATATCGGTTTTGAGTTCAGCGACATCCGTTTTGAGTTCAGCAATATCGCCTTTTACAATTGTCAAATCCACTTTAAATTCCGTAACTTCTTCAGTCAACGCATTCAGGGCGGCATGCATTTTTGCGCTGTCCGCCTGGGTGTTATATTTATTTTCATGATAATCGGCAATAAAATTATACAATAGCAGGCCCAGGTCTTTATTTTTATTTTCCGGTTTTTTAAGTTCTGATTTCAATGGTTCGACGACTTCTTTGCGGGTTACATCCAAAATAAAAGCGCGAAGTTCCACCTGATCGATTTCATGCAGATGAATCATAACCTTCCTCCATAGAAAATTCGATTTACATTTGAAGCTGTTACTTACATTTCATTCCGTTTCAAGCGCAAGCTGACCATCTTAAGCAGTTCTGTCAGCAAGGGGCGGAGCAAATAGATTATATAGCGCATAGCCGCATTCTAAGACCGGCGGAAATCCAAACCATTTATCAAAAATTCGCGCGTCGATGGCCGAACTCTAAAAATTAAACTTCCTATATCCGCTTCGGTTCCCTTTATTTTACGCAAAAGGATCGAAGAAAATGCGATCATTGGAAATACCATTTTTATTAAGTACAGCCATACAAGCTTTGACCATACCGGGACTACCGCAAAGATACCCCTGGGCTTGCGTCATATTGCGCTTACTAATATGGCGGTGCACGACATCGGTAATCAGGCCGGTTTCCCCTTTCCATTCTTCTTCAGCAGTGGGAGCAGAAAGCGCGGGAATGAAACGGAAATTTGGCGCTTGTCGTTGCAGTTCATTCATCTCATCGAGATAAAAAAGATCCTTAGTCGTGCGGGCCCCAAAGAAGAAAGTAGCTGGACGGGGATTTTGAGTTTGGACCATATCATGCAACAGAGAAACCATCGGCGCCATACCGGACCCCCCGGCGATCATGATAATTTCTCCCTCAGCGGGTCGCATGAAGAAATCACCCATCGGTCCGATGAAGGACACTTCATCACCTTCGCGCAAATGGCGATGCGCCCAAGTCGTGCAAATACCGTCAGGCACCTGTCGAATCATCAATTCAATATAATTTGGGGTAAATGACGGAGAACAAATTGAATAGGCGCGAATCACACTTTCTTTGACATCGCCATAAGGCTTGCTCTCCAGTTGTACATATTGCCCGGCCTTAAAATGGATCTGTTCGTTACTGCCAAGTCTTAACTGCAACAGTTTTATATCATAGGTCAGGTCTTTTAAAATAGCGACTCGGGCGCGAAATTGCCGGATATTAAAGAGTTCATCAGGGATTTCCATCATCATATTTCGCTTGAGCTTGACCTGGCAAGCCAATCTGATCTGGTTTTGCCGTTCTGTTTCACCCAGCAACGGTTCTTCAGTGGGTAAAAGATTCCCAGCTCCTTCGGTAATTTTGCATTTACAGTAGCCGCAGGTACCGCGTCCACCGCAAGCGGAGGGTAAATAAATTCCCTGGCTTTTCAATGTGGATAACAGGCTGCTACCCCCCTTGAGGGTTAATTTTTTTTCCTGGTTAATCGTAATCTCATAATCCCCATAATTTGCGAAAATGCGCTCGGCCAGCGCCAGGATCAAAGCCAGCAATCCATTCAATCCGACCATCGCAGCGACCGTGATGAGTATATTCTGCAGCATGTTGAATGTCCTTTCAATGATTACTGGATTTGAACGATACCGGAGAAGCCGACAAAAGCGATAGCCATCAACCCGGAGATAATCAGCGTGATGCCGGGTCCACGCAACGCTTCAGGAACACGGCTCTCATTCATCCGTTGGCGAATACCAGCCAGGGCCAGAATGGCTAACAGCCAGCCCAAGCCACTGCCCGCGCCAAACAAAACGGATTGCAGAAAATTGTACTGCCGGATCACCATAAAAAGCGCCGCGCCAAAAATCGCGCAATTAACGGTGACCAACGGAAGAAAAATTCCCAACGTTATATATAAACCTTCCGAATAACGTTCGATAATCATTTCCAGCACCTGGACCACGGCGGCAATCACCACGATAAAAGCTACATACCACATATACTCAATACCCAGCGGCACAAGTAGATAATAATAGACCATATAATTGATGGCATTCGTGATGGTCATGACAAACGTAACCGCCATGCCCAATCCGGCGGCGGTTTTAACCTGCCGCGAAACTGATAGAAAAGAGCACATGCCCAAAAAATTACTGAGCAGGATATTGCTGGTGAAAATGGAAGCAAAGAAAATAACAAGCGGTGAGAGATTAGCCATAATTTTTACCTCCTATTTCACTTTTTTAGCGCTGAGGTTATTTGCCACCCAGATAAAAGAAGCGAGCATAAAAAATCCGCCCGGCGCCATGATCATAATTGCCCAGGAAACCCAGCCTTCACTATAACCCAGCGCTTTAAACAGCGGGTCTAAAAACGGGTACCCGAATACCGTGCCAAATCCCAGCAGTTCCCGAATGAAAGCGATAACCAACAGAATCCAGGAGTAGCCGATTCCCGACATAATACCGTCTATCAACGCCGGAATCGGTTTGTTGGCAGATGAAAAGGCTTCCAGACGCCCCATTACGATACAATTGGTGATAATCAAGCCCACATAGGGACCTAAAGCCCGGCTGATATTGGGGACATACGCTTTGAGGAAAATATCAACAATGATGACGTAGCCGGCAATGATCAGGGTTTGAGTGATCATACGGACCCGGGGAGGAATCATATTGCGAATCAACGAGACCGTAAGCGCTGACAGTCCGGTAGTAAACACAAGTCCGATTCCCATAATAAATGTATTAATAAAAAGGTTAGTTACCGCTAATGTCGAACAGATACCCAGAATCTGCACGGTTACCGGATTTTCTTTCCAGAGATCATCCCGGACGATCTCTCCGATATTTTTAGTTTTCATGGTTCCACTCCCGGGTTGACTATTTGACTAAGCCAATGAACATAAAAATGAATATCAAGGTTAACCATATCCAACACACCTTTCGAGGTCATACTGGCGCCGGTGATGGCTTCAATATCGGATGTGGGAGTTTCCAGATTACGTGTGGTTTTTTTACTAACTAAACGGACCGCATGAGAGTTGTTGGATAAAGAACTAATATCCAATCCGCGGAAATGCCGTTTGAACCATTCTTCCATGATGCGAGCGCCTAATCCCGGAGTTTCGCTTTGATGAATAAAATCGATCCCGACCATCCGCTGGAAATCCGGCGCAATCACACCGAATGCCTGGATGGATCCCCATAAGCCTTTTCCATATAGTAAAATGCCATAGCCGATCAGATTGCCGACGCTGTCGCGTCCGATATAAACCGGGATAGAATCGTTCCAGGGTAACATGGTTCCATCCAATCCCTGTCGATCCTTTGAAGTGAGCGCATAGGTTTTCAACTGAATATGCGTGTTGAAGCTTTGAAGTACCTGATCTTCCCGCCATGGTAAATCAGCGGTTCCAATACCAGGCGCCAGGGAATTTCCGTCAATCCCGGGTGGTAACAAATTAAACCCATACAATACCGACTGATAAAATTCTATTTTTTGATTAAGCTCAATCCGTTCCCGTGTGGTTTCATTTAATATGGCCAACGCCGTTATGAAAACGGTTGAAATGATCAGCATAAATAGTATCATTGAAATTGCTTTTTTCATCGTCCCTCCTCTAAGCCTTCTTAAATATCAGATCGATGATGGGATTGAACATGTTCCCCAGGAGAATCGCGAACATCATTCCTTCGGGAAAAAGCGAAAACGATCGGATGATGATAGTGAAAAAAGCGACAAGAAAACCGTAAATCCACTGGCCGGAATCAGTTTTCGCCGCGGAAACCGGATCGGTGAGCATATAGAAAGCCCCCAGGATAATACCACCGGAAAGCAGTCCGTAAAGCAAATCCGGAGTTTTAAGGGGGAAAAGCGCATGGAAGATCGGCTGCATGACCAGAAACGACGTAAAAAAACTCAGAACAATTCGCCAATTGGAAATTTTTTTAAAAAGCAGCCACCCCCCACCCAAGATCAAAAGCAGAGCTGAAGTCTCGCCAATACAGCCGCCGCCGATCGGCAGCGTTTCTCCAAGTTTGACTACCGTTCCATTAATATTGCCAAAAAGAAGTTTATAATAAGGAAGTTGGATCGATAGCCCGTCCCTGAATATGGAGAGCGGAGTGGCGCTGGTCAGGGCGTCGAATTGATAGCGCCAGGCAGCCAATCCAGCGGGAAACTGAGTAAAATCAGCCGCGCTGGTCCAATGCGCCGTCATTTGGGTCGGAAAAGCGATATAGATAAAAGCCCGTCCCGCAAGGGCCGGATTGAAAATATTAAAGCCGAATCCGCCAAAAGCCATCTTGGCGAAAATGACGGCAAAAATGCAGCCGACGGTAACAATCCATAACGGAATAGACGGGGGAAGAGTCATAGCAAATAAAGTAGCGGTCACCCATACCGCTTCGGACACTTTGGCTGTTTTTTTAGAACGGACAAACAACCATTCTGTTATCGTACACGTAATCATCGAAGTCAACCACACAACCAGAGTGTACCAGCCATAAAAAAAAATACCGGCAACGATGGCCGGTATTAAACTATATACAACCTGCCGCATGACGGGTTGTTTTTGAAACTGTATCATATTCCTCCTTGGGCTTATGCCTTTTTCATGCTGTACCCCCGCTCCTCGTCATTCCGGCCTCCGTCATTCCGGGCTTGACTCGGAATCCATGGGTCATCTCCCTCCGTCATTCCCGCGGAAGCGGGAATCCATCTTTCCCCTCGCCCCCTTAGGGGAGAGGGCAGGGTGAGGGGGATTGTCATTCCGGCGACACTCTCCGTCATTCCGGGCTTGACCCAGAATCCATGGGTCACCTCCCTCCGTCATTCCAGCGGAAGCGGGAATCCATCTTTCCCCTCGCCCCTTGGGGGAGAGGGCGGGTGAGGGGGGAATCAATAATTCTCTTCCATTAATTCGAAAAACGACTGAGGGTGAAGACATGCCGGACAGGTTTTCGGCGCCTCGCCGCCCTCGGCAGTATAACCGCAATTGCGGCATTTCCAAACCATCGGTTTTTCTTTTTTGAAGACCATACCCTTTTCAATGTTATCAACCAATTTATTGTATCGGTTCTCATGCGCTACTTCGACCAACGCAATCATTCGAAAAGCGGCGGCAATTTCTTTGAATCCTTCATTTTCAGCGATTTGAGCGAACTCGGGATATAAAACCGTGTGTTCATGGTGTTCTCCAGCCGCCGCTGCTTTCAGGTTCTCCAGGGTCGTCCCGATCATGCCAGCGGGGTAAGCCGCTGTAATTTCAACATCCCCGCCCTCAAGAAACTTGAAAAAGCGCTTGGCATGTTCTTTTTCATTCTCCGCCGTTTCCTGAAAAATAGCGCAAATCTGCTCGTAACCTTCTTTTTTAGCTTGTGAAGCAAAATAATTATAACGATTTCGAGCTTGAGACTCGCCCGCAAAGGAAGCTAGTAAATTTTTTTCTGTTTGAGTTCCTTTTAAACTCGGCATATTCTATCCTTTCTCTGTTATGTCATTCCGATCGCTATTATGTCATTCCGGGCTTAACCCGGAATCCACAGGTAAAAAATTCAGCGGTTTTCAGCCCGCGTTGCTCAGTCCTCAACTTCCAAATTTTCCAGTTTTGCTTTGACACCGGGCAATAAATTCAACTTACGGGTCATTTCCTGATGTTTATCCGGATCACCCACTAACTCCAAAATAATCAAACCGTGTTCCGTGCAGTTATCCAGCACGCCATCGTGAATGCCCAGCCGGGTCTTGATCAGGCATCCCCATTCGGTTAAAATCTGTTGGACTTTCACAGCGGATTGTTTCCGTCCGTCCACCAGAACCAGCAATAGGTCTTTCTTCATGGCATCCTCCTTACATTAAATTATTTATTGTCATTCCCGCACAATTGGAAATCCATTTTTTCCTTTATTCCTTGCAGCGGCGCGGCTTCAGCTTTCTTTTGTCTGTCATTCCGGGCTCCGATCCTGCATCCACGAGTAACCATCAGCGTCATGCCGGACACCGATTGCCAGTGCGGCTCCGCACCCGGCATCCACGGGTTATGCACCCATCAATCCCCGGCGCTGCTTCAATCTCCAATATAACTATTTCGTGTCCCCTGTCAAGTTAATAAAAAATTTATCTGAATATTGATCGCCATACAATTGATCACAACGCACCGTAAAATTCATCAAGCGAGATACCGATATCCTTCGCGATTTGGCGAACTATTAAAGGCGAGATATCCCTTCCTTGATGAACTGGCAATGTTGTCGCCCTTCCATCAACATGACGAAAAAGTCTATGGGACCCTTTCTGCCTTCGTTCAGTAAATCCCAACTTTTTTAAAATAGCTATCAACTCAAATGGCTTTAAAACCGGATACTTTCCCATCTCTCAAGCAACCATGATATTCTGAATGCCAACAAATTGCGAATCTGAATCCGGTTCGCCTTCTTCTAATAGCATGCCAATAACTTCCTGAAGATTTTCATTCAATTCATCCAAGGTTTTTGCCTGAGAATGCGCTCCCGGGAAACCCGGAACGTATCCCACATATAGTCCGGTATCATGACATCTTTCAATCACAGCGCTATATACCTTCATGGCATTCTCCTTTTGACGCACATTTTCAATTGCCTGTCGCACGCTCAGCCAGAAAACTATAAACCCGACGCGAAAGCTCCTTCATCAGCGGCAGGGCGCGTTCTTCGGGCACGGGCAGGAAACAGGCGATCGCATAGTGGACCCGACCATCCCGAACGATGCCCGCATCATGGGTCCAATAGGCGTACCAGCCGGTTTTGTTGTAGAACATGGTCGTCCTTGGCAGTCCCGCCGCTAATTTTGAATTATCCAGTTGCCGGCCCAGGTAGGATTTTAGTTTGAGGCTGACCCAGTTTGAAATCAGTTGGTATTGCTCAATACGCACCATGAAATCGACGGCATGGAGAGCGCAGGTCTCCGTGCCTCGAACCGTGTCATAACCCGGGTCCTCGAATTTCCTGCTCAGGAATTTGCGGGTGACCTCGCTGCCGAACCAACCGTAACGGTGCATGATGGAATCGATAAAAGGGCGTCTGGCCAGATCGATCACGCAGTTGGCGGCGGTATTGTCGCTGCGCGAGATCATCAGATCGAGCAGGTAATCGATCGTAACCGTATCGCCTTCTCGCAGAACCGGTCGTGGGTCAAAGGAGATTTCGCTGCTATGATCCCGTACGTTAGGGGCATGCAAAACATAAGAATCGTACAAACCATGCTGGCCATTTTCAATCGCCGCCAACAATCCCATAGCCGCATACATTTTATAGACACTGGCTGGATAAATGAAATTATCGGCATGAACGCCCCCCCAGCGCGGTGTCTTTTGCGACAAATCTACCACTGCCAGCGAAATGGTTTCCATACCATCCTCACCGACATCAAACACACTGTCAAGCTGCAAATCGTGAACGATGGCCGCCAACTCGCGTGTCAGCCCGGCATCTTCCCGCCACTCATTCGGTGCTCCAGCTTGCGCTTCAATAATTAATCCATTCAAAGTAAAAAATAAGCAAAACAAACAAATATTTTTCATATCTATTTCCTTGGTAATCGAATTTACCCAATTGAAAGCTATTAAAGCGCGTTAAGCGGTTAGCTATTCAACACAGCTATAGAAACTACCAGCGACACAGGTAGAAAACTTCCGATACTCGTCAGCCAGGTTGTTTTAAAAAAGCCTTGCATGGAGATGCAATATCTGGATAGGACTGCTAAACATACTGGTTAATGATAGCTAATTTAACGGCTAATAGGATAGCGCCCAGCA
This sequence comes from uncultured bacterium, assembly GCA_964632485.1. Taxonomy (GTDB): domain Bacteria; phylum JAGOEH01; class JAGOEH01; order JAGOEH01; family JAGOEH01; genus CAZWDO01. The sequence goes on from CAZWDO010000001.1 coordinate 445,522, forward strand.
AATATCAGAGTATCGATTGAAATAGCTGGTCCCAAAGTAAAAATACTTTATCCTGACTATAAGTCAAACTCGCAAATTCATGGGTTTTATCCGCCATACGCTGACGCTCTTCAACAGATATATAGCTAAACTGCAAAAGCTTTACTTCCCACTGCTCGAGTGAGGCGCATACCATATCGATTCCAGCGCTATTCATCATGCGCGTATACGCCGGAGTCGCGCTGGTCAGAGTTGGAATGCCAATCTGCCAGAACAATACTAATTTATTTTCAGGTTTACCCATAGCCAATCTATCATCGGGATCAATTGGAATAATCGCCAGATCACATTGAGTGATCATATCTACAAAACTCTCTTTTTTCCACTCATGAAAGATAATGGGGCATTTAACCGACTTAAAAATATTCAAAGTTTTTCGACAAAAAAAACGTTTCGCATACGCATAATAAAACGGATCGGTTACAATGTGAAGTTCTACCTGATCAGCCAGTCGATTTAATATCTCTTTGATTATCAGTATATTAAATGCCGTGTAGGGTTGTCCCTCCCATACGAGTTTTAACCGCTTTCCCTGAGTATATTCATTCTTTCTGGATGCAATTTCGTTAGCGAACACATCAAGACTGATATGAACATTTTTATTCCACCGCTTAATATATGTTTTTTGTTCATCCGTGGAACACACAACCGCATCCGCGACTTGGCAAATTTGACGGATGGCCGTTCGATAATTCCAGTAGAAACGGCTGCTATTACCGCATAGAAATTTTCCTATACCACGCAACTGTGATTTCAAAGACCATGATTCGAAAAAATAAGAATCCACCAATTCAAAAATGACGCGAGTTCTATCTCCATATTTCGTTTTATAATTGATCCAGCGCGGAATATCACAATTATAAGTAAGATAAACAATATCATACCAATCATTCGGATCGGCAACGGCAAATGGCACCCTACGATTATCGGCCCATGCGCAAAAACGACGGCGGTCTCCGGGTTCGCTTAAATCACTGCTTAGAGGCCCATAACCAATTTTTTTTTCTCGCAAACTACCGTTCATTCACCAAATCCTGACCTTGATAGAGAAACCAGTCCACGGATTTTTTAAGTCCAAGATCAAGGGGAGTAACCGAAAAGTTCGGTATAATACTGATCAATCGTTTCAACGAGGGTTGTATCACCGGATAATCGGTTACCTGATGGTTTTCAACAATCAAGTTGCTCTTGCCCATAATCTCTCCAATCAATCGACAAATTTCATAAATTGAAACCGTATGCCCTGATCCACAATTGATGGCTCCTTCGAGATCACTGAACAATATAGCGCATAATTGTTCGGCTAGATCATTAGTATAAATATAGTCTCGGCGAGCGCCGCCATTTTTCGGTTCAAAAAAAACCCCCCGGGAAAGAGCGTCAATCACTTTACCAATCAGTCGCTGAGGTCGATCATGCGGACCATAGACAAAGAAAATCCGGGGCCAGGCAAACTCAGTTTGTTCTTTTTTAAAGAATTCGGTCAACTTATCATAGAGTTCGGTTTTGCATTGCGCATAAAGAGTTTCCGGTAAACGAGGCGTGGCTTCTTCATCACAGAACTCGGTCAACACCTGGCCATATTCCAGACAAGTGCCAACAGCGATAAACCGTTTACCTCCGCAACGGGCAAATGTTTTTGCGAATTCAAAAGAAGCGTCCCGCCATTCTATATTGATGCGCGCGTTCAAATAGTCCCGAGGATTGGTGTACCAGGCCAGATGCAAACAGATATCTGGATCGATAGTCTTTAATAAATTCTCCAGGTTTTTCGCATATGCCCCGCTCGACAATAGATTAAATTGATGAAAAAAATATCCCGATTTTTGACAATTCCACGGATGAATATCCAGATGATGGAGTTCGACAGGCCACCCCAGCAGCCGATAGGCCACAAATCTACCAATAAAACCATTGGCGCCGGTAATCAGTATGCGTTTCATTCTATTTCGTTATCCTTGAAACCGGAGGGCATCCGAGTTCGCAAACAACTGAAGCTGGGGAATAGCGATTACAAACCCCCCCCCCCATTCACGGATATAGCTCAATTCTTCCATGATTTCTTCCTGAATATTCCAAGGCAAGATCAACACATAATCCGGTTTAAAATCCCGGATAGTATCCGGTCTCACGATCGGTATTCGGGAACCCGGCAGAAACTTGCCTTGCTTATGGGGTGATTTATCCGCCACAAACGGCAAGAGGTCAGGTTTAACACCGGCATAGTTGAGAAGTGTATTACCTTTGGCGGCGGCGCCATAACCGCATATCTTTCGACCCTGATGAACGTTTTCAAGTAAAAACGTCAAAAAATCATATTTGACCCGGAAGATTTTCGATGCAAAACTCCGATAATAGACTGCCGAACGAAATCCTTTGCGATCCTCCAGTTGCAGCAAATCCATAACGCGCGACGAGCTTCCGTAACGGAAGTTTTCGCTGTGACAGAGAAACAAGCGCAGCGATCCACCATGAGTGGGAATACGTTCCACATCAAAAATACGGAATCCATGGGCGCTGAAAATCGTATCGACAGTCGTCAGTGAAAAATATGAAAAATGCTCATGATATATCGTATCGAACTGGTTTTCTTCGACTAAATTCAGCAAGTGAGGGAATTCGAAAGTCATGATTCCTTCGGCATCCAATATAGCTTTTAAACCCTTGATAAAATCATTCAAATGAGGAACATGCGCCAGCACGTTATTACCTAATATTAAATCCGCGCGGTAGCCTTCAGAAACTAGGCGATGGGCTAATTCCATCCCAAAAAAATCGATAATTGTTTCAATACCTTTATCCATCGCGGCCCGGGCCGTGGAACGGGTGGGCTCGATGCCCAGTACGGGAAGCCCCCGCTCCTTGAAAAACTGAAGCAGATAGCCATCATTGGAAGCAATTTCCATGACCTTTGAGGATGAATTTAAAGCGAACCGGTCGATCATCATTTCTGTATAGGACCGGCAATGGTTGAGCCAACTTGATGAAAAGGAAGAAAAATAGGCATAGGAATCGTTAAAAATCGCTTCCGCTTTTTGATATTCATCTATCTGCACCAGAAAACAGTGATCGCAGACATAGAGTTTAAGAGGGAACCACAGCTCGGGCGCTGATAAATCGTTCTCGTTGAGGTAAGCGTTGGAGGGAGGATTGGTTCCCAGATCTATGAACAGATTGGTTAAGGGAGTTTGACAGAAACGGCAAAGCATTTAGGTGTCCTTTGAAGGGATGATATCCTGGAGAAAGGGCAGGGATTGATCGCGAGCCGATATATGACGAACCGGCAAGGGCCAGGCAACATTCAGAGCTGGATCATCGAAGCGGATGCCAAGATCTAACTCCGCCTGGTAAAAGGCAGAATGTCCGTAAAAAACTTCGCAGCTATCGCATACAGTCATAAACCCATGGGCGCAGCCAGGAGGAATCACCAGCATCTCGTCCACCTGTTCATTCAGCTCAAAACTTAGCCAATGCCTGAAAGTCGCCGAACAGAACCGCAAATCCGCCACTACGTCATAGATTCTCCCTTTCTGACAGCGTACGATTTTGTATTCCCTGACATCCAGATTCATGAAATGCAGCCCGCGCAAAGTGCCCTGGTGGAAATTCCGTGAAAGATTGAACTGCGCCCAATCACCCGGAAGACCGTTTTGAACGAATTCACGAGAACAGAACAGACGCGTGAAAGAGCCCCGATCATCCTGATACGGCTCCAGTACGACATGCCACAAGCCGTCAATAGCCGTTTTCTTAAATTTCACAGACCCATTCCTGGGATTGCCGTCTGGCATCCATAACATAGTCAACGAGTTGGTCAATGGTCAATACACGTTTTTCTTCAAGCCAGGCTTTATACCATTCAACCGTACGGATGATGGTTTGATCTTCCCAAACCGGATTCCATCCCAGCAAATAGTGAGCGCGAGAGGCATCGAGCTGCAGCGTTCGCGTTTCCTTGTACTGAACGGATGTTTCGACATCAAAATGAAACCGAAGCCGGGGCCAGAGGCTCTGCATTTGCTCAACCATTTTTTTTACTACAACACCTCGTTGATATAGTGGGCCAAAATTCCAACTAACGCCAAAATCGGTATGGCCTTCCGCCATCTTTTTCGCTAGTATCAGGTATCCCGTCAAGGGCTCCAGCGCGTGCTGCCAGGGACGAATAGAAGAAGGATTACGGATTAAAGTGGAACTATCGTTCATGCAACCGCGAATCAAATCGGGAATCAAACGATCTTCTCCCCAGTCGCCGCCTCCAACGACGTTCCCGGCACGGACGGTGGCGATCAACGTCTCATGGCCCGCGCCATATTTTTCCGGAGGAAAAAAGGCTGAGCGGTACGATTGGACAACTATTTCCGCGCAGCTTTTTGAAGCGCTATAGGGATCGTTGCCACCCAGCGGATCATGCTCCCGGTATCCCCAAATAGACTCA
>CAZWDO010000001.1:450008-456646 GCA_964632485.1 uncultured bacterium
ATAAACCTTGTCCGTGGTAATGATCACAAGCGCTTTCAGTCCCGGCAATTGACGGCATGATTCCAACATGTTAAGCGTTCCGTTCAAATTGGTTTCAAATGTATTGACCGGTTCCCGATAGGACCTTCTTACCAGTGATTGAGCGGCGAGGTGAAAGATTATTTCGGGTTGGAATGTCTCCAATTGCCGGTGTAGCCATTCAGCATGGCGAATATCTCCCCAGCGATGATCGCCCCCCGGATTTAAGAGCTGGAAATGGCTGGGTTGAGTAGGTATATCCAAAGAGATTCCCATTAACCGCGCTCCCATTTTTTCCAGCCAATAATAAAGCCAACTACCTTTAAAACCGCTATGTCCCGTTACCAGTATCCGTTTATTTTCAAAAAATCTATTAAAACAATTTCGAATTACCAAATTTTCCACGGCGCGTTTCCTTCATTCCAGAGTTGATTTAAAACACGATGCTCACGACTGGTATCCATGGGCTCCCAGAACCCGTCATGCAAATACGCATAAAGCTCTTGTCGCTGGACTAATATATCCATCGGATCACGCTCCAGCATGACATCGCCACATACGTCCAAAATATCGAAAAAAGAGCGATTAAACACAAAAAAACCACCATTGATCGTCCCCCCGCCCGCATCCGGTTTTTCATTGAACGCTTTTACCTGGCTCAGGGAACCGAGCTCAATGCTACCGAAACGGCTTTTAGGGCGAACACAGGTTACAGTGGCTGTTTTCCCATGGTTAATATGAAAACGGATTTGGGAATCAATGTTTATATCAGCTAACCCATCACCATAAGTAACCATGAAATAGGGGGTTTGCACATATTGTCGGCAGAGCTTGACCCGCATGCCGGTTTGCGTCTCCTCACCGGTTTCAGCAAAGGTGATATGCCAGTCACTGATATCAAACGGCGATAAATAGTCAATAACCTGATGTTGATTCTCGAAACCAAGTGAAAAATCTGAGTTCATAGCGCGATAATTCAAAAAAAAATTCTTGATCTCCCAGCTTCGATGGCCTAACGCCAAAATAAAATTCTTGAAACCGTAAGCAGCGTAGATTCTCATGATGTGCCAGAGAATGGGTTTTCCACCGATCGGGACCATGGGCTTGGGAATGTTTTCGGCGATATCGGCAATGCGCGTGCCTTTTCCGCCGCAAAGGATAATGACGGGGAATTCTTTGTCGATCATATTTTTCCTTTAATTATTATATGTAGTCCATCATTACCGCTTGACAATTTATTACCCGAGAATTGACGTGTCCTTGTTCATACAGCTATCATCCATTTTCTGATAACGATTGCCGGAACAATTATAAACCAATATCTCGAATTGCTCAGTTCATCCACAGGTACAAGAACCTATTGGATTCTATTAGTTTTCCATTTCACTAGGCGGATTGACCCGGATCGGTTCCTCATCTTCATATAAAAACGCCATTTCACCTTCCAAACAGTGCTCATCCAGAAAATTTTTCCAGACATGGGATGGCAGGTCGGAATCAAAAATCAGCGCCCCATGAGGGCTGAAGAAGCCGCCCCGGATATGATCGCGCATAGCGTCGAAAAACGAAGGGAGTTCGCGGCTATTTCCGGGCATGAAAAGCAGGTAGTGATGATCAAATACCGCTCCGGCATTGGTCCGGGTTTTAGCGGGACCGGGCTGCAACGGCTTGAACAGCAGGGGTTGAGCCCCGGCTGCGTAATCCGAGGGATTGAACAACAGATACGGATTCCAGAACGTCAGATAGAGCAAAATAATGATACTGGTTACAGTAAACAAACCGGCGATGACGACAATGGTGAGCAGCAGCAGCCACTGCATATTCGGCTGAAGGTTTTTCGCAGGGATCAAACCGGCGGTCAATACCGCTTCCAGAAATCCTAAAAATAGCCCGACGATTTGCAGCGGGCGTTTCATACTATCGATGCGCGACGCCATAAAACCTCCATAAGATCAGCGTTCCAGCCGTTTGAAAAGCGCTTCAAGAAAGTTAAGCCAGGCGGGGAAATCCCGACTGAATTCCAGTTTAGCATAATGCTTGCGGCTTTTAGTAAAAAGCGAACGTTTATTGGGAAACCAGAGGGAGAGTCCCGTGCTGTGCGCGACCGTTCGGTGCCGGTGAACATCCGCCAATACTGTTTTTTCATAAAATTTGAAGAATTGATCCGTAACCGGGATCATCGCGACGCTCAGCGGATGATCCGGCATCTTCTCCCGCAGATGTTCGAGCGTCAGCTTCACCAGGTCTCCGATATCGACGTAATCGCCAAAAGTGAAGGTTTGAACGCCATGTCGGATCAAAAGACACACTTCCAGGTTCTCGGAGAGCAGCCTCGAAAAGAGCGTGGCCCATTGGTCGAAGACCGATGCCAGATCTTTCAGCCCGGCCGCGGCGATCACGGATTGCGTAATCGGCTCGTCCGGATACAGCTTATAATAGTCGCGATAGGCTTTGACATGGGATTTAGCCAGTTCCGGTAACGAAAAATCGCCCTTGTTCCCCGCGAAAAAAGCGGCCAATTTATGATACGGCCATCCCGCGAAGGGTTCTGTCTCTTCCGAGCCGAAAACGGCGCCGCATAAATCGCGCAGTTGGTAGGCGACCTCCAGCATATTCATGAGGCAGGCATCGAAGCCGATGATCGCCAGATTGAAGTTCGGTTGTTTTTTGCGAACCTTCAGCAGCGTTTTCCGTATTTCAAGCAAATCCAGCGAATTGCCGGTCATATCGTCCCAGGCAATGTTGCGGACGTGAGGCATTGGAGTATCCAGGGATAATGGTTCAGCCAGCATTTCAGGGTGAAAGAAAACCGTATGGCGCGCGAGGCCGTAGAGCCGGTTGGCGGGTTGATTGTGGCGCGGATTGGATAACAGGTATTTTTGCGATTCCGGGTCCACCTGCAATTTCTCGAGGATGCGCCGATATTTGAAGCCTCCGCCATGATTCCAGATAATCAAGAAATAGTTTTCAGCGGGATAATGTTGCGCGCCCCACTCCAAAAACCTGGCCAGAGTTTTGGGATTGCCGCTATCGGTTTCGCCCAGTTTTTGGCGAATAATGGCATGGGCTTTTGCATCGGCCTCCGGCTGGCTGATTTCATAGCGGATCGTTTCCCGATAATATCCTTCACTGTCGAATTCCACCAGAAATGTCGTATCATCACTACTACCAATCTGACACAATTCGTCGATATCTTCAAAACCAGCCTGAGAGAGATTGTTGTCCCCGGCCATATAGATCATGACCACCCATTTTTTCATGGCTTCTCCTTTCTTAGGTATCATGCGGGTTGAAACCTGCGGCGTTGCTGTTGGATTTGCTATTACCCATGGATGCCGGATCGGTGTCCGGCATGACGCTGATTACTCTGTCATTCCGGGCTTGACCCGGAATCCACTGGTCAACCATTCCTCTGTTATTCCGGGCTTGACCCGGAATCTATCATTTACCCATGGATGCCGGATCGGTGTCCGGCATGACCTTTCCCCAGCTATTTTATCTCCAGTACAACACCCTGAATGTCGATTTCCGTAAAAGGTACCGTGATCGTATTGCCAATTTTTAATGGCGTGCGATTGAATATCCAACCATAAGTATCCTTCACGCATAATAAATTTAGAGTAAGATATACATGATAGGAAATCTCTTCCTGAAACGCTTTTCCGCGGAACCAACCGATTCCAATTTGCTTGCTGAGCGAATCGACCCGGACGATCCGAGAGATCTCAATCCCCGCAGTATCTTCCATCACCAGCCCTTTACGAATGAAGGGAATCTTTTCAGTTAATTCATAGGGGATTTTAAATTTAACCTCTTTGATTTCTTTGACCTCTATGACCCTTATGACCTCTTTAACCTCTATGACCTCTTTGACACGCAAAGGCTCTAAACGGCTCTTCACTGAATACTTATCGGTAGTAAATGTAAAATTCGCATTCATGCCCATGGGCTGGCCGTTCCATATCAATGAAGCGCCATTCCAATAGCACAACATATCGAGACATACGCGAAGGCGATATCGTTTCAGCGGGAACTGGGTATAAGCGCTGGAATAGAGCTGCGCTTTGATCGAGTCCGTTTCTACCGTATCAATCGCGGTAATTTTGGCAATTTTCTTTTCATTCACAACCATTGTATCGCCAACTTTTATCCGCGGTAATTGTGCGGGATGCACCTGATAAAAAGAGACCGCTTGCTTCAACCATAACGTATCGTCATAGACCGGCGGGGGAAGCGGAGGGGACGGAGGGGGCGGAGGATTATAGACCTCCACCAGGGCTCGAAATGTATCTCCCGCGAAATACAAATCAAATTCTTTATGAAAATTTTCTTTATAATCATTTGTCGTAAAAATTATATCTCTGAATGCAAATCTGTTGGCGAGAACCTGGGCGCGAACCGCCATATCCGCGAAAAGCTGAGTATAGGAGGAATCGGGTACGGCGATTTTCCCCCGCCCATCCCCGGTAACAATCGAATCCAGTTGCGGTTCCACTTTGTGAACCGCCGTCAAACGCGCCATAACCTCCCCTGCCTGATTGATCTCCTCCAACCCGACTTTAATCTTTTCCGCCTTTTGCGCATCCAATTTTTTAAATACAACCGGCAATACCCTTTCCTCGATGGCCAATTCCGGTTTGTGTGTGAAGAGCTTGTAAGCAAAGTATAAAGTCGGCAGCAGCAATGCCAACAGGATCAGCACAATCAAATCGATCAGATTGATAATCCCGAAAAGCTTTCCTTTTTTATCGATCAATGTCATGGTCTTCCCTTTTAGCTGAATTGCTTTTCAAAATGTTTGGGGTTATATTGCGAGGGATCCTTGGCAATCCAATACGATGTCGCGCTGGGATCCGGTTTCCAGGGAAAAAAACGTTTTCCTAAAAGTTTGAAAATGAGTCCGATCGGCGTGATAACCAGATAAAAAAACAAACCCAGGATCACATGGGTCATAATCAAACTCAAAACAGTGGCCAACGCCATCCAGACGACATAGAGCGTCTGGCTCAGGCGCGGAAATGTCAAGCCCGCTATCAGGAACAGAGCGCCGATCCCCAGCATCCAGCCATGGAACGGGTTGCCTTTCCAAAACATGATCCCGCCGATGATGCCGAAAACAGCGGCGAAAAGAAAATTGAAGTCGCGAAGTTTTTTCGGCGTCGGCTGAGTATTCTTCTTCAAATTTTCCATGAAAGCCATAACTTAATTCCTTCCTGTGATAGATATTGATGAACATTGATTGCTATCTGCTGTATAGGGCTTTTCCCAAGCGTCGGATAGGGTCGAGCAAATCCGGATTCTCAATTTGGTCATAAAGCGAAAGATCAAACGTATAGGGTAAAAGCAAATCGTCCAGCAACTGGCTTGCCCGTAACAGAATTTTCAACGTCAGTTCGTCGCCGGGCAACACGATATCGATATCAGAGCCCTTTTTATAGCAGCCCTTCGATCGTGAACCATAGACAATCGCCTGATTGATCTCGGGGATATCGCGAAACAGCGCCACAATTTTTTCGATGGTCTGATTATCAAGGCCAAACTCCAGATGATCAGAGATGGCCATTCAGCGGCTCTCTTTTATGAGCAATTCATCCATTCTCTGTTCAAAAAGAAAAAACAGCTCAGCATATTCTTCGTTGATCAATCGCCCGATTTCATTCGCCGTATCTTCATTATATGTATGGGAAGTAAGTATCCGACTCTGAACCATACGCATCCAGCCCTCGCCGTCCTGGATAAACGCGACGAAGTCCGTTACATAATCAACTCTGTCCGTCGCTTTCGTTTCATTCAGGATGATTCGATCGTCATAAACCGCTATAGCGTCGAATTCCCTCATATAATGAGCATTGACATCGCATTTCTTCCGGCAGCGGGTAATGAAATGATGACAATCGTTTTAGCGCTTTTATCATTGTAAAGATCTCATGCGGAATGAAAGTTCCCCGCAGTCAATCTTTCATACAAGAATTCAGGCGAAATATCAAATCCGCATTTCCAAGCCAAAGTAGGCCACTCATCCAAATAAAACTCGGCAAATTTGTCTACATCACGTAATGGCTTTGCAATATCATATTTAAAAACAATATCTTTCAAGTTCAATTCGCCTTCATCGCCTGTATTGAATTTGATATAAACAATATAATCCTTGACATATCGGGCTTCAGTCAAAAATACGCATTCCATTGGTTTAACTCATTTATACCAAGGGTTCGAGTTTTTTGAATAATTTTGTTTCCCACATAGACATCAATTCCTTTTGATGCAATTCCGCCCATTCCTCGACCAAACCTCGAACTTTCGCAGGGACGTAACCTTCAATAATATTCAGGTTGGCGATGCTCATGGTCGCCTTAAATTCATTGTAGCGAATATGGATATGAGGAGGGTTATGTTCTTCAAAATACATCAGGATGACGATACCTAAAAATCTGCAAATTTCCGGCATTCAATTAACCTTTCCTCAAATCATTAAAAAAGCTGCATTTAACGGCTATTGATTAAATATATAGCCCATTACTATATTTGTCAAGCCGATATTGAATTCGAACATAAAGGAAGAGCTGATTGTCCCGGGAAAGATATATGATTTGACCGCAACCTGAACACGGGCAAGCCCT
>CAZWDO010000002.1:0-5274 GCA_964632485.1 uncultured bacterium
GGATGCCGGATCGGGGCCCGGCATGACGTCGGTTGCCCATGGATGCCGGATCGGGGCCCGGCATGACGTCGGTTGCCCATGGATGCCGGATCGGAGTCCGGCATGTCTTTATTTAAGGAGGAGCATGCGTTTGACGAATCGTCCCAGCGGCGTTTGCATACTGTAAAAATAGATTCCGCCGCTCAGTCCCTCGCCATTGACGGATATTTCATGCGAGCCGCCAGATAGGAAACCCTTATACAGGCATTGGATTTTTTCTCCCATGAGATTGTAAAGATAGATTTCCACGCGCATGCCTTCCGGCAGGTAAATTGGAATCGCCGTTCGATCTTTGAACGGGTTCGGGGTATTGAAGCCCAAAATGGGATGGCAAGCGGACAATGCGGTTTGATTTTCCTGCGCGCTGGTGTTGTAATCAAAAGGAATGGTAATAATCAGGTTTCGGTTGACATTGGCCGTGATAGCAATGGTATCGGGAGGCAATACACGCAAAATCTGTCGGATATCATCCAGTCGGGTCGTATCGTTGGCTGTCGTATGTTCTATTTTGAAACTTCCTTGATAGATTCCGCTATTTTTTTCCGTTTCGACCAGCGCCACGGCGATTCCTTCCTGATTAGCATTGCTGGTGATAATGGCGACAGCGGCTTCCCGATATTGCGCCGAACGGTCCTGGCCAAAAAATGTGAGTTCAATCGTTTCTCCTGGAACCAATAATTCCACTGGTTCCGTATGAATAGAATCCACCCGCATGGGTTCGCCCGGAGTTCCTGTGATAAAAACCGGCGCAACGGGCGTAATGTCGGCATGTCCGACTATCAGATTACGTACTGCAGCGCTGTCAGTTTCCCACCAAAAATTATTGGACATATCGATCTGTATCCCCATTCCGTTGTAAACTTCTTCATCTGTTTGAAAGGTATTGTAATAGAGATTGCAGTTACGGGTTGAAACCGAATCCGCATTCGAAACGATGAAAATATATCGCCTGCTGATGTTTTCGGTGGAACCATTATCGACGGTCATACAATTTTCAATCCGACCTTTCGATCGTTCCACGCAGGTGATAACTCCGCCGATGCGGGCAATGTTGTTGACAATGGTATTGTATTGCAATACTGGATACGATTCGTATTCGATATACAAGGCTGCGCCATAATCGACCTGATTATTATAAATAGAATTATAGCTGATTTCTGGTTGGGAGTGGCCATAGACGTAAAGGGCACCGCCATAGCCGTGGGACTGGTTGAGCGCCAGTTGGTTGCCGGTGATACGGGGAGAGGATTCAAACATAAACACAGCCCCATCTCCGCGGCAGATATTTTCGTCGATGATATTTTCGCTGATTTCGCATAGGCTGTAGCTCATATAGATGGCGCTACCATAGCCGATCCCGGTATTGCGGCAAATACTGTTGCGGGCTATCAGTAAGGCTGTACCGCAACTGTCAAGGTAGAAGCCGCCGCCCTCGGCCGCATCGTTGTCGTCAATATAACTATCGGCGATGGTCAGGGAATCGCTTTTGACGATCATGATACCGCCAGAGTTAGTCGCCTGGTTTTCCAACACTTCGCAAAAGGATATAGCGCCCGATGACTGGTCGATAAGGATACCGGCGCCGTTAGTGGCGCGATTGGCGAAAAAGCGGGATCGGGTCATATTCATAACTGTTTCGCTGAAAAGCAGACCGCCGCCGGACACGCCTTCGTTGGTTTCAGAGCTGACGCTATCTATTCGGGCCACGGAACTGACAATGCTGATACCCGCTCCGCTTTCACTTTTGTTATATTTGAATGAACAGTTGGTGATTTCAATATCGGAATTGATGGCCAGCAGTCCACCGCCGGAAGTATCGGCCTCATTTTCATCAAAGCGGCATTGATTCAGCTCTAATTGCGCATAATAACTCAGCAGTCCACCGCCGTTACCGGAATTCCCGTCACGGATCGTGAGCGCTTCCAGGGTTGCCGTCGCCGGAGTGGATACAACAGTAACGACTCGGGAATGAGTGACGCCGTCGCTCGATTCTCCGGAAAAAATGACGTTTTCCTCTCCATCGGCGCCGCGCAGGGTTACGGCCGCCATGATGACCAGACCGTTCGCTCCCAGATCGGCCAGATAATAGGTCCCCGAATGCGCCAGGACGGTATCTCCCGCCTGAGTGGCGGATATGGCGCTTTGCAAACCCGCAGCGCCCTGGGATGAATAGACATGGCGCGTTATCGCAGAAGCTTCTATTATGAAAAACAAATTAAGAAAAATGATAGCCGTTATGATTTTCATATCGTCCTCTTTTGGAATTATGGTTTGAATCTCTTATTTTATCAGCAGCATACGCCGGGTGATCTTTTGGTTTTCTGCGTGGATACGATAGAAGTAGAGACCTGATTTCCATCTGGCTGCATTAAGTTTAATTCTGTGTTCTCCGGCGGCTTGCCGTTCATTGATCGGACATGCCACTAAACGTCCCAGAATATCAAATATTTCCAGTTTGATTTTGCTTGCTGCGGACAGGTGATAGCGGATGATTGTCTGATCATTGAATGGATTGGGATAATTATCCCTGATCTGTAATAAACTGCCAGTAACTGATAGTTCATTTATTTTAGTAGTTGATTGGGTTCCATACACTTCAAATTCACAAAGACTATATGGCCATGGATCGATATTTTGCCGGCAGATCAGACGTAGATATTGGCAGGAGGTTTGAATTACAATACTATCCAGTTGTCCGTTGCTGTTGGTTTCGTCATAGACTTGCCACCAATCGGTTCCGTTAAGAGCGCCCCATAATTTATATTCCCGGGCATAATAAAAATCCCAATAAAGTTTAATGCAATCAAGCGTTTTGATTTCCCCCAAATTCAGTGTAAGAGTTTCTATTTCCTGTCCGGCAGATATCCATTGAGTCCAATAATTGCCGTCAACAGCATAGAATCCTTCATAACTATTTTGAGGTAGAGTGGAGAATTTATTGAGAAGTGTGTCGAATATGCCTTCCCAGTCAGAAGACGCAGTAGTTGCTTGATTGAGCGCCAGATTATATGGCGCAGGCTCCAATACATGGATTGATTTATCACGATCGTTATTTAACTGGGTGATTTCTGGCAGACGGTTTTCTGAGTTGATTAAGACGTGTATATTGTATTTTCCCGAAACCGGGAATGAGGTATTCGCCGTTTCGGTTGAAGGAATATGCAGTTCGAGTAGTTTTTTGCAATTCACAGGGATAGCGCCCAAGGCTTCTCGCAGCCGCAGTGTCGGGTTCTGGCCTATGTTGAGTTCGATATCCAATGAATCGTGGGCGGAAGTGGGTACAAGGCCACAGTTAATTACCGACAAAACCACACGGATCGATTCTCCCGCCATTGGATAGCGGGGGGTCCATTTAATATCGGAAATGGTTAAATCGGCCTGCATTGGCAAGGATTCGATCGACAGCGTTCCTCTCAGGGGCAAAGAATCGGATGAAGGCCCGATAGCCACTTCATAAAGTCCGGGGAGGATTTCAAAAGATCTTGTTGTTTCGTTATAATCCCAGAATGCATCCCTCGAAAGTTCGAATTGCGCACTATGAGTAGCGTGAGCTGGAATTTCTGTTTTTACGAACCCTTTGAGTTGCCAGCCGGGTGGTCCCTTTTTTTGTAACGGTAGAACGGATTTCAAAGATGGGTCGTTATGTGACATGCTGTTAAAGTGATTGTTCATGGAAGTATTTCCTTCGATCCGGCGCAAATATAGTTGAGATATTTCCGAACCGTTCCGGACCCCACTATTGATAATTTGTGCTTGAATCGTAAAGAGATTTGGCGATGTGATGGCATTCTGTGTAATTTTTATCAATTGATATTGAAAAGTAGTGTAGCTCAAACCGTATCCGAATGGGAATCGGGGTGATAATTGCTGATTTTGCATATAGCGATACCCATATTGATCGGTGTAGATGTTTGAGCGGGGCGGGAGTTGATCGTCGGCGCGAGGTAACGTAACCGGGAGTTTGCCGCAGGGATTGCAATAGCCGAAAATGATATCGCGGAGAGCATTTCCGCCTTCCTGACCGGGATAAAACGCGTATATCAGGGACGGAACGCAATCGATCCAGTTTTCGACGGCGCAGATGCCCCCACTTTCTAAAACGATAATGATATTGGGATTGATTTCCGCCAGGCGTTTAATCAGGAGTTGCTGCAATCCGGGCAGGCCAAGACTATCGCCGACGCGATCGAGTTCTTCGCCTTCGCGCGTAAAATCGAGTCCGCCGGCGTATATAACAACATCGGCTTTACGCGCGTATTCCAACGCAGCGTTAAATTCGCTGCTATCTTCATCGGCAATCGCGCAACCCCTTGAATAAAGCGTTTTTTCTGTCCCCAGGGTTTCCCGAAATGCGTCCAAAAGAGTGATTGCCATCATGGGAACAACAAAACTGCTGCCATAACCGTCCAATTGAATTTGATCGGCTGAGGGTCCGATCACGGCTATTTTTTGAATTTGATCGCGATCCAAAGGTAGTAACTGGTTTTCATTTTTAAGTAAAATAATACTTTTTTGCGCAATTTCCAGGGCCAGTTGACGATGTTCTTCCGAATTGACATAATAAGGATCGGCGGGTGGACGTAATCCGATCATACCTGAAAGATATTTGACGCGCAGGACATGGCGGACTGCTTGATCAATAGTTGAAGGCAGAACGCGCCCACTCTCGACCAGACTCAATAAAAGGTCGGCGTAATGAGTGGATCCCATGCATACATCACACCCGGCAGTAATGGCGGCATGAGCATCCCAAATCGCACCCCAATCGGAGACAACGGAATAGGGATATCCCAGTTTTTGTCGGAGTATTTCATCAAGAAGATAGTGACTTTGCGAACTTTTTATTCCATAAAAGAAATTGTAGGCGCTCATAATGCTCATTACGTCGGCATCACGTATCAGGAGTATATAGGGCCAGGCATGATGCAGCATCAGATCCCTTTCACTGATAATAATATCTGCATAGTGGCGGTCAATTTGCCGGTTCTCACCAATTAATGGTTTAGCGGTGACTATCAGTGGCTGGGTCTGCATCCCCTGAGTTAAGGCCAGATTGATTTGTCCCGCGAGCCAGGGATCCTCACCAGAACTTTCGGAATTGCGGCCGTTGCGTGGGTCAATGGTCAGATAAAGTGAAGGCGCCAGCGCCTGATTTTTCCCTTTGCTGCAAAACTCGCGGCCCAGAGCAATTCCGGCACGATAGATAAGCTCCGTGTCCCAGCTCGCTGCCATGGC
>CAZWDO010000002.1:5284-9082 GCA_964632485.1 uncultured bacterium
CACATGTTAAAACCGGGAATATTCAATCGTTGATTTTCTGCCGTTGTCAATAAACCTTCCCCATGGAGCTGAGTAATTTTTTCTTCCAAACTCATGATACTGAGCAACGAATCGATTTTTTCATCAAGGGTTTTACTAAAAATAATGGTTGACTGGTACAGAAATATTATCAGAATTGACAAGCTTAAATGGATTTGATTTATTTTCAGAAGGCAGTTCCTGATTGGCATTTTAAACGGGAGGGGTGTGGAATGGAATCTCTTTAGTCATAAACGGTGGAATCTGGCAGTATGACCTCGGGGCGACAATCGATCGGGTAAGGTTGAATTACATATTGGGCGCTCCAGCCATTCATGATACAAAGTTTTTCAAATTAAATGGGTTAGCAGACACTAAATAAGCCATAATTTCCCTGGTGGCTTCTTCGATGGTTTGAGAGTCAGCGCATACGCGAAGCTCAGGATTTGCGGGGATTTCATACGGCGAATCAATGCCGGTGTAATTTTCGATTTTTCCTTTCATTGCTTTATGATAAAGTCCTTTGGGATCCCGCTGAATACAGACGTGTAGGGCGCAATCCACAAATATTTCTATGAATGGAAATGGGTTGATAATTTGGCGGGCTTGAGCGCGGTCGGCTTGAAAGGGTGAAATAAATGCCGTCAACACGAGTAATCCGGCATCGGCGAACAAGCGGCAGACTTCACTGATGCGGCGGATGTTTTCCCGGCGGTCTTCGGCTGTGAAACTCAAATCAGCATTAAGTCCCTGGCGAATATTATCCCCATCGAGCAGGTAAGTATGGGAGTGGTAATCATGATGTAAGCGATATTCTACTTCGTTGGCCAGAGTTGATTTCCCGGAACCGGACAGGCCGGTGAACCAGATTACGCCGGAAAGGTGTCTTTTGATGGCGCTGCGGTCAGTTGAGCTGATTTTGTGGGTGAAGGGATGAATTTCATGATGATTCATAATCAATTCCTGTGGACAGGTTGAATGTTGGTGGCTTTTTTTGCAGGCACCCGCCAAACAAACTTACAAATTCGTACCAGGCATCCGTCAGTTTTTTGCTTGTCGATCCATAAAATCAGGACCGAACGTGGCCAACACGTCAGGATTTGAAAAACGGTTGAAACAGATCGCTTATGAATAATTTATATTTAAAAACTTAAAAAGTCAAGTTTTTTTTTGATAATGAACCCTCGATCGTAGCACTATTGACTTGACATAGAAAAAAATATAACTATATTCTAATAAACAAGGAGACTATTTGCTACGCTTTTAAACAAGGAGACTATTTGCTACGCTTTTTTAAATATGGAGTCACTTTTTTTGCCCTGTTTGAGGATTGGGAGGGCTGGAATTCGTGGAATATATTTCTTTTCAGGATGATTTGACGTTATTGATAGCTAAAGTAACAGAACAAAAGGAAATGTGAAATGCCTGAACTTCCAGAAGTCGAAGTTATCATGCGCGATACGCGGAAATTTATCCTGGGGGCTATGATTGAGCGGGTTGAAATTGATTGGCTGAAGCTGATTGGCAATTGTCCGGATCAAATATTCATTCGAACTCTCACCGGCGCGACGATTCGTGATGTTTATCGTCGGGGCAAGTATATTTTGATTGAATTGTCCAACACTCAAATATGGGGAATCCATTTACGGATGACCGGCAAGCTGATTTGCGGACGATATTGCCTGCCGGAACGTTTTAAACCGTGGATACGGGCGCGTTTTGGGTTGAGTGGAATGAAGGAGCTTTTTTATGTCGATCCGCGTAAATTCGGTCGTTTTTTTCTGACTGATAATGTCGAATTGTTGCTTGGGGATTTAGGTCCTGAACCTCTTTCACCCCAATTTAACGCTGAGTATCTCTATGTTGGGACCCGTAACCGTAAAAAGTGCATTAAGGTTCTATTGCTGGACCAAAAATTTGTAGCGGGGTTGGGCAATATATATGTTAATGAAGCTTTATGGCTGGCGCGCATCAATCCTGCATCCATCGCGAGAAGTTTAACGCGCAACCAATACGATCAATTAGCTACGGCAATTATAACAATTCTGAAAGCGGCGATTCTTAACAATGGAACCAGTCTCGATGATCAGCAATACGTCTGTGGTAATGGTCAGCCCGGATATCATCAGGTGCATCTCAATGTTTATGGTCTCGAAGGATCGCCGTGCAGTTCTTGCGGAACTCCTATTCAGCGCTGTGTGGTTGCTCAGAGAAGCGCTTTTTTTTGCCCGGTCTGTCAAAAAAATTGAAATCTGTTATGCTCTGGCGGTTTGCGCTGTGAACGGATTCAATCCGGATAATTGACAATATCGTCATTCCGAAAAAAATTAGATATAAGGATGAACATTCGGTGAGGGGATAATTTTATAAAGAGGAATGCTAACTGGGAATATAATTACCATAGAGACGTTTTTTACAATCGGGACATATTCCATGACTGAATTCCGCTTCGGAATGCTGTTCGATATATTCTTCCAACTGACTCCAATACCCTTTGTCATCGCGGATTTTTTTACAGGATGAGCAAATGGGTAACAGCCCATGGAGAGTTTTCATGTGAGTTAAAGCTTCTTCCAATTTGTTTTTTTCTAAAACAAGTTGTGTTTGAATTGATTTTCTTTCTTCCAGCTCTTTTTCTAATTTGTGGTTTATTTCCTGTATTTCTTTGGTTCGAAGGAGTATCAGTTCCTCAAGTTGGGTTTTATGCCGGAACAGCTCTTCATTGATGGATTTAAGTTCGTTCGATGATTTTTGAAAGTAGAATCGAATAAATAATGCGACGGGGATGGAGCTTAAGATAAAATATAGGGCAATTAAAATCGATTCGATAAAAATTTTACGGTGAAGATCAGCTAAGTAGGTTGTCTCAATATCGGCGCACGCCAGATATTTTTTACCATTTGGACTGGTTTCAGGGATCGCAACGGAACGGAATTCTCCCCATTGATCCCCATAAGTAACAAAGAGTGTTTGGCTGGTTTGAAAAGCTCGAATGAACTCTTCTGGAATATCCGTATAGGGATAAAAATACCAGGATTCTTTTTCTTTTGCTTCTTCAGCAGTGACGGTAGGCGCTGTAAAAAAGTATTTTCCATCTTTTTCTGCCAATGTGTAGAGCCATTTAAACTCTGTTTCATCGCAAAATTTTGAAAAAATTTGGCGGTATTTCAATTCTTCCTCAAGGGAGATGCTGTTTTCATCGATGGCCCGGTCGTGAAAATCGGTCGGTAACATGTGTTTTAGGCTATGGGCCACAATTAGCAACCGATTGTCAATTTCTTCCAGTTTGTCTTGCAACCGGGTTTTATTTGAATACCAGGAAAAAAATGAAACTGCAATTGTATAGATAAGGGCCGTTAGAATACCGAGGATTATAAAGGCAAGATTTTTTTTTCGGAGCATACCGGTTTTAGGGTTCAAATTGCTTTTTAATCTGTTGTAAGTTCGGAATTTCTCCAGGTGGAATTATTTCCAGTTCCTGATTTGCTTTTTCTTTTTGACCGGAAAGATAATAGATAACAATTAAATTCAGCCGGAAACCATAGTTATCATTTTCCAGGGCAATAGCCCGTTGGATTTGTGTTTGCGCTGAAGTATAGTCTTTCCGCCGGGTGGCAATAACGGCCAGGGCATTCCAGGCATCGGCAAATCGATCGTTTTTTGCCAGGCATTTGTTGAAATAGACCTGCGCTGAATCCAGTTGATTATAACTAAGAAGACAAGCCCCAATATCATACAATCCTTCTGTATCTGAAGGTTCTTTATCAGTGCGGCAAACAT
>CAZWDO010000002.1:9092-19639 GCA_964632485.1 uncultured bacterium
GGTTTCTATAGGTGAGCAAATCCTGACGAACCAGTTGTTCAACTCTCTCTGATTGGGGTAATTGGGGTAATTGGGATTCCACATCACCGGCTTTATATGCTTTTTGGGCATCGCTTACTAAATAGGGGTGGATATGATTTTGTTGAAACCGGCGGTAATACTCATCAATTCCAAATTTATATGCTTCCCAGAACGATTTCCCGAGCATCGTGATTTCTACCGGCATCCAAACCCGTCCCTGATATTGGACGTATTCACTGCTCGAAACGAAATACTGCTGAGCTTGATTGAGGGGAATACCGGTATCAAACATCATATAAATGTGTCCCTGGCCCGGAGCATTGACATCTAACAAGCAGGTCGGAATACCCAGATTTTCCAGAAGCGAGCAAAATAATACCGTACAATCATCACAATCCCCAATTTTACTTTCCAAAAGTTCAATGGGATATTGAATATTATCAAAAATCTGCTCATTCCCGCCAACTTGCGAATAGGGAGTGTTTTTGTCGGGATTATAAATAATCCCCATGGAGGTCAGGGTATTGAAAACAGACATTGCGCGTCCAATGGAATTATCCATATCCATTTGTGTTAATAATGAATAATGACGTTTTATACTTTCACGGGCAAGAAATTCAATTGCGGGATTTTCTACGGTGATAAAAGAAGCCGCTAAACGGGTATCGTTCCATTGGATTTTTCCTCTTCCCATGACATAAAGCGCCGTCATTTTTTTCTGGGTTCGTTTGCGAGTATTATCCTTGACATATTCGACGATAATTTCGGGTTGGATCAGATTGTCAAATTTCGTGTCCTCCCGTTTTAAAATATCGTTTTGAAATTGAATCTTGAACGAATAGGTTTGGATGCTCTGGGGGGGTAAAACCTGGGTTTCCTCGTAATAATCGTTCATTAAATATGGAAGTTTAATTTTAATTTGCGCGCGTATCGCTTGAATATCTGAATTTTTGAGTACAATATTGATAAAATTTTCCTGTTGCTCATAGTTATGATAAAGCGATTTGAAAAGAGGCTGTTGAGTCATCGTCGCATCCCGGATCGCTATTAGATCGGGATTATAATAGAATGTGGCGGAAAAATGGTGGTTGATTCCCAAATCCGTGTGGTTTTCAAAAGCATAGTCAACACGCATAAAACGCCAATGCAAACCCAATCCCCAGGTCAGACCTGAAATAAAATCCTTGTTGGCATTTTCCATGATTTCGTCGGAGGCAAAAAGAGGGCGGTGGTAACCCGAACGTATTGAAACCAGGTTATTCCATACATATTCCGTGCCAAATGAGCCGTAATCCTTGCCATAGGCAGCAGCTATCGACCAGTTGTTCAACAGAGAATAGGCCATGCCGGTGCCCCATTGGGTATCGAAATACCGATGGCGGTTTCCCTTGCCATAGGATATCTGGTCATAGAGATTCATGGCCACCAGACCCAGGCGAATGGCTGGAGTAAGCTGATAAAGAATTCCGGCATCGACCGACCAGCCGTTACCTTTCCCGTAATTTATCCCGTTCCAACTGACGTCCGTCCGGAAATAATTGGCTTTAAGCCCTGTAAACAATCGCCCGAAACGCCAGGCAATGGCCGTTCCCAATTTGTTATAGGAATGATTCAATCCGGTTCGATTGTGGCCGGTATTATGCCAGTCAATTCCAACCGAACCCATGTCCCCAAGGGGTAGATTATAGGTGAAATAGGAGTTTTTAATATCCAATCCATAGAGATTGCTGTAATAGAGATTGATTTCCTGCCGCTGAAGCAAGGTCAATCCGGCGGGATTATAGAAAATTGCGAATCCATCGTCCGCCATAACGCTATAGGCCTCGCCCAGCGCGATGGGGCGGGCGCCAATGCGGGTCATTTCATTAGCCGTGATAATGGTTACCAGAGCAAACCCTATCAGAAGCGCATATTTAAAATTTCTCATTATGGTCTCCTTGATTGATGTCTCAAAGGATATTATAATGAAAAAAAAAATACTGTCAAGAATTAATTTTAGTTGTATATTTTTTTTCGTGTTCCAGCAGCCATTCTTTTCGCCATATCGCGCCTCCATAACCGGTCATGCTTCCATTTTTTCCGATGACCCGGTGGCAGGGAATAATCAAGGCGATCGGGTTGAAATGGTTAGCCTGGCCTACTGCCCGCAACGCCTTCGGATTGCCGATCGCAGCCGCAATTTGCTGATAATTGCGTGTATCTCCATAAGGGATAGTTTGTAGTATTTGCCAAACCTGCTTCCGAAAGGGTGTCCCGACTATGTGTAGCGGAAGTGTAAACTCCCGCCGTTGTCCTGAAAAGTATTCGGTGAGTTGAGTCACGGCCAGTTGAGTTAACCTCGAATCGGGGAGGATATTCCCCGTCGGATATTCGGACGTAAAATCCACCCGGTTAATCCCTTCATCGGTCCATTGAATAAGGATTGATCCGATCGGGGAGTCATAAGTAAACGATATCATGGGTACTCCGATCAAATTAGAAAAATTAATAATTGCAATCGGTTATTCATTTTTCACAACCAGTCACGGTTACACCTTTTCGACGAATGTATGGAACTTCTCGAGGAGAATTCAACTAACGATAAAAAAGTTTCGGAAAAAAAACAAGGGGAAATTATCGCTGATCTGCATTATTAAAAATATTTCGGTTTGAATTAGTAACTGCCAATCAGAAGGCCGATTAGGCTAAGCAGGTATTCTAAAAATCAAGAGTAGCTATGTTTTAAGTTTTTTGAGCTTGACAAAACTGAAAAAATTGTATATTATTGAATTGTTTTATGTGAATGAGAACCCTGTTCAAAGGAATTTATGTATCTATCCAATCTTCGTTTAATTGGATTTAAATCCTTTTCCCAAAAAACATCAATCGATTTTAGCGATGGGATTGTCGCGGTGATAGGTCCCAATGGGTGCGGCAAATCGAATATTATTGATGCAATTCGCTGGGTACTGGGTGAACAACGCTATACTGCTCTTCGATCCTCAAAAATGGAAGATGTCATTTTCAACGGTTCTGCCCGTTTTTCAGCGCAGAATATTGCGGAAGTGACGTTGACAATTGAAAATAATAAGGGGATATTACCCTTGATATATAAACAAGTGGCGATTACCCGTCGGTTGTTCCGTTCGGGTGAGAGTGAATATTATATTAATGGAAACCGCTGTCGGTTGCGGGATATCAATGATCTTTTTATGGATACCGGAATGGGCAACCATTCCTATTCAATTATCGAACAGCAAATGGTTAGCGCGGTTCTTAGCGATAAAAAGGATGAGCGCAAGAATATTTTTGATGAAGCGGCCGGTATCATGAAATACAAGGAACGGAAAAAGGAAGCGCTTAACAAGTTAAACGCCAATGAAAACGATCTGTTACGTGTTGCTGATATTATTATGGAGATAGAGAAGAACGTAGCGACATTGAAGCGCCAGGCTCAGAAGGCGAATCGGTTTAATTTATTAAAAGAGCAATTGAAAGAATTGGAATTCATCTATTTTCGGCATCGTCTAACCGAGATTGACGGAGAATGGCAACCTTTAAATGGACAATTATCGGCATTACGTCTGGAAAAAGATGAGATTCATACGCGTTTTCGCAGTCTGGAAGCCGAATCGGAGACGGTTTCGCATACGCTTTTAAACCTGAATCAGACGTTACAGCAACTGCAGAAGGATTACAATACTCAAACCGAGAACCATCATCAGGGAACTCAATCGATGAAGGTTTTACAAGAGCGATTGCTTTTTCTTCAGAAAGAAAACGAGGGATTTGAACGTGAAGTTGCCACGAATCGGATCCAACAAGGCGTAGTATCGCAGATGGTCGGGGAAAAAGTCGAAGAGGAAGTGGCGCATCAGACTAATTATGCTGAATTGGGTGAACAACTTAAAAATATGCGTGATTCAATGCTTGAGGATGAACTTTTTGGGAAATCCGTTTTACAGAAACGGGAGGAAATGCAGCGTAAAGTGGATCGGTTGCGTCAACAAAAGGTTAAATGCGAACAGGAACGCGCTTTATTGAATCAACGGATTCAATTGCTGGAATCAGACCAGCAAAATTTCTCCCGTCAGGTTGCGGAATTTGAACAACTTCAGTCAGTGAAAAATGAAGATTTAATAACACTTCAGGGTCAGCGGAATCAAAATATGGAACGGGTGGAGGAGTTGGAAGAAGAAGGATACCGTTATGAATACCAACTCCAGGCGATTTTGGATGAAAAAGCGGATATTATGCAAAAATGGCAGGAAAAAGAACGCCAATTATTGCAGAATAAAGATAAACTGACACTTTTAAAAAGCAAAGAACTCCAGGACGAACTTCTGCAGGGCGATGAAAAAAAGATTGCAGAATGGTTTTCCCAACACGGTATCGGCTATTCAATGATTATGGATCATATCAACCCGGATAACGGATACGAACATTCTATCCAGAAACTTTTATGGTATTTGCGAGCCATTTTTTTATTGCAGCGGCAGCAAGCCAATGACTTGAAAGCGACAGATTTTTCATCTGCCGGGGTTGAACTTCTGATGGCTTTGGATGACGATTCTCAACTGCCCGTGGTTCCTGAAGGATATAAGCTTCTTTCGCAAGTAGTTACACTTGACCCGGAACTGGGAAAACCCTTACTCAGGGTTTTGGACCGAGCTCTTTTCTGTGAATCGCTTTTTGTTGTTTGGGATGAACTGGAACGGTTAGCGCCCTGGATTGTAGTCGATCGGGGAGGCAATCTATGGGACGGCCGTAGTGGATATATCCATTTTACTAACATTAAAGAAAAACGGATTGAATTGAGCCATCTGTTCGGCAGAAAAATGAAAATTGTTCAAATGGAAGAGGTCGGAGAGACCTTAATAAAGGAATTACAATACATTGATACGGAAAAACAACGGGTAGAATCACGGTTTAACAGTATCAAATCGCAATCCGATCAATTGTTAAAAGAGAAACAGCAAGTATCAGAGGAATTACAACGGATTGGAACCCGTTTGCAATTGATCGAACATGAGATTACGCAATTAAAAAAACGACTGGACGATACGAATCAAAACAATAGTCGCCAAACGCTTGCTATTGATGAATTCCGCCAAAAAATTGATGAATTAACGCGCGCAGAAAATGGGATTGAAACCGAGTTGGTCGCGATGATTGAACAATTGCGTGGAATTGATGAAACGTACCAGAGTTTTGAAATGAATTTAGCTCAGAAAAAGGAAGCTTTGAATCAACAGCATATTGAAGCTGTTCGCGCTGAAGAACACTATAAACGGATCGTTCAAGAAAAAAAGCAATTTGAACGTCAATTGGAACAATATCTGCAGAGAGAAAAGGAGATTGTGGACGGACTGACGCGCAATCAGGAGCAGGATAATGAAATTCGTATTAAGATTGATGGATTTGAGCAATCTATTCATAAATTGGCTCAGCAAATAGAGCAGATTAACCGCGAGATGGAAGAGCTGCAACTAAAAAATGATCGATTGCAGAAAGAACAACGAATGTGTCGGGAAAAAGAGGAAAAAGTTCAACAATTAATCGATCAAAGCAAAGATGCCCTTTTTCATTTGGAAAAAGAAAAAGAGGTCATGGTTGAGCAATTACGCGGAAAATACCAGATCGAACTCGAGCAGTTGAATGAATTAGAAATACAGCCCGGGAAATCCCTGCCAGATGAGTCTTATCCGGAAATGATTCATGAGCTCGAACAAAAACTTGTGGCTTTGGGTAATGTTAATTTTGAGGCAATTGAAGAATACGAGATTCAAAGACAGCGCCATGAATTTTATATCACTCAACGGGAGGATCTCGAAAAAGCAAAGATGTCGTTGCTTGAAAGTATTCAAAAATTGAATAAAACGGCTGAGGAAATGTATTTGACAACGTTTGCCAGTATTAAAGAGAATTTTTATAAAATTTTTACAACATTGTTCAACGGTGGAGAATGCGATTTGCTATTGGAGCAGAACCCTGATGATTCGCTGGATATGGATATTACCGTAATGGCGCGCCCGAAAGGAAAGAAAATCCAGCATATATCGTTACTTTCCGGGGGTGAAAAGACCCTGACATCCATTGCCCTGTTATTTGCCATTTATTTGGTGAAGCCCAGCCCTTATTGTATATTAGACGAAGTAGACGCTCCACTGGATGATGCGAATATTGTCCGCTTTCTGAATTTGTTGCGCGAATTTTCTCAAAACACGCAGTTCATCCTGATTACCCATAACAAGCGAACCATGGAAGCTGCCGACGTATTATACGGGGTAACCATGGAAGAGCCCGGGGTGTCCAAAATCGTATCGGTGAATATTAAACAGGAAAGATTGCAGGCAGTATGATACAATCATTTTATCAAAAAATTAAGCAGGGATTAAAGAAAACCAGGGACCAGTTGAATCATCGTTTGAACGAGGTTCTAAGTAATTTCCGGACAGTGGATGAGGAGTTGTTGGAAGAATTGGAAGCCATATTGATTCAAGGGGATCTCGGAGTTGAGACCAGTACCCGTTTTATTGAAAAACTCCGCAAAAAAGCCAAACTTGAAAATATTTCCGATCCAGGGATAATTATCGAGTTTTTAAAGTCTGAATTAGATATGGAATTAGAAGGAAATGAAACCAGCGCTGAATTCATGGCGCGGATTAATCGGCATAAACCATTTGTGATTGTGATTGTAGGGGTCAACGGTACCGGTAAAACGACGACCATTGGCAAATTGGCAAATCATTTCATCCGCGAAGGCAAGCGAGTGATGATCGGCGCGGCCGATACATTTCGAGCGGCGGCGGTTGAGCAACTCGAAATCTGGGCGCAACGCAGCGGCGCCGGTTTTGTTAGCCATACTCATCAAAATGCCGATCCCGCGGCTGTTGCTTTTGATGCCTACCAGTCCGCAGTAGCTAAAAACTTTGATGTTGTTTTGATCGATACCGCCGGACGTCTTCATACCAAAATCCATTTAATGGATGAATTGAAGAAAATAGATCGGGTTTTAAAAAAAGCTAATGCGGAAATCCCTCATGAATACTGGTTGATTATCGATGGTAACTCCGGACAGAACGCGCTGGTCCAAACTCAGGTGTTTGCAAAATCAGTACCCCTGAATGGTATTGTGGTAACTAAACTCGACGGCACTGCTCATGGCGGCGTTCTCGTGGCCATCCATCACCAGTTTCATCTACCAATAAAATTTATTGGCGTCGGAGAAGGTCTGGATGATCTTCAACCTTTCAATCGGAATCATTTCATCAATGCTTTGTTTGATAACCAATAGCCAAGGAGGATTAAAATGGCGCTGTTTTTCCAAGTGATCGACAAAGAACAATCAGTTTTAGTGCGGGTTAATTTTGATATTGTCAATGACAATATGCAGACTCTGCAGGAACTATTTGATCAAATCATGAATCAAAACAAATCGAATGTGGTGATTGATTTTTCTGAAGTTAATGTTATTGATAGTCTCGGATTGGGAAAATTATTGAAGTTTTATCAAAAAGCCAAACAAAAAAATATCAATTTGATTATTTTCGGCCTTAATAATCAAATAAAATATTTGTTCCATATCACCCAATTGGAAGCGATTTTTACCTTAGCAGAAACTGAAGAGGATGCCTTAGGAAAGATTTAATCAATATAATTAACATTAAAGGAGCTTGATTTTGCGTTTATGGTATATCATTTTCTTAATAAGTTTGGTTTTATTTGGCAATTGTAGACAACGGTCACTCCACACCTTAGAGAAAAACCGGACCCAATTAGAACGCGAGATTGACCGTGTTTTAAGTGAAGAAAATTTTGATAATGCGCACTGGGGGGTATATGTCGTGGCGCTGGAAGATGGCCGGGAGCTGTATCGTTGGAATCATAATAAATTATTTATGCCGGCTTCCAATACCAAATTGATTTCTACTGCCGCCGCATGTATGTCGCTGAAACCCGATTTTCGGTATCATACGCCTTTTTTTGTTTCGGGAAAAATCGACAACGATATTTTAAATGGCAATCTGATCGTCAGAGGTCAAGGAGATCCATCGCTGAGTCCCTATTTTTTTAAGGAAAACCGGTTAGAAGTTTTTGAACAGTGGGCCCAACAGCTCAAAGCTAAAGGTGTTCGGACCATCACCGGCGATTTGATTGGCGATGTGGGATGGATGACTCCGGATTACCTCGGCCAGGGCTGGGCTTGGGATTATCAGTCTGACTATTATGCGGCCCAGTTAAGCGCATTGTGCTTTAATGATAATATTATCGAGTTTACATTGCAGTACGATGCCTCACAAGCGGAAAAATATCGTCTGACCACTCAGCCAGATATCGATTTTCTGGTGTTCGATGAAAAGAAGGTTGAAATTGTCCCACCGGGAAAAGCTACGGGAATCTCCATTGAACGTAAACTCAATACCAATCATATTAGTTTTAAAGCGGCCATTGATACTACTAAGTCGTTTACGAGTGAAGTGACTGTTAATGATCCTGCATTATTTTTTCTGACCTGTCTCTCAATGGTGTTGAATCGGGAAGGAATCAAGCTGGAAGGCCGGATTCGTACCAGTCGCGATAGTGTGGAACTTGACGGACTTTATAATCAAGCGGACCAGATTGCCGAATATCAATCTCCCCCCCTTTCAGAAATTATTAAAACTATCTTGAAAGTCAGCCATAATTTGATGGCGGAACAGGTTTTTCGAACGATGGGCTACTATTTCAAGGGATCCTCCGGTACGCGTTCGGCGCTGGATGTTGTTACCACCCGGTTTTTCTCCGCAGCGGGAATCGATGACGGCCGGGTACAATTGGCGGACGGTTCCGGACTTTCACGGTATAATCTTATTGCTCCCAAAGACTTTGTTCGTTTGCTCGAATATGTTTATAAATCAGATTTTTTTCAAACTTATTATGATTGTTTACCCATTGCCGGAGTTGATGGTACTATTCGCGGCCGCATGAAAAACACGGCTGCATTTAACAATGTACATGCGAAAACGGGTACAATCTCCAATGTGCGCGCATTATCGGGGTATGTTACGACACGGAATGGTAAAATGCTGGCATTTAGTATGATCGCCAATAACTATACGACTCCGGTATCTCTGGCAACATCAATCCAGGATAAAATTTGCGCGATTTTAGCCGAATATGAATTACCTTGAGAAGGAGATAGAATGTCCGTTGCTTTGAAGTTTACAGATAATGCTATGGTGGTATTGGAGAAACGCTATCTCCGGAAAAATGGAAATGGGGAATTGATGGAAACCGCAGAAGAGCTTTTCCGTCGTGTGGCGGTAAATATTGCGGACATCGATAAGAAATATGATCCCCAAGCGGATAGCGCTGAACTGGCTGAACGTTTTTATCAATTGATGATTAATTGCGATTTTATGCCAAATTCGCCGACGTTAATGAATGCAGGGAATGAATTGCAACAACTTTCCGCATGTTTTGTATTGCCTGTGGACGATTCCATTGATGCGATTTTCGAAGCGGTCAAATATACGGCATTAATTCATAAAAGTGGAGGGGGAACTGGTTTTTCTTTCTCTCGTTTACGGCCGAAAAATGATTCCGTGCGTTCAACAAAAGGGATCTCCTCCGGTCCTGTATCTTTTATGACAGTTTTCGATTCGGCAACGGAAGCGATCAAACAGGGGGGTACCCGGCGTGGCGCAAACATGGGAATTCTACGCATCGATCATCCTGACATTATTGAATTTATCCGTTCAAAAGAAAAAAGTTACCGCCGTTTGACAAATTTTAACATTTCCGTGGCATTGACCGAAGAGTTTATTCAGGCGGTTAAAAACGGGGATGACTTTGATATTGTGCATCCAACTTCCAAACAAGTCGTAGGACGAAAAAATGCTCGGGAAGTGTTTGATCTGATTGTCCATCATGCCTGGGAAACCGGCGATCCCGGGATCATTTTCATCGACCGCATTAACCGTGATAATCCTACACCCCATATTGGTGAAATTGAAAGTACCAATCCCTGCGGCGAACAACCCTTATTACCTTATGAGGCCTGTAATCTGGGATCGATTAATTTGGTGAATTTTATCGATGAGGATGGCCGGATCGACTGGAACCGATTGGAAAAAACGATTCGTCTATCCGTTCATTTTCTGGATAATGTAATTGACGCCAGTGTGTTTCCTTTACCGCAAATAACGGAAATGGTTCAGGGTAACCGTAAGATCGGATTGGGTGTGATGGGATTTGCCGATATGCTGATCCGTATGGGGATTGCTTATGATAGCGAAGAGGCTCTGTCGGTCGGCGCGGAGGTAATGGCTTTTTTAGACCGTATTTCAAAGGATGAGTCGGTACGGTTGAGTGAAACACGGGGCTCTTTTCCCAATTTTAAGGGAAGCCTTTATGATCAAAAGGATTGGCGAGGGATCCGCAATGCCACGACTACCACTATTGCGCCTACAGGGACGATTTCGATTATCGCCGGTTGTTCCAGTGGAATTGAACCGCTTTTTGCGGTTTGTTTCACGCGTCACGTGCTGGATGGGCAGCGCTTG
>CAZWDO010000002.1:19649-22496 GCA_964632485.1 uncultured bacterium
AATAATATTTACTTCTCTAATTGTAAACTGACTTCCATTATTTGAATAAATTGCCCGGGATGAAGGATTTTATTCGCAGCAATTGATGGAAAAAATTAATGAGCATGGCAGCGTTGTGAATCTGAAGGAAGTCCCTGAAAAATGGCAGCAGATATTCAAAACAGCTCACGATATCGCGCCTGAATGGCACGTGCGCATGCAAGCGGCATTTCAACGACATACCGATAATGCCGTATCAAAAACCGTCAATTTCCCTCATCATGCGACGACTGAAGATATCCGTCGCGTGTACGAACTGGCCTATGACGAAGCATGTAAAGGCGTTACAGTTTTCAGGGATGGATGTTTGGATTCTCAGGTCCTGCATGTGGGTACGGAACAGAATCAAAATGAAAAAAAATCGGAATCAGGTGTAATCAAACCGCGACGTCGCATTCCATTAATGAAAGGCGTAACCCGCCGTTTTAAAACCGGTTGCGGGAATATTTATATCACTCTCAATTTTGATGATAACGGGCTTTTTGAAATTTTTAATCAGATAGGAAAGGCGGGAGGTTGCGCCGCTTCTCAGGCAGAAGCGATCGGCCGTTTGGCTTCATTAGCGTTACGCAGCGGCATTGATCCCTCCTATATTATTGAACAGTTGAAAGGAATCAGTTGCCACCGCCCCAGTTGGGATAACGGTTCGAAAATAATGAGCTGCGCGGATGCGATTGGCCGCGCTCTTGAAGAATCAATGACGATTTTTCCTAAAGAAATGGATGAGCAACATTTAAAATTTGAAAGAGCTCGCAAGGCGACGACTAAACATGATATTATGTTGATCGGCGCTTGTCCTGACTGCGGCAGCCCCCTGGAGATCAGTGAAGGGTGCCTGAAATGCCACAACTGCGGCTATAGTGAATGCGGATAATTTAAAAAAGGAGTTCCAATGGCGAATGCTTTGATGGATTTCACTCTGGAAGAATTTATCAACTGGCTCAAGCAAGAGGAGATTAAAAAAGCCTGGTGGGTCTATGATTTCAATTCCAATTCAATCATTTCCAGCCATAAGCAGTTGGAAGAAATGGGGAACTATTTCCTGGCGAATTTTAAGGATTTTGAACAGCATGAAGGAATTTTTATTGAAATCGGCTCTCATTCCGGTTTGCTCCAGGGCGCTTTTATCCATAATACGAATCGGGGACAGGCCCAGGGTGGGACGAGACTTTGGTATTATGATAAAGTGTTTGATTTCTTTTTCGATGGAATTCGTTTATCTCGCGGCATGTCTTATAAAAACTCCTTAGCCGGTCTCTGGTGGGGAGGCGGTAAAGGTGTGATTGGAACTCCGATGGACTGCAATGTTCATGAACCGAATTTTCGGCGTCAAATTTTTGAAGATTATGGGCGCTTCATCAGCAGTCTCAAAGGGTGCTATATTACTGCCGAGGATGTCGGCACTGTTACCCAGGACATGGATTATATTTTCAGCCAAACCCGCTATATCACCTGTATTCCCCAGGAAAAGGGCGGTAGCGGCAATCCGTCGATTCTTACTGCATTGGGAGTGTTGCGTGGAATGGAAGGCGCTTTATCCGCTCTGGGACTCGGTACGATCGAGGGAAAAACGGTGGTCGTCCAGGGCGCGGGTAATGTAGCCAGCTACCTTATCGATGAACTGCAACGTAAAAAAGTCGGACGCATTATCACCTGCGATATTTTTGATAAAACCTTGGAAAAAGCTAAGGACCGCTTTAATCGGTTCAATAATATCGATTATCGCAAGGTTGATAAAGATGATCTTTCGATATTGGCGGAACGGTGTGATATTCTGGCGCCCTGCGCGACAGGCGGCGTGTTGAACGATCAGACTATTCCCGGCATTAAGGCCAAAATCATCTGTGGCGCCGCCAATAATCAGCTTCAGGACGAAATCCGGCATAGCCACATGTTAAAAGAAAGACAAATTGTCTATGTTCCTGATTTTTTAACCAATCGCATGGGAATTGTTAATTGCGCGAATGAGCAATATGGCTATATGGCCGATGATCCCGTTTATACTCGTCATTTGGATTATCAATGGGAAAATTCGGTTTATATTCTGACTAAAAAAGTGGTGCATGAATCGCACACTCATCAGGCTACCACTTTGGATATCGCTTTGAGACTGGCCCGCGAAAAAGCGCAGGAATTACATCCGATCTGGCCCGATCGCTCCCGTCAAATTATTCGCTCGTTGATGGATCACCACTGGGCTTGATCATGGTATGAAAAATCACATTCTGATGAATGAATGGGAGAATTGTCCCCTTCATCCTTTTTTCTCCTATTGGCGCGAAGAGGCCGAACAGGCTATAGTCCCGCCATTGTATACTCCGATAATTTTTATGCGGTTGAATGGACACGTTCATATAGTAGATGGAGTAAAACGCGCCGTTTGGGCCTATTATCATCAAATTGACCTTCCCGCAATGGAAATTAAAACATCTCAGGATTGGGGGAAAGAATGGGCGCGGCTCCGGCTTCACCTCAATCACAGAGGCATTTTTTTTACCCCTTTAGAAAAAATTCTTTTTCTTTGGCAAATGCGTAATTCAACTGATTTGGCTTTTTTTTTCAAACTATTCCAGATACCCTTTAAAAAACAAATTTTGATCTGGTTGGAAAATATTCCCATCGAGTCCGAACTTTTCCTCGAATCTTTGGAAAAAAAACAGCTAAGACTGGAAAATCTGGAATCCTGGTTGCTTTTTGGACAGAATGACCGAGATGCGCTCGTTAGTTACCTTCGTGATTATCAACTCAATCAGAACCAGGAACGAAAAGTGATCGAATCTTTTTGGATGCTGCAACAAAATTGGTCTC
>CAZWDO010000002.1:22506-51024 GCA_964632485.1 uncultured bacterium
CTCTGATATTGGACGAGATCTTAGCTGATTTTGCAATTCCCGACGATCTGAACGGACCACAACGCAATCATTGGCTGCTTGAACAGCTTGATGCCAGGTTGAATCCCCGATTACGGTCAGTTCGTTTGAAACAGGCAGAAATAATCCAAAAAATACGCGTTTCGACGGGTATTGTCGTCCAACCACTTGATTCCGGTGAAGAAAACGAATTTCGTTGGCAATTGACGGCTACCTCGCAAAAACAGTTTTTAAAACAACTGAATCTTTTGTTTGATATTGCGGAAAATCCCTTATGCGATCAATTATTTCGAATCTATGACGCGGCGACGGATGAGCGGTACCCATTCAGCCAGTAAATAATGGCTGCCGATTATAAATAAAGAATTTTTACTAAACTGATTTAAAACCGATGGATCAATGGAATCGATTATTTGCCATTGGGTTGAATTTTTTTCAGCTTGAAGCAGTAGTTCACGGAGGGTTAACCCTTCCTGGGTCTTCATCGGGTAAAGCCAGACCGGGAAGTCATACTGTTCGAGTTGTTCGAACA
Organism: uncultured bacterium; assembly: GCA_964632485.1. Classification (GTDB taxonomy): domain Bacteria; phylum JAGOEH01; class JAGOEH01; order JAGOEH01; family JAGOEH01; genus CAZWDO01. Next base: position 23,057 of record CAZWDO010000002.1, read on the forward strand.
TCCTGGTAAAATTTTTACGTTTGAGAGTGGAAAAAATGATGGCTGGCGGGTAGGGGAGCGTTTTCCGGTTTTGGGCGATGAAATTGAGTGTTTTACTTAATCCGTCCTCATTATGTGAAACATCTGCTATAACGAGGGGGTCCGTTGATATTGTTTCCAAACGGCCTGGCCATTGCGTTTCTTTCAGCGATTTCCGTACGGTATTTTCATCCAGTGATTGTACATCTTCCAATGAGAGTGATGCGGCAATGACGGCTGTAACAGCATTTTCGATCTGCCACGACCCGCGAAGCGTAATCTCCAGTTGTATCAAATTACAATTTGCCCAGTTGAGATTAAAAGTTGAACCCTCCCATCCTGACTTTGATTCGGCAATGCTCGTTTCTTCGGCAATGGCATGAAACGATGCCTCTTGTTGGCGCGTCTTATTGAATACAATCGAGCGGACTTCGCTGGAAAATGGCTGGGGCGCAACAACTACCGAGCAATATGGCTTGATGACGGCGCTTTTTTCGTGGATAATCTGGTAAATGGTTTCTCCGAGAATCTCCTGATGGTCAAGGGAAATGGAAGTCATTACCACACATTTTGGTTTCAACAGATTAGTCGCATCCAGCCGTCCGCCCAGTCCGGCTTCAATAACCGCCCATGAACATTTTCGATCTGCGAAATAATTAAATGCCAGTGCCGTCATGATCTCAAAGTAACTCAACTGATAATGACAAATGCGGGCATAATGGGCATCCAACCAGCTTTTGATATACTCCTCGGATATCAACTCGTCATCGATTCGTATCCGTTCACGGGGATGATACAAGTGCGGTGATGTATAAAGTCCGCAACGATTGCCGCTATTATGGATCAGTCTTTGGATAAAGGAGCTGGTACTGCCTTTGCCGTTGGTTCCCACAACATGAATAGTCTGATATTGATGCTGGGGATTTCCAATTTCATCTGCAAAACGAGCAATTCGGGCAAGGTCGTATTTGACTCCCTGGTGTCGTTGGTATAAGAGTTCCCAATCAATGAGTGACATACTTTATTCCCTGGATGGTTGGTTTTGCTGGAATTCCATACTTACAATCGTTCCCTCTTGGAGTGTTGATTCTTTGACATATACTTTTCCGGTATGAAATTCTTCGATAATTCGTTTTACTAAGGTCAAACCTAATCCCCAACCAATTTTTTTTGATGAGTAACCGGGATTGAAAATTTTTTTCATATCATTGGGCGGTATTCCTTTACCGTTATCCTTGATGCAAATCAGAATCCGTTTATGGCCGATTAACTCGCTCCATACTTCAATGACGCCCTGATCTTTGTTAATGGCTTCTATCGCGTTTTTAATAATATTTTCAATGGCCCAATCCAATAGAACTTCATTTCCCATGATCATCAGCGGGGTGGCCGGATAGTGATCAATAATTGAAATGGATCGGCTTAACTGGGGTAACCGGTCTTTGAAATAGAGGCAGTTCTTGGCTAATAGAGCATTAATATTGATAGCAGTCAGTTCAGCTTTCGAGCCAATTTTTCCAAATCTGTCGGAAATTTGCGCCAACCGTTCAATATCGAGCGACATTTGCTCCACAATGTTTAGGACATTACAGTTTGGCGAGTGTCGGGCCGCAAGTAATTCATTCCAGCCCATCAATGAGGAAACGGGTGTTCCAAGCTGGTGGGCTGTTTCTTTGGCAAGACCTACCCAAATAAAACTTTGTTCATATTGATTCATCATTTTAAATAACCAAATTCCAAAAATAAAAAAGGAAGCCATTATAATGATCAATTCAACTGAATACCATTTCAGATTATCGATAATTGATGATTCTCCATAGTGCAGATATTGGATCAGTTTGAAACTGTCGATGGAAATTTCGATTTGTTGCGGGATGTTTTCCACATCCATGGCTTCCATTCTTTTTTTAAGATAGGGAATAATATTCGTTGAATCCTTTGGAAGTTTAATGTTGCGGTAAAACACGGGATTGAATTCTGCATCGGAAACAATGACTGGAAACGTGATCCCTTCTTTAACATTTTCGAAAAAAACATTGAGAATCTCATCATTAATCCGCGGCGCAAGAACTGAAATTTGTGAGAAAATACGGATATAGCGTTTATCATTTTCTTTAATGTTGCGAATTAATTTTTGAGTAAACCAGAGAAAGAACACGCTGATCAGGAATAAACCAAGGAACACATAGAGTTTATAGATATATCCGAAGTTATGATAAAGAAAAAATCGTTTGGAGGAAGAATCTGGAGCCATAGTTTAAAATAAAAATGGTTTTAATGCTTCAGGAATCATGAAACTGCCATCTTCGTTTTGGTAGTTTTCTAAAATTGCAGCCATCGTGCGACCCACTGCCAGACCGGAACCGTTTAGAGTATGGATATGCTCGGTATCACGGGATGCATTCCGGCGATAGCGAATTTTCCCTCGCCGGGCTTGAAAATCCTCAAAATTGCTGCAAGAAGAAATTTCGCGGTATTTGTTTTGTGATGGAAACCAGACTTCGATATCATAACATTTTGCGGCGGAAAAACTAAGATCCGACGTGCAAAGTAGCATTACACGGTAAGGCAATCCCAATAGTTGCAAGATACGTTCGGCATCATTCACCAATTTTTCCAGTTCATCATACGAGTGTTCGGGTTTGACAAGTTTTACTAATTCGACTTTATCGAACTGGTGGACGCGGATCAGTCCTTTGGTATCTTTACCGTAGGAGCCGGCTTCACGGCGAAAACAGGGGGTATAAGCTACATACTTGACCGGTAATTGTTCTTCTTTCAGGATTTCATCCCGGTGGATGTTTGTAAGGGGCACTTCCGCTGTGGGTATCAAATAAAACGGATCCCGTCCCGTATTAAACATTTCATCTTCTAATTTAGGTAGTTGCCCGGTACTGAACATGGTTTCGTAATTGACTAAATAGGGGGGAGCAATTTCTGTATAATGATGTTCATTGGTATGCACGCTCAGCATAAAATCAATCAGCGCCCTTTCAAGCTGAGCGCCAAGACCTTTCAGCAAAGAAAAGCGCGCTCCCGATATTTTCCCCGCTCGCTGGAAATCCATAATGTCGTTCATTTCGCCAATCACATTATGCTCGCGCGGTTCAAATGAAAAAATACGGGGTTGTCCCCATGCGCGTATTTCCTGATTGTCGTTTTCGCTTGTGCCGGGGGGAACTGTGTGATGCGGTAAGTTGGGAAACCAGTGAAGAAGTTTTTCGCTATCTTCGTGCGCCTGATTGTAATCATCTTCTTTTTTCTTAATCTGCTGGTTGATTTCTCTGACTTTTTCTATTATTTCTGCTGCGTCTTTTTTTTCTTTCTTTAAACGGGAAACATCATCACTTAATCTGTTTCGTTCACTACGTAGTTCATCGATATTTTTTTTCAGCTCGCGTTCCTCTTCATCCAAAACGAGGAACCGATTCAGATCGGCCTTTTCCTTTTTTACCTGAATTGCATTTCGGACCAGTTCCGGATTCTCACGAATGAATTTCCGATCTAACATACTATATCCTTTCTCGGTTTGTCATTTTTTCACATCCCAATGCTATATTTTATAGAACTTACGTCTAAAAGTCAATAAGAAAATCTTTAAAATTTAAAAAAAAAGTATTGACTTCTGTAATTGTTTTCATTATATTATGGGCGTAAATATGATGATGACCCTATCGTCTAGTCGGCCTAGGACACAGGCCTTTCACGCCTGCGACACGGGTTCAAATCCCGTTGGGGTCGTAACCGCCATAAAAACTCCCGTTTTTATGGCATTTTTTTTTAGGAATTCATCAATGTTATTTTTTTGGAAAAAAAAGAAAAAAAAATCCGAAGCATCATCGAATTCAGTTATTATGGCTCAAATCAGAAAACTGGATGAAAAGACACGATATTTAAAAATGCTTCAATATGGCAAATTAAAAGAAAAAAATGATCCTGCGTTGCTGAATAAATTTTTTTCTATGATTGAGCAGCAGTATTATGAAAAAATGCTTAAAAATCATCTTATGAAACGCGAGTATCAATCCCTGAAGGAGATCAACCAACTGATTGATCGTTCCCAGGGCGCTGTTCAGAAGCGGCAGGATTTAAATGATAATATTAAGATCATGTCCGTTTATGCAAAAAAGAAACCTAAAGCCATTGCTGAACTTTTACATGCGATCATGATATATCCGGGAAAAAAATGAATCAATCTTCTTTGATGGCAAGAATTAACGATGCGGTTACGATATTGAAACAGCTTTATCCCCGGGCTCATTGCGCTTTGAATTATGAAACGCCTTTCCAACTATTGGTGGCAACGATTTTATCGGCGCAATGCACGGATACGAGAGTGAATGAAGTTACCCGGGAACTGTTCAAATATTTTTCGGATCCAAAAGATATTTTGAAGCTCAGTGTTGGCGAGTTGGAGGAACTCATCAAACCTGCCGGTTTCTTTCGGCAGAAAGCAAAATATATCCTGGGAGCGGCAGCCGTGTTGACGAAGGATCATGAGGGATTGATTCCCCCATCGTTGGAGGTTATGGTGCGTTTACCGGGAGTTGGCCGTAAAACAGCCAATGTCGTTTTGAGTGAACTATACCAGATACCCGGAATTACAGTGGATACGCACGTCAAACGCGTGTCGCGGCGTTTGGGTTGGACTGAAGAGGATGATCCGGTAAAAATTGAATTTGCTTTACAGAGGGCAATCCCCCTTCAGGATTGGTCCTTTATTTCACACGCTCTTATCTGGCATGGACGGCAAATTTGTAAAGCGCGTAAACCATTGTGCGCAGAATGCCCACTGTCAATGGTTTGCAATTTCATCATTCCTTTGTAATTCTATAATTTTGCGTGCAATAAAATTTTAGAAATCTTTTTTCATTCACCTTAACCCATTTATTTTTTTTAAGAATTCCGATCGATAATCTGTTGATAAATGGTGAGTTGGTCCCTGGCAATTGTATCCCAACTGAAACGTCGGGACCATTCTCGCGCATTTTGTCCCATCCGCCGCCGTCTCTCTCCATCCTGGAGTAATACGCTAATATTCTCAGCTAATGCGGAGATGTTTTCGGATTCTGACAATAATCCGGTTTTTCCAGGCACTACGGCTTCTTTTAATCCATCGATATCAGCGCCAACAACCGGTTTACCGCATGCCTGGGCTTCTACGGCGGCGATTCCCCATCCCTCAAATCGGGATGGCATGACCAACATCAAGCATTGGCTGAGCAGGTTTTGTTTTTCTGCCTCAGTTATTGTTCCCATGAAGGATATCTTGTTTTTACACTTCGATTGCGCTATTAGGTTTTTTACTTTTTCTTGCTCACGTCCGCGCCCTGCCAGGATCAAGCGTATTTGGGGAAAATTTTCCTGGATATTTTCAAATGCCTTTAGTAATAGATCAATCCCTTTATTGTAAATATCCATTCTACCAAAAAAAAGCAGGTAATCGCTTTCGCCCGGGTTAATCTTTAATAGCGTTTGGTCAAATCCATACGGAATATGGTGAATCACCGGTTTTGATTTTAGCAGATTGATAACGGCATTGGCAGTGCCACTGGAACCTACAATAATATCGTTAAAATGGCTTAGATTATATTTTTCCCATATATATGGAATTACGCCGAAGATAAAAAGTTTTTTTATGGAATGGAATCCCATAATATGGTGGACAATTGCCACTTTGGGGCGGCTGGTATATCGGAATGAAAATGGGTAGGTATAAGCCGATGTATCTTCCACTAAAATATCATAGGATTCATTTTGAATTAATTCACGTACCTGGTGGGAAAAGGATAGCCGGCTTTGCCAGTAAGAACGGGCATTTCCCCGGTGAAACCAGCGAATCCCCTGGATATCTGTCTCCGCTAACGCCCCGGGATAGTTCCCTGTCGCCATTGTCACCCGATGTTCAGATGCCAGGCGTTTGTTGATTTCGAACGCATGCAATGCCCCGCCGCCGCCTAACCAGGGATTTTGAATGTCATCGTAATCGATATGAAGTATTTTCATGTATGGTTAATTTTTAATTTGCGCGCAATGATGAATACGTTGCGTCCAAAAGTAATTTGGCCTTTAAAAAATTTTCGTTTGCCGGTTAGTTGATAGAGAATTGTAAAAATCACTCGCCAAGCTGCTAATAACGGGGAAAGTGATAATCGAAATATACCTTTAAAATGACCCTGATAGAAACCACTCCATAAAATTTCAAAGCAGGTGTCCTGTAGAAGAGTCTCCGCACGATATCGTGTAACCGGATATTGATGGGAATAATCCATCTCGTAAAAATTATTTTTGTAGTAGTTATAATCCGGAAAGGCAATGACGACTAAACCGTTGGGCTCCAGAATTCGATGGAATTCTGAGAGTACGTGCAATACTGTTTGAAAACTATCAAAATGCTCAATAACATGGCTCATATAAACCAGAGAAACAGTTCCGCTTTTAATCGGCAACGGAGGGATCATAGATTCGATGATGGTTTCCCTGCGTTTTTGGGCGCTAACCGCTAACTCGCGGGACCCTTCAATACCGATATAATCAACATTGCTTATATTTAAATTCAGATGACGGTGGAAATCTCCCATCCCTACTCCGATTTCCAGTACCGTTTTTATGGGTTTGGATAGGAGCATAAACTGCCTGATCAGATTAAACTGTGACTGATACAACCTTTGTTTGATGAATGAGTCCAGAAATGTACGGCGGATAGCGCTAAAATGCCGATAATAGTTTTGATTTTTCATTGTACTAATATAAGTAAAAATTTTAAAAAATCAATAAAAAAACATTGACTTTTAGACGAAAAATCTGTATTTTCAGCTTAATTTTAAATTGAATTTGAAGAAAGTGAATAGGTATGAAAATTGATTATGAATCTTTAGACCAATGTATTTTATGTTCTTCAAAAAATATTCGCCTTTATAGATCGGAGATCAATCTTTCAGTTTGCAATGATTGTGGGTTGATATTTGATAATCCTCGTCCGACTCTCGCTTCGATCCAACACTATTATTCTCAAAGAGGCAAATATGATACATGGCTGGAGCGAGAGCCCGTTTTGATGCGCCAATGGGACATGATGCTCACGCGCATTCTCCGTTGGATTCAGTCAGGGCGTTTGTTGGATGTGGGAGCCGGTATCGGTTTCTTTCTATCGCTGGCCCGTCAACATTTTGAAGTCGAGGGAACGGAGCTTTCTTCGGAAGCGGTCCGCCTTGCCCTGGAAAAATTTGATTTGAGCCTGATTAATAGCGAATTGGAAAAAATTAAGTTTGACCAACCGTTTGATATTATTACGATGTTTCACGTGCTTGAACATCTCCCTTACCCGAACAAAACAATTGAGTATTGCCGAACTCTTCTAAAATCAGGTGGTTTACTCTATATTGCCGTTCCGAATGAACCGTTTTATTCTTTAAGACGTCTTTTGCCGGCTTTGTTTTCCGCTTTGGGTTTTAATAAATTTCGTTCGTTCCATCGCTGCGGATTCCGAAAGATCGATTTTTCTGAATTGGATGAATTGCATTTATCTCATTTTTCCGAACCCATCTTGAAGAATTACTTAAAGAATAACGGATTTACCATTATTGACTCCAATATGGACCCGATTGATGCCTTTATGTTTCGCCGTGGACTCCTGCAATATCTCCGGTGGTTCATCTATGCCCTATCCTATGGGTTTAGGTTTTTAACGCGTTTAAACACGTATAATTCATTATGGGTTGTAGCAAAGAGAGATGATTGATTGTTTTCGAAAAGAAATGTGTACCAGTTAGCTATTTGTTTGGTATTTTTTTTCCAACTATATTCATCGGTTAGTTGTCAAAATAAGAGTCTATTTCAAAATAGATACCAAGTTGAAGCCGCGCAGATTTTTAAGATCCCTGTGCTGATAACCTGGCCCAAATCAAAACCGGAAATTTATGACACTACACAGCCGTTCATCATTGGAATCATCGGAAAGAGCCGCATATCCCAATTTTTGATCAATTGTAGTAAAACTGAAAAAATTAAAGATAAACATGTGATTGTGAAATCCATTCACGATATCAGTGAAATTAACTCCTGTCAAATCCTGTTTGTGGGTGAAAATGAGATATCCCGGCTCTCCTGCATTGTAGACCAAGCGATAAAATATTCAGTTTTAACAATTTCCGATTGCAATGGATTTGGCGAGAAGGGGATATTGATTAATTTTTATATTGATGAAAATTCATGTGTTCGATTTGAAATTAATTTATACCAATTAAAATTGACTGAATTCGATTTTAGTTCCCATTTGTTAGAGTGCGCCAAGTTAATATATTTGAAGAGAGATGGTAAATGATTCGGTTTTCAGATGTTAGAATTAAAACCAAGTTGCTGATTGTTATCTTTCTGGTTACTTTTTTAGCAGTAATCTTCTCTTCAATATGGATTATGCTGAGTGATCTGATTTTGTTTAAGCAAGATCTATACAATAACACCCGTACTCTGATTAAAACATTATCCCCAAATTTTACAATGCCGTTATTGCTGGAAGATACAAATCGCGCTAATCAGGGGTTACAATCATTTGAAAGTATTCGTTATATTAATGAAGCAGTTTTATTCAGCGCGAGTGATTCTTCCATTTTTGCCAGTTATAAACGAGAGCAGAATAAACAGCAACCTACCTCCCTCCATGCTATTCAGGAAGGATTCTTCGATCAGTATTTAAATATTATCGAACCGGTAGTCTATCGTGAAAGAAGTAGTGGGGAAGAGACTGGAGAATATCGTGAAAAATTGCTGGGATATTTATATGTGAATTGCGAAATCAAGGAGTTTCGGGAACGGATTCGGGCATACTTACTCAATGCTCTTTTAATTATTGGTCTGGTCTTGTTAGTTTCATTTCTGCTGGCGCTCAGTATTCAGAAAATATTCACGCGTCCGTTGAGCCAATTGTCCAAGATTGCTAAGAATATATCGGAGAAAGGAGATTATTCTCTACGTGTTGAGAAGCGATCGAATGATGAAATCGGAACACTTTATGATGCATTTAATTCTATGCTGGAACGGGTCCACAAGCGGGATATCGAACGGGACAATATCCAGCAAAAACTTGAACATACGAGAAATTTTTTTCAAAATGTTATTAATTCCATGCCTTCTCTTTTGATTACCACCGATCAGTTGGGTCGGATTACTCAGATGAATGAAGCGGCTGAAAAAATTTTTGGCTATCATTTTAAGCATTCAAGCCCTCCCTGCTTTTGGGAACTATCCCCTTTATTCGAGAAATACCGGGAACTCTGCTACGACGTGCTTGAAAAAAAAGCGCTTCGTCAGTTAATGGTTGAGCCAATCAGTCTTGATGAGGATTTACATTATTTCAACATTACGCTTTATCCCTTTGCGGTTGATACAACCCTCGGGCTGGTGATTCGTTTCGATGATGTTTCAGATGCGGTAAAAAAAGATCAACAGCTTCGTCAGGCACAAAAAATGGAGACAATAGGAACCCTGGTCGGGGGTATTGCTCATGATTTCAATAATGTGTTGGGGGGGATTATTGGAACGATTTCTCTTTTAAAATATCGGTTGGAGCAAAATGACGGGTTTCAAAAAACTCAAATTTTACCTTTTTTGGAATCGATCGATAAAACGTCGCAGCGAGCTGCGGAAATGGTGATGCAATTATTGGCTCTTTCGCGAAAACAAGAGTTTTCCGTAAAAAATATCGATCTGCATGAATCAATGGAACATGTGTTGAACATTTGCCGAAGCACATTTGATAAATCAGTCGAAATTAAAGTACAATATCCCGATGAACCGGCTATTATTATGGGCGATGCCACTCAGTTGGAACAAATTCTTTTAAATATTTGTTTGAATGCGTATCATGCCATGACTATTATGCGTTCCCCGGAAGAATGCCGAGGAGGAGTCTTGTCAGTTTATTTACGTAAATTTTTTGCTGACACCTATTTTTGCAGTCTGCATCCCGAAGCCCACGAAATTGAATACTGGAATTTATCAGTACATGATAATGGGGTTGGCATGAATCCGGAAACTATGTCCAAGATTTTTGATCCTTTTTTTACAACAAAGGATAAAGACAAAGGAACCGGGCTGGGACTGACAATGGTTTATAATATCATAGCGCAACACAAGGGTTTCAATACGGTTTGGTCTGAACTGGGTCAAGGGACAGGGTTCAATGTTTATTTACCTGCGGCAGATATTGGTTTGTTTGAAGAACCCCAGGAAAAAAAATATAGAGTTACTAAAGGGAAAGGTAAAATTTTTATCATTGACGATGAAGAAATTATCCGCCAGGTTGCTGAAGAAATTCTGCTTGAATGCGGATATAGCGTAATCTGCGCGACAAATGGTGATGAAGCCATCGCTCTTTATAAACAGTTTTATCCGTCAATAGACCTGGTATTGCTTGATATCGTGATGCCAAAAAAATCAGGCAAGGAAGTCTTTCTCGAAATGATTGAAATAAATCCCTCCGCCCGAATTATTGTCAGTTCCGGATTCCGGTATGATGATCGGGTAGATTTTCTGTTGAATAAAGGCGCGATTGGTTTTATCCAGAAACCTTACACCATGGATCAGTTAATAGAAACGATTCAAAGTTTAAACTAATTGAAGCTTCAATAATCCCTGCAGAATTACCCAACTATAAATGCCAGCTAAAGCATCATCAGCCATAACGCCCCATCCCTGGGGAAGATCCTGGATTTTATCGATTGGCCAGGGTTTCCAAACATCGAACACGCGGAAAAGAATCAATCCGGCAATCAATGTCGGAATACGAATCGGAACTGCGGCCAATGTCAACCACATGCCAAATATTTCATCGATAACAATGCTTTTAGCATCATGGCCTAATTGTTTCTCAGCGACACTTGATGTATAAACACCGACAAAAAAAGTGATGATCATCAGTATCCCGTACTGCGCCGCAGCAAGAGGGAAAAAAAGCCAGGCTATAACCAGAGCTAAAATACTGCCCATTGTTCCCGGGAAAAAAGGTATTAAACCAGAGCCCAGACCCGTAGCCAAAAAAAAAGATAATTTCTTCACTAAATATCTCCTGCAAAAATTTTTTTAGATTTTACAATATAATCATAGCCGGATAAATAAGTCAACAATAATGAAGTGTACGCCAAAAAGTCGATAATCCCCATTTGATAATTCAGCGGAATCCAGTATAGCATTAAATTTGGAAATAAACAGACAACGAGAGCCCAGGTGGTCAGTGACATTTGGAATATTGTTTTTAGTTTTCCAAGACGGGAGGCCTGAATAGCAATTCCTTTGTATGCGGCGAGTGTCCGCATTCCCGTTATCAGAAATTCCCGCACAAGTATTAATGCGATGATCCAGGCTTTAAGGTAACCGCTTTCAATTAGAACCAAAAAAATAATGGTTACTAATATTTTATCCGCCAATGGATCGAAAAATTTTCCAAATCCAGTGATAACGCCTGTTTTACGGGCAAGATAACCGTCATAAATATCGGAAAGAATAGCTAAAACATAGATAAAAAAAGCGATTGGCCTGGCATAAAGTTGAGGCATGTAGAAAAAAATAAGAAAAATAAAGGCCAGAAATATGCGGGAGAGTGTAATCCGATTAGGTAGGTTCATCGTTGAATGATCGACGGTTAAAAAAAGCATTCTTGATTGTCATTTGATCGGAAAATTCAAGATCTCCGCCAAAAGGTAATCCTTTGCCGATACGTGTGACAATGCAGGAGTAGGGTTCGAGCAACCGTTTAAGAAATAATGCGGTCATTTCTCCGGGTATGTTTGAATTCGTGGCGATGATAATTTCGCGAGTTTCTTCAGAGAGTCGGGGAAGGAGTGTGTTGATATTTAGTTTGTCGGCAGTCATCCCATCTGTTGGCGATAAGGCTCCTTTAAGAACATGATAGTATCCGTTGTAAGCCCGGCTTCTTTCAATGGCTAAAAGGTCTTTGGGTGTTTCGACTATACAGATACTGTGCCGGTCCCGATCGTGAGACTGGCAGATCGAACACGGATCAGTTTCGTCAAGGTTCCCGCAAATAGAGCAAAAAAGAATCGCTTTGCGGGACTCGCTTAGATTTTCAGTAAATTCCCGGGTAAAATTTTCATCCTGAAAAACCAGATAGAAAGCCAATCGTTCGGCAGTTTTAATACCGATGCCCGGTAATTTCATGAACTCTTCAATGATAATATTGAGAGGCTTGCAATGATACATATTAAAAATTGAGACCCGGAATCTTTAAGTTTCCGGTCAGCGCGGAGATCTGTTCATTGGAAGCCTTTTCAATTTGGTCCAGGGCATCATTGATCGCTGTCAGCAAAAGATCCTGAAGCATTTCGATATCTTCCGGGTCAACGACTTCCGGCGCCAATTCCATTTTAGTCATTTTTTTGGAACCATTAATATAAGCTTTCACGACCCCGCCGCCTGCGGACCCGATAAATGTTTGGGCTTCTAACTGTGTCTGGTAGTCCATCATTTTTTGCTGGGCTTTTTGAGCTTCCTTCAACATGTTCTGGATTTGCTTATTCTTCATATTTGTTCCTTTTTGTTTTGCGTTTGCTTTTATCGATGATTTCACCGTTAAATTGATTGAGAATATAATCAATGGCCGGGTATTGGGCTTTATAATCATCCAGGGTTTTGGTTTTTATTTGGTAAACTGTTTGATTGTGCTCGCTGGGTGACTGGGATTGATGATTTTCTGTTAATTCCACCAGTACGTCGATACGATAGGGATTTGATTGCTTTTGATTAAATAACAGTTCGATTCTGCGAAAATTTTCCCTTTTGTTTATGAATTCTTGTATAAACGAATTGCCGTCCTTTATAGTTAGATTAATCACTCTGTTTTCTGCATCATATTGAGTGATTTGGCTGTTATCCAAATATTGGGCCAATTGGTTTTTATCTTCGTTGCGAAGCGTCTCAATACCCTGTTTCAAAAGAATAGTCAGTTGTTCCAGGTCGATTTGAGGTTGCTCGATTGTCTGGTTTTCAGTGGTATGAGATTCCGGTTTATTTTCTGATATGGCCTGAGTTTGACGGGGGACGAGATTCTTGAGCTGCAAAATGATAGGCTCAATATCCTGCATGGGATTAAGGGAAAAAAGCTTAAAAATGAACATTTCCAATTGAACCGAATGACGGCTTGAGTATTTGATCAAGGGTTCATAGCGGGTAGCAATCGACAGCATGCGATAGAGATCGACAAGCGCATAGGATTCAGCCAGTTGCTGCAGGAAGGGGATTTCATCTTCGGGAATACCAAAAATAGCGTCGGGCTGCGATTCCATTTTAATGATAATCAGATTGCGGATATACTCCATGATCCCGGTTAAAAACTCACCGATATCAGCGCCGGAATACAGGAGAGTGTTGACAAGTTCCAATCCCTGATAAATATTTTTTTCTTTAAGAGCTTGAAAAAGTGAGTGATAGGTAGCCGTACCTGTTACTCCCAGCAGTTTTTCAACTTCATTGACACGGATCTGGTTTCCGCAGAAAGAGATTACCTGGTCAAAAATTGATTCTGAATCGCGCATACTGCCTTCGGCTTTGCGGGCAATCAGTTGTAATGCGGCATCGGGAACGGTATAATTTTCATTGTCTGCGATCATTGTTAACTGCTTGACGATATTTTCACGGGGAATACGTTTAAAATCGTAGCGTTGACAGCGGGAAAGAATTGTGATGGGAATGCGGTGCGGTTCGGTGGTGGCGAAAATGAATATCACACGGGGAGGGGGTTCTTCCAGGGTCTTCAATAAAGCGTTGAATGCCTGTTCGGTCAACATGTGGACTTCATCAATAATATATACTTTATATTTCCCTTGAGTCGGAGAGTAGTTGATGTTTTCTCGCAACGAGCGGATTTCATCGATTCCGCGATTAGACGCGCCATCGATTTCCAGCACATCCAGCGAATTGCCTTCGGTGATTTGAATACACGCTTTGCAAACATTGCAGGGTTGAATAGAAGTTCCTTTGTCGCAATTCAAGGCTTTAGCAAAGATGCGGGCGGTTGTTGTTTTTCCGACACCTCGAGGACCTGTAAATAAGTAGGCGTGCGCAATCCGTCCACTGGAAATTGCGTTTTCTAATGTTTGGGAAATATGATCCTGGCCGATAACTTCGGTAAAGGTGTTTGGGCGATATTTTCTTGCAGAAACTTGATATTCGTTCATATAATTCCTGAAATATGTGAAAAAAAAAGCGATTATAAGCCAACCAGGTTGAACACCAACACATAAAATTACCACCTGCCGTTGCTACCTTCCGGTCCTGGCGGAGTTCAGTGGATTTTATTGCAGCGGAACCTGATTGGCTAATAACCGCTAAGTGGAGCAGAGCGGAATCGAACCGCCGGCCTCAGCCTTGCGAAAGCTGCGCTCTCCCAACTGAGCTACTGCCCCGATACGACGGAGAGAGAGGGATTCGAACCCTCGGTACCACTTTGAATGATACACACGATTTCCAATCGTGCTCCTTCAGCCAACTCGGACATCTCTCCCAAATCTATTAAAGTAAGTTAAGCGGAGAAGGTGGGATTCGAACCCACGGACCGCGTAAACGGTCAACGGTTTTCGAGACCGTCCCATTCAACCACTCTGGCACCTCTCCGAACTTCGTTTTTGGCGAAAAAAATCCTGTATTAAACCTCGGGACGCTTCTTCCAGTAATCCCGATTGTATAATCACCTGGTGGTTTAAGCGTTTATCGGAGTGAATCGCATACAAGGTGCCGTAAGCGCCGCCTTTGGAATCACTGCATCCATAACAGACCCGAAAAATCCGGGTTTGCCATAACGCTCCCGCGCACATGATACACGGTTCCATCGTTACGTAGAGTTCGCACCCGATCAACCGACTATGCCCCGTTGAGCGCAAGGCCGCCTGGATAGCGCGTATTTCTGCATGCGCTGTCCCGTCCCGCAAGGTCTCAACTAAATTGTATCCCTCGCCAATGATGCGTTCATCTTTTACGATAACCGCTCCAACGGGAACTTCGTTATGCAAAAAAGCTTGCCGCGCTAATTCGAGCGCGCGATGCATAAACCGTTCATCTCTGGAACCGGTGTTCGTGTCCGGCACGCTTAACTCCTTAATTCTTTTATGTAACAGATCAAGCAGAACTCTTCAATAAGTGCACTATTATAATACATGTCGCAAAAAATTGCAAGCGTTTTTTTAATAAAATTATTTTTTTCTGCTTTTTCAGTGAGTTAAATGATATCCTCCCGGCCATCCCAAATGGATATAAGGAATCTCAACCCGGGTCGGATGAGGTTTTTAAGCGCGGCAGTTTTATGGCGCCTGGATCAGTTGGCTTTGGCTATGGGCATTAAATTCAGGCGCATACATACATTCAATATGTGAAATTCCACCGCTATAACTGCCTTTTTGAACAATTGTGGTTTCATATTCAAAAATATAACGGCCTTTCGGCAGATAATCTATGAAAAAATGAGCAGCTGTATCCCGATTACTTTGGTAATAATAGAGACCGTCCTGAAAGTGGTAGGATGAAAGTTGATCGACACATTCCACCCCGGCCGCCCGGTTGTCTTTAATATGGATAAATTCCAGACTACGATCCGTTTCCAGTTCCAGTCGGATCACCAGATGGTCGCCTAATGCGAGGGTTTCCCGATTTAAGGGTATTAAAGTCGGACCTTGCGCGCTGTTCTTTTTAATCCATAGCGTACGTTTGATTTTAAGGGGGTTTTGAGTATGGGGCGCGATTTTGTCCATTTCTTGCCAATATTGCCAATGAAGTCCGCCCCAACTAATACCCGGAGTTTTCCGATGGAGTCTCACTCGCCCCATTTCGCTATGAATTTTATCTCCGGATACTCGATATTCGATCATATTGGTTCCACTTTCCACGCTTGGCGAATCAATGGATATCAGCCCAAGTTTAATATCGATAGGGGAACTATCCAATGGTAGATTTTGGTTTGGGGAGAGCAGGGCGAAAACCGCTGCAGCAGTAGATTTTGTCGTTGGCCATGAGTGGGTTTGTTTGAGCTTGAGCAACCATTGACGGCATTCATGGGCGGCTGTAGTATCCTGCGCGCATTTTTCAAGCGCCTCAATCATCATCACCTGGGTTTCCAGAGGCTCTTGCGCCCAATACCATGGAGCTTCTGTATCCGCCCAGTATCGTCCCAATTCCTCGTCATAACGGCTTCGTTCCAGTAATGAGCGGCAGATTTTCAGGCTGGTGTCTCGTTGCTCTAATTCCCATAGCGCTAATGCAATATAGGCTTGAGTCAGACGGTCGCGAGTCTGTGCCCAGCTTTTTTTCGCCAGTTTGATAAAATAGTTGAATGCTTTTTCCGTTTCCCCCGTCAACGGACGATCTAATAAGTAAAAAGTCCGTCCATAAAGATAAAACGCTTCGAGCGAACCAATGAATGGATCTTTGGTGGAGGTATCTCGTAACATTTCCTGATAGCGGTCGATTAACCATTGATCTAAATAATTGATAGCGGTAACAAAAGGCCCACTCATCCCGGCTTGAATACCCAGTTTTTTGATTCGTCCATAATTAGCGACAAGATAAACCGTCATATAGGTATTGTCAGGTCCGCCTTTGAACCATGGCCAGCAGCCGTTTTCGTTTTGGAGATTTTTTAACTTATCAAACGTCGAAGAGATCGACGATTCAATGTAATTGACATCGAAAAGCAGCGCAATTCGTTGCACTGATTCGGTTTGGTCACGACTCTCCAGCGCCCAGGGCGTTTCTTCCAGAAGTATGCTTTTTAAATCCGTGTCGAGTTCCAATTCTGATTTCAATCGGCCTTCTTTTTGCCATTGCCGGAACATATCTCCGATACGGGGACTACCTGCCACAATTTTTCGCGCCAACAGATTGGCGAATAAACGGTTAAAAAGCTGTTCCGCATTTTCGTAATTGGCTTCCATCAGAACCGGCAGAGCTTTCACCGCTGTCCATAAGGGCGATTGTGTTATTTCGAGGGTCAGTGATTGATGTTGGATATTTGCGTCTTGACTTTGTTCTAACTGAATCAAGTGGAACTCCCGGGCCAGGGTGTCATTGACCCATAAGGGAATCGATTCCTGAACCAGAATGCTTTTTTTCAGGATTGGAAGCAGCGATTCTTCTCCGTCGCTGAATCTATTATCGCTTGCGCTGATACGGACTGCGGCCAGTTCTACATCACGGGGAACGCAGATTGACCATTCCACTCGGGTGGATCGCTTGCTTTCAACGGTAAAATCAAGTGTCGGTTTTTGAATGGCAAAGAGATGGGTGACCGTTTTTTCCGTAAAAGGATCAAAAAGTGTTAATACTGCCTCACCAGTGATAGGCTGGTCTGTGAGATTGGATATTTTAGCGCTAATAACAATTCGGTCGCCTTCCCGTAGAAACCGGGGGAGATTCGGTTGAATCATCAATGGTTTTTGAGTGATGATTTTTTCTTCCCAATAACCGTTGGTCAGTTCACGATTATGAGCAAAGGCCATCAACCTCCAGGAAGTCAGCGCTTCCGGCATTTCAAACTGGAGGATAAAAAAACCGGCGCTGTCAGCTAATAGTTGAGGATAAAAAAATGCTGTTTCCCGCAGATTCCTGCGAATTGAAGGAAGAGGATTCCGGTCATTATCATCAGACGTTTGAGCTTGCTCGGGGGGAGCTGGAAGATTATCATTACTGGATGGCTTTAATAATTTTGAGATAGAAACTTCTTCATTTTCAAATGCATCAGCAGCAAAAGCTGAAGGCTGTTCTCTGAATGATCGATTTCCAGCTCTTTGAAGCATGTCACCCATAAAAAAACCGTAAGATTGATGTACTTCAGGTGGATATTGGGGATAAGTTTCAACTTGTGGATTTAAAAATCGGTTCCAATTCTCAAGTAGATTCCTGAACTCGCTATTTTTTTGGCGATATGAATACTGATCGTAGCGCCAGATTGGCTGGAAATAGTTAATTACTGTATGATCACTGGAAAAAACATGATCCAGCGTTGGCCAGGAATGGGGGGCTAGTAGGTCTAAAGAAGAATCGTACATTCCGGCTACCATTTCCACGGGTAATGAGTTTTGCGGCGATTGTACTCTAAGTTTCCATATTTCTTTTTTCCCCGGCAAAAGATTTGTTCTCAGGTGTTCCGGTTTAATGACCAGTTTTTTGTTGTCCCAGGGAATATCAATCCGGGTCTGCCATGGATACCATTCCTCCTCCAAGACCATATTAACGTGAATAGTAAATCCGCCCCGCATTTTTTCGGTAACTGGAACTTGAAGTAAACTCTGGGATTGGGCTAATTTGAAATACTCCAGACATTGGCCGTCTCTAAACAGCTCCACACGAATCCAGGGCTTGTCAGCGCCACTGGAGCAGAGAACTGATAATGTGTCACCGACTTTCAATCCATTGCTTTTAGCTTGACAATAAAATGGGGTATGAAGGGGGAATTTTTTATCACGGGGATCAATCATGAGCAGGCATTGCTCGGCTTTAGCGATTTTGCCTGCCGGATCTCTGGCTTCAATGACTACTCGATAGGCGCCAGACGGAAGTTTTAATTCTTTAATAGTCTTCCGGTTCGGGGAATTGCGGAACGCGATGCGTTGAAAAATCTCTCCGTTAGGCCAGCGTTGCCAATCATTGGCGCTTGTATCGTAAACAACTTCCGACGGTATTGGCTCCTGTCTCCATTGAAAATCAGGGAATTGCCGTGTTTCCTGTGGCTGGATTAATCGATAGACAAGTACTTCTCCTTCGGCTGCGACCGGTTGACCGTTTAAATTTGTATATTCAATTTTCACTGAACAGGGTTTGGAGATCATATTCCATTCAGCCAAGGATAGATACGCTTGCCATAACGAATATCCGGCATTGATCGATTTATTATGCTGTTGGGTTTCCCCCTGAATATCCGTGATGGAAATAGTGATCGAATAACTGAATACAGGATCATTTGACGGATCTATTTTAGGATTGGGAAGCGCTTGAAAATTGAAATTGAATTTACCTTCGCGGTCGGTGAAAATTTCACCGAAGGCAAGTTCCTGGTTATCCCGGGGAAATCCAATCCAACGGTAACGCCAGATTGGATAGCTGGTTTGCCGGAATACTCGATAAGTTACCTTTCCCCCATCAATCGGAGCTCCGGAGTAACTGACAGCGGTTCCGGTAATGCGGACGGTATCATTTACTTTGTAGGATTCATTGATTGGATCTGTTTCTATATAGAAGGTTGGCCGCTTATATTCTTCAACGCGAATGGAAGCAGATGCCTGAGGTTCAGTTGTACGAATTTCCATGACGCCTAAAAGGAGATTAACCGGTAATTGATAAGTTCCGGAAAAAGAACCCAATGCGTTGGTTTTTAATTCAAGCGTTTGGACGACTGAACGATTGCGATCGAGAAGTTCGACCTGGACAGTCTGATTTTCAAGTGTATGATAATCATTTTTTACCGGATCGGTTTCGAACAAGATGCCTTTAAAATAAATAGTCTGGCCGGGACGGTAAAGTTTACGGTCTGAAAAGAGGACGACCTGCTCTATAGCCGAAGGCGTGGAAGGAATACGATTAGCCGGAGTAATTTGGGATTGATGGTTTTGCCTTTCAATCAACCGGTTGCCTTTACTATCCAAATATTCGATAATGCGAAAGGACTCGTTTTCCCTCCATTTCGGAAGTTGTACATACCCATTTCGATCACTGGAGAGGGTTTCCTCACCTGTTACAATATGGGTTGTTTTACCTTTCTGATAGTATTGAATTTTAACTTGAAGGCCTTTAATGGGGGTTCCCGTTAGATAATCATTGATATATGCTTCAGGGGGCTGAAACTGTTGTGTTTTGTAGTAAACAAAATAAGGGGTGACAATTATCGGAGTGTGGCTGATCTGATTGGACTTACGTTCGAAAGTTGGCTGATATGAGGCAAAAATACGGTAGCAACCGGGTTCAATCGCCGGTAAATCGAGGAGAGTATCGCGCAAATGAAAATCGGAGTTAGCGTTCAATTCTATACTCCATTCCAGCAAGGGAGGATTTTTTAAATATCGCCAAAGCATGGAGTCATTGATCTCCTGAGAAGTTATCATATTGTTACGGACAGTGTCCCAGGAATCACGATATACCCGAAACGTAATCCGGTCAATATTGCGATATTGGACTCCGAGAGCTGGTGTTTTACGGGGGAGCCGCAGGGTTTTGGTTTTGATAGTCAGTTCCTTGGCCTCAATACGGTCGATGAGTGAAAGGCAGTTGTTCGCGCCTACTGTGCCGGGCCAGGCTTGGGAATAACGTTGGCATAAAGCGTGGGCCTGAATTGCATCTCCTTTCTGATATCGGATTTGCGCGATAAAGTAGGCAATCTGTGGTAATTGTTCGCTGCGAGGTGATAGAGCCAGCCAATACTGGAGCGCATGGAGGTATAGTGAATCAGCGCTTGCTCCTGGAACCAAGTTTTTTAATGTTGAAATTCGGTGTATGTCGGCATGGATCAGCGCTTCTATATCGTTTTGGTGAAAATTGATCAATTCTTTGAAGGTTTTGATCAGCAACCAATTCGGTGATAACGTATCGCTGAAAGGGAGCGTCCATGCGTTGAATTGTGGCAACGGCTTCATAAAATCATTGGTTTTTATAATATCAAACGTTTCAATCGGTTTGGTTAGCCGCCAATCACCATTGGATAAAAAATCAATGAATTCCCAGGATAAAAAGTCAAATAAACTCGGTCGATATAAATTGAGAGCGCTGCCGGGCGCCAGAAATTTCAACCAATCATCAATGGGTATTTTTTGTATCTCGTGGCCGCTGAGCGATTTCTTGAATGCCCAAACGGTCTTAGCATAAATCCGGTCGATATCCCAGAGGGTTATATCATCCTCTGCATTCTGTCCTTCCTGGGGAGTGCGTTGCAAAATTCGGTATCGGTTTGCCTGGTAGTACTGGTGGTACCAAAGACCGAGAATTCCATAATATAGCGGTTGCAGGGCTGGTGGCGCAGACACGATTTCTTTCTCCAATAAGCGGATTTTGTATTCAGGGAAGCTGCCTTCAATTGCCGATTGTTGGATGATTAATTTTATTTTGGCTTTAAGCGCTGTTGGATATTCGTTTTTCTCCCAGGCTCTTTGATATAGTGACTGCAAAAGTTTGATCGTAGTTAGAGGTAATTGGTCTTGTTCCGCTTCAGCGACTTTTTTCCAGAGCATAGTATCTGTATCTTCGGCATATAAAATGCAGTTCCATCCGCTTGTCAGTAAAATGTATAAAATAATATAAACGAAACAAAGTCGATTACGCATAGCAGCCTCCTCGAAGGAAATAAATTTATTCAACACTTAAAAATTGCATTTAGAGCGCTAAAAACATCTTGCCATTTGGTGAACGCAAACGATGAGTGTAATCTGTTCATATCCTGCAATTCCAGGTCAAAACTTATACGGAATATCAGGGGTGAAAAATTTTTAAGCGCGACCGTCAATTTATCCGCGCTTATTAAGAAATATATAAATAAAAACGGATAAAAGTCAAGATAATTTTTATTGTTGACATTTTATGCTGAGCTGATTATATTGGAAAGACGATTAAGACTTATTTTAATAACGGCAGTTTTATTAAAAATACTGCCCAACCTTTTTGTGAAAGGATAAGTTATGTCTAATGGTGGCAACTCCGTTTTTTTTACGGATGAACAAACTCTCGAAAGCTATTCGTTGGCGAATCAGTTCGCGGAGCATTTAGAATTCATTTTAGTGAAGGACAAAATCACAGCCACGCAGAATGATGTTTATTATTCGTTATCGTTGGCGATTCGTGATCGCTTGATTCGAAAATGGTTGCGGACACAACAGAAATACAAAGAGGATGATGTAAAACGGGTGTATTATTTGTCAATGGAATTTTTAATTGGCCGTCTTTTAGGAAATGCGCTGATTAATATGGATTTTTATCATGAGTGTTATGAGATACTAAAGAAGGAAGGGCATAATCTGGAACATGTCCGGGAACTTGAAAAAGATATGGGGCTTGGAAATGGCGGATTGGGACGTTTAGCCGCATGTTTTCTGGATTCAATGGCTACGATGGAATTGCCGGCATTTGGATATGGCATTCGCTATGAATATGGCATTTTTTCACAGGCGATCGAAAATGGGTGGCAGGTGGAAAAACCGGATCATTGGTTGAGTTATGGTAATCCCTGGGAGATTTTCCGTCGGGAGTTAATTTTCAGAGTTAAGTTTTATGGCAGGATTGTTTCTCGCCGCGATGAACACAATCGATTGGTTTTCGATTGGGTCGATACGGAAGACGTTTTAGCTGTTGGTTATGATGTTCCTGTGCCGGGGTATCATACAAACACAGTAAACAACCTGCGCTTATGGCAGGCTAAAGCCACTGACGAATTCAGCTTTAAAGAGTTCAATGCCGGAAACTATATTGCCGCCGTTGAAAATAAAAATCTTTCTGAGAATATTTCTAAAGTTCTCTATCCCAATGATGAGTACACGGAGGGCAAGTTTTTGCGGCTACGACAACAGTATTTTTTTGTTTCCGCATCACTGCAGGATATCATTCGGAAATATAAAATCAATCATCATACCTTTGATCGCTTCGCCGAAAAAACCGCGATTCAATTAAATGATACACATCCCGTGATTGCCATCCCCGAGTTGATGAGAATTTTGATTGATCAGGAAAACATGGAATGGGAAAAAGCCTGGCAAATAACAGTCGCCACTTTTGCTTATACTAACCACACCGTAGTGCCGGAAGCATTGGAAGAGTGGCCGGTGTCCATTATGGAACAGTTGTTGCCCCGCCACCTGCAAATTATTTTTGAAATTAATTTTCGCTTTCTGGAATTTGTACGACAAAACGTGACCCGTGATGACGCAATAATTTCTGAACTTTCTATTATCCATGAATTTCCTGAAAAGCGGGTGCGTATGGCCAATTTGGCGATTGTCGGCGCGCATAAAGTAAATGGCGTGGCGGCGTTACATACTGAAATCCTTAAGACCCAGATTTTTAAACATTTTTATCGGGTATTTCCGGATAAGTTTATTAATATCACCAACGGCATTTCTCCCCGCCGATGGCTAAAAACCGCCAATCCTTTTTTGGCCAACGCCATAACTGAAAAAATTGGTGATCAATGGGTGATCCATCTCGCTGAATTACATAAATTGGAACAGTTTGTGGATGATGTTGAATTCCAGGACGAATGGCGTAATGCGAAATGGGTGTGTAAAAAAGTGCTGGTGGATTATGTCCGCAGACAATTGAATCTGCAAATTGATCCGGATTCACTTTTCGATATGCAGGTCAAACGGTTTCATGAGTATAAGCGCCAGTTATTGAATTTATTGCATGTCATTACTCTTTATAACCGTTTGCGCAATGGTCATATCAAGAATATTACGCCACGGACTGTCTTTTTTGCCGGCAAGGCGGCGCCGGGATATTACACCGCTAAACTCATTATCAAATTGATCAATTCGGTTGCTAATGTAATTAATAACGATCCTCAGGTTAATCAGTTTTTAAAAGTAATTTTTCTTAAGGATTATTCTGTTACCCTGGCGGAACAAATTATACCGGCGGCTGATCTTTCTGAACAAATTTCGACGGCTGGATTGGAAGCTTCCGGAACCGGAAATATGAAATTTGCGCTGAATGGCGCTTTAACGATTGGTACAATGGACGGCGCCAATATTGAAATCAGAAAAGAAGTTGGCGACGATAATATTTTTATATTCGGTATGTTGGCCAATGAAGTATTGGCGCTCAAAAAGCAGGGATATCAACCTTATTCCTATTATCAGAATAATTCTGAACTTCGGGAAGTGATCGATATGATTGCCACTAATTTTTTTAGTCCTTATGAAATCGATATCTTCAAACCGATTGTGGATCATTTGCTGTATAATGACCGCTATTGCTTGTTAGCAGATTATCAGTCGTACATTGATACCCAGGATAAAGTGGCTGAATGTTATCAGAACCGAACCGAATGGATCAAAAAATCAATTTTAAATTCGGCTAGAATCGGCTATTTTTCCAGTGATCGTTCAATTAAAGAATATAGTGAAAAGATATGGGATATTGAATCGATTAAAATTGATACGATGTAGAATTGGGAATCGGGATGGGGGGATTCGAACCCCCGACCTCATGGTCCCGAACCATGCGCGCTAACCGGGCTGCGCTACATCCCGAAACAGGTAATCCAATTATAATCATAATTCACCTGAAAAGCAAGAAAAAAATGATGGCAATGGAAAAATTCCCGGATTTTTTTTATTGCTTGGCATTTTGTCCCGGATGAATCTATCAGGCAATTTCTCTTCAGTGGGAAATAAACTAAACGGAAAAGAGAATAAAATGATTCAAAATCAAAAAATGACATGGAAAGAGGCTTTTTTTAATACTCCTGGCCCCCGACGATTGGCCGATTCTGCCGTTTTGATCGTAAAAGGATTTTTAATGGGTATTGCTGATGTGATTCCAGGAGTATCCGGAAGAACCATTGCTTTGATCGTCGGTATTTATGAAAATATTTTAAACGCCGTTCAATCGATTGATTTAGCGGCGTTTAAACTTTTTTTCACAGGTAAATTTAAACAATTGACGGCTAAAATTCATCTGCGTTTCCTTTTAGTTCTTTTTTTAGGAATCAACAGCGCAGTAATCGGATTATCCCGCGTAATGAATTACTTATTGAATTATCATCCGGTACCGACGTGGGCATTTTTTTTTGGTTTAATCGGCGCTTCAATATTTATTGTTGCCGGGCATGTCCAAAAATGGACAATAGGTACATTCTTTATGGTGGTTTTGGGCGCTGTGGGCGGTTTTTTCTTAGTCGGATTGATTCCTCTAACTACGCCTGAAACCTGGTGGTTTATCTTTATTAGCGGGTTTATTGCTATTTGCGCAATGATATTGCCGGGAATCAGCGGCGCGTTTATTTTATTGATCATTGGTAAATATGAGTTTATAACGGCTTCTCTTAAAAATCCATTTATCCTGCAAAACTTTATCACCATTACGATTTTTTCGTTAGGTTGCGCTGTGGGCTTGGGCCTGTTTACTCGTTTCCTCAATTTTTTGCTGAAACAGTATCATTCGCTGACGATGGCATTTTTAACGGGTTTAATGGCGGGTTCGCTGCGCAAAATCTGGCCGTGGAAATTTGTGCTGGAAAGCAGGGCCATCGGCAGCAAAATCATCCCTTTACGGACAGAGAATGTCCTGCCTAACGGAGATATCGCCTCAAATTGGATGGCTTTCAGTTTGATCTTGATGGGCTTATGTATTGTTTTTGCATTGCATTGGATTGCCAAAAAGCACAAGGAAACCGAACAGGGAGAGTATCGCCAGGCTAACTGATTTATTAGACGGGTTCCACAAGTTACTGTTAGGGTACATTGATCATGGGAACAAACGAGCATTCGCTCAGCTTAAAAATATCGGTCGTCTGACGGTTTCGAACCAACACGTTTAATTCCTGAAATTCATCAGTGCCCATGGGGAAAACGATTCGCCCGTATTCACTTGATAATTGGTCAATTAGCCGTTCCGGGATTTTTTTCACATACGCCGTGATAACAATTCGCTGAAATGGTTTTTGTTCGTCCCACCCCAAATAACCATCGCTTAATCGACGATAGATATTGCGGAATCCCATTTGGTCCAGCTTGAGGCCTGTTTGTTCGTAAAGTTGGGGAAGTAGTTCAATAGTATAGACTTCTTTTACCATTTTTGCCAGAATTGCCGTTTGATATCCGGACCCGGTCCCGATCTCCAAAACCCGTTCAATGCCATTGAGATATAGAGCTTCAATCATACGAGCGACGGTAGATGGTTTGGATATAGTTTGATGATATCCGATTGGCAGTGAAATATCTTTATAGGCCATTCCTGCTAAAGCCGAATCAATAAAACGTTCACGGGGAACATCGTTCATCACAGAAAGCAGATATTTATCTCTAATTTTGATTTCACTTTCCAGATAATCTACCATTTTTTTTCGGGAAAATCGGTAATTCATGGATGAGTCGTTTCTTTTTTTAAAGCTTGAAGTATTTTTTGATCGGTAAGGGTCAACATCAGGGGTGTAATAGAGACATATCCCTGTTGAGTTGTGTAAAAATCCGCTTCAGGGTCGCCATCCCAAAAAGGCCCTTCGCCACCAATTGTAAAATACAAGTCACCGTCTTCATTATAGCGATGAACCAATTCATCTTTATAGTAGCGTTTTCCCAAATGGGTGTAGCGTATTCCCAATAATTTTTCAAATGGATAGCCGCTATAATTCACATTGATAATTTTTGCATTTTTAAGATGGATAAAACGCGGAATAATTATATCGATAAATGGCAGAATGGGGAGGAAATAGTGATCGTCGCGGGGATCGACGCAAGAAATTGCGATTGATTTGACTCCCCTGAAAGCGCCTTCCAGGGCAGCGCCGACAGTCCCGCTGTAAAAAACGTCTTCTCCCATATTCGCGCCGTGGTTAATCCCTGATATGATCAGGTCCGGCTTATCTTTAAATATGTAATTGAGGGCAATGAATACAGAATCAACTGGGGTTCCGGAAACCGAAAACTCACGAGGCCCCAATTGTTTTGCCCATAAAGGCGAACGTAGGGATATCGAGTGCGAAGTCGCGCTTTTTTCGCTGTCCGGCGCGACCACCCATACTTCATGGTGCGCGCTGAGGTGATCTTTTAAGATTTGGATGCCGCGGGCTTGGATACCATCGTCGTTGGTTAATAATATTCGCATATCGCGCCTATTCACTCATCTCTATTCGGGAGGGCATAGAGGATCGGATAGACCTCGGTTTGGATTAAGTAGCGAAAAAATTGATTTTGAAAAAGGCTATACATTGAACGGAGTTCCAAGCTGAGCATCAGAAATACTCCTCCCTTCTGCGCAGTTGGAATGTACCAGTAATTAGTACTCTGGATTAAAACAGTTTGGCTGGCGGATTGAGGCCATATTACGTCAAGTTCTTCTGCTTCAACGGTATCAATTGCGGTAATTGTGTGTTGTACGATCTTCATGCCTTTTGTTTCCGGTACATCATAGTATAAAAAATGGTGGCGATCCAGCCAATTCACCAGCGCCGTATCATTTTTTTCAATGAGATAAGCAGTGGGGGAAGCAGTTTGATAGCGGCTTTTTGTGATCGAATGGTAAGGACGAAGGCAAAGAACCGTGTCGTGGGAATTATTTAATTCAATTAACGGCAATTCAAGGCATCGTTCGGTTTCTACATGTTCGAGCAAAGTTATGGTTTTATTTAGGGGGTATGATTTGGATGCCTGGTTCCGGTCCTGGTGAATTCTATTTTTTATGAATGAACGGTTATGGCGGCAGAATTCCAGAAACCCTCTTACCGCGCTCAATTGCCCTTCGCTACGCCGCTGGATTCGATCGGTACCGGTCTGGCCGTTTCTGCCTTCCAATATCAATGACCAGGTATGTTGCAGTCCAAAACTTTGACGTCCATCATTAAAATGAGTGGTGCTATGGCGCAAGCGCGTATCAGGGGAACCCACCACATATTCGGAACACGTAAAAGAATGGTTTGCCAGATAATTGCTTATAAAGGGCATAAACTCATTCTTACTGAATTTAATAAGAGTGGAATCGGTGTTGGGATTAGTTAAACACCCCCATTGTTCGTCCATTCTTTTAATGAAACCAAATTTCTGCCAAGCTTCACTGTAGGGCGAGTATTCATGAATGTCCAGAGTGACTTCCGGCTGAAATAACCAGAAGAGATGATGCAGCGCCTGGTTTTCTTTTTGTGTCAGGAGTTGATGATCCCGATTCATTTCTGGCATTTCTTAATTTTGCAGGTAAAGCGGGTGCCCATCAGGTAACGTTTAGAATAATGGGAAAACCCAGGGTAACACAGGATCAAATCT
>CAZWDO010000002.1:51034-61388 GCA_964632485.1 uncultured bacterium
TTTCTTCGTTCATCCTGATCACCGCCATAGGGGTTCATCTGAGGGATAATAATCAATTCGAGTGAATCGCTCAGGGTATCCAGTTCATGTTGGGCGAATTGCGCCAGCAAAGCTAATAGAGCTTCTTTCCCGGATGGTTCGTTCCCATGTTGTTGGGCAAAGATTAAAATTTTCAGGGGATCTGGGCAGCTTGTTTGGGCAGCATGAATATGTATTCCCAAAATCGGCCGCTGATCCGCAGATTCCCCAATGTGGATCAGTTCCATATCGATATTCAAGCCGGCGCATTCGGCAATAAATTGTTGGACTTCCTTACAGGTTGTTAATTGTTGAAACTGGTTCTGTTCAAGGGGAGTTCGAAGCGCTTCACCAGCCCAAATGGATGTTGATGCTAAGAATAACCAGATTAACCATTTCATAAAAACCTCACATGTTAAAAATTCGTATAAAACTGCCGGCTGGAAATTCACCCTGGTCATAAGGGATGACTAATTCGCCGACAGTGAGCTGATATTGAGCGGTTTCCTTGAATGCCATCATCAACTGTTTTAAAACCTGCGGGGTAAAACCAGGAGTATGGCAGCTCAAATGAAGAAACGAATTATTTTTTTCGAGTAATTGAAATAACATAGAGAGTAGCGGATAGATATGTTCTTCCAATTTCCAAACTTCGCCTTTGGGGCCCCGGCCAAAAGAGGGGGGGTCCAGGATTATCCCGTGGTATCGGTTTTTACGTCGGATTTCACGTTGGACGAAGCGTTGGGCATCCTCTGTCAGCCAATGAATGCGGGCGGATTCCAAACGATTGAGCCTGGCGTTTTCTCGGGCCCAGTCAACGACCCCCCGCGCGGCATCCAGATGAGTGACTTCCGCTCCGAGTCGGGCGCAGACCATGCTGCTACCCCCGGTATAAGCGAACAGGTTCAATATACGCGCAGATTGGGGCAAGCGCGGGATAATTTCTTCAAACCAACTCCATTCCGATGCCTGTTCGGGAAATAAGCCGACATTGCCCAAACCTGTGGGCTTAATAATAAAATCTAAGGAATTAAAATGCGTTTGCCAGGAAATCGGCAATTTTTGTTTGAAATCCCATTCCCCTTCCCCGGAGGCTTTACGTATGAATTGAGCCGAATGGTTCTCAAATTTTTTATTTAATGGCCAAACCGCCAGAGATGCCGGTCGTGTCAATATATATGACCCAAACTTTTCATATTTCTGGAAATCACCGGCCGTTATAAATTGGTAATTCGTTTTTTTCATGTTTATTCTCTGAATTTTTTCCGTATTTCTGTTTTTTTTGAAGGGTAGATGAAAACAAATGTATGCCAGGAATTGTCTAAATGTTGAAATAAAAGATTGGCTAGCAGTGAATCGCGCGGCGCAATTCTGAACGTTCTATCGGTAGGCTGGGGTTTGATTTTGCTTTGTAAGTAATTAACCAGAAAAAAATAATCCTCTGTAAATTGAAGGGTATCTTTGCTGCGATTGCTGATCATAACATCAATCTGTACCTCTTCATCCGCTGAATCAATTTTTATAATTCGAGTGATCATATTTCGGCTGGAATCGGGTTGAAAAAAGAGTTCACGGAGAATGCTTGTGTTTAGCTGAAAGGCCGAATCGATTAAAATACTATCCCCAGAGCCACATCGGGTTATGGTTTGTTTCAGCAGTTTTTGCGCTAATTGCGGATTGTGGTTCTTATAATAGGCCTGTTTAGCTTGATAAAATAGACGATTGCTTTCATTTTGAAAAATCAGCTTAACTGAATCGGTATTGGATAATCCCGGAGCCTCTTTTTTTTGGCAATCACAGGCAATGATTGTAACAAGGCAAAAAAGGAGAAAAAGTTTCATGGCTAATACGTGAATAAGGTGAAGAGTAATCTACTGATTAATACAACTGTGACCGCAATTAAAAACGTAATAATACTGATTTGTATCGCTTTTTTCCAACTGAGTTCTTTTGCCAGAACCGCTACTGTTGCCAGGCATGGGATATATAGAGTTACGAAAAGAGTATAATTAAATATTTGTTGAACGGACAACACCGCGCTGACGTCTTGAGTATTCAGAGCGTTAAAAAGCAATAACATGGCTAATTCCTTGCGCAGAATTCCGAATAATAGAGTTGTCCCCAGCGTTGCCGGGAATCCCAGTATCGTTGAAGTGAGAGGAGTTAACCCTTGATTCAGCCAGTGATCCCAATGGTAGAAAGTTGAAATTTCAATGAGCAGGCTTCCCAGGATCAGTAGCGGCCAGGCAATGACTATAAATTCCTTGATGCGGAACCAGGTTTTTTTTAACAGAATAGAGACTTGAGGGATATGGTAGGGCGGAATTTCCAAAAGAAAACCCGGATTGACTTCTGGTAAGATTTTGGATAGAATTTTACCAGTGATTACCACGATCATCAGGTTGATGACATAAATTGCCAGAGCTATCCAGGGAGAAATAAAAAAGCCAACCAGCGCTAAAATCACTGTCATACGGGCAGAGCAGGGGACTAATGTCGTCAATACCGACGTAATGAATTTATCCCGCGGGGATTTTAGAATTCGGGTGGCCATAATACCCGGAACGGTGCAGCCATATCCAATAATCAGGGGGATAATCGAGGTTCCATGAAGACCGATGTGGTGCATCATATTGTCGATCAGATAGGCGATGCGTGTTAAGTAACCGGTATCTTCCAGAAAAGAAAGAATGATGAAAAAGATTAACAAATAGGGAATAACGATCGCGCCGCCGGTAATGCCTTGGATCAATCCTATTAAAAGAAATGAATAGAGTGTTTCCCCGCCGATGTTCAATGTTAGCCAGCTATTAAAATCTTCAGATAGCGAGAGAAAAATGGGTTCAAAAAGGCTTCCACAATAAAAAATTAACTGAAACATGGTGTAAATGATTGCGATCAAAAAAATGTAGCCCCAAAAAGGATGTAGCAACAAATCATCAATTTTTTGGCGTAGATCCAGACGATGATGAGCGCCGATTGTCGCTACTTTTTCAAAGATTTGAAACGAAGAGTGATGACGCGCGGAACTGACAATTAATGAACTATCCTGTTTAAAAGATTGTTCGAGCCGATGGCGCAATTGTTGCAAATTAAGCCATTCAGGAGCGCTGATCTTATTTTTTACCGCATTGACGATCAATCGTTCATCCTCAAGAATCTTAATGGCTAAAAACTGAGAGGGCCACTGCCAAGAGGATGGATGAAGATCGATCACAGTGGTCATTTGCTCGATTGTTTCCTGTAAAATTTCCGGATAGCTAATCACCGGGGGTATCTGCCGTTTTTGAAATGCCTGGTAAGCTTGCCGGAAAAGATCAGCCACACCGATACCTTTACGCCCTATTGTTTTAACTACGGAAATTTTTACTAAATCCTCCAGTTTTCTGTCATTGATTTCAATCCCTTTGCGCTTGGCTTCATCAATCATATTCAACCCAATAACCATCGGGATTTGGAGCTCCATTAATTGCAGGGTCAATTCCAGGCTTCTGGAGAGCACGGAAGAGTCGATCATATTGATGATGACGCACTCATGAGCAGAGAATAATAAGTATTTAGCTGTTTCCAATTCAGCTTCATCGGTTGAGTAAATCGAATAGGTTCCGGGAAGATCAATGACTTCAATTTTTTCGTTCGCCAGCTCAAGGAATCCGGAAGTATATTGCACAGTTGCGCCCGGAAAATTCGCGCATATCGATTGATAACCGATCGTTTCATTGAAAATCGTACTTTTACCGCAATTTGGTTGGCCCACAAGAATGAATTTCATTATTCCTCGCTTGAAACGATAATCTTTTGCGCCAGGCCATACCCAATGGCTAATTCATTTTGATGTATTTCGATGATGAGCGGGTGATGAAATGAAGTTTTACGAATAATATTGATCTCATCACCCACATGAATACCCATTTGGTTCAGATTTAAAGTAGCTTCTTTCCCGGCCTGGATCGCAACGACTTTCACACGATGGCCAAGATTACACTCAGTAAGTTTTTTTTCCAATATAGGACCTTTTTTTGTGTTGCCTAAAATTAATCGTTTTTGTCTTCTTTGTCAAGCACTTTTTTAGGAAATTTTATATTCATTAGATTGGAGGAAAATTTATCTTGACAATTTCTCATAAAATATTATATTGGGCAAATGAAACTGAATGTTTACGCGATTGATCCTGATTTAACCCCCCCCAAATTAATTTTGCAAATTAGTTTATATATCATCACTTTTTTGACAATTAGTTTAGCTGGAAGTACTTACCCATTAACTTATTGGGACGATTGGTTTCGGGTATTGGCGTCGGGATTTTATTTTTCGATTCCCTTGATGCTGATTCTCACTGCTCATGAAATGGGGCACTATCTGATGGCGGTTAAGTATGAAGTCAAATCCAGTTTACCCTGGTTTATTCCCTTTCCAACTCTTTTTGGAACAGCCGGGGCGTATATCCGTATGAAATCATCAATTCCGAACCGGCAGGCATTATTTGATATCGGAGCTGCCGGTCCCTTAGCTGGGTTTATTGTGGCCACGATTTTCATTCTTATCGGATTGCCCTTTTCAGATTCTACTTCGGCGGGTTTGGACTTGGATATCCCTAATATTATCCTCGGGGAATCCCTTCTTTTCAAGTTTTTCAGTTGGCTTCTCCTGCGTGGGGCCACAGACCCTGACACCCAGTATATAATCCACCCGACTGCTTTTGCCGGCTGGGTTGGGTATTTAGTTACTTTTATGAATCTGATGCCTGTTGGCCAATTGGATGGTGGCCATGTTATTTATGCAATGTTCGGGAAAAAACATCAATGGTTTGCAATTAGTTTTTTTTTACTCTTATTACCTCTGATCTTCGTTTTTCCCGGTTGGGGAGTCTGGGCGATTTTAATGTTGTTTTTAGGCTTAAAGCATCCCGCGGTGTTTTTCGATTATGACCCATTAGATACCAAACGCTATTATTTGGGTTATTGCATCATGGCCGTTTTTGTACTCACTTTTATGCCCACACCGTTTCATTTTAACTGATATGGCTTGTTATCAACTTGAATTGACAGATTTTCATAATCCTCGCGACTATCGGCAATTGAACGCTTTTTTACAGTCGGGAGGTACCGTCCATCTTATTCAATGCGAAGGAAACGCCGTTAGAATTAAAACCGCTCAACCGATTGAACAGGTTGTCAGCGAAATTATTTCTGAAGGATGGAAAGTTGCTTCAGTAGAAGCGATTGAATATTCAAATCCAACTGTTATTATTAATAAAGCTTTTTTACTCTCTTTTGTTTATAAACCGCAAAAAATTCAATCTTTTATTTCAGATTTGAGTAAAATGAATGGAATTGAAAACTGTACCTACCATGTTCCCCTAAATACGATTTTTTTATCCTTCAATCGATATTTATTGCATGAAAATGAAATAAATTTGTTTTTCAAACAAAATAAAATTTTTTTTATTCGGGATGTGGAAAATGAAATTCCCCTCTTAATTGTTCCTATCCGATTTTCATTATATAGCCTTCCTTTTCTCTGTTTTTTTGAACTGATTTTTTTTAAATGGTTCCCTTTTATGGGTATTTTTACCGGTTTATTTTATTTGATATATCTTTACACACTTTTTTCAAAAAAAGGGATCTATTCCTGGCAATCAATTTTAGCGGCTCCCCTGGCAAATTACCGGATATGGTGCCCTCATTTTTTTGTGTTGTTTTTTCTGATTATAGATACATTTTCCCCTGCATCAACCAAATTTTTAGCCTGGGCGACATTGTTGGGTGTTTTTGAGCCGTTGGGTTTGAGTTTAATGCATTCTCAGTGGTGTCGTAAAAGAATTTTTAAACAGGTTGATCCCTGGAAAGACCTTCCCATTACGGGTGTTATATCGAAAAATATCATGGACCCAAAAATATTTTTAAAAGCCATTTCGATTGCGCCTGTTTTCTTGTTTTTTATACTGTTAGCAGAGATTATCTTCCACTTCAACTATATCCATTATGCGCCTCATTGGAATTTTTATTTCTTCATCGGATTGTTTATGATCCTGAATCCTGATTTTTATTTTCGCATGTTAAACGGTTATTTTGCTTTGATCATCGACAGACTTCGCAGTAAAGGAATCGGTTTAAGCAACGCGGAGCAACTGTTCCATTTAGTAGGTATCAAAGATATTTTTTTTAATGATGATACGATTGTTGACAATAAAGAACATAAACTGATAAAAAGCGTGCCATCCATTGATTTTACAAAGCATGAAGTTATAAAACTGGCCTATTCATTGAGCATTTGGGGTAATCATGACAATGATCGTAAAATCAGCGCTTTAGCCCAGGAATATCAGCTCGTTCCCTATCAGACTTCTCAATGTCTGGCCGTAAGTGAAATCGATAAACAGGCAATTGTTTCCATAAATGGAACGGAATCATTAGCGCGTTTAGGAAGTCTGGACTGGGTAAAAGGCTTGTCTATTAAACCTGGCGATCTTTATCATCAAGCGTTGGAATATGAAAATAATGGCAGGGAAGTATGGGTCATTTGCATCGACAATCGATGGGTGGGTTTACTGGTTTTTCAAATTTGTATTAATGCGGATTGTAAGCTTGTTATCAATACCCTGCGGGATAAAGGATACCGTTTATCCTGGATAGTTCCCTACTATCATCAATATATGCATTATCTTGACGTTGATCTTGGTCTTGAATCCATAATCCCACTTAAATCATTTAAGGATTTTGGGGATAGTGACCGGATTGTTCTAACCCATGCCATTAATCCGTTTTTTTATGGAAAGAATCTGCTTATTCCGGTCCTTATCACTAAAAATCAGATAGAGGGACCTGGCTGGGTGCATGGTGTAGTGCTTACATTGGCGGATGGAGAGTCATTTATCTATTTGTTGGAACAGGCCTCTATTTTTATTAAACATTTACGCCGCCTTAAAAATGGCATAGCCGCCTGGATTTTAGTTTGGATTTTAGTTATGTTTATCCCCGGAATAAGCCCTCATGTTTGGATAATGGGGTGGATGGGGGGCTTGTTTTGTTTGTTTTTAAATCGGGAAAGAGGTAGTGAACAGTGAAATATTTTAAAATCGTTTGTGTCGTCATTGTTTTTTCTCTTGCTCCGAAAATGGGATACGCTGAATCAATCGAATCGGTTTATCAAAGAGGAAGTCGTATTTACCATCAGATTAAAAAGGGCAAGCTTAACAATACTCACGCTAACTGGGATAGAGCGATTCAGTCGTTTCAACAGGTTATTACTAAAGTAAAATTTCAGCATTCACGTTGGGTTGATGCGATGTTTTCCCTGGGATTATGCTATATTGAAACAGAAAACTATCTGCGCGCTGTCAATTCATTCCGTGAATTAATTAAGCGGGTTCCTAATCACCGGCTGTCAGACGATGCCCAGTATCTCATCGGATATTCGTTTCAGAAACGCAATGATAGCAGTCAGTCTATGCTCGAGTTTGAACGCGTCATATTCCGGTATCCTTCCGGAGATATGTATAAAAAAGCGCTGTTGGAATTGGAGAGTATGTATGCTGATCTGAAAGATACAACCCGCCAGCAGGAAATGTATAAATTTGTTTTTGATTCAATTGATGATTCTTATCTAAAATACAAATATCGGCAGAAAATTGAAGAGTTGTCACAGCCAAAAGTGATAGCGGATTCGACTGTTATTGACTCGAACTCCCCGTCTCAACCGATCGTCAGTGGGCGCCCTCGTTTTTTACAGGAAAAAATTTCAAGTAGTCAAAACTCATCGCGACTTGTAATTGAATTTGATCAACCGATTGAATACAAATACAATTATCTGGTTGATCGAAAAATATTATATGTTGATTTTATAGACGGGGTTGCGCCGTCGGGATTGATTGAAAAAAAGATCAACAATGGCATTATAGAGCAGTTTAAAATTGGTCAATTCAACCCACAGACGATGAGGCTTTCCATCTATCTTGTTGATTCGTGTCACTATCATTTATTTATGCTGGATAATCCTACCCGGCTGGTGATTGATTTTTCAAAACCCATCTATATCGATCCTGAATTAATGCGCCAAAAACCAGCCGATCTTACATTAGTCAATCAACTGAGCTTGAAGGTCAGCACAATAATCATTGATGCCGGGCATGGTGGGAAAGATCCGGGAACCAGTTTTGGACGAAATTATGAAAAAGATATAGTTTTGACAATCGCTAAAAAATTGCAACAGCGATTGAATAAGGAACCAGAATTTCAAGCTATTTTAACGCGGGATGATGATATTTTTTTTGCGCTGGAAGAGAGGACGGAGATCGCTAATAGTATGAATGGCGATTTATTTATTAGTTTGCATCTGAATTCAGCGCCTAAAAGTGAAGCTTCGGGGATAGAAACTTTTTATCTATCATTGACGCATGACGCCTGGTCACAGCAATTAGCGGCCCGGGAAAATGCTACCACGCTTTTAAAAATTACTGATTTGAATAATTTATTAAATCAGATTTTAATTGATTCGAAAATCAGGGAAAGCGCCCAATTCGCGCAAACTCTACATAATCAGTTGGTTAAAAAGACGAAAACTACCGATCGGGGAATCAAAAAAGCTCCTTTTATTGTTTTAATTGGCGCAAATATGCCGTCGATTCTGGTTGAATTAGGCTTTATTACCAATAAAAAAGAACGTTCCCAGCTATTAAATAAAAAATACCAGGATCAATTAGCCGATGCTTTATTCCTGGGAATTCAGCAATACGCAGAGAGTTTGAAGAGCGGAAATTATTAGACTGCTCGATAGCGGATTTGATTATGTCAGTTTGGTGCGCCTGTAAACTATATCCAGGAAAATTATCCTAAAATGGCCAGTAGTACTCCGGCGGCGATTGCTGAACCAATCACTCCGGCAACATTGGGGCCCATCGCGTGCATGAGAAGATAATTGGATGGGTTCTCTTTTTGTCCAACACTATTAACAACCCTGGCGGACATGGGAACTGCGGATACTCCAGCGGCGCCAATTAATGGATTGATCTTTTTCCCCGATAGGCGATACATAATTTTTCCTAAAATGACCCCGGCGGCAGTTCCAAAAGAAAATGCAATCAAACCCAGAACCAGAATCCCCAGGGTTTCCACTTTGAGAAATTTTTCAGCAGAAAGTTTCGATCCTACGCTCAATCCTAAAAATATTGTGACAAGATTAATCAATTCATTTTGAGCAGTTTTACTAAGCCGCTCAACAACGCCCGCCTCTCTGAGCAGGTTGCCAAACGTCAGCATCCCAATTAAAGGGGTCGCATCGGGAATAAGGAAAATACATAACCCTAATATTAATAATGGAAAGACAATTTTTTCGGTTTTGTTCACGGAACGGATTGTCGCCATACGGACGGAACGCTCTTCAGGAGTTGTTAGCCATCGCATGATTGGGGGCTGGATGATCGGAACCAATGCCATATAGGAATAAGCGGCAACGGCGATCGATGGTAGAAGATCAGGTGAAAGGCGGCTTGCAAGAAAAATTGATGTCGGACCATCCGCGCCACCAATAATGGAAATGGCGGCCGCATCATGTAAATTAAAATTGAATAAAGGCGTTTGACCTAAAAGAGTCGCCCCCACTAAGGTCCCAAAAATACCAAACTGAGCGGCAGCTCCCAACAGAGCAGTGATCGGATTAGCGATCATCGGCCCAAAATCGGTTAAAGCGCCGACTCCTAAAAATATGAGTAAAGGAAAAACGCCGGTCTCAATTCCCGCCTGGTACATATATCCTAAAAGTCCCATTGGACCTGCAATACCTGCCAGGGGAATATTAGATAGTATTCCTCCAAAACCGATGGGGATCAACAGCAAAGGTTCAAATTTCCTGACGATAGCTAAATAGATCAACAACAAGCCAACGCCAATCATAACTAATTGCTGCCATTCAATAACAGCCACTCCTGTGCGTTGCTTTAGATTATTGATCATTTCCATAATACCTTTGGTCGCTTGGGTTGAATCATGAGTCTGCGCAAAAAAGGTACAGTAGAATACTAAAATTATAATTAGAGTAAGGAAAAGTTTGTAACAGTTAAATTTCATTTTTTCCCTTTCACGCTTTTCAAAAATTAGTGGCAGCAGAGATGTCAGTCATCGATTTGCCCAGTCCATCCCGGCATTAAAGCGCATGCTGCATACCTGTGAATCCAACCTGAATGAGGCGTTGTTAAACCTTATTCTTACTAATAGTAATTAAAAAAAAATTAAAAGTCAACTGTTTTTATCCATTAACTTTTCTTTAAAAAAGTTTTAGGAAAAAAAATGGTTGACAAGTTCTATAAATCATCATATATTACATAAAAAGTGGGTGTGAT
>CAZWDO010000002.1:61398-80230 GCA_964632485.1 uncultured bacterium
GCATTGAATTAATAGTTCATTGCTAAGTATTAAGGACTTATTATGAATTACTTGAATTTCTGGGTAGTATAAAAAAATGATAGGAGTTTATTATGCAGCGTAAGATTTTGGTAATTGATGACCAAAAAGACATTCGCGAAGTATATTTACAGATTTTAACACGGCAAAACCAAAGAAATACGGGTTCTCTCGATTCTCTGGAAAATGAATTGTTTTCGAATTTTGACACTCCCCCGGAAGTGGAAAATGATTCAGATAAAAGAATGTTGGAATTCGAAGTTCAATGCGCATCGCAGGGGCTGGAAGGTGTCCAGATGGCGCAGCAAGCTTTGGAGGCGCAAGAGCCGTATATGTTGGCCTTTATTGATATGAGGATGCCGCCCGGAATCGATGGAAAAGAAACGGCGAAACGGATTCGCGAAGTGGATGAGAATATTGAACTTGTGATCGTCACCGCTTTTTCCGATCATTTATGTGCGGATATTGTCGAATATATCGGTTCTCCAAGTAAATTGCTTTTTTTGAAAAAACCGTTTGATGTTGAAGAAATTAAGCAACTTGCTGTCAATTTATCGGAAAAATGGTTATTGAACAGACAAAATCAGGAATACACGGAGAATTTAGAACGAATCGTGATGGAGCGGACAAAGGAATTGGTTGATAAGAATCGAACCCTTGAACGTCTGGCTACTATGGATATTCTGACTGAATTAAATAATATGCAGAAGTTTTATGAGGAGCTTGATAAAGAGATTGAACGGTTGAGGCGCATTGTTGAGCATCGTGAAGCCAGTGGAAGTTTGGTTTTGGTAATGATTGACATTGATAATCTGAAATATTATAATGAACTTTTTGGACATTGGAATGGCGATATGATCATCAAAACTATTGCGGAAATTCTTAAAATGACGTTTCGTAAAAGCGATATTATTTGCCGGGTGGGCGGTGATGAATTTATGGTCATTATTCCCCAGACTAAATTACTTGAAGCTAAACGAACATGTGATCGACTGATTAGTCTGATTATTGGGAAATTTACTTTTAAAGATATGGTTTATCTGCTCGATCAATACCGGATTGAAGAGATTAAACAGATCAGCGGGTATTCTGAGAATGATATCGTCCAGATTTCAATTACCGGTGGATTAGTTGAATTTGCCGGTGAACAGAGTCCTGAACGACTGGTGTCCAAGGCCAGCGAAGCCCTTACTTCGGCTAAACGCAAAGGTAAAAACCATTTTGTCATTTTAGAAGCTTCGCAATCGTAGGGCTATTGGCATTTCAGTATAAACTATTGTCCCGAATCGACTCGATTCCAACTATTTATATCTATGTTAATTTTCTGCCTGAAAGTGGTTGTATATTAATGGTGTCGGTATCGCGGGTCTGCTTGCTGAGAGATGGGTTTGAGATTTACCTTATGACATAATTCGGTTTTATGTCTGATCGGTAATCTACAAGAGAAACTCGGGTTCTGCTCAATGGCCAGTCAATAAAAATTTATTCGAATGTTTTAATATCCGCATCGATAGTGAGTGAGCACGCGGTTTTTTGAATAATTTCATCAACGCTATAATCCCGATGGTGTTCCATTAATATCAAGTTGTTTTCTGTCACTTTAATCACTGCCATTTCAGTAACGATTGTATCGACACAATGAACGCCGGTTAGAGGCAAGGTACATTTTTTTAATATTTTAGAATTGCCGTTTTTATCGCAATGTTCCATACCGACGATGACGCGTTTGGAACCCGTGACTAAATCCATGGCGCCTCCCATCCCGGGCA
Source organism: uncultured bacterium (assembly GCA_964632485.1). Classification (GTDB taxonomy): domain Bacteria; phylum JAGOEH01; class JAGOEH01; order JAGOEH01; family JAGOEH01; genus CAZWDO01. The sequence continues at coordinate 63,186 of CAZWDO010000002.1, forward strand.
CGATTTTTCCGGGAACCATCCAATTGGCCAGGTTCCCTTCCTCATCGACCTGTAATCCTCCCAACACCGTAACATCGAGATGTTTCCCGCGAATAATCCCGAAAGAATAGGCTGAGTCGAAGAAACTGGCAAAGGGCTGGACAGTAATGAAGCCGCCACCGGCATTGATCATATCAGGATCGATCTGATCTGGTGCGGGTAGAGGACCCATTCCCAGACAGCCATTTTCAGAATGGAAAATAATACTGATGTTGGACGGAATATAATTGGCGACAAGTGTTGGCAGGCCGATACCCAAATTCACAAGGTTTCCATCTTGCAGTTCCCGGGCGATGCGTCGGGCAATCGTCTCCTTGATCTGATTTTTATCCATAATGAACTCCTGAAATCAAAGGGTTGATATGAGATAATGAACAAAAACACCCGGAACGTGGACAAAATCGGGTTCGATTTCGCCAATTTCCACAATTTCATCGACTTCAGCGATGGTAAGTTCAGCAGCCATAGCCATAGCAGGGTTAGTATTTTGTGTTGTTCCATGGAATTGGAGGTTGCCAAATCGATCCGCCCGATGGGCTTTTACCAGGGCGACTCTTCCGCGGATTGGTTTTTGCAGCAGATAAGATTGGCCGTCGATTTCGATTACCGTACATTTTTCCTGGATCACCGTACCCAGTCCTGTGGGAGTCAATACTCCGCCCAGACCCATTCCGGCAACTCTGACGGCTTCGGAAAAAGTCCCCTGAGGCAAGAATGTGATTTCGAGTGTTTTTTCGATATATTGTTTTTGCGTTTCCGGATTGGTTCCAATATGCGAAGTAATCAGATGTTTCACCTGGCGATTGACAATCAGTTTGCCAATGCCACGATCCGGATAATCACTGGAAATTCCAATAACCGTCAGGTTTTGACAATTCGCCTGGACTAATGCGTTAATGAGTGTTTCCGGCGCTCCAACTGCCAGGAATCCGCCAACCATTACCGAATCATTGTCCCTGATAAACTCGCATGCCTGCTTGGCCGTAATGATAGGTTTTTCGATCATAATTTCATTCCCTTTTTAATAATTAGACGATCGACGATAAATGATGCGACATCGGAGGGCAGAGTCCCTGCGCCGAAACCGCCATCATAGCCCAATTCCAGCGCATCCCGATGAGTGATGCGAGGTCCGCCACAGATTAAAATGACTTGCGATCTTAGATTTTCCGCTTCTATTATTTCTGTCAGGCGGGTCAAATTTTTTAAATGCAGATTGTTTTGAGTTACAATTTGTGAAATTAGCACAACTTCCGCCTGATATTGGCGGATTTTGACCGCTATTTCCTCCGAAGGGACCTGAGCTCCGAGGTTATAGGTCTCAAAAAAGTGGTAACGTTCAAGTCCATAATCTCCATTGTAACCTTTCATATTCAAAATAGCATCAATACCAACGGTATGGGCATCGGTTTCAATGCATGCGCCGATAACCCGGATAGGCCGTCCCCAATGTTGGGCAATCAGTTCGTCGATTTCATGTATTTCCCAATGATGAGTTTCTACGTCAATTACTTCCAGTTGGTCTGTATCGATGGATTGAGAAAGTATGGCATAAGCGACGACAAACGTAAACCTTTCATGCATGTTTTCAATACGACTGATTTGAATATTCAGAAATCCGGCCTTGTGTAGTAGTTCATTTGCCGCTTCTTTGGCCAGCGCGCCGGATTCAATGGGCAATGTGAATGAAATCTGAATTTTTCCATCGTTGAGTTGATCGCCATACGGCCGGATGAGCGCCATTAAAGACCTCTTTTCTATTTAAAAATCAGTTGCTGTGAAAAATATTCAAAAAACGGATTAATATACGTTTGCTTTTTGGCAAAAACTCCTTCAGCTCCTTTACCGCCGGTCATCGGCCGCTTGATTTCGGCAAATACTCCTTTTGCCAACGCTTCAAATAATCCTTCTTGATTGACCTCTTCCAAAAGCGCAATCGTTTCTCCCAAAACCTGCTCGGCTCTTTGGACGAGGAAACTGTCCGGTTTGATTTCAAATTGGTCAGCGAGATCGGAAATAGCATTCATAATATAACGGGAATTTTGGATTGCTAAGTACCGATCCTGAAGGAAAGGAGTATGAATGGCTTCCGTCAGCATTCCCAGAAGCTGAATCTTTTGGTGAGTCAATTTGCCAGCGAAATTGAACATACTATTGACGGCGTAGGTACGAAATATATTGCCGTCCATGTGTTTTGTCGGAGGCATGTATTTCAGGGGAGCATTCGGGAAAACTGTTCGCGCCAGCAAGGCATGGGAGAGTTCGAAAAGAAAACTGTTTTTGATTTCAGGATTTATTTCAAATGCATGGCCTAAGCCCATTTGCTGGTCACTCAGACCCGATTGACAGGCAAATTGCTCATTGATCAACTGCGAAGCTAACACAGTATGCGCTTTTTCTATCGCATCGGAAGTTGTCAGGTAATTGTCTTCGCCGGTGTTGATGATAATTCCCGCGTACGCATTGATCATACGGCTGAAATACTGATCCAGCAAGGTACGTCGAGGATTAATATCGCGAAACAATATACCGTACAATGCATCATTCAGCAACATATCCAATCGTTCCAACGAGGCCATGGCGGCAATTTCCGGCATGCATAATCCCGAGGCATAATTGGTTAGATAGAGATATCGTTTCTCGCTATCCATCAATTCGTCAAGGGCTTCACGCATGATGCGAAAATTCTCCTGGGTTGCATACGTTCCGCCAAACCCCTCGGTCGTAGCGCCGTAGGGCACGTAATCCAGTAACGATTGAGCTGTCGACCGGATAACGGCAATGACATCGGCGCCGGCTTGTACTGCGGCTCGCGCCTGGGGAATATCTTCGTGTATGTTGCCTGTCGCCACTATTACGTATAATAACGGTTCATGGTTATTGGCATTCTGGATTTGTAATTCTGTTCTCTTCTCTCGCTGGCGGTCAATTCGATCTAGTCCCCACCGGCTTAAATTTTTTGCGATTTGATGGAGCTGATGATTGTCAGCGGCGCTGATATCCGGGATCTCTTTATGACTCTTAATGATCTGCTCAACGATCTGTTGTGGTGATTGTCCATTATCTCTGACCAGTGCAGCCATTATTAGCGCTGCTCCGTCTGTAATCCTTCCCTGTTGTTCAACGTAATCGACGAACCGATTGGCTAATGGAATCCCCATTTCATCGGTTCCATCTACGCCAAAAAGCCGAATGATCGTCCGTTCAATTGAGATTGTACTATATTGACGAAAAAATGGTGTTAGCTGTTCTGTTATTTGTTGGGCTAATTGTCGCGCCCGGTTTATTCGATGAGGGTCGAGCGGTAGATTCCACATGATTGACTCCTTTTTTACAACTTATGGATAATATAATCATAACCCAACAAAAAACCACGTCTTCTTATAAAAATTTAAATTTTAAAAAAAAAATCTTCATGATTGAGAGAGTCATAATTGACTTGACTTTTCAACAATTTTTCATTTAATTAAGAGTAAAGAATTTTAAACATGAGGGAGCTCTGAAAAATGAACCAGGAACCCGTTATCCGTATCGGTGTTTTATTATGTGATTCCATGATTGAAATGGAATTGTTCGGCGCTTATCGCACGCCTCAAATCGATCAATTGATTACCAATCAGTTGATTAAAATTGAAATTAATAATAATACTCTCAAATTATGGGTAAATCGACAATTAGTAGCTGAAAACCTTGATAAAATTGAATTCACCGCCACCCAACTTGATAAAAATTACGGTGAGCTAAAGGATGTCATCATCGGGATCAATTTTCATTGGGAACGCAAGGAAAATCAAAGTTTTCAGGGTAATTTCGAATTTTTGCCCGTTGATAATCAAATCCAGGTAATCAATGTCATTCCAATTGAAAACTATCTCATGAGTGTCATCTCTTCGGAAATGAATCCCAACGGCCATATAGAATTTTTAAAAGCTCACGCGATTATTTCCCGAAGTTGGCTTTTGGCTAATATTGAAAAGAGCAAAGCTCCCAAATCGGCTGAGGAAATGATAATCAGCAAAGATGAAATCAAACGCTGGTATGACCGAGAGGACCATCATTTATTCGATGTTTGCGCCGATGATCATTGTCAGCGGTATCAGGGAATCGGAAAAATTGAAAATCGGGCAGCCATTTTGGCGGTGGAAGAAACCCGGGGTAAAGTGTTGGTATTCAAGGATGCCGTTTGTGATGCTCGTTTTTACAAATGTTGTGGGGGAGTTACTGAGAATTATGAATATGTCTGGGATCATCAGGAAATCCCGTACTTACGTACTATCGTTGATTACCGTGAGCAACCTGCGGGCTTCGCTTTGAATTTGAGCGACGAAAAAGCCGCAGAAGCCTGGATTCTGGGAAATCCGCCAGCTTTTTGCAATACTCAGGACCAACGGATACTGGGAAAAGTTTTAAAGGATTTTGATCAGGAAACCAAAGATTTCTATCGATGGAAAATTATTTATACCCAGAGTGAATTGATCGAGTTGTTGAATAAAAAAATGGGATTGGATTTGGGCCGTATCCGGAATTTGAAATCATTGGCCAGAGGTCTTTCTGCGCGAATTTGTCGGTTATTAATTGAAGGTGAAAAGGCGAGTATTATTATTGGTAAGGAATTGGAGATTCGGAAGGCTCTTTCCTCCTCTCATTTATACAGTTCTGCTTTTGTCGTGATGTCCTTGAATCCCGATGAAGATGGTTTCCCTGAAAAATTTGAATTGATTGGCGCCGGATGGGGTCATGGTGTCGGGTTGTGCCAGATTGGAGCGGCTGTTATGGCTGAAGAGAGTTATTCCTGTGAGCAGATTCTGGCTCATTATTTTTTGGATTCACAGTTGAAAATCATTTATTAAACAGGCAGGCAAAATAATGTTATCCAGTATGACCGGATTTGGCACCGCTTCGATTAATACGATTGACATTCATTGTCGATTTGATATTCGCAGCATTAATCAAAAACAATTGGAAATCAATGGGAATCTTCCTTTTTTTCTTCAACCCTTTGAAAGCGATATCCGGCAATGGATCGCGCAGAGAATTCGACGGGGGCGGTTAAATTTTTTTCTAAAGGTAATTCATTGGAAACGAACCAGCGAAATTTATCTGAATTCAGAACGATTGGAAAAAATACTTGATAAAATTAAACACGTCAATCAGAAGGAACAGATAAACATAGAAGTTGATTTAGCTTCAGTTCTCTCCATCCCTGAGATACTGGTAATCGATGAAGAGGAGCTGGCGCGTGAAGATGTGATACGCATCTTGAAACCGATGGTAGAAGAGGCGCTGGATCAATTAGTGCAAAGTCGATGCCGGGAAGGTGAGTTTTTGTTGGCTGAAATATGGCAGAGTCTTGGCAAGATTGAACGCAGCGTCGCGATTATTAGCCGTTTTCAAGATGAATCCAAGCAAGAGATCCGTGGCGGGTTTGAAAATCGCATTCAGCAGTATCTGGAGGATAAAAATCTGGACCAGCAACGCTTGTACCAGGAATTGGCTTATTTGCTCGATAAAGCGGATATCCAGGAAGAACTGGTTCGTTTGCAAAGTCATTTAGAGCAAGCCAAAAAACTGCTTAACGACGAGCATTCTTCCGGGAAAATGTTTTTGTTTCTCACTCAGGAAATGCAGCGGGAAGCCAATACTTTGGGGAGCAAATGTCATTTTTTACCAATTATACATGAAAATCTGATTGTAAAAGAAGAGATCGAGCGGATTCGGGAGCAAATTCAGAATGTTGAATAGCTTTCATACTGGTTTTGCCGTTATTGTATCAGCGCCGTCGGGCGCTGGTAAATCAACGATTTGTCACTTGCTTCAACAACGTTCTCCGGAAATTTTTGTAATTTCACGTTCATGCACGACCCGCCCGAAACGATCCAGTGATGCGGATGACGCTTATTATTTTACCGATGAAAAATCATTTCGACAACGCATTGAACAACAAGAATTTATGGAATGGGCACTGGTGCATCAAAACTATTACGGCACCTTGAAAAGTGAAGTGGATGAACCGTGCAGACGCAATCAGATTGTATTACTGGATATTGACGTGCAGGGGGCGGCTCAGATCATGAAAGGGAATCGGACGTTTCCCTCTATTTTTGTTTTGCCACCTTCATGGTCGGAACTCGAACGTCGGCTGAGGAACCGAGGAAGCGATGCTGATGATCAGATCGCTCTTCGTCTCAACCAAGCCCGACAGGAATGTCAGATGATGGATTTGTATGGTTATGTAGTTGTTAATTCTGACGTTGAATCTACATATCAAATTTTTTTACAAATTATTCAAAGCGAAACATACCGGCATCATCACATTCAATCCTCATTTTTTACACAATTTCAATAGGAGATGATCGCTATGCATTTAGATTTCATTCCATTGGACATTTTAGCCCAGCGGGGATTAAACCCGTTTGAACTGGTAATTGTTGCCGCCAAGGAAGCTCGCAACATCAATAAGGTGCGCATTGTCGAAAAAGAAAAAAATCCCGATCTCCACCAGGATTTTGTAGCTGATAAAGTATATATCGAATCTTTATATAAAGTCCTGAATGATGAGGTGGAATACTATTACTGATCATGCTCAAGCATGTCCTTAACTACTATCAGTATCTGGCCGACACGTTTGAGAAAGAAACCTGGTTTGATCCGCTTTGGCTAAGCAGCGGAGCTGAAACGGAAGCGCCGCGTCAAAATTCTCGTCGCGATCAAATGGTCGAATTACATAATCGCTATAAAAATTGCCATTTATGTACGTTTGCCCGCGAGCGTAAGAAAATGATTGTCGGCGCGGGAAATTGCGATGCCCAGTTGTTGATTATCGGTTTAGCTCCTTTTCCTGAAGATATAAAATCAAATTACCCATTAGTGGGGAGATATCCGGATTTAATCGATAAAATGATGAAACATATCGGTTTGGATCGTGATTGTATATTTACGACTACTTTTTTTAAATGCCCATTACCATTGGATACCCAGGTGGCGTTTGAACAAAGTCACCATTGCCGCCAAATGCTGGTGGAACAATTATCCATATTAAATCCCAAAGCCATTTTATTATTGGGAGAAAAAGTATATCATTTATTTTATCAATCACGTTTAGCGCTGGCTTCGATCCGCGCCAAACAGGTGTATTATCAAAAAATTCCTGTGTTAGTAACATGGGATATCGATGAAATTGCGACAGGGGACAAAACATTGAAATTAGAAGTAAAAACTGACCTTGAACGTATTAAAGGCTGGTTAAATGGCCACTAATCTTTTTGCGCCCCAGGATTTACCGCAGGATATCAATGTTGAAAAGGCGATTTTAGCCAGTTTAATCCAAAATAATGATCTGATTGATTTGGCAATTGCCTATATCAAATCCCCTGAGTATTTTTATCTAAAACAACACCAGTTTATTTATCGGTATATACTTGAGTTGGTCGAGCAGAACAAAGCCATTGATATTTATTCATTGCCGGATATTCTGAAAAAGAACAATTTGCTGACCGAGGCCGGGGGTTACTCCTATTTAATGGAAATTATTGATCAAGTTGTTGTCTATTCCAATTTTGAAACCTATTTGAGGATATTATCCGATAAATATATTCTACGGCAGATGATTCATATATCGAATCGTATTTTACTTAAGGCAAAGGAAGGGTTTTCAGGTTCGAAGGAATTGATGCAGGAGCTGGAAGAGGATATTTTTGAATTAAATCAGTTTCAGTCCCACCGTGGTTTTAAGAGTATTGGCGAGTTAGTCTCCAGTACTGTCCAGATTATTGAAGAGGTGGCCGTTAATCGGGATTCAGGAGCTCATTTCGGTTTACCTTCGGGATTTCAGGATTTAGATGATCAGATTATTGGGTTTCAGAAATCTGATTTGATTATACTTGCTGCCCGGCCTTCCATGGGGAAAACTGCTCTGGCCTTGAATTTTGCTTTGAATACCGTTTCCATCTACCAAACGCCCTGCGCTTTCTTTTCATTGGAAATGGATTCAGTCCAATTGGTCCAACGTTTAATCTCATCTCATTCCCAAATTAATTTAAAAAGTATGCGGAGCGGGCATATTTCCAAGGATGATCGCCATAAAATTGCGCAAACTGCTGAAGTGATGCGAAAATTTTCCCTTTTTATTGATGATTCTCCCGGTCAGACTATTTTGGAAATCCGTTCCAAAGCCAGGCGAATTGTACGTGAGCATAAAGTTGGCTTGATTCTGATTGATTACTTGCAATTTATCAATTCTTCCGGCCGGTTTGAATCGCGCCATCTCGAAATATCCTATTTTTCCCGTTCTCTGAAAGAGATGGCTAAAGAATTACAAGTGCCAGTGATTGCTTTGGCGCAGCTTTCACGGGGAGTGGAACAACGGGCAGGGAATAAGCGGCCCTTGTTATCTGATCTGAGGGAATCGGGTTCTATTGAGCAGGATGCCGATATCGTGCTCTTTATCCACCGCCCGGAAATGTATAAAATCATGGTTGATGAAAATAATATGTCCACACAAAATATGGCTGAAATTATCATTGCTAAAAACCGTAATGGCCCAATTGGCGATGTCAAGCTTTCTTTTAATAAAGAATATGGTCGTTTCAGAAATATTAAATATCTTTCAGAGGGAGAAGTTCCTCCCCCAATTGCGATTGATCAACCGATTGTTGCCCCCTTTGTCTAAGATATTTTTTCGAATTGTCATCCTTCAATTAGTTCTTTCATTTCCTGCTTTCAGTAAAAATTATATTAAGTCAATTCATTGGTCAGGTCTGGAACAACGTGAAATTAAAGAACTTGAGGGTCTATTATATAATCAGCCTCCCACGCTGATCCGGAAATTGTTCAAAAAGTATCCGTTATATGTTGAATCTTTCATGCCGATTGATCGACGTTTAATTAGCGATTACCTCAGAGATCGCGGATATTATTTTACGCAAGTTACCGATAGCGTGGAAAAAAATGGTAATCTGCTGAACATTTACTATTATATTGATAAAGGCGTTTTAATATGGCTTGATTCCCTATCGATAGCCGGTAGTAATTTTTTTGATTCCTATGAATTGAAAAAAGGTATGAGTAGTCAGACTGGACGCCCATTATCGATTGGCAAATTAAAAGCAGATAGTTTAAACGTACTAAAAAAATTAAACGATCAGGGATTTTTAGATGCCCGGGTTAGGATTGAATGGCATGAAACCGACACTCAGAAAGTGGCGCTGGAATTTCAATTAGAAGAAAATCGGCGTTATCGAATCAGCAATATCTCATTACTTGGATTTCAAAAAGTCGCTCCCTGGTTGTTGAAACGTGAGTTGCGATTCAAGAATGGCGAGTATTTCAATTATAAAAAGGTTGAGCAGAGCCGCGATTATCTTTTTGAATCAGGACTTTTTTCTTATGTCAGTATATTACCTTATAAAAATGGCGATAGTAGTATGGTCGATTTAGTGGTAAAAATTAATGAAAACAAAACTTATGGCATATCATTGCATTTAGGATTCGAACAATATGAGCAGCAATCATCCGTGATTAGTCTGGATGGCGAATACCAGATTCGCAACCTTTTTAATAATGGTTGGTTGGTAACATTTAGCCCCAATGTGGGGATTAATATAAAAAATCCTCTTATATACCAAACCTATGCGTTTCGTATTGTTTTTGTTGAGCGCTGGTTATTAGGGTTTCGCATTCCTTTTACGATATCTCCCTATTTTCAATATAAGAAAACCAATCTTTACCAGTTTAAAGAAACTGGATTGCAACTTGAAATTCGTCATCGTTTAAAACAAAATAACTGGCTTTTGAATCGTCTGTTAGTCGGCAAAAAAGAGTTTTATGGTGAAATAACGTCGGAAATCAAAGACCAGGTTGGCAACGGTTGGTACAACGGTGTGCAAACGCTTTTTGAAATTGATACCCGCGATAATATATTTTTGCCTGTCAAGGGATACTATTTCACGTTGCAACAGTTCGTATTTGGCGGTATCCTCGGAGGTGAAAACAACTACTATAAACTGGTGGGCAGTTGGAACCGGTATTATCGCCAATTGAACTATCGTCTGAAACTGGGATTTGCAACCTCTCTTGATAACACTCGCCCTTTTCCGATTGAAGAGGGTTTCTGGGGTGGCGGTTCGAATTCCTGGCGTGGATTCGCTGAGCAAAGCATCGGGTACTATAATCCGGATGTCGGAAAAGTCATCGGAGGTCAAATACAGCTTCTATTCAATTTAAATATAGATATTTGGCAATGGAGCTTTATCAAACAGATAATATTTATCGATTGCGGCAATATCTGGCATAATTATAAATCAATTTATTTAAAATCTTTGGCTACCGGAATAGGAAGCGGCATCCACTTTATCACGCCGATTGGGCCGGTTCGGTTTGAGTTTGGGTATAATATCGACCGGCCATTTGCTTTTTCCGCATTTCGCTTTCATTTTGCCATCATGCCGATGTTTTAACTATTTCCATGCGGGAAGTTATACCGCTTGACACGATTTAAGTGCTTCGATGATCGATTCGATAGCAGTATCGATGGGAAGCAGGGTTATTTGATGATCCTGTCGTCTGACAAGTTCTACCTGGTTGTTTTTTAGGCAGCGATCGCCCAGATTGATTCGCCAGGGAATACCGATGAGATCGGCATCTTTGAATTTGACCCCGGGAGAAATATCCCGATCATCAACCAGCGCTTCAAACCCTGATTTTTCAACGGCTTGCTCGATTTGCCGCGCTAATTCGCGGGCCTGTTCATTTTTGCTGTTAAGGGGTAGAATAATTAGATGAAAGGGAGCCATTGAAAAGGGCCAGATGATGCCATCTTTATCGCAATTTTGTTCGATGACAGCGGCCAAAGTGCGTGTAACGCCAATCCCGTAGCAACCCATCAAGGGCGTGATTGCTTTTCCATTCGGGTCCATAACGGTTACATTCATCGCTTTTGTATATTTATCGCCCAGTTTAAAAATATGTCCCACTTCGATACCGCGATAAATTTGCAAGGGTTTTCCGCATTGAATGCAGTGATGGCTTCCGTTGACGCGATATAGGTTACCATAGGCCACTCCGGTCGGGAAATCCCGTTCAGGCGCGATATGAATGAAATGAGTATCTGTTTTGTTGGCGCCGGTGATAGCATCGGTCAGCGATTTAACGGAATCGTCGGCATAGATTTTTACGGCTTGTTTCAGGCCTAGGGCTCCGGCAAATCCGACATTGGCGCCGGTCACATCCTCGACCACCGCGGCGGGAGCGAGTTCCAGATTGGTAGCTCCGCAGAGATTTTTCAGTTTGACCTCATTGATTTCCAAATCGCCGCGGATCATGACCAGTATCGGTTCTTCGTCTGCCAGATAAATAATCGATTTAATAAAATTTGAGGGTTCGGTTTTGAAAAATCCCGTTAAATCTTCAATGGTTTTAAAATTCGGGGTATGTACCTCTTCGATTGGTAAATCGGCAGTCGATTGTTCGATGGGGGAAATTCGGGCGTCGGCGGTTTCCACGTTGGCGACATAGCCACACGGGCAACTGATAATTTCTTCCTCGCCAACCTGGCTTTCCACCATGAATTCCTCGCTGACATCCCCACCGATATCGCCTGAATCGGCTTTAACTGAGACCGTTTTCAGACAACAACGATTGAAAATAGTGTAGTATGCCTGTTGCATCTTATGATACACAACATCCAGTCCGGCTTCGTCGAGATCAAAGCTGTAAGCGTCTTTCATCAAAAATTCTTTTGAGCGCATCACACCGAAGCGGGGTCGGATTTCATCGCGGAATTTTGTTCCAATTTGATAGAGGTTTATGGGAAGTTCCCGATAGGATTGAATTTCATTTCGAAAAATATCCGTAAAATTTTCTTCATTGGTGGGGCTGAGAATCATTTGATGTTTATGGCGATCCATTAAGCGCATCAGTTCGGCTTTATCCGGATTCCAGCGTCCGCTTTCCTGCCAGAGTTCGACCGGTACTAATAAAGGGATGCTGCATTCGAGCGCGCCGGCATTGTTCATTTCTTCGCGCACTATAGCGGCTACTTTCAACAATGCGCGGTATCCCAAAGGCAGGTATGTATAAAGTCCTGAAGAAACCTTGCGAATCAAACCCGCCCGTAACATCAGTTGATGCGATGTAATGACGGCTTCCGCTGGAATTTCTTTGAGGGTGGGTATAAAATATTGGCTCAACAACATGGAGAATGCTCCTTTATTAACCGTTTAATTATTGCGAATCCGCTGCCATATCTGATCGATTTGCAGGACGCCTTCACCAATATTGTTGATAAGGTGGCATTTGTTGAGATATACGCTGTCAGGATAAATAAACTTGTTGTTTTTAATATCATCGGGTAATAATTGGATGGCTTGAATATTGGGAGTAGCATATTGGACATAGAGAGCATTTTCTTTAGAGTTTTCGGGTTCGAGCATAAAGTTGATAAATTTATAGGCTAATTCTTTGTTTTCCGATTGTTCGGGAATGACCATGAAATCGATCCAGAGAGTGGAACCTTCCTTCGGCAGGGTAAAACCAATTTGAGGATTCTCCTGGATGATCTGCAATGCATCGCCATTGTAAGAATGAGCAATCCATACCGTGCCATCCTGGATTTCATTTTTATAAGAATCTGAATCATAATGGGATATATTGGTATCCCAGCGTAACAGTGCCGTTTCTGCCTGTAAAAGAGCCTGGGAATCAAGGGTATTGGGAGTAAACCCGGAATAAATCAAGGCAGCTCCCACGACTTCACGCGCATCGTCTAACATGGAAATCACGTTTTTCCCATTAAACAGCGTATCACCGATAATATCCCAGGAAACATCAGCCATCTGCTCTTCACTCAGATATTTTTTATTATAGACAAACCCGCTGGTACCCCAAAAATAGGGAATCCCGTATTCATTAGTAGGATCATATTGACGGGCTTTTTGCATAATAACAGGATCAAGGTTCTGCAAATTGGGGATTTTGGATTTATCAATTTGATTAAGCAGCCCCTTGGCTTTCATAATTTCAAGATGGTCTCCGCTGGGAACAATGATGTCGTACATTGCCTGGGAAGTCGTTACCTTGGTTAGCATATTCTCATTGGAATTATACATATCATAAATAATTTCGCAGTTGTTTTCCTGTTTGAATTTTTCTATAAGTTCAGGAGCAATATAATCGGTCCAGTTAAAAATGTAGAGTTTAGGTTTTGATTTTGACTGACAACTTAAAGATAAGAATAGAAATCCGATTAGAAGTGTCAATACACTTAGTTTTTTCATGGTTTTTCTCCTTGATTGAGATTAATGGTTTGAAACTTATTCCGTATGGGTCAGCAATAGGCGGCGGAACTTAGAGGAAATCGCCACCAGAAACAGAGTAAATCCGATCATCAACGTCGAAAGCGCGTTGATAGTAGTGGTGGTTCCACGTCGTATAGCGCCTTCGATATAGATGGGCAGGGTATTAAATCCCCGTCCGGTCGTAAAGAATGTAATGATAAAATCGTCGATGGAGAGGGTGAAGGAAAGCAAAGCGGCGGCAATAATCCCCGGCATCAGCAAAGGAAGTTTTATCTTGAAAAAAATTTGCCAGGGACTGGCTCCCAGGTCCATGGCCGCTTCTTCCAGGCTATAGTCAAAGTTTTCCAGCCGCGATTGGATAACGATTACGGTGTAGGAGAGACAAAAAGTTACATGCGCGATCATCACGGTTGTAAACCCGGTTTGCAGTTTTAAAAAACTGAAGAGTAGCGCCAGAGAAACACCCATCAGGATATCCGGCATGACCAAAGGGATAAAAATCATGCCCGATAACATTTTGCGCCCGGAATATTTTTTGTTCTCCAATGACAGCGCCGTGATGATTCCTAATATTGTCGCGATAACCGTGGCGACAATGCCTACCAGAATTGTATTTCTCAGAGCCAGGATAATTTCTTCGGATTGAAATAGCAAATAGTAGTACTTCAAAGTAAAACCGTGCCATCCTGATACAATTCGGGAATTGTTGAAACTGAAGATAATCAAAATCAGAATGGGAATATAAAGGAAAACCATGACAATGGAAAAAATAGTCAGGGAGAAAAAATTAGGGACTACATTTCTAGTTTTCATGGCATCTCTGTTTTTCTTTTTTGATCATAATAGTAGTAGATTAGAAGCATGACGGCAATAATAATTAAGAGCATCAGCGAAAGAGCGGAAGCCAGAGGCCAGTTACGCGGGATGTTTTTTATTTTGTAAGTGATAATCTGGCCAATATAGAGGGAGTTTTGATTCCCTACGATTTGGGGAACGATATAGGCCCCCAGCGAAGGAATGAATACCAGTATCGCGCCGGCTATGATGCCGGGCCGAGAAAGGGGGAGCGTAATTTTGTAAAAAGCTTCCCAACTGTTGGCGCCCAGATCTTTGGCCGCTTCCAGCAAATTGAAATCGATTTTTTCAAGCACGGCATAAAGCGGCAGAATCATGTAGGGCAGATAGACATAAACCATTACTAAAATAACGGCCAGCTCAGTCCTTAAGAGACGGAGCGGTTCGGCAATCAAACCGGTTTGCTGCAGAACGATATTTAAAATCCCCTCGGGCGCCAAAAAAATCCTCCAGGAAAAGATGCGAATGATAAAATTGGTCCAAAAAGGAATAATAATCAGCACTAATAGAGTATTTTTTAATTTTTCAGAACTTCGGGCAATTAAATATGCGACAGGGTAGCCGGCCAGCAGACTAATCAGGGTTGTCACTAACGCCAGCCGCATTGAAATCATAAATGATCGAAAATAATTCCAATTGAATATGCCCCGATAGGATTCGAGGCTGAAGCTGAAAATCACGTCATAGACCGATGGGCGTAAAATGCTGTAGAATAGAATAATTGCATAGGGGATAAAAAAGAAGATCAACAGCCAGATTAAACCGGGAAGGCTTAGTATCCAGCTAATATTATCTTTTTTATGCTGGATTTTTTTTTCTAAACTTATAGGTTGGTTCATGGTAAACTGTTTGTCCAGGAATTTCATTGATGACATACGAGTCCGTATCATGCCAGAATAAATAAACGTGCTCTTCCCAATCAAGCGCTTTATCGTCGAAATAGACCCGTTTGTGCTGGGCGAAGACTCTGAATTCAATCGAGCCGACCTTGACGATATATTGGGTATGAGTGCCGAGATAGAGGATATCCTCGATATAGCCATCGATAATGTTAAAATCGGATTGGGAACGGGGTTTTGTCCGGGAAATCGCCATTTTTTCCGGCCGCAATGAAATGGTAATTTGCTGTCCGGCTACCAGTGGAATATGAGAGGCCGTATCGATTTCAAACTCCTGGTCATCCAACACGCAGCGCATCGTTACATAGTCGTCTTCGACGGAAACAACTTCCCCGCTGAGCAGATTGGTGTCTCCAATAAAATAAGCGGAAAAAACTGTTGTTGGCCGCTCGTAGATATCGTCCGGTGTTCCGACCTGGATGATTTTCGCGCTGTTCATAATAGCGATGCGATCGGAAATACTCATGGCTTCGCCTTGGTCGTGAGTGACGTAGATAAAGGTAATTCCTACCTCATCATGAATATTCATCAGCTCGATTAACATGCGTTGGCGGAGTTTGAGGTCCAATGCGGCTAAGGGTTCATCCAGCAGAAGCACCTGGGGTTTGTTGATCAGCGCCCGCGCTATAGCAACCCGTTGTTTTTGCCCTCCGCTGATTTGGTGGGGGTATTTCCGGGCATGTTCGTTCATTTGCACCAGGTCCAGCATCTGCATCACTTCTCGTTGGATATCTTTTTGGGGCGTTTTTTTTATTTTCAACCCAAAAGCCACATTGTCGAAAACCGTCATGTGGGGAAATAATGAATAGTTTTGAAAAATTGTGTTGACCTGTCGCTTATTGGGGGCGATGTTTGTAATATCGTGATCGTCAACGTAAATATGCCCCTGGGTGGGTGTTTCAAAACCTGCTATCATACGAAGAATTGTGGTTTTTCCGCAACCGCTGGGTCCCAGGAATGAAAATAATTCACCCTCTTTGATTTCTAAATTAACCTGGTTGACAGCCATGAATTCATCAAAGATTTTCGTTAAACCCTCAAGACGGATGGTTCCCATCACATTCCTTTCTTAGAATTATACGTTGGCTACTAAATTAATCGTTTTTAAGAAAAAATACAACAGCTATTTTTCAATTTTCATTCTTTTTTTCAACTTTTAACCCTTTCTGATAATATTTCGAGCCATTTTTCGTATCCCCCTGAATATAGTAAATCATCGCTTTATTGAAATAGTAATCGGCAATCCGTGGATTAAGCTTCAGAGCGCGGTTGATCGATTCCAGGGCATCTTTATACTCATTCCTACGATATTGGACAATCGTGAGATTATTGTAAAAATCGGAATTGGAATCATCCATTTCAATCGCTTTTAAATAATTTTGTCGCGCCGCATTCAGGCTGTCCAGGTTTAAATATGTATTGCCCAGATTATTATAATAATAGGGATGCAGTGGGTCTAACCGAATCGCTTCCTGGTAGCAGGCTAAGGCTTCTGTAAAGTATCCGAGAGCAGTCAGGCTGATTCCGTAATTATTATGGATTCCCGGATAAACGCTAAAGAGCTCAATACCTTTTTGATAGTATTCAATTGATTTGAAAAAGTTTTCCTCTTCATAGAAAAAACGCCCGATATTTTCATATTGACAAGCAATCAGTTGAGAACTGTCCAGTTCGATCATATAGATTTTATTTTCCACCAATGCAGGCGCCAATTTCATTTTATAATAAAATTTGAATGAATAATATTATTGTAAATTATTTTAAAGTTACATTATCATACGGTGCTATTAGAGGTATTTTTTATAATCATAATAGAAATGATATTTGTGCAAATGATAAAATTTTTATGATATTAGCCACATCTTTAATAAACCCTGTATATTTTTATAGCAGTTTAATGCATGATACTAAAAATATTGATTTATTTTTACAAGGTAAAAATATTGATAAAAAAGATTGG
>CAZWDO010000002.1:80240-176941 GCA_964632485.1 uncultured bacterium
GGCGCCAATTTCATTTTATAATAAAAATCTGCTTTTTCTTCACCCAGCAGCGCTTCCCAATTCATCTTTTCAGGCCATCGTAAAAACAGATGGTCGCGGGTTTGGACGGCAACTACGGGAAATCCTGCCATCTGAGCGATGCTCAGATAGAGAACGGCAAAATTGTCACAATCAAATGTTTTGGCTTTCAGGGCGGAACTAAGGAGCAGATTCGATTGATAGTGGATACCTTCCCCGATGAGCGCTTGATGGACTGTATAAAAAAAATACCAGGGATCGGGTTTAGCTAATATCCCTTTTTCCTGCAGAGAAAGCCAGGCATCATTCAGTAATTTGTTTAATATACTATCCGGTAAAGAATCCTGATAGCAACCCGCTTCCCGTTCCAATTCCAGAAAACGGTGGGCCATAGTGGGCGTATTATCGCCTGAACTGTTAATTAACATACTAAGAATAATTAAAATCATTCGAACACTTTTTTTCATATCCTTATTTTAATATGAAATTTGGGATTTGTCAAGATTAATTTTTTTATTGCTCAACTTTTGGATTGTATTCATGAAAAAGATGATTGGATCCAGTAGAATTGTATATGAAATGAAAAATTTAAAATCATGAAGAGTATTTCTTAATCAATTTTTAACAATTCATTAATTTTAAGTTCATAATTGAATTCTATATTGAGCATAACTATTAAAAGAAGGGAATTAAAATGAAACGTTACCTTGCCTTGTTGGTGATTATGTTATTAAGTATCGGCCTGTTGATGGCCGATGAGGCTAAAATTGGTGTCATATTCGGTAAAATTGTAGACCAGGACACCGGAGAGCCATTAATTGGGGTCAATATACTGATTGACGGCACAATAATGGGCGCTGCCACTGATATCGAGGGCGCGTATCGGATTGAACGTGTTCCCGCTGGAATTTACAGTCTGAAGATTACGTGTATCGGTTATCAAACGATGAAGCTGCAGTCATTTGAACTGAAGAGTGGTGAAGTGAAGAAGTTTGATATTGCGATGCAGGAACAGTCGATTCAGGCCGATGAGGTAGTGGTGGAAGCCAAAGCGGTGACCAATACCGAGGCTAGCCTACTAAAAAACCGGCAGAAATCGACTTCTATCAGCGACGCCATCAGTTCCGAGGCAATTTCACGGCGCGGCAGCGGCAATGCGGCGGATGCCATGACCCAGGTCACCGGCGCGTCGGTCGTAGGCGGAAAATATATCGTCATCCGCGGTTTGGGCGAACGCTATACCAGCACTCATCTCAACGGTATCGAACTTCCCAGCACCGATCCCGATAAAAAAACGGTTCACATGGACCTGTTTCCGGGCAATATGCTGGAAAACATTGTTACTAAAAAGACCTTTACACCGGATCAACCGGGAAATTTCTCTGGCGGTATTGTCGATATCGGAACTAAAACCCAACCGGAAAAATTTTCCATGAAATTTTCCTCATCCATGTCCTATAATTCACAGGCGAATTTTAACAACCAGTTTCTCACCTATCAGGGTGGAAATTCCGATTGGCTGGGTGTTGATGACGGTATTCGCGATTTGCCGGAAATTATCAAAAATAATGACAATCCGTTTCCCACCCCAGTGGAATCCCGTTTCGATAAACAGAAAGCGTCAACCCTGGATCAATATTCAAAAGCTTTCAACAGCATTATGACGCCCAACCGGACAACATCACCCATCAATCAAAGTTATATGTTTTCGATCGGCAATCAGATTGCTCTTTTCAATCGGCCGCTTGGGTTTCTTTTCAGTCTGAGTTATAAACGGAATCTGAGTTTTTATGACAATGGTAAAATTCAACGTTGGCAATTGAACGGAACCACCGAGCAGGCAAATGCCCTGGATTACGAGATGAAGTTAAACGATCATAAAAGCAGTGATGAAGCGCTGGTAGGCAATCTGATGACCGCTTCCTACAAGCTGAGCTCGAACCATATTTTCAGCGCTAATTGGTTTTATACTCATAGCGGTGAGAAAACTACTCGCTTTCAAAGCGGCGAATGGCCCGATCAATTGGATTTGAATTCGGTTTATGAAACCCGTTCTCTGCTCTTTATTGAGCGTTCCATCCAATCCTTGCAAATGAATGGCCAGCATTTGTTTCTTGATCGGTTGCAGGCGCATTGGAATTTGACCCGTTCCACCACCGCCCAGGATGATCCCGATTTACGGTTTTTTAGTAATGATTATTCCCTTGATATGGAAAACGGGGATACCACCTGGTCGATCAGCAAGAACCTCTATAATTATCCCACCCGTTTTTACAGAAGCCTCGAAGAAAACAATACCCATGGCAATCTTAAGTTTTCTCTGCCGGTAAATAACTATGTTCTGCGCAATGGGAAGATCAGTTTGGGGATGTCGTATGGCTCCATTGACCGCGCGTTTACTGAAAAACGCTATGAAGTTCGTCAGCAGGAAATTCGTTATATGGGGAACGACAGCCTGTTTTTCGATCCTTCAAGTTTTGGCATTATCGACAGCGCCAATAATCGCTATCGCTTCGGCAACTATATTTCGGACTGTAGTGATTATCGCAATAATTATTCCGGCGACCAGGCAATCCATGCCGGCTTTTTTATGGTCGAATCATATATCAGCTCCCATTTGCGATTCATTACCGGCGTTCGCTATGAAACTACCGATTTAACAGTAACCAGTCAGGACACGACAGCGCTTGAAGGCGCAATTTCAACCCGCGATTGGCTGCCGTCTCTAAATTTTGTTTATGAACTACCCTGGCGAATGAATCTGCGCCTTTCCTACGGGCGCACTCTTGCCCGTCCAAATTTCCGGGAGATGGCTCCCTTCCGATCTTTCGAATTTATCGGCGATTATATATTCGAGGGCAATCCTCATCTGAAGCGCACTTTGATCGACAACTATGATTTCCGTTGGGAATGGTTCATAAACCCCGGTGAAATTTTGGCTGTCAGTACTTTTTACAAACAGTTCCGGAATCCGATTGAGCGCACGATTGAAATCGAAACCAACCAGATTACCTATCAGAACGTGCCCGAAGGCCGGGTCTGGGGCGCCGAATTTGAAGCGCGCCGTCAATTGGGTTCTTTATGGTCCGCTTTGAATTATTTCGCAGTAAGTTCCAATCTATCCTTGATTCATTCCCAAATTAATATTCCTGCGGATGAATACCAATTGATTCTTAAATCAGATGTTCATGCCAAAGACACGCGTCCCCTTTTCGGCCAGTCCCCGTACCTGTTCAATATCGAACTGGCATACGACAATCCCAATTTGGATCTGGTGGCCAATCTCTATTTGAATTTATTCGGTTCCCGCTTGTCGGAAGTTACTATGGGCGCTACCCCGGATGTGTTTGAACAGCCGCAGGGCAAGTTGGATTTTTCGATATCGAAGACGTTGCTTAATAATATTCAGTTTAGATTTGGCGCCAATAATATTTTGGATGCTAAATCCGAAAAAACAATCAAATACAAGGGGAAGAGTTATCTTTTTGAACAGTATGCCAGGGGCCGCAGCTTTTCATTCGGAATTTCGTACGCTCTGTAATAATACGCTGGGTAGGTCGCAAACCATTCCGCTCAGCGTTTATAGAGTCGAAATGCGCAATAATCAAAAACCAAGGAGAAACGTATGAAACATTTCTGTAAGTTCTTGACGGCTTTGCTGTTGCTTTCCACGATCGCCATGGCGGCGACCACGGATCTGAACAAGCCGCGCAAAGTGGTAACGGACGCGAGTATCAACGCGGGCGAGAGCGTATTCTGGAGCAAGGATACGGTGTATGTGATGGATGGGTATGTCTATGTGGAAGAGGGCGCCGTATTGACGATCGAATCGGGCGCGGTGATCAAGGGATTAGAGACACCGACGAACGGCAAGAGCGTGTTAGTGATATCGCGCGGCGCGAAGTTATACGCGCAGGGTACGGCGGTGGAGCCGATTATTTTTACGACAGAGCATGACAGCGTGGCGTTGATGGATACCCCGGAAGCGGGCGATCGCGTGGATTATCGCACGGATCGCAGCTTGTGGGGCGGTGTGGTGTTGTTGGGCCGCGCGCAGTTGAACGTTTCGACGGAGAAGGTGGTGGAAGGGTTGCCGGACGATCCGCGGGCCTATTACGGCGGCAACGACGATGCCGACAATTCGGGCGTTTTGCGTTACGTATCGATCCGCTATACGGGCATTACGGTGGAAGCGAATAAGGAATTGCAGGGATTGACCTGCGGTTGTGTGGGCTCTGGCACGGTGATCGAGTATGTGGAATCGTTTATGAGCGGCGACGACGGTTTTGAATTTTTCGGGGGGACCTTCAATTCGAAGTATCTGGCGGCGGTATTCGCCGATGACGATGCGTTTGACTATGACCAGGGCTATCGCGGCAAGGGCCAGTTCTGGTTCGCGCTTCAGGCTCCGGACAAAGGCGACAAGCTGGGCGAATACGACAGCGGTGATGAAGGAGCTTACACGGCGACGCCGCTGGCGCAGCCGATGCTTTATAATGTGACGTATATCGGCGGCGGCGCGAGTTCGACCGAGGGCGAAGGCATCAAATATAAAGAATACGGCGGCGGCGAGCACTACAATAGCATATTCACCGAGATGCGCAAGGAATGCGTGGTAGTGGATTCAGGAGCCGGGGAAACGAGTTACAATCGTTTGGGCACGGGCATTAAGCTGGAGAACAATTTGTGGTTCAAGAGCGCGGGCGTGGGATTTGACAATGCGACGTTCCTGCCGCAGGCCTTTATGAAAACCTATCTGGAATCGAACAGCAACTGGGCGGAAGACCCGATGCTGCGCGCGGTCGGCCGTTTGGAAGCGAACAGCCTGGACCCTCGTCCGGCAGTGAACAGTCCGGCGATGACGCGCGCGTTGAAAAGCTATCCCAGCGACGGCTTTTTCACGGCGGTGAACTATATGGGCGCCTTCGGCCAGGAAAACTGGCTCTCCGGCTGGACCGCCCTCTCCCATAACGGCGTGGCGACCACCAATGCCCAGCCCAGCGCCATCGACGACCTGCCGACGCGCTGGAATGGCAAGACCTCCCTCTCCGCCAATTATCCCAATCCGTTCAATCCTACGACCCGCATCCAGTTCAGTCTGAACCAGGCCGGCCGTGTGGAGCTGAATGTCTATAACATGATGGGACAGAAAGTGAAAACTTTGGTGAACGCAACCAAGTCCGCCGGTACCTATACGGTGGAATTCGACGGCGCCGGTTTGCCTTCGGGTGTCTATTTCTATCAGTTGACCACCCCGGAAACCAGCCTCAATAACAAGATGATGTTGCTCAAATAAGCAACGAATCGTTTCATTCCCTTCTTTCTCAGGGCGCGGCCATCGTGGTCGCGCCCTTTTTTTTAATCACAGACGGCGCCGTTCTGTTCGGCAACAATATGAAAGATAATATCTTGATTCACTGTTAAAGCCCGAATGAATCAAAAAAAACTTGTTTTTTTAACAAAAAATGATTATATTTTTATATAATATAGTATTGCGCGAAGTATTAAATGGGTGGATAGTGAAGTGCAAAGTTTGCAGAGAATATTTGAGAAGAATGGGATTTATAAATCCAGGCATATTATAATATCTTAAGGAACTCAAGATTGAACGATTTGAATGAAATCAAGATCAAGGAGGAAGAATGTCGATGGCAATATCATTCGTATTTGTACGATTGCCGATATTCTGGATGACGGGTTCTATCTGGAGTCAAATACAAAATGGGAGCGGTATTTCCCCGCCATGGAGCTGGAAGTCTGGCGCTGAGGCGTGCAATTCAGGAAGATAATTGAATTTTTTCAACCATAAGTTCATGAGACTTCAGATAGCGTTTGATGCGGTTGGGCTTGAACTTGTAAGTATCCAGCAGAATCAAGCCGTCCACCGCGCCGGAAAAATCGGGATCAATGTTGAATCCCAAAAACGCGATTCCGTCGGGGGCGCATAGGTCGCAGTATTTACGGAAAAGTACCGGAATACTGTAGCCATAGATTTTAAGATGTTCTTTTAATTGACGAAGATCGCTATCCACGGTTTGGCTGGAAACGCTTTTTATTTCGTTGGAATTCGATGTTTTCCCTGGAATATAGGGATTTCGTGGAGATACGCATTGAATAGGGGAGGGATACCAATGCGTATAATAATTGACAATTAGGTCCTTAATCGGATCAGGATAAGTATTGCTGATGGTAACGGCCCCGATCAGATAGCGAATACCTTCTTTGGCATTCAGATAGGCTCCGATGCCTTGCCAGAGATAATCCAACGCGTTGTGACGCCAATATTTTTCCTGAATGAAAGAGCGCCCCAGTTCGATTGATTGCTCCAGTATCGATTTGCTCGCGTTTTGGTATCCAAACAGTGAATGCGTATAAAGACCCTGGAAATCCCGAAGAGGAAGGATATCGCGAATCGTCAGTAAACGATAAGCGCCGACGACTTCCAATTCCTTATCATCCCAAAGGATGAGATGATCATAATATCGGTCATACTCATCGTGATCCAGTCGTTTCCCCGTGCCTTCGCCGACTTTACGAAATGTGATCTCACGCAGGCGCGCAATTTCCAATAATAGATTGGGCGCTTGATCGCCATTGAGCAAGTGAAGTCGAAAGCGCTCCCCGAAATCGAGCAGCAGGTTTTCTTCATGCAATTCGTGTTTGAGCGTTCGTCGGGAAACAGGAGCTATGATCGTTTTTTCCGTATGGAAAATAGTTCGATTTCGATTTTCCTGAAACGATCCCAACCGATAGACGTGTTTACGTAAAAGTTTAATTTCCTTTTCCGGTTTTAAGCTGGAATTTTTAAAATGGGCGCCGGCGATGGGATCGCCGATAAAAAGTTCTATTTTTTTATGACGTTTTAAAAATAGTTCATTGGGCAGCAGCAGCATGGAAAATGATTTGTTCAGCCAGGACAGGAAGTAGAATAAAGCGGAATTGCGACTTTTCACGCGAATCGGCAGAATTGGGGCGCTGTATTTCTTCGCGTAAGTCAGTGTACCCTTCATCCATTTTTTATCTTTAAGGCCGTTGAGGCCCAATCGGGATACTTCGGCGGCGGGAAAGAAAATCACGACGCCTTCATTTTTCAATACGAACTCGATTTGCTGGTGGCTTTGCCGCCGCGAGGCGTGGGAAAACACATCTACGGGAATGAATAGATTTCTCAGGGGTCCAAGATGCATTAGAACATCGTTGACGACAATTTTGACGTCGGAGCGAACGGAGCCGATCAACAACAGGACGGACAAGGCATCCAGCGCCCCCAGCGGGTGATTGGCCACGCATATCAGCCGCCCTTCGGCTGGAATCCGCTGTCGTTCCTTTTCAGACGTGACAAAGGTAAAATCCAGATAATCGAAAACTTCTCGGATCAATTCGAAATCCTTGACGGATGGATGGCGCTGGAGAAATGTATCTATTTCGTTTATATGCAATAAATGACGCAAAAATCCGTTGATTAAACTCTGCGCCCAGGAAGGGTATTTTTTCAGAAATTCCGGCGCGTATTGCTCTAAAATCAGGTTTAGATTAATTGAGTTCATACTATCTCCCTTTCCAGAATTGATGTTGAAAATCCGTTAAGCAACGCAATCAGCGCCAAATCGAGCAATAATACCAAATAAAATGTGATGAACCGCCATCCAATCATCAACACTCCGATAATTTCCAGCGGAATCAGGGATTGATAGATAAAATAAAAAGCGGCTTCGGCGCCTCCGCTGCCGCCGGGTAGGGGGAATACGCACATGAACATATAGACGATCCATTGCAATACGAAAAATTCCAGAAATGAAATTTGCAATCCGAGGGACCAGGCAATCACGGCGATAATGGAAAACCGACAAATCCATTGCATGATCGATAACGAAAACGCCAGGGCGAAACAGACTCCGCCCGTTTGCTGAATCTGCGCCAGAGCACGTTTTATTTCTCCGATATGTTCTTGGATTGCCGGTTTGATTTTAATAAAAAAATCCGCAAGTTTTCGATAGATAACGGTTTTTTTGATAATCGCAATTTTTGTTATCAGCCATCCAGTAAGCATAATGATTGATACGATCCATACCGTTTGCGATAAATGGATCGATTTAATAATGTGATTGATAAAGGGGTATTGATGTTGGGAAATGACAAAAATTACCATGGGGATATTCAAAATTAGAAACAAAGCATCCTCAATCGATCCGAAGGAAGTGATACATACGGCTTTTCCCAGCGATATCCCCTCGCTCATCAATAGGCTGATTTTGACTGGAGCGCCGCCCAAAGCGGTGGGTGTGACTACTGAACTCAGTTCCGAAGCGATCACCATACGAAAAATGCTTTTAAAACTGATGCGATATCCCAGAAATCGAGTCCATATTCTGCACCTGAAGGAATTGAGAAACCAGGGCAGGGTAGCCAGTATGATAATCGGTACTATCCAAATGGGTGAGAAGTTGCGGAGTGATGACCAAACCTCGCGATCCGTTGTGAAAAAAGTAATGATCAACATAGTAAATACGCTCAATGATATAATGACAATCAGTGAGCGAATAATTTTTTTCATGACTAAACGGTCTATAGCCATTTGGCCCGATAATAACCGGCTGATTTGAACTGATATAACAGCGCTTTCCGGCATGGGGTTTGTTTCCTTTCGTTTGGTTTTTGGAAATCTTGAATTTTCTTTGAATATACATTTGTTTGATTAAGACAATATTAGGGTATAATTAAATTTCCATTAATAATACAAGTTCGGCTACCCAAAATATTCCAATTTAAAAAGGAAGCTGCAAGGCAAATTTTAAAGGGGAATGCTCACAATTCAAGGCATTTGCCGCTAATTCCGTTAATTTTCAATTACTATTTTCAGCTCAAAGGGGAAGCTCCCGGTTTCCCGCTTGATATTATGGTTGAGAACAGGTGAGTTACAATCCTTTTGTTGGAATAACTGAAAATTAACCATAAAGAAATTTAATCTTAACAATCACTTTGTATATTGCAGTCATGGAACTTGACAAATTATTAACAATCGTGCTTCCAGTTAAAAATGAAGCCCGCAATATTTTAACTTTTTTAAGGTCGGTACCCCCTGATATTCCATTAGTAGTAGTGGACGCAGGCGATGATGAGACATCCTCAATCATCAAAACCATACGAACTCGGCGAACCGTTCTTTTGAGGGATCCCGGGAATATTCCCCGGGCGAGGCATTTGGGAGCTCAAATCGCATCAACACCCTGGTTGCTGTTTTGTGATGCGGATATTGAATTTGCCGATTTTTATTTCCATCGGATTTCCTCTTCATTACTCTATTCGGATATGATTTATGGATCCAAATTAAGCCGCAACCAGCATCAGTGGTATTATCGTAGTTTTTTGCTGGGTCAAACAATTTTTGACCGGATAGGTATCCCAGCGGCCAGTGGTTCGAATTTACTTGTTCGGCGTGATGTTTATTTTAAAATTGGTGGTTTTGATGCCGGATTACCAGTCAACGAAGATTCAGAAATTGCCTGGCGCGCGCAACGGATGGGATACCGCGTCCGTTTCGTTAAGCATTTAGCGGTTTTTTCATTTGATCACCGGCGCTTGAAAATGGGCGCCTGGAATAAACATCGGCATACCTTAGCGCGTTGTTTTTCTCTCTATTTCAACCGCTTCACGCCTGAAGAACGGTTGGATGACCGGGGATATTGGCCTATATATGAAATATTGGATAACAAATCTAACTGAAAGGATGTTATGGACTTTGAACGTATAATGAAAGCCGATCTGCATGTCCACTCTAAATATTCAGAACACCCCAGCGAATGGCTTCTTAAAGCTATTGGCACTCGTGAATCCTATACGGAACCGCTATATATTTATCAAATATGCAAAAAGCTGGGAATGGATCTGGTAACCATTACTGATCATAATGCCATTGATGGAGTTCTACTTCTGAAAGACCGTTATCCTGCCGATGTGATAACCGGGGTGGAAGCTACCAGTTATTTCCCTGAAGATCGTTGCAAAATCCATGTGCTTATTTATGGTTTTACTCCGGAACAGTTTGGAGAAATCAATATTCTGCGCAATGATATATACCAATTACGCGATTACCTGATCCGTGAAAATCTGGCCTATTCAATCGCTCACGCCACCTTTTCTGTAAATGATCGTTTGCTCTTCAAACATCTGGAACAATTAATACTTCTATTCAATACGTTCGAAACGATTAACGGCGGTAGAAATCAGAGCCATAACACTACCTGGCTTAAAGTATTAAAAAATCTGACACCCGATATTATGGCTGATTTATATGAAAAATATCGAATTGAACCCCACGGTGAAACTCCCTGGATAAAAGGGTTTACCGGAGGTTCGGACGATCATGCCGGTTTGTTTATGGCTCAAACGGGAACTTCAATATCCGCTCAAAACCCGGAAGATTTTTTACAAGGGCTGAGGGATAGAAAAAGTGAAGCCTTTGGGCGACATAATGAATTTTATTCCCTGGCTTTTATTATATACAAAGTTGGCTATGATCATATGAAAAATAAAGGAATCCAGTTTTCGGATACCCTGGTAAATCAACTGAATGATCTTCTGTTTCAAAATCATGCTTTTTCGATAAAACAACATTATATGGTTTACCAGTTGAAAAAGAATTATCGTAAACGCAATGACCGGATTCAGGGTTTGTTAGCCAATCTGATTCAGAAAAATTTGAAAAACAGTGAACTTAATTTGGATCAAAAATTGGAAAATATTTATCAGGATATTGCTGATATCGCAGACTATATTTTTTCTGCGTCAATAGAATCAATACGAAAAGATTTTAGAAAGCTCGATTTGATTAATATTTTTCGACAGTTCTCTTCCATGCTGCCGGGAGTTCTGCTTACTTTTCCCTTTTTGTCCACTGTCAAGCACTTTTTTCAGGATAAAAATTTACTGCATCAATTGGAAACGACTTTCCTGCACACAAAACAGCAGAAATACAAGAAAATATTCTGGTTTACCGATACAATCAACGATTTGAACGGAGTTTCCGTTACACTGAAAAAAATCGGTTGGTTGTCTTACAGCAAGAATTATCCGCTGACTTTGGTTTCTGCGATGAAGGATGATGAAATAAAGGATGATTTGCCTCCCAATTTGCTATCATTGCCAATTATCGCAGAAATCTCTCCCGATTTTTACAATTCCTATTTAATCAAATTTCCTTCTATTTTGAAATCATTGAAATTGATTTATGATGCCAATCCCGATGAAATTATTATTTCCACTCCGGGTCCCATTGGTTTACTGGGGTTACTGGTAGGTAAACTTATGAAGATACCGATTAAAACTATCTTCCATTCCGATTTCACCAAAGAATTTGAAAAGATTTTAGGAGAAGGCGGTGAATTGGCAATTGTTGATGCCTTTATTCATTGGTTCTATCATCAAAGCGATCATATTATGGTACCCACTGAGGAATATATTCGGATTTTAACTGAACGAAAATATGATACGGCTAAAATGAGCCGTTTCTTCCGCGGTATTGATGTGTCTGAATTTAATCAGAAACTGACGGGGAAGAATATCATTAATGATTTTATTAAACAGGATAATGGGTTTGTAATGCTTTATACTGGAAGAATTTCAATGGATAAAGAACTTGATTTTATAGTAAAAGTATTCAATAGTCTAACTCAAAAAATAGATAATCTGTATCTGGTTATCTGTGGAGAGGGTCCCTATCTGGAAGAACTTAAATTGAGTACCCAATCGATTTCGTCTATTTTTTACAGTGGACGGCTTGATCAGCGGATTCTGCCCTATTTTTATTCCGGAGCAGATCTTCTGGTATTTCCAAGCACGACTGATACGTTTGGTATGTCTGTTCTGGAAGCGCAGGCCTGCGGATTGCCGGCAATTGTCAGTAATGTCGGCGGACCGAAAGATATTATCATCGAAAAAGAAACTGGTTGGATTGCTCCCGCTGATCAATTATCGGATTGGGTGAACCAAATTCGGGAAATTATCGATTTGAATAATAATAACCCGAAGGAATATAATAAAATTCGTGAACAAGCGATACTCAATGTTCAGAATAATTATGATTGGAACAATATTTTAGCTGATTTTTTCAAGGAAGACGCCGCCAAGAGCTAAGACAATTCCCCATTTTGGGGGCAAAAAAATCAATATGACGAAGTAAATGGATATGATTATATTAATGTTAAAGGTTGTATAAACGTAAGTCTCGATGTCAGATGAATATCATAGCTTTCTCTATATTTTTATATAGTGTTGCTTCCGATATATCACTGCCTGAATCCTGTATAGGTTACACCGAATCATATTCCCAATTTCAATATATTGTTGGATTGACTTTCACTATGGGTTTTGCTAGTGTTTGGTTTTACTTGGCAATCACACTCAGAGCGGCGTTGGAATGTATCCACCATGATGCGTTAGCGGTTGTTTTCTAAAAGAGCAATTAATAGAGGGGTCTTCCAGTAGGGTGAGATGCCTATTCCCTTCGCTTCCTTTGGGGGAGAACTTCAACCATTCAACCCTCGTCCCCCTTTTGGTGGAGAAGGTTTCCCATTATTTCCTCGCCTCCTTTGGGGGAGAGGGCAGGGTGAAGGGGGTATTCCTGCAGAGTGGGGGGAGAGTGGATTCCGGGCGCAAGCTTGCAGGACCGGCTCCGGATCGCGCGGCCAGTCAAACCCGGAATGACAAACAAGCTCAGACGTTAATCGCCACGACTGTGACTTCATAGCCGAATGGATTGCTGTTTTCTGGATATGTCAGTTCCGCCTGCCCTTTCACCAGCGGGGCGTGAGTTCGGCCGCTGTCGAGGGAAATTTGACTGAATTTGTTATCTATACAATTGTAGAATATCCGGAGAGGATGAGCATTCATCTTATAAGCGTCAATTTGCGGATAATCGGCCCCTTTGTGGTTTGCATTTTACAGAAATAGACACCGCTTGCCAAGTAATACAGTGGAATGGGAATCTGATGGATACCTTGTTGATACCAACCTTGAAATGAGATATTCATTTGACGGCCAGTCATATCGTAGAAATCACCGCGGATTTGTCCGGCCTCTTTTAATCCTAAAGTGATATTAACCGAATAAGTTGCTGGATTGGGATGGATTTCGAGAAAAATGGGTTCCGGTTGGATTGCCGGCATAGTTTCCAAATTTGTACTCACTGGAAGTGGATATAATATGATAAATAGCGCTGACCATGGGATTAACTGGAGAGAAACGAGGCTGTCAGCGGCGTCAATCGTTGAGGAATCAATGATGGAAAGTTTCCCCTTGTCACTGATTTCTTTAACGATTAGTCTCTGAGAGCCGAGCGCAGACCTGCCACGGATTGTGAGTAAAGCGGAATTTAATGCGTCGCCATAATTGGAAATCAGCGCATAGAGAGTATCCCCCTGGAGTGTTTTAGATGCCGTGATGGTATTGCCCAGTGTATCAGAACCATCGGCCAGCATCCGTTGAGTGTTTAAAGTCATCGTTTTCCAAGCTTTTAATATATAAGCGGCGGTTTTCAACTGACGGGCGCTATCATCAACTAATCCGAGAGGATGGTTGTCGGCGCGATATTGATAGCTTTCAGCAATGTTTAGTGCGGTGAAATAATTCAGGGTTGCCGCATAAAACGCCGCGCCCTGGCCACGATTAGCGAAGTTGCGTACGTTCAATTCAGCATTCCATTCGGTCACCCATTGTTCGGTGTCTGAATAACCGAAACGGTTTAACACGTCTTGATACTCGTGATACTTTTTAATGAACAGATATGGAGTAGCTTCCGGTGTATCGAACGAACTGCCATAGGAATGCCAGGAAAAAAAATCGATGGGTGTCTGCTGATTGCGGCAGTAGGAGAGGAGGGAATCGATGAAATCAGCGTTACTGTTTCCTTCTTGGCCGGGTCCGCCTATTATTAAGCTGGGATCCAGGGATTTGAGATTTTTGGCGACGATATTGAACATTTGGCGAAACTGCTGGTAGGTGCCCTGCCAGAATTGTTCTTCAAAAGAAGGTTCATTCCAAATTTCCCAACGCTTTATATTCCAGAATCGGCCATTGGCCCATCCCTGGTTGTAATGTATGACGATATGTCGGCAAATCCGGGCGAATTTGATAAAATCCAGTGAATCTGCGTCTTTTATGATGTTCCCATTGTTGTCGCGGATGGTGCCGGGCGGATCCGCATTGAATGAACCGGGTTCACCCCAACTGACCCCCAGCCGGAAGAGAATTTCAAATCCATTTTCAATGAGCGGTTCGAGAAGGCTGTCGGTCGTGGCGAAGCAATAGCTGCTTTCCAGTTCGGTATCGGCGTTCCAGTCGGGAAATATCGTGTTCCAGTCAGAGGGTCCGTACCAGTCCTGTGTGCGGATGATCGAAATACCCAGTTCATGGTAATAGGGCAGGGCGGATGTTGTATCGTTCATCAGAAATGGCCCTCCATGCGATCCGATTTTATGGTTGAATTCACCTATGACGCTGTCGGCGTCGATAGTGAAGGAGCGGTCAAGGGGAAAATCCGTTGAATGAAAGCCAATGAGCAGAATCAGACAAAAATAAACATAATATTTCATGAATACCTCACTTGGAATTGATTGTCAATAATCAGACTCTCACAATAAATCGGTACCATTACTCCATTGCAATCTGTTGATATTGAGCATATCTGCCAGTCCTGTATGGCAAAACCATCGCATTTATAGCCGACATATATTAATATATAGAGGGATAGTAATGATGTCAATAATAAAAAATTTTTGCTTAAAATTAACAAAGTTTCCGGTATCCCATGAAAGATATTGTTAATGCACACTAAATTAAATTGCTGGAAAATGTTAGTTTTTCTCAGCGATCTCAGAGCCGAGAGTGGTTAATTATTGTAAGAGCTGTTATAGCGTCCTGAAAGCAGTTTAAGGGTGTTTTCAGAGTTCCGCAATTGGAAACGGATTTCGATAAGTCTGTCAGCGGCTTGCGTATAGTAGTTTTGGGATTCCATCCATTCCAGAAGAGAAGCCGCGCCCAATTCGTAGCGTTGCCGCGCCAGTTTCAGCGCCGTGGCTGCGATTTCTAGATTTTCCTCTTCGTTTGAAACCAGTTCCCGATATAGCGAATAATCCTCCAGCGATTGACGCCATAATGATTTGACTTCCCGTTCCTCTTTTATGTATTCAAGTTCGGCGATTTCGCGTTCTGAACGAGTATTGCGGTACTCGATGCAATCTTTGAACCCATTGAATAAATTGAACTGGATGGAGGTATTCACTTGATAGGACTGGCTGCTTTTTTCTTCAAAACTACCCAGTCGGCGGTATGTATTCAGACGGCCATATAGGGCCGAAAGGACGATTTTGGGAAACCATTGGGCTGCTGAATATCGTATCTGGTACTGCGCTATTTGTTGTTTTAGAGCTGCGGATTGCAATGCCGGATAGTTTTCCCATTCCCGGGATTCTATGTTCCATGCCGTTGTCTGCGTATCAGATACCGGGAATGGATCGATGACAGAGATCATGGAATCCACTGCAATGCCGATTAATAGATTGATTTTTCGGTAAGCGTCGCGTAATGACAATTCCTGTTGTTTCCGTTGGCTTTCCCGGCTATTATATTCAACGCGGGATTTGAGCAAATCCACTTGAGAAGCGGCGCCGGTTTTTAAATTGATCGTGACGGTTTCCAGGCGAAATTTGGATAATTGCGATACTTCCCGATAGAGTATTAATTGGGATTGTTGACGGGCAAGTTCATTAAATGCGCTATGAAGATTGAATAAAAACGATGCCCATTGGCCATGCTCCTCAACGAGCATTAAATCTTTGCGG
This sequence comes from uncultured bacterium, assembly GCA_964632485.1. Classification (GTDB taxonomy): domain Bacteria; phylum JAGOEH01; class JAGOEH01; order JAGOEH01; family JAGOEH01; genus CAZWDO01. The sequence continues at coordinate 96,095 of CAZWDO010000002.1, forward strand.
ATTTTTAGAATCCTGTACTGAATAAACATCGCGCTACCATCGAAGAGCGTCCAATTCAGTTCGGCCCCATAATTAATGGATGTGCCGCTTGAACTGGCTGATTTGAAAAGATTGTCACGGATTTCTGCATGAGAAGCGTTCAAGTTTAATGCAGGGAGAAAACCGGCCGGGCCAGGATGAAAAGCGCGCTCTGCCTGGATCCGCCTTAAACGGGTGGCTTTCAAATCCAGATTATGTTCCAAACCAATTCTCACAGCCTGTTCGAAAGTCAGAGAATCCTGTCCCCAAGCGAGGCAAACCATCAATATCAGAATTATGGCGATTAATACCAGTCTCATTCGGAGTTTCATTGGACTTGGTCCCGGTTGAAGCGCAAGTAAAGAAAGGGGATCAGATACAGGCTTAAAAACGTTGAGAACAGCATGCCGCCGATGATAGCGATTCCCATGGGCGCGCGGCTGGCGGAACCGGAACCTAAGCTGATCGCAATGGGTAGCGCTCCCAGTATGGTGGATATGCTGGTCATCAGGATCGGGCGAAACCGTTTCGCCGTGGCATCAATGATGGCTTCGCGCAGGCTGATGCCGGCCTGGCGACGTTGGTTGGCGAATTCGACAATCAGTATTCCGTTTTTAGTGGCAAGTCCAATTAGCATGATTTGTCCGATCTGGCTGAAAACATTAAGGGTCTGATTAAAGAAAAACAAAAACAGCAGCGAGCCGGCCAGCGCCAACGGCACTGTTCCCATGATGATCAGAGGATCGACAAAACTTTCAAATTGCGCGGCCAATACTAAATAGATCAGCGCTAAAGAGAGGATCAGTACAAAGTTTAAACTGCCGGAGCTTTCCCGGTAATCCTTGGAGAGACCGGTCAATGTCGTTGTGTAAGAAGAGTCCAGAGTTTCGGTAGCAATCCGTTCCATTTCCCGAATGCCGTCATCAATCGTAAATCCTTCGGACAGATTAGCCGAAAAGGTGGCGGAAGCCCATCGGTCATAGCGATAAAATTGGGGAGAGCGAATGCTTTCTGTGAAATGAACCAGGTTGTCCAGCCGGATTAGCTGTCCATTTTTACCCCGAACGAGGATTCCCAGCAGGTCGCCGGGATCGTTTCGCCTGGGGTATTGAGCTTCACCGATGATATCATATTGTTTTTCATTTTTAATGAAAAAGCCGTAACGCAACCCAGAGTACAGAAGTTGCAGGGTTTGCGAGATATCCCGGGCGCTAACTCCCAATGTCGCAGCCATGTCGCGGTCGATGCGTATAACCGCTTCCGGTTTATTGAACTTGAGGTTAACATCCACAGCGGAAAACGCTGAACTGCTTTTTGCCAGATTGAAGAACTCGGGTACGCTTTGGGCGAGGTGCTTTTGGGAAGGCGCTTTGACCACGAATTGTACCGGCAGGCTGGAACCCCGCTGAACTCCTGAAAAAGTGGCTTCCTGGCTGGGTATCACCCGGATATTGTTAAATTGCCGTAATTCACGGCTCAGCGTCAGAAATATCTCTTTTTGGGAACGGTTTCTCCTGTCAGGCTGTAGTAGCATTAAGCGCATATTACCCTGGTTCACGGATGGCGCGCCACCATGACCGGGAGCCGTATTGCTTAACAACACTTCCCGTTCCGGGACCCGTTCCATGACATAAGCCACCAGATTGCTGATTTGTTGATCCATGGCAGTGAATGTCGTTCCTTCAGGGGCGATCGCTGAAAAGCGGAGTGTACTGCGATCATCAAGCGGAGCCAGTTCCGAGGGCAGCAACCGCCAAAAGATGATTACCAGTAAACTGATCAGGGCTAAAATCGTCCAGTTCCATTTGCTGCGGTCGATCGACATTTCAAGGGACTGTCGGTAATAACCGGTCAACCGTTTGATGAATGGCGTTCGTCCGGTATTTGCCGTCTCTCCATTTCGATCGCCGTCTGAAATGGCGTTATTGGCTGGAGGATGAAGGATGCGCGAACAGAGCATAGGGGCCAGGGTCAGCGCAACAAATGATGAAATGATGACGGACCCTGCCAGTACTATGCTGAATTCGCGGAATAACCGGCCGGTGATTCCTTCCATAAAAACAATTGGGAAAAATATCGCTACCAGAGTGACTGTGGTGGATATGACCGCAAAAAAAACTTCGCTGGCGCCCGCAGTGGCGGCTTCTATCGATGAAAAACCAGCTTCGGTTTTTTGATAAATATTTTCCATTACCACGATAGCATCGTCGACGACCAGGCCGATAGCCAGAACCAGGCTTAGGAGAGTCAGTATATTAATTGAAAAATCAAATAGGTACATAATAAAAAATGCGCCGATCAACGATATAGGGATCACTACAATGGGGATGAGACTGGTTCGCCAATTTTTCAGGAAGAAGAATATAATCAGGATGACGAGAATGAAGGCAATTAAAATGGTTTCCCGGACTTCCCGGATCGATTGTCGAACGAAACGGGTAAGATCGAAACCGATTTTAATCTCGACGCCGGGTGGGATTTCTTTCTTTAAAATTTCGAGACGGCGGTTCAATTCATCGACAATGGCAATGGTGTTGGCTCCCGGCAGGGGCACCAGAGCGACTCCTACCATTGGAATCCCATCGCTGCGAAACAGGGTCCGTTCGTTTTCAGGCGCCAGTTCCGCATATCCGATATCTTCCAGCCGGATTAACTGATTAGCAGTTTCACGGAGAATCAGCCGGTTAAATTCTTGGGCCGTAGCGAGGCGGCTTAAAGTTCGAATGGTCAGCTCGGTGTTTTCTCCCTCTAACCGGCCGGATGGCAATTCGAGATTTTCCTGCTCCAATGCCAGTCGGATATCCATCGGCGTCAATCCCAGTATGGCCATTTTTTGGGGATCAATGCGCAACCGCATGGCATACCGTTTTTCCCCCCATATTTGGACTTCGCTGACTCCAGGAATGGTTTGTAGCCGGTCTTTGATCATGCGGGACGCCAGATCGGATAAATCCAGCAGTGAAAGCTGCGCGCTTCTGACATTGACTAAAACAATCGCAGATGTATTGGCATCGGCTTTGACAATAATCGGCACATTGGCATCGGGAGGAAGATTGCGCATCGCCCGGGAAACCCGGTCCCGCACGTCGTTGGCTGCGGCTTCCAGGTTTTTTCCCAGTTTAAATTCAACGGTGATTGAACTGCGGCCTTCGGCGCTGATCGAGGTCAAAGATCGGATTCCGTCAATTCCGTTGATTGATTCCTCGAGCGGTTCCGTTATCTGCGTCTGGATCACTTCTGCATTTGCGCCGATATAGGTGGTTGTTACTGTGATCGTCGGCAAGTCAATATCCGGATATTCCCGGATACTCAAGCGAGTCAGGCCGATAATGCCAAAAAGAATGATTATCAGCGATAAAACTGTGGCTAATACCGGCCGGTGGATACTTAACGACGATAGAGAGCTCATGGAGTTGATTCCCCGGATGAAGCAGAGGAGCTGCGAAGCTGGACGCGTGAGCCTGGTTTTATCATCATCAATGCGCTGGTGATCAGTGAATCCCCGTCATTGAGTCCGCTAAGAATCTGCACTTGGACACTGTCCCGCCAGCCAGTGGATATCGGGCGATAGGCGGCTGTTCCCGTAGAGCAGATATAGACTCCAAAGCTATTGACTGTTGAAACAATCGTTTCGGAAGGGATTAATATCGCATGGGGAATTGTGTCTAGCTGGATTCTTGCTTCAACCATCATTCCGGGAAGCAATCCCCGCGGGGGATTTTCCAATACGGCATGTAGCATGCGTGAACGGGTTGTTTCATCTAAAACATTTGAAAGCGCATAAATTCGTGCTGTCCATAATCGGTCAGAAAACGGCATATCCAATCGGTTGCCGGTTTTAATCCGGCTGGCAAATTGTTCCGGAACTGCAAAGCTGAGTTTGATGCGGCTGATATCCACCAGTTCTGTTATTTCCATTCCGGCCTGGACAAAGGCTCCCACGCTCAATTGCCGCAATCCGACTCTGCCGGCGAACGGCGCCCGGATTTCGGTTTTACGGATTTGAGCATCCAGGTTTGATAGATCAGTATTGACTATGCCAAGCTCGTATACTGTTTGATCCATTGATTCCCGACTGATAGAACCTTGGTCCAGCATGGGCTGCTGACGGGCGATGCGGGATTCCAGCCAGGATTTGTCCAACAGGAGCTTTTCTCGTTTCGCGGTCAATTCCCGCTTATCCAATTGAACCAGTAATTGCCGGCATTCGACCGATTGGCCCTCCTGGAACAAAATTTCCTCAATGCGGCCAGCAGTTTCAAAACGTAGCGCCACTCCTTCGTTCGGCAGCACATTGCCCAATAGACTCAACTCCTCGATCCAGGGATGGCTTTCGATAACCCGTATATCCACTGTTAACACGCTATTCGCGTTTTGTGTCTTTACTTCGCTCCGGCCGCAGGAGAAAAATCCGGCCAGAAAGATAATTCCCCAAGTTTCCCATTTCCTAAGTTTCGAATTTTCCATGGTTCCCACTTTCCCGATGAAATCTGGCGGGTGTAAGTTTGAATGTTGCAATTTAAAATTTAAGAATCTGCTAGTGTTTGGCCATAATACCGGCAAATTTTGATTCGATTTGCCGTTCTTCGTCCTGAATTCTGGCCGTCGGCGTGATTCTCCCTCTGAATAATAGGGATGCTGTAGTTGAACCGCTAAATAAAATTAGACGTCCGGTTTAGTATGATGTTTAAAAAAAATTAAAAATTCATGTCCGGAAGACAAAGAGTGAATGGTTCATTTGGCGCTGCGTTTTTGTCTCTGTTCTTTCGGAAGCGTGATGATGAAACGCGCGCCTTTCCCTTCCCCTTCACTGGAAGCCTTGATATGACCACCCATACTATTCACAGAATTGGCGCAGGAATGTAAGCCAAAGCCATGACCCGCCTTTTCTCCAGTCTTGGTTGTAAACCCCCAACTGAATAATTTTTCCAGGTTTTCCGAGGATATTCCGCATCCGCTATCCTGAATAACAATCTGAATATTATCCTGTTGGTTAAAGGTCTCAACCTTCATACTTTTATCGCTTTTATCATACATCTGGATCGCTTCGACCGCATTTTTAATAATATTAACCAGTATTTGGTGGAGCTTGATCCGTTCCACTTTCAGAGTGGGGATGGCGCTATCGAAATTTTCATCGAGGCGAATATTGACTCGTTCTATTTTTTCGTTAAAAATACTGATGGAATCGCGTATCAGTTGGTGGATATCGACAACTTCGACAATATTCATTCCCGCATAGCGTTGTTGTGTGTTCAGGATATCAGTGATTAAGGAAATCCGGGTCAGCAGATATTCGAGATGCTCATTCAGATCATGGGTTTTATCATCGAGAAACGAAATATAACCTTGAAAAAACTGGATAAACTTTTCTCCCTTGGGGTCGGCGCTTAAAAAATGATCAAGTTCTCCCTTTTTATCCATGAGTAACTGAAAGATTTTTTTTAATTTGTCGCTTTTGACAATATTGCTATCTTGCGATAAAATATTTAAACGCACATTGATGCTTGTAATGACATTCCCGATATTATGCAGAACCGAAGAAGCCAATTCGGCTTTTCCCGCCTGATGAGCCGATTCAACCAGTTTTTCCTGGGTGCGTTTCAATTCCTCGGTGGTTTGCATCAAGTGGATATTTTTATCGGCGAGCTCATAGGTTCGTTCATCCACCAGTTGCTTCAATTGCTTAGTGTTGTTTTCAAGCCAACGGCTGATAGAGAGGATTTCGTTGCCCGATCTGATCATCTTTTGGATTTCGATTGCCGATAATTTGTAATCTTTGGAGGAGATGCTGCGGATTTTATCAACCAATTGCTTCAACGGATCAATGATATTCCAGTTGATCAAAAGAATTCCCATAAGCAGTAAAAAAAAGATTGCCACGATTGATATCAGGATAATGCGTTGAAACATGGCGTTAATTTCTTTTTGCAGATTAGTGAATGTATAGTAGAATACAATATAGGCAATTCGTTTACCGAAAAAATCGTCATAGGGAACCACGACTTTTTGGGCTTCGCGATGACTGTTTTTGTCATTGACCTCATTGTTTTCACTATACGATTCGATGATGGGCGGCAACTGGTTGAGCAACGAATCCCTTATTGAACGGTTATAAAGTGTCGTCCGTTCCCGAACGGCTTGCGAGCTTATTATCCGCCTGGGACCGTGATATTTTTCAGTATTCAATTCGTCCGAGTCGAACTGGATTATGCCGGTACTGTCAATAATTTGAATTTTAAGCAGATCCGGGTTGAGTTCCATGGTTTTAGCTTTAAATTCACTCTTGAGTTTATTGAAGGCATTGAAATAGTAATAAGAGTAAAGATTGGTCACCTGAAGGGCAGATTGGTATGAGAAGGCTTCGTTTGCCTGGATGAAGCGCAAGCGTCGTTCAGTTCGGTTTGAGAGATAGAAATAGGAAAAAGTTACAGCCATCAGAATAACATAAAGAAAACCGAATTTAATGGCCATCTGCAGGCGCAGCGATTGACGTTCCCAGAAACCTTGTTCCTCTTCGTAAAATTTAACGGTACCAACCATTTTTTTTAACCTTTTCATGGAATGAGTTAAGCATCGTATCTACTGCAGAAGATACGTATTGTTTAGTGACGCATTTTTGCAGGATATCCCAGGCCTGGTAACTATAATCGTTGCTGATTTCCTCTATCGACCAGGAGAAAGGAATTGTGGGATTATTATTAAGTATCTGGTAGATTGACCAGGTTGTCGAATTGTAACCACTGCCGGTTGATTTTATGCCTGTCAGAGTCTTAACCATCTTGTTCCAAAGCTGGATCGTCTCTTGTTTCTGTAAATAATCCAAAAATTGTTTGCATTGGGCGGATTGCGTGGTATTCTGATTGATGCAAAGCGCGGTGGTAATATCTAAAAATAGATAATCATTGCCGATAATATTGGATTCTTTTAAATTGAAAAAAGGCAGGACGCCCATCTCGGAGGGCTGATTGTCAGAAGAGAGGTATTCGGTGCTGGCCAGATACATGGCGGCTTTTTTGGATTTAAAGCGTTCTTGCGCTTCAAGATCGGAAATTGAGGCAAAATCCCGATTGAACGTATTGTAATTTTTACTGATGATTTGAACCATTTTTATAGCATTAATCAATCGCGTATCGTTCCATTCTAATTGCCCATTCAGAAAACGCGTGGTCTTTTCCGGCCCCAAAAAACGTAAAATCATGTACATCAGAAAAATAGTTCCTTTTCGAAAATCATCGCCTTTCATCCCCATCACTAAGGGACAGTAAAGATTGCGACTTCGTTTTGTAATATGGTCACACCATCTTAAAAAATCATCCAGGAGGAAATTGCCTTGAGCCGGAACATCGATATTCAATTCGCGAAAAATTTTTTTGTTGTAAAATATGACAAAAGTGGATATCTCCAATGGAAACAGATTCAGTTTTTCTTGTTTAAGATAAACGACAACTGCCGGATGAAAAGTTTGTGAAATTTGATACCAATCGGTAATTTCTTTGGTAACATCCAGTCTATTAAAGCGAATGTTATTGGTTGGCATAAAGATATCCGGCGATGAATTTGGAGTATAAAGCAAAAATCTGAATTCCACTTCCCGTGAGAATTCAAAGGGGTCGCGGGTATGCAGGATGTAAAGACTATCGCCTGATTGAGCGGTAAAGCGCTTTTGCGCTTCATCGAAAAAAGCGATCTTGTTGACATTAGTACCTACATTCGTTACCAATTCCAATGCGAAAAGCGGTAGGCTCCAAAGAGTCAGTATAAAAATTGTTCGGCGGCAGAATGAAAAAATATTCATGCTTACATATTACATTCTTTTTTTCATCTTGTCAAGAGTTTTTAAGGGAAAAATATTGACTTTTGAGATAAATGTTATATATTTATAAAGACCAAAGCGAATATTAGACGAGTAAAATAAACGAAAGGAGTTATTATGCGGCCCGTTGCCCTTAAGGAAGATGTGTATTGGGTGGGTGGTATTGATTGGGATTTGCGGAATTTTCATGGGTACCTGACGCAACGGGGGTCAACCTATAACGCCTATCTTATTGTTGATGAAAAAATTACGTTAATTGATTCGGTGAAATACTATATGGTGGATGAGATGTTGGCCCGCATCTCTAAAATTGTGGATCCTTCTAAAATTGATCTGTTAATCAGTAATCATGTCGAGATGGATCATTCGGGCGGATTGCCCGAACTGAAAAAACGGTTACCACAGGCGACGATTTATACATCGCCGAACGGTGAGCGAGGATTACGGGCCCATTACAAGCAAGAGTGGGATTTCCATGTTATCAAACCGGGAGAAACAGTTTCCTTAGGTAAGCGCAGTTTGCAGTTTTTTCCCACTCCCATGGTGCATTGGCCCGATAATATGGTAACCTATTGTCCCGAAGAGAAAATTCTATTTTCCAATGACGCATTTGGACAACATATTGCGTCCACTGAGCGCTTTGACGATCAATTGGCATTGGATACTATCTTGTTTGAAGCGAAAAAATATTATGCGAATATTGTATTGCCTTACGGGGCGCAGGTCGCTAAAGCCATTGAAACGGTTGCGCCACTGGAAATTACGATGATTGCCCCCAGCCACGGTCTGATCTGGCGTTCACGTATCGGTGAAATTGTCGCTGAATATGGGAAATGGTGCGCCAACCAGGTCGAAGAGAAAGCGTTGATCATCTTTGATACTATGTGGAATTCTACAGAAAAAATGGCGCGCGCTATCGCCGACGCTTTCGATAAAAAAGGAATTTCAGTCTCTTTGCTGAACCTTAAACACAACCATATTTCAGATATTATGACCGATGTATTAACCGCCCGTTATATCTGCATGGGATCACCTACCCTGAATAATAATATGCTCCCCACCGTCGCTTCTTTTTTAACCTATTTTAAAGGTCTGGCCCCCAAAAAACGAAAAGCCCTGGCCTTTGGATCCTATGGCTGGGGAGGGCAGAGTATTGGGCAGGTTTATGAAATCCTGAAAGAGTGTCAATTGGAGATGATGATGGATCCGATTAAAATTCAGTATATTCCGTCTTCACCCGATTTATTGGACCTTGAAGATAGTGTGTTTAAAATTTTGTAACCTTTTTTTGAAAGGAAATGAAAATGGACGTAAAAAAATTCAACAGTATTATCGATTTTGCCGTGGAAAGAGAAAATGAAGCGGTACTTTTTTATCAAAATCTGCAGAAAATGGTTCGGTTCAATGGCAAAATTGAATTGCTGAAAAATTTGGAAAATATGGAGAAGGGCCATATTGAAATTTTGGAACAAATTAGAAAGAGCGATTTCAGTAATCTGGAAGTACCAGTAGTCGATTCCCTTAAAATTTCGGATTATTTAGTCCCTCCCCAAAAAGAAGAAAGCGAATTAACCTATCAGGACATTATCATTATTGTCATGAAGCGGGAAGAGGCTTCCTATAAATTGTATCATACGTTATCCCACAATTTTTCTGATGCCAATACGGCAAAATTGTTTGAAAAATTGGCGTCGGAAGAAGCGATGCACAAATTGAGATTTGAAGAGATTTACGACCAGGAAATCTTAAAAGATAACTAAAATTTTTTGAAGACTTAAACTCTGCCGAATTGTGATTCAATATAGCCCGCAGGCTGCCACCTGCGGGTTGATAGATCAGTCGGTTACCTGATTTGTTGAATTATATTAATATTGATCGTTCCTGCATGATCCATGCAAACGGTTATGATGAATTTTAATGCTGATTACTGAGTTTTCAAGATTTATCATCTGTTACTTGTAATTTTAGGTAATACACAAACTTTAGCGTTTTTTGATTGGATAAATGAGTATTGGTATCCGTTATTATTCCTACGTATAATCGTTATCAGTTCATCGGTTTGGCAATCGATTCGGTTTTGAAGCAAAGTTATACGGATATTGAAATCATTATTGTAGATGATGGTTCGAGTGATGGTACGAATCGTTTGATTCGACATGCTTTTGGAGCAGGGGTCCGTTATATCCATCAATCGAATCGGGGAGTCAGCGCAGCGCGTAATACAGGGATTGCCGCGGCTCGGGGAGAATATATTGCATTTTTGGATTCCGATGATTGGTGGCGTTTGGATAAAATTGCTCAGCAACTGAATGTTTTACAGCAATCTCCGCAATATCAGGTATGCTATACGAATGAAAAATGGTTTATGAACGGGCAGCCGATCAATCAACATAAACATCATCAAAAATTTAGCGGTTGGGTTTTTGAAAAGGCGCTTCCCCTTTGCCTGATAAGTCCATCTTCGGCGCTGATGCATCGTTCGGTTCTGGAACGGATTGGCGGTTTTAACGAAATCTTGCCGGTTTGTGAGGATTATGATTTATGGCTGCGATTGACAGCACTCTATCCGGTTATTTTTCTGGATCAGCCTCTGGTCTATAAACGGGGAGGGCATGCCGATCAGCTTTCCAGACAATTACCCGTGATGGATTATTATCGGATACTGGCATTGGCGGATTTTATCCGGGGTCCAATCTATCCCCGTGTATATATAGAAGCGGCCCGGCGAACCTTGGAACAAAAACTGAAAATTGTGATTAAAGGCGCGATCAAGCATCGTAACGAGGTGTTGTTACGCCAACTGGAGCCGCTGGTCCATGAATTCCTGTCAGAATAGTTTTCATCTCTATTCCGGTTAACTTTAGCGATCGTTTTAAATCAATAATTTCCCTGTCGATAGACTTCCGGAAATATTATGGCCATTCCAGAGTCTGTATTACAGGCTTTACTGCGAATGGCCACGATGCTATCATTGGAAAAATTCAGGGTGATTCAAGAATTGCTCCAATCTATTTTTTTATTGTATAACCGGTACTATTTTCCAGAACCGTAAGCGCCACTTGATAACTGTAGAGATTTTGGATTAAAGTGGCTTGAGAGTTGATTAGATTGACCTGCGCATCGAGCAGATCCAGATAACCCCCGGCGCCCAGATTGTATTTTTCTTCGGCCAATTGATATTCCTGGGTAGCGGTTGTATAGTTTAACTGGCCCACTTTGATTTTTTCCCGCGCTTCCTGTACGCTTAAAAAGGCATTCTGAATCGATTGAATCAATGATAATTTCGTTTTAGTCAGGTTTTCTTTTGCGATGGTATATTGGATTTTCTGGTTTTTAAGACTTAATTCCCGGTTAAATCCGTCAAAAATATTCCAGGAAAACGTGATGCCGTAATAGCGATTATAATCCTCGTCAAAAAATTTATCAAAGTTATCGAAGCTGGAATTACCCCATGAATGTCCGTATCCCAGATTCACCGATGGAAAATAATCGCTCCATTTACTGAGATAATTGAATTTCCTGGTTTGGCAACTGGCCTGAGAATATTTTAATAAGGGATGATTCAGTTTGGCATATTCGGTTAACGTTTCATAATCAATCATGATGAAAGAGGAATCCAGGTTGTCTGTCAGTTCGATCGCTTGATTGGGATCGCGTCCCAGAATTTCATTAAGTTTGCCGATGGCTGTGCGGTATTCCTTATCGTTGGAAATTGAATCGAGCAACGCTTTACCCAGCAGGCCTTTTTGTTTAATAACGTCTATCTGGGAAATAATCCCCAGGTCGAACATTTTCTGGATTTTATCCAGTTGTTTCTGAGTGCGGCCGATGTTCTCCGTCGCTGCTTCTAAAAGCTTGCGATAGGCCAGGGCGTTATAGTAACGGGTTTTAATATTGAGTACTAAATCCAGTTCAGCTTGTTGTTCACTGAATTTCAGCGCATTGTAGTAAGCTTTTTGCGAACGTACCTGGAAAAAAGTTGAGAGATCAAAAAGCGTCATGCCGCCGCCAATACGGCCGGAGTAGTAATCATAGGGATCCTGCTTATAAGGGTTTCCGAACTCATCGGTCAATCGGCTGGAGGGTCCGTTCATTTGATGGGAAAAGGAAAAAGAAGAATTCAAAGAGGGAATGAATGGTGAGTAACTATTAAGATAGGAGTTTTTTGCTGAACGCGTTTCCAGGTGGCTGATACGGTAATCGGGGTTGTTTTCTTTACCGATTCGTAAGCTTTGTTCCATGGAAAGAGGTTCGGCCAATAATGTTAGAGAAGTAAAAAAGAATATTAACATCATGGAGACGTTACGCACAGGCACCTTCCTTTCAGTTTGGTATGTTTTTTTAACGTTGCTTTTCTTAATATACGAATTTTTTTTTTAAATGTTTAACCTTTTTTTATTTTTTTATTTTGAGTTAAAACATGGCTTGACTTTAAGTGAAAAAATTATTAATATAATATTTCATGGAAACTAAACCAAAAAGGAGTTGATGACATGAGTTCTTTAAAACAGAATACGTTAGCCATCCTGGTCGGAGGCGGCCCTGCTCCGGGGATTAATAGCGTGATTAGCGCCGTTACAATCGAAGCCAAAAAGAATGGTTGGGAAGTATATGGTATTTTCGATGGTTTTGCCCATCTGGCCGAAGGCGAAAAGAAAATTACGCCATTGACGATTGATATGGTCAGTCGCATTCATCTGGACGGCGGTAGTATTTTACGGACTTCCCGCGTTAATCCGACCAAAAATGATCGTCACCTCCATAATGTCGTCAATACCCTGATCGATATGGGAGTAACCCATTTAGTAACGATAGGCGGCGATGATACGGCGTATTCATCATTGCGCGTGGCGGAATATGCCCGGGAAAAACTGGGTATCCAAATCGATGTGGTTCATGTTCCCAAGACGATTGACAATGATTTACCACTGCCGGAAGGAATTCCCACTTTTGGATTTGAAACGGCCCGCTCACTGGGGGCGAGTATCGTTACTAATCTGATGGAAGATGCCAAAACCACGGGTCGCTGGTTTTTTGTAGTGGCTATGGGTCGCCAGGCCGGTTATTTGGCATTGGGTATCGGCAAAAGCGCCGGCGCTACGATTACAGTTATTCCCGAAGAATTTTGCGAAGAATCGGTTCCCTTAAAGAAAGTTATTGATATTCTGGTCGGATCGATTATCAAACGATTGTCCCACAACCGGAATTATGGAGTTGCCGTAATGGCTGAAGGCCTGATCGAGAAAATCTGTAAGGAAGATATTTATGCGCTGGATCATGTGGAACGCGATGCCCATGGTCATATCCGCTATGCGGAGATCAATTTTTCCGACATTATCAAACGGGAAGTAGCTAAAGAATTGAAGAATTTGGGTATTAAAATGACCATTGTCGATAAAGAGATCGGCTATGAAGTCCGTTGCGCGCCCCCTTGCGCGTTTGATGTGGAATATACCCGGAATTTGGGATTTGCTGCATTTGAATTCCTGAAAAATGGCGGCAGTAACGCCCTCATTTCCATCCAGAACGATCAGGTAGTGCCCTTAAAATTCGAAGATATTCAGGACCCGGTTACCCAGCGGACCGCCGTTCGACGGGTTAATATTAAATCCATCCAATATCGTATTGCCCGGCAGTATATGATACGGATAGAAAAAAATGACCTGGAATCATCGATCCAACTGGATAAAATGGCCCTGATTGTCAATATGAGTCCTGAACTGTTTGCCGAGCGGTTTCATTATTTAATTGAAGATTGCAAATGTAGTTGAATATTATCAATAATAATGTATGTTGAAAAAAGCGCGGTGAAAACCGCGCTTTTTTATTTTTATTCGCCGGGTGTGGAATCGCTGAGTTGGAGGATAGGATCGACGATTTTTTGAAATTCCCGGGCCGTAGCGGTTTGGGAATAGAAATAGACGAAAATTTTACCTTCATCGGCGGCTTCGACCATCAGCGGGTCAATGGGCAGTTTGCCAAGAAAGGGGATATTCAGCTCCTGCGCCATTTTTTCGCCGCCTCCATTTTTAAAAATATCGATCGTTTTCTGACAATGGGGACAGACGAAACCGCTCATGTTTTCCACGATTCCCAAAATTGGCAGGTTCAAGCGGTTACAAAATGTAATGCTTTTGCGCACATCGATCAGAGAAAGCGATTGTGGAGTTGTTACAATTATAGCTCCGTCAGCCTTGCCAAGAATTTGAATGATTGAGAGCGGTTCATCGCCGGTTCCGGGAGGAGAATCAATAATCAGATAATCCAGTTCGCCCCAGTTAACATCTTTTATGAACTGTTTAATCGCGGTGTATTTCATGGGTCCACGCCAGATAACCGCATCGTCGGCATGATTGAGCATAAAACCGATGGATAGTACTTTTAGATTACCGATTTCCAACGGGATTAATAAATTATTCTCTGAGGTCAGCGTCTTGCCTTCTAAACCCAGAATTTTAGGAATTGAGGGTCCGTGAATATCAATATCCAGCAGACCGACTTTTTTGCCAGCTAAAGCCAGACTGGTGGCTAGATTGGCGGCCACGCTGCTTTTCCCTACACCCCCTTTGCCTGACATAACGACGATTTTGTGTTTGATTTTGAACAAGCGTTCCTGTATCTCCATCTCTTCCAGCAACGCATCCGAATGATTGGCTGTGTCCATAGTTTCTCCCAGTATAAAGAGTTAAAGTGAATCCAATTGAAGGCAGGAATAACAGATATCCAAGACAGTGAAGCGCTTCTGCCTGCAAATTGAAAGGAGAGTCTGCCCTTAACTACATATTAAAAATCGTTATTAACGACCAATACGAACCCATGTTGTAGTTCTGGACAGGCTCCGATTTGAGGTTTTATATTAATCAAAAAAAAAGCGTCTGTCAAGCGTAAAAATATTTTTCTTGACAAGCCCCGAAAATATTCGTAATTTTTAATGAACCTGAGAAGAAAAGTACGCGCCAGAAAAGTGCGCGCACCGGAGAATAATTATAAAATGACCGCGCTAACCCCCTTGTACGGGGATAAAAGAAGGAGGCCCTATGCGTCTTTTATATAAAATCGCACTCGGAGTGATTCTGACAGGAAATATTGTATTCGCTCAGTTGTTTCAGTTTCAACTTCAATCCACTGTTCCGGGGTATATCCAACCAATCATGGCTCTGGGTGATATTGACGAGGATGGCGCGTTTGAAATTTTTCTGAGTGGCCAGACTGAGGATTGTCAATGGAAGGCTGGGATATATAAGTATCAAAATGGATATTTGCAGACGTTAGACGAAACGTTTGAGCCCCTGGTCCAGGGATCGGCATTGTTTTTTGATGATGACCATGATGGAGATTTAGACCTTTTATATAATGGGCTTGATGCTGTCGGCTCCATTCACGCTTTTTACTACCGGCGAGCTTCGGGAAGTTGGACGCAAACCACTCGCGATGAGTTTCCTGCGCTTTTTAATGGCGAGCTGACACTTTTTGATTATAACAAAGATGGGTGGAGCGACTTGATCGCTACGGGAATAAACATGTATGACGGTTATGAAAGCCGGTTACTGCTTCACCATGGAGCCGGGTTTGAAACCCGGGACCTTAAGCTTCCCAATCTGATAAATACCCACACAGTCGCTCTCGATTATAATCTCGATGGAGGAGAAGATATCCTGATTACCGGCGAGGCGTCCAATAGTACACGGGTCGCTCAATTGCTGCAAAATTATGAACGAGGGGAGTTGTTCAATAAAGATAACCGTTTTATTGATATAAGTACTCAATTTGTTGATTTAATTGCGGTGGACCTCGATCAGGATGGCGATGAGGATCTGATTTTTTCAGGCTGGGATGCCAATGAATTAGCAGTAACCGCTATTTTTTATAACCGCCCCACAGGTTATATCAATACGAATTATAGTGTTATTACCGGATTGGCAGGAACTCTGACCACAGGTGATTTTAACCTGGATGGCCGTATTGACTTTGTTGTATCGGGTTTTAACGATCAACGCCAATGGCTGACCGAGATATGGTTACAGGATAGCGATATTCATTTTATACGCCAAAACGAAAATTTCCCCGGGATACAATTGACAACGTTGATGAGCGGTCAGTTAGATAGTGACGGTAAACCGGATTTGATGATTCTTGGGTTTGATTCGCTCAATGTCGCCCAGGTTTGGACGGGATTAAACCAAACTATTAAAAGCAATTCTCCGCCCGTGGCGATTGAAATCCCGGCTGATCCCCGGATATCCTATCGTTCCATTGAATTTTATAATCCACGCGCCAGCGACGACTGGAGCGATACCCTCACCATCCGCGTCCAGCATCGGTTGGGCACCTTTAGTAACCCCGATTCATTGATGACCCGGGCGCTGCCGGAACCGCTCCCGATAGCGATTACATCTTATCCCGTTTTAATCCAGAATATATCCCTTAGACCCGGTCATTATATCCATCAATACCGGGTTTTTGATAATAGCGGGATTTTTTCAGACTGGAGCGCTGTCGATACCATCAGGGTTGAAGCGATGATTCCCGCCGGAACGGAATTTTCGGGCCAATATAAAGGGAATGTTGAGAGCGCTGATTTGAATGGCGACGGCAAACCGGATCTGATTGTTAATGGTTTTACTCAGTCGGGCCTTGCTCAGCTTAATATTTATTTAAACCAGCAAAATGAATACGAGGAAATGCCGGATTGGAGCCTGCCCGGTACAGGATACAGCGGTCTGGCGGTTTTCGATTTCAACGGCGATGAACGGCTGGATATCCTCGTCACCGGCGCCGTAATTTCTCAACAAAACAGCGATACGGGTATGACCCGGATCTATCTGAATGAGGGTCAAAATTTTTCGTCATTGGTCCCGCTTATAGTTGCCGGTGATTCTACGTATGATAAATTTCCCTGTTTAATTGAAAGCGATGTAGCGATTGCTTATTTAGATGATGATATTTATCCGGAGATCATCCTCATGGGCAGGCAAAAACGTTTTACCCAGGAATTGTATATTCCGGTTATCTATATTTATTCGTATATGGGAAATAATCGTTTTGAGAGATGGAACATGGAATTGCCCGGTTTTTTTTACGGTTCGTTGGCGGTGGGGGATTTGAATGGCGATCGCCGAAATGATTTGATTTTTAATGGGTTTACTCCAAGCCAGTCAAGTAGTGCCGCTTATCCCCGCACGAAAGTATATCTTCAGGAAGAGAACCGGCAATGGCAGGAAGTAGTTAATCAGAATTGGCTGGATCCGCTGAATTTCCAATTAAGCAGCATTAAGCTTTTCGATTTCGATCTGGATGATGATTTGGATATTTTTGTTACGGGAGCGGATGATCAATTTCAGGGGTATTCATATTTGTTGCGCAATGAATATCCCAGTTTTGTGTTGCAGCAAACCCTCCCGGGGGTTTTTGCCGGTGACGTTTCGGTGATCGATTATGACCTGAACGGGTATCCGGATTTGGCGCTGACCGGGTACGATGGGCAGTCGGCTAAAGGGTATGCAGCGGTTTTTCATCACACGGGTACGGAATGGGAGGAGATTACCAATCTGACTTTGCCCCCGGTATTCTGGTCCTCCATTAAATGGCTCGATTTTGACGGTGATTCATGCTCTGATCTGGTTGTAAGCGGTGTCGACATACAGGATCAAATCCATGAGCAACTTTTCAAAAATGCGCTTTTCAGCGATGATCGGGAGCTAACGCCTCCCCAACCTCCTACTCAGCTAAATCTACAAATCAGCCGGGATTCCGTCCGGTTCAGTTGGACCCCGGGCTGGGACCAGACATCGGGTCAAACTTCCGGATTGAATTATAGACTAACGGTTTTTGATGCGGCCAATCATACCATTTATCAAACATTAACGCCACTGCAGGGCGCTGATAGTCTGATGGTTCAGGGTTGGCCGGGAGGTAGCTACCGGGTCGATATTACCGCGGTCAACAGCGCCGCTTTGCGTTCGCTTCCTCTATCCCAATCATTTTATATCGATATAGAAGCGCCGGTTTACACCTCTGGGAATCTTCCTGTCTTATTGGGAATTGGCGAATTCAGCGCTGTTTTGAATTTTCAGGATGTATCGGATCTGGATTCTTCCAATGCGCCGTTTTTTTATCTGACTAATAGTACCGGAGATACAGTAGATTTGGAAGTTGCCGCGATTCAATCCTCCTATGTGGTAATTAATGGAACCGTGTCTGCGGATTTGCCGGATGGCGAATATACACTTTACCTTCAAGGCCTGGGAGATACCCGGCACAATTCTATCGTTGAGCCCCAGGCGTTGCAAACTGTTCAGATCGACACCCGCAGGGGGAAGATTTTAAGTTATTATCCGGTTCATCAACAATCGCAAGTCTCCACCTTGACGCAAATTCGGTTGACGATCGATCGCCTGATTGATGTTGAAACCGTTAATTCGCAAACCCTGGTTTTACTGGATGCCCAAAATCAGTCGGTGAATAGCGATTATTATGTGACCTGGCAGGATACTTCTTCCATTATCACACTAATCCCCTCGAATCGCCTCGAGAACGATTGCGATTATCTATCGCAAATTAGCGAAAATATTCGTGATACTCTGGGCAATCCGTTAGCGCAAACTACGATTATTCAGTTTCATACCAATAGCCTGGTTCAACCCTCGATGGGTTTGACAATTTTTGCCGCTGATTCTTCATATTCATTATATATCCCTCCTTTCGCCATCAACCAGGAAACCGAAATCAGCTTCAGCGAACTGAGTGATGCGCCAACCGATGCGCGTTTGAGCTGGCTGGTTGTGCCCTTTGAAATTAATCCCTCCCTGCAATTGGAAAATACGGGAGTTTTGACCTTTTTTCCGGAAAAAATCAACAATATCCAGGACCAATCCTCGCTCTTCCACTATGACAGCGCCACAAGCGCCTGGCAACAGGTGGGTGGCAAGATGAATTCCAGTCGTTTCTCCGTACCACTGCAGGAAACCGGTATCTATGGACTGGCTAATACTACTTCTGCTGATTTTGATGTTACCGACGGCGAAACTTTGGTTGTCAATCCCCGCGTCTTTAATGCGGCAATGGCGGGTCAAATCCCGCTGACAATTTCTTTTAACCTGGAAGAGGATGCTGCAGTGACTATTAAACTCTATGAAGTATCGGGACGGCTGGCGCGCCGGGTGATCGACCAGGTTTCCTATCCCCGCGGTAATCATTCGGTCTCCTGGGATGGACGTACCAGTGAAGGCGATCGGGCGAAAGACGGCCTCTATATTGTTACTGTTCAAATCGGCAACCAATTGAAAAAAGAAACTTTGGTCATTGTGAACCCCTAAACGAGGAGACGAATATGCAGCGCTACTTTTGGTTAATTTTCTTTTTTTATTATACAGTTTGCTATGCTCAATTTATTGATATCAGCCAGAGAACCCCTTTTTGTCAATATGATTATAATACGACCGGCGTCAGTTGGAATAAAATTGATTGCAGTGTAAGTTGTCAGGTTTATCGACCTGATGTGGTGATCGCTACTTCAGAGGGAACAAATCCGGATATCAAGGTTTATCTGAATCTTACAAATCTGCCCGGTAGCGGCGATTCTTTGAGATTTTATTATATCGGCGATAAAATGCGCCCTCAGGGCACAAATATCCAGATTCAGACCGGAACAATCTGGAACCCTGTATTGCTTAATTTTGATAATAAAAGCTCACTGGATTTTTTTTACAACCATGCTTTGGGACGGGTATTCGGTTACTCCACATCTTTTACAGGTTCTATTTACCTTGTGTCAACTCAAACCTATTTCCCCGGCCAGTTCAATACCGTTGTTAATTGTTTTACAATTAATGATTTTGATAATGATAATCAGGCGGATATAATTGTTGGATTCCGTTATAATTTACATCAATATTATAAAAGCGCGAAACCGGGGAGCGCTCCTCTTAATATTTTTCAAGACCGCAAACTTTGCAATCAGATAATTATCCTGGATGTCAATAATGATCAATGGCAGGATCTATATTTTGTTAATGAAGGACAACCCAATACCTGCTATATCAATCAGGGGGATTTACAATTTACCGAATCGGCTTGCGAACTGGGTATCGATGATCCCGGTATTTCTAAAAGCGCGGTAACCGCAGATTTCAACCGCGATGGCTGGGTGGATATCTTCGTGGCGAATTACGGGCGATCGCGCTTGTACATCAACCAGGGCGGCTTAGGATTCAACGATGAGACCGAGGACTGGGGCCTTACCGAGGAGGGCACAGCCAATGCTGCCACAGTCGGTGATTATGATCGCGATGGATTTATCGATCTCTTTATCGCGCGCGGCACGCATCAGCAACCTATGGCTAATCTTCTTTATCACAATCGCCAGGGAAGCGGCTTCGAGGCGGTCACCGCGTCGGTGGTTACTCAACCGGTCGCCTTCAGTACCTGCGCGGCGTTTGCCGATTATAACGAAGACGGTGGACTTGATCTCTACGTAGGCAACTACGGACCCGATGAATTTTATCAGAACAGCGACAACCTGACACCCTCCATCAAAGTCGTATTTAAAGGTGATCAAATCGGTGGGAATAATGTTTACGCTTTCCAGGCGGTATTGCGCTTAGAGACGCTGAGCGGCGATATCGTAGGCTATCGCCAGATCACCGCCGGCGCCGAACCCACTAATCAGACCATTTTCGGCGGCGTTGTTGCGGGGCAGGATTATCGTTTGAAACTGTTTCATCCCCGGCTTACTGCTCCCTACGAACAAACCGTTTCTTCGGGCGCTACCCATACAATTAGCAATATCTATTAGAATTGACGGATAAATATGGATTATTTACTGCATCTTCCTGCTTTAGTTAAGATACTGGTAATATTTATTTTGATTGTGATTACCAATCATTACCGTTTCCATCTGGGCTTAGCGGCTCTTGCCGGGGGCATTATGCTGGCGCTATGGCAAGGCCATTCGCCGGGATTGATTGGGTCTATTGTCTTCCATACCCTGTTTGATTGGAGTACCATTGGCCTGGTTTTAGTTTTAGCGGCAATTTTAGCCTTGAGCGCGGTGATGAAGGATAACGGCATCATGGAACAGATTGTAACGAGCTATCGCGGTTTTTTTCAGTCGGTGAAAATGACGCTGGTGACCTTGCCTATGATCATTGGACTACTGCCGATGCCAGGTGGAGCGATTTTTTCCGCGCCTCTAGTTGATAGTTTCGATCCGCAGCATAAACTCGATAATCGTGAAAAAGCGATTGTCAACTATTGGTTTCGCCACACCATCGAACTCTGGTGGCCCCTTTATCCGGCTTTTATTTTTACTATCGACCTCACCCGTCTTGAAATCTGGCAATTGGTAGTGGTCAATCTCTGGATGACTCCGGTTTTTATTATAATCGGTATGCTATATATCCTGAAAAAACATGATCTCAACCATCTCAATGAATTCAAACCCGCGCGCAAACAGTTCTTCCAGGCGGTCATGCCGATTTTTTTAATTGTGATTGTCTATTTTGTGGCTTTTATCGTTTGCCAGTTATTTCAGAGTATCGGTGAAACTATGATGGGTATAGCCATTTTCGCCGAGTTTAAACGTTATGTTCCCATCCTGCTTGGACTTTTGATCAGCTTGTTCTTGCTCTTTAAACGTTATTCCAAAGCGCATTGGTATCGTTATTTTTATTCAAAAAATATTGGAATGCTGATCGGCACTATAGCGGGAATTAAAATTTTTGCCGGTATTATCGACCAAACTCATCTGGCTGGTTTGATCACCGCTGAATTTCAAGCCCTCCATATTCCGTTACTCAGCATTATCATGCTGCTGCCCTTCATCACGGGTTTGGTAACCGGAGTCGGATTCGCCTACGTAGGGATCAGTTTTCCTATTATTCTGGCGTTGCTGCCGGCTGGGTTGCCGATACTTAAATTCATCAGCTACATCATGCTGGCCGGTGTTTTCGGCTATGCGGGAATGATGATATCGCCCATGCATATTTGCATGGTTGTCACCGCTGATTATTTCAAATCCTCATTATGGGGCATTTTGAAAACAATTATTCCCATGACGCTGATCGCCGTTATTGTGGGAATTTTATATTTTTTGCTTTTGGGAGTAATTGCCTGATAATAAATAAAGTTGCCATCTCATAAATGAGAGAAGGGTAACTGGTTGTCGGCGTGAATAGTTAAATAATGATTGTCCCACTAAGAACTTTAAACCGGAATATTGAATGTGAATGATCCCGCCCGGATTTTAATTGTTGAAGACAATATCATCATCGCATTAGAGATGGAACTCCAATTAAATAAAAAAGGGTATCAGGTGGTAGCTATCGCTTCCAAAGGCGAAATTGCTTTGCAATTGGCGCATGAAAAACGACCTGATATTGTGATTATGGATATTGCGCTTGATGGATACATGAACGGTGTAGAAACTGCTTCCCGTTTGAAACGTGAATTGAAACTGCCTGTCATATTCATTACCGGGCATAATGATCACAGCCTGCTTAAAAATTTGCGCGAATTGGAACCCGCCGGGTATTTGCTGAAACCGGTTGACTATTTTGAGCTCTTCCAAATAATAGAAATTGCCTTGTACCGACATCAGATGGAGCTGCAGCGCAATATGAGCATTCAGTGGATGGAGGCTCAATTGGAACTCTATAAAATGGGCGATCAGCCGACAACCACTATAATGAAATATACTTTAGATAAGATTATCCAATTGACGAATAGCCAATTGGGTTGGGTTGCCCTTGTAGATATGCAAAAAGAGCAGATGGAAATTATTTTATTTTCCAAAAAAGGGTTGGCTTCCAATTTAACTGAAGAAAAACTGCCGGAATGGGTGGTCAATTTATATTATTGGAAAGAAGCTGTTCGTTTTGAAAAACCATTCATTATTAATAAGCAACATCGTCCCTTTATTGATCAATCGGAAGGTACCGCAAGACCGTTCTCCAATATTATGATCTTACCTCTTAAAGAAAGTGAAGATGCTCAGCTTGTTGTAACTGTGGCTGATGAAAAACGAGAGTACACGGATTTGGATCTACAACAGGTCAGAGTTCTTCTCAATGCAATGTGGGCAATTGTGCAGCAGTACCGCTCCAATAAAGCGTTGCGGAAAAGCGAAGAGCAGTTTCGGAAATATTTTGAGCTCCCTCTGGTGGGTATTGCTATGATCTCCAATGATAGCCAATGGAGGGATTGCAATCAAAAACTATGTGATATGTTGGGGTATCAGCGAGAGAGCCTTTTGAGAAAAACATGGTTCGAAGTAACTCCCAGTGAGGATAGGGAAGATGAGGAAAAATGGTTAAAAAAAGTCATGTCCTGTGAAAACGAGTCAGTTACCTGGGAAAAACGGTACCTTCGTTCCGATGGTTCCTTTCTTTTTGCTGAGGTTTCGATGATTGCTTTCAAGCAGCCATCAGGAAATATCGATTACTGTTTAGCTGTAATTCAGGATATTACCGAACGAAACGAAGCGCAACAAAAAGATCGTCTTCATGAGCAGCAACTGATCCAAACGGATAAAATGAAATCCCTTGGGGTTCTGATTGCCGGAATCGCCCATGAAATTAATAATCCCAATAACTATATTCTCATCAATGCCAAGCTATTGCTTCGTTTCTGGCAACACTATAAGGAAACAATCGTAAACAACCTGGCAGCAGTGGAAACTTCCATCATGAGCATTCCCAGCGATCAATTCCTGCATGAATTTGATAAACTTTTTCAGGGGATTGTCGATGGATCACAGCGTATTAAAAATATAGTCCAGGGATTGAGCGATTTTTCAAGACCCGATATGGGAAAATGGGATCAACTGCTGGATGTGAATACCGTCATCCAGTCGGCCTGTACGATTTTAGAGCCTTTGATTCATAAGAGTTGTAAAACGCTTCAAATGGAACTAAGTCCTGACTTGCCATCCCTTAAGGGAAACTTTCAGCAGTTGGAGCAGGTGATTATTAATTTGTTAACCAATGCCTGTCAATCGTTTACTGCCAACCCTGGAACCATTCGCATTCAAAGCCGCTTGAACGCAAAATACTCTCAAATTGAAATCGAAATCAGGGATAATGGCATGGGGATGAGTGAAGAACAACTTAAACATATTTTTGATCCTTTTTTTACAACCCGGTTAGAAATTGGTGGAACCGGATTGGGTATGGCTATTTCCTTTAATATTATTAAAAAATTTAATGGACAAATCCGTTACCATAGCCAACCTGCTCAGGGTACACAGGCATTGCTGGTTTTACCTTTTAACATACCTACAACTGCTTTAAATTAACATGAAGGGAATCCTTGAATCGAAACCCTTCTTTTTCAGCGAGAGATGGTGAGTTTTGTATTATTTAATAGATACTTTCCAAATTTGGTTATAAAATGCCATTTTCTGGTTAAAAATATTCTTAAGGAGATTGATAATGGATCAAAAACGAATTTTAGTTGTAGAGGATGAGGCTAATCTCGCGAATAGCATTAAGCTCTTGCTGACGATGGAAAATTATCAGGTGGATTGGGCGCCGGACGGTAAAAAAGGACAGGAACTTATTCGTTTAAACTCTTATGATTTAGTAATTAGTGATATGGTTATGCCGAAAGTTGGAGGAATGGAACTGATTCGCTGGTTTAAAGAGAATCGGATAGAAGTTCCAATTTTAGTTATAACCGGTTATGGCGATAAAACCATGTTGTTGGAAATGATGGAAATGGGATACTCCAACTATTTAGATAAACCTTTTGATGATGAACTGTTAATTCAAAAAGTGAATGCGATATTTAAACGAGAAGAAAAGAAAAAACTGGATATGGAACTTATTAAAGAAAAATTTGAGCAGACACATACTCAGCTAAACCAGGAATTGGAACGGTATCAGATCGATTATCAACATCTTTTTCAACAATTGCTGGAAGCGCAGTTTGAGTATGAAGAGCTGATGACGCCGAAGGATACAAAATGTCCGCTGGCATATCATTATAAAAAGCGGATGGTAGCCCGCCTCGGCGGTGATTGTTTTTTCATCCATCCGACCCAAAATGGGTGCGATTTGTTGATTGCTGATGTCGCGGGTCATGATATGAGCGCATCCTTTCATACACTTATCGTTAAAACCCTGTTTGAGATCAATGTCCGTCTGGGAAATAAAGGGTTTCGTTTTTTTAATCATTTGAATCAACATTTAATCCAAAACGGCAAAAGCCCCCGGATGATCACGGCCCAAATGTTTCAATTCAATTTTAATACCCATCAGGTCCAGATTACAACTGCCGGCCACCCTTATGCTATTTTAATCAAACCCGGTTCAAAAATGCCTGAGTTTGTTGAATTGGTCGGAAGTGTTTTAGGGATTTTTGATGATGTATCATTCGATAGTCATTCATTAATTATTCAACCCGGGTATCGCTTTATCTTCTATTCGGATGGTATTATCGAAATGAGCCGCCAGGATCCAGATAGCTCTGCAAGTATAAAACTGGGGCCGGAGGGATTGATATCGATTTTGAAGGACAAGATTCATTTACCTCTTGAAGAGATGATCGATCAATTATGGGTAGATTTGTATCAGTTTTCCAACGGACACTATGAGGACGATTGCCTGTTAGTAGGTGTTGAAGTCCCACTAATGGACACGTTGGGCGTTTTTAGAGGGAATCTTTCGTAAAGTATAACTAATTTAGTTCTATGTTTCAGGTATTAGAATGAATTATTAATCGAATTTTAAATAAAGATATAAAAAACTTGACAAATAAAGAATTTCAATTTATTATAAAAATATGGAAGAAAATTTGAAAGCTGTCGATATCTATTTTTAAATGAAATTTTAAATTTGGGAAGCGTATGAAAATATTGATCATTGACGACTCATTGTTGAACCGTGAACAAGCGGCGAATATTTTACGCAAACAGAATTATTCGGTTGTGATCGCAGCGGATGGAACTAAGGGATTGGAAGCGGCAATGAGTGAACAACCCGATTTGATTCTACTGGACCTGATTATGCCGGGATTGGACGGATTCGAGGTGTGTCAACAATTAAAGCAGAATTCGATCACTCAGGGCATTCCGGTCATTTTTCTAACTTCTATCCATAATCCCCAGGAAATAGCCCGCGCTTTTCAAATCGGGGCGGTTGATTATATCGTCAAACCGTTTCATGAAACCGAACTACTGGCGCGGGTGGGAACTCATTTGCAGCTTAGGAATTCTTTACGAACTCTGGAACTGAATGAAAAAAAATTCCGTGGATATATCCAGAATTCTTTTATCGCTATTTTTATTATGGATCATGCGGGGAACCTTTTCGATGTCAATCAACAAGCATGTCATCTAACCGGATTCAAACGTGATGAGCTTTTACAATTCAGCCTTTTTGAGTTGTTCCCTCAATCTGAATTTGCTAAAATTGAACTTCTTATACAGGATGTAGTTGCAATCCAAAGAGCGCAATCCATGCTGAATTTTATCCGTAATGATGGAAAATCCTTCTATCTTTCATTGAATATTTCCCAGATTGAGTTGGATGAGTATATTTGTTTTACAACTGATGTTACACTGCGTATCGAGGCAGAAATGGAGTTGGCTCAACAAAAACATCTTTTAGAGACCATTCTGGACGGTATTCCGGATATTGTTTCGTTGCAGAACCCTGATCAATCGATTATCCATTATAATCGGGCCGGATATGAATTTTTAAAAAAATTGCCGGAGGAAGTGCTGGGGAAAAAATGTTATGAATTTTTGGGCCTTGTCCGACCCTGTTTGGAATGCGCTACACGTCAAGTAATGAAAGAGCGGTCGATCCAAGTGATTGAAAAAAAAATCGGGGAATTGGATGAATGGTATGAATGCCGATCGATTCCAGTATTCAATGCTATGGGAGAAATTGTTTTAATTGTGGAACAATTGCATAATATCACATTGCGCAAGCAAACGGAATCGATTCTGCTTTCCTTGTCGGAACGCCTGGAATTGGCGGCGGAAGTCGGAAATATCGGCATTTGGGAAATCGTGTATCCTCAGCAGAAGGTGATATGGAATGATCAGATGTTTAAAATATACGATACGACTCCCTTTGAATATTCTCCTCATTATGATTCCTGGTTCCAGCAATGCCATCCGGATGATTTGAAAATTTTACTCGGCGCCATTGATGAATCTATACGGCATCGTCAAAAAGTTGACGTAGAAGTCCGTATCATTACGTTTAAAGATAATCCGCGTTATGTGCGCGCCCAGGCTTCGATCTTTTTTGATGAAAGTGGTCAACCCATGCGGGTCATTGGCGTAAATTGGGACGTTACTAATCAGCATATTACTGAAGAAAAAATAATGTTGGCTAAAATTGCCGCTGAAAAGGCCAGTCAGGCTAAAAGTGAATTTCTAGCCAAAATGAGTCACGAAATTCGAACTCCCATGAATGGAATCATTGGACTTTCAGAGCTTTTGTCTGAAAATGAAACTGTCCCCTCCCGTCGTGAATATCTGGAGATGATTCTGGAATCCGCCTATCAGTTGCTGGATATTATCAATGATATTCTTGATTTTTCCAAATTGGAGGCAAATAAAGTTACCATTAAGCCAACATCGTTTAATCTGAGGGAAACCTTAGAGCATTCGTTGGGTTTATTAAAAAAACAGTGTCAGCATAAAGGATTGGAGCTTATACTAACAATCGATTCACAGCTTCCACTATCAATGGTGGGAGATTCGTTGCGGGTGAGTCAGGTGCTGATTAACCTGGTTTCTAATGCGATAAAATTTACCGATACGGGTTCAATTACAATTAATGTACGGGAAGTAACTCATTTGAATGAAGTTCAAAGCTCGATTATTTATGTCGAATTCAGTATCCAGGATACGGGCATTGGAATTCCTGCAGATAAACTTGAGGAGATTTTTGAGAGTTTTAATCAAGCGGATAATTCTTCTTCCCGCAAGTATGGCGGTACTGGCTTGGGTTTGACGATCGCTCAGGAATTAGTCACCATGATGGAAGGGAAAATTGAAGTAATAAGTGAATCGGGGAAGGGCAGCCTATTCCATTTTACCATTCCATTTAAAATAGATTTCTCTTTGATTTCCGAAGGTTCCCGGCCGGAGAGCAATTTTCAATCTCCGGAAAAGAATTTGAAAATTTTTGTAGCTGAAGACAATTATATCAACCTGCGGCTGATGACTGCGATGTTTAAGAAATTGGGATATTCGATTGAATTTGCGCAAAATGGTCATTTAGCCTTAGAATCCCTTGAAAAAAAAGCCTATGATATCGTTTTTTTAGACATTCACATGCCGGAACGAAGTGGTACCGAAATTACCGAAATTATCCGCCAGAGACCCGGACCTAATCAACAAACCCCCATTATTGCCGTTACTGCGGATGCTCTACAAGGCGATCGTGAGAAGTATCTTGCCGCCGGTATGGATGATTACATTGCCAAGCCTTATAATATCAACGATATCCAGAGGATTATCACCCGTCATGTTCTGGATTTTTCTTCGGTGAACAGGGATATTCCTGTAAATAAACCCTCTATCGAAATTGCTGCTGACTCTAAATCGCTGGTGTTTAACAGTGATGGATTTCTGGCGCGTATTTATCATGATTATTCTCTTTTTTCAAATATCATTAATCTTTTTATTGGTCAGTTTCCCCTGGATTTGAAGATACTCGAAGACGCCATAAAAAATAGGGAATTGCAAAGAGTAGTCAGAGAAACTCATCGATTGAAAGGCGGAGTTGCTATTCTCGGAGCCGAAGAAATCCTTAGCTTATTAGATGCCATTGAGAATCTATCTGAATCTCGATCTGATGAACTTGATGGATTATTAGTGAAAATCGAGATGGCGTATGCCCGTTTCGTTGTGATTGCAGAAGAAAAACTTCAGCAAATTTCGAATCAAATAGCGGATATTCGCGAACTTTGAGTCCGGGCGCTATTTTTTTACGATTTTAAGATATGATATGTCGTTAGCGAATTTTTATTAACCTGAAAGGAGAATTATATGGGCAGTGGCGCGTTCAACCCATTTCAAATGGCTCAGACTCAATTTGATCGTATCGCGGAAGTGTTGCAATTGGATGAAGGAACCCGCGCATTATTACGCGACCCCATGCGTGAATACCATTTTAGTATTCCAGTCCGTATGGATGACGGCAAAGTGAAAATTTTCAGGGGGTATCGCATCCAGCATAATGATTCGCGCGGCCCTTGTAAGGGTGGTATTCGTTTTCATCCTTTGGAAACGGTTGATACGGTACGCGCATTGTCATTATGGATGACCTGGAAATGCGCGGTAGTAGATATCCCCCTGGGTGGAGGAAAAGGAGGCGTGATTTGCGATCCCCATCATTTAACTGCTCGTGAACAAGAGCTCATCTGCCGCGGGTATGTTCGGCAATTAGCCCAGGTAGTTGGGCCGCTTCGCGATGTTCCAGCGCCTGATGTCATGACGAATGCCCAGCACATGCTATGGATGCTGGATGAATATGAGACTATCCGCGGCGTAAAATACCCCGGTTTTATTACTGGTAAACCAGTGGGTATGGGTGGGTCGCTCGGACGTACTGAGGCGACAGGTTTCGGGGTTGTTTATACATTGCGCGAGGCGTTAAGAATGCTGAATATGTCGCCTGAAAAATGTGTCGCTGCGGTCCAGGGTTTTGGCAATGTCGCTCAATATGCTATAAAACTTTTTACCCAAATGGGCGGTCGCGTGATTTGTGTTTCCTGCTGGGACCAGACCGATCGAACTGCTTATACTTATCGGAAAAAAAGTGGGGTTGATCTGGCTGAATTACTATCGATTACTGATCGATTCGGTGGCATTGAGAAGGATAAAGCCCGTGAATTGAACTATGAGCTGCTCCCTGCGGAGGACTGGCTGGAACAGGATGTGGATATTTTGATTCCGGCGGCGTTGGAAAATCAGATCACTGCTGAAAATGTCAATAAAATCAGCCAACGTGTGCGGATTATTGCCGAAGGCGCGAATGGTCCGACCACTCCGGATGCGGATCAGATCATCCAACAACGGAATATTTTTATGATTCCCGATTTTTTAGCGAATGCGGGAGGAGTGACTTGCAGTTATTTTGAGCAGGTACAATGCAATATGAACTATTTTTGGGAAAAAGATGAAGTTTTAGCCAAACTCGATACAAAAATGACCGGCGCATTCCATGGTGTGAGCGAATTAGCGCGAAAACGGAAACTCTTTATGCGTGATGCCGCTTATGTGATTGCTGTCAATCGGGTAGCCCAGGCTTGCCGAGAACGCGGATGGGTGTGATTCGATTTATTGGTTCCGGTGATTCCGGCGGTAAAGCTCAGGGACTCATCGACAGCCTGGCGTTGATCGAACAGTTTTCAGCTTCCTTGCCGTTTAGTGGGATCATGTTAAATATTCCGCAAATGATCATTATCCGTAGTGATTTATTTACCCGTTTTGTCTCTCATAACGGCCTTATTGAACGAATCGAACCGGATTCGTCGGATATCGATATCGCCCGATATTTTTTGCAGGGCGATATCCCTGCTGAGTGGATAGGAGACCTCCGCCGTGTGAGTGATTCATTGAAAGTCCCCCTGGCAATCCGTTCTTCGGCGTTGTTGGAAGACGCGCGGCAATTGCCTTTTGCGGGTGTGTATCTAACTAAAATGATTCCCAACCATCAATTGGATCCCTCTATTCGCTTTCACCAGTTTTTAGAAGCGATCAAACTTGTGTGGAGTTCAACCTATTATGGGAATGTCCGGGCGTGTCGCCAATCATTAGGCTTAGCGCCTTTTGGGGAACAAATGGCCGTACTGATTCAGCCGATTGTCGGCGCTCGTTGGAATCATTACTTTTTCCCTCTGGTTTCCGGAGTGGCGCGTTCCCATAATTATTATCCATTCCCTGGAACCTGCGCCGAGGATGGGGTTGCGCAATTGGCTTTGGGTTTGGGGAAAACGATTGTTGATAATCATCCCAGTTGGATATACTCCCCGGCTAATCCGGGTCTGTCGATGCCTTTTCCTTCTTTCAAAGCCATGCTTCAGGCCACTCAAACCCGTTTTTGGGCCATCGATTTAAGCCGCCAATTTCAGTATGATCCATTTTCTGAAACTGAATATATGAGCTATTTATCGTTGAAGCAGGCAGAGATTCCAGCGGTTTTACGCTATGTCGCATCCACCTGGCATCCGGAAAACGATCGACTCGAGATGGGCGCTTTTGATAAAGGGCCGCGGGTATTGAATTTTGCTCCATTGCTTCAATCCTCTTTGCTTCCCTTCAATCCCTTGATCCGTTTGTTACTGGCAGAATTGACTGCTGTTTATCCCCAAGGAGTGGAAATTGAATTTGCCCTGCAAATTGATGATTTACCACAAACCGTTCCCATTTTTAATGTTTTGCAGATTCGGGGATTAAACTCGATTCAAACTCAGCTTATGCTACCCCTTGATACTATCCCCCGGGAGAAAATAGTGGTTCAGTCGCGTCAGACGTTGGGTGAAGGCATGAAACGATCGATTCGGGATATCGTTTATCTGTTGCCGGACTGTTTTAATCTTGTCCATACTCTTCAAATCGCTTCAGAATTGGAGAGTGTGAACCGATTTCTTATGGAAAACCACCGAACATGCCTTTTAATCGTTTTTGGTCGTTTGGGAAGCTCTGATCCCTGGTTGGGTGTGCCGGTAACCTGGCCGCAAATTTCCAGCGCGGAAGTGATTGTGGAGGGTGGTCTTGATCAGTTTCAACCTGATCTCAGCCAGGGATCCCATTTTTTTCATAATCTTTCTAATCTGGGAGTGTTCTATTTATCTCTTAATAAAACGGAAACCGATGCGATCAATTGGAATTGGTTAAGGGAATTAACCTGCATCCGTGAAACTGATTTTCTTCGACATGTTGAGTATATGCCAGGACTTAATGCCGCCATATCGTCCCATAACCAGCAAGGAGTAGTTTTCTATGATTGAGCAAAATCCAACGTTTGATAAAATCTATCACACCTTGAATGAACGGGCCAAGGAACTCAATTGTCTCTACCATGTAGAAGAAATTCTGGCAAAATTGGAAACTGATGATCTGAATATTCTTCAGGAAATCATTGAAGCGATCCCACCGGGTTGGCAGTATCCCGATATTTGTATGGTGCGTCTGGAGATCGATGGGAAAATTGTCGCAAGCCGCTGTTTCTGGGAGAGTCCATGGGTGTTGAAAGTAGCTATTCAGACGGATGAAGCTACCATCGGTACTCTGGAGGTTTTTTACGGAGAAGCTCGACCCCCTGCGGACGAGGGGCCATTTCTGCGGGAAGAACGTCGTTTGATTAATACCATTGCTGAACGTATTGGCCAATCTTTTTTCCATTTAAAATTAAAGCTGCTCTTTCAGCAATGGGAAAAAGCAAAAACCGAATTGTCGGAAAACCACATTACAGAATGGCAGGTAATCCTTAATCTGCTGCTGAAAACCGATGCCAATCTCTATATGATTGTTTCCCGAAAAATGATGAACCACCTTTTTTGGAGCGGGATTGAGGAAGCTAAAAACTATATCCATATATTCAATGCTCATATACAATCGGCCAACCAGGTTCTGCTGGGTGATGAAAATCGTCCGCAAACGCGCCAATCACTGAAAAAATTGATTGAATTAAATCAAAACATTTTTACCATCGCTTCCCGTTATCTTGCCAATCAGGAAATTTTGAATTTGATACAAAAATGGATCGGCGAGGATAAATCTTCGTTTTTAATCCGGATACTGGAAAATCCAGATAGTCCTCTTTCTGAAATAACTGATGCGATTGCCCGGTTTCATCATTTGGCGCTAAATGAAGTTGAGCTTTCGCCGGCCGCTCTCAAAGGTATCCATGTTTCGCTGATTCGGCGTTTTTTTACGGATCAGTTGGAGTATCTCAATATTGCCAAATCATTTGTAAGTATCCAGGATTTTTATGATTTACAAAAACGGATCATCCATCCGCCGGACAGTCATGGTAAACTGGGGGGTAAAAGCGCCGGTTTATTTTTAGCATTGCAAATTCTTAAAAGCTGTGATGATTCAACCGCTGCTTTTTTACAAAACCTCTCTGCGCCGAAAACCTGGTATATCACATCCGATGGACTGCATCATTTTGTTTACTATAATAATCTGGAAGATGTCCTGGAACAAAAATATAAGGAACTGGATCAAATTCGCCAGGAATACCCGCATATCATTCAATTATTTAAAAATTCGCAATTCCCGCCGGATTTGGTAAAAGGATTGGCCTTAGCGCTTGATGATTTTGGCGCTAAACCATTAATTGTAAGAAGTTCAAGTTTATTGGAAGACCGATTGGGGGCGGCTTTTTCGGGTAAATACAAGAGTTTATTTTTAGCGAATCAGGGAACAAGGGAACAGCGGTTAGAAGCTTTAGCAGACGCGATCGCCGAGGTTTATGCTTCCACGTTTGGACCCGATCCGATTTTGTATCGTCAACAACGCGGGTTACTTGATTTCTATGAAGAAATGGGGGTCATGATCCAGGAAGTCGTAGGGAATACCTTTGGTCCCTATTATTTACCGGCTTATGCCGGTGTAGCATTCAGCCAGAACGAGTTTCGTTGGTCTTCACGTATTGAACGCAAGGATGGATTGATTCGTCTGGTGCCGGGATTGGGCACGCGCGCTGTGGATCGTTTAAGTGATGATTATCCGATTTTGCTGGCGCCGGGGAAACCCGATTTGCGTGTCAATATATCCATGGAAGACCAATTGCGTTACACGCCTAAAAAAATTGATGTGATTAATCTATCGACCAACCAGTTTGAAACGGTTTCCGTACGTGAGTTTCTGCAAAAAATTGGCGATGCCTCCCCGTGCCCCGAGCTGCTGTTTTCAATATATGATGAAGAACATATTCGTCCCTATTCCCCGTGGGGAAATGATATTGATCCGAAAAAAATGGTGCTGAATTTTTCAGGGTTATTGGAAAAAACTCCCTTTGTCCGCCAGATCAAGGCAATTTTAGAGCGTTTGCAGAATACCTTGGAATTTCCCGTCGATATCGAGTTTGTCTCGGACGGCCGGAAACTCTATCTCCTCCAATGCCGACCCCAATATGCAAGCGGAGATTACGGATCGGCTCCCATACCCCAGGATATTCCTCAAGATGATATTTTGTTTACTGCCCACCGTCATATTTCAAATGGCCGGGTCCCGCTAATTTCACATTTAGTGTATATCCCCCCTCAGGCCTATCAGGAATTGACGGCTTTAGAGGATCTGATGGAAGTGGGAACGGTCGTTGGTCGATTGAATGCGCTATTGCCTAAACGTCAGTTCATCTTGATCGGACCGGGTCGGTGGGGGAGTCGGGGTGATATTCGTCTGGGCGTGAATGTAACGTATGCCGATATTTGCAATACTGCCGTTTTGATTGAAGTTGCCCGAAAAAAAGGAAACTATGTTCCCGATCTATCCTTCGGCACCCATTTTTTCCAGGATTTGGCGGAAGCAGAAATCCGATATATTCCTCTATATCCCGATGAAGCTGATGTTGTTTTTAATGAATCGTTTATGCTGGATAGTCCCAATATGCTCAGCGCGCTATTGCCTGAATACAGGCATCTCGAAGAAGTCATTCATGTTATCGATATCGCCCAGGTAAAAGAGAGCAAAGGTTTGCAGATTCTGCTCAATGCCGATCTCGAACAAGCGGTGGCCTATTTCACCGGTAAAGAGGTATCCTTACCCCGGAGCGTAATTGCGACTACCGTTCAGCCATCAGTTTCCGATGCTTCATGGCGCTGGCGATCCAGTATGGCGCAACGTGTTATCGATGAATTAGATTTTCAGCGATTTGGTATTTTAGCAGTATTCTTGATGGGGAGCGTAAAAAATGCTACTGCTGGTCCGGCCAGTGACATTGATTTGCTTGTTCATCTATCTGCATCAGAAAGCCAAAAAGAGGCCCTGTTAAATTGGTTCGAGGGGTGGAGTCTGTGTCTCAGTGAAATAAATTATTTGAAAACAGGTTATAAAACGAGTGGATTACTAGATGTTCATCTGATCACTGATCTGGATATCGAACAGGGAGATAGTTTTGCTGCCAAGATTGGCGCTGTTACCGATGCTGCGCGTCTGATCAAAGCTGTTGTAGGTTATAGTGATAAACGCTGATACGGTAAAAACATAACGGAATCCGATTCTCAAAAAAAAAACCGTAAGCTTTAGGCTTACGGTTTTAACGGGGCCGACGAGACTCGAACTCGCGACCTCCGGCGTGACAGGCCGGCGTTCTAACCAAACTGAACTACAGCCCCGTTTTCTTGCTCATAATATAATCAAAAAAAATAGTTTTGTCAAGCCCAATTTTGTCGTTTTTTTATTCTTTTGGAATTTTTATGGCAAGATAAAAGGCGTTTTCGGCTCGTTTAATCAATATTAAAAATGATTTATCAGGGGTTATACGTTTCATCGCTTCTCTAAAATCGGCCACTTGTCGGATCGGTTGGTCGCTGATTTCCTTAATCAAGTCGCCTTCGCGTAATCCATAAACAGCGGCAGAGGAATGCGGATCA
Organism: uncultured bacterium; assembly: GCA_964632485.1. Classification (GTDB taxonomy): domain Bacteria; phylum JAGOEH01; class JAGOEH01; order JAGOEH01; family JAGOEH01; genus CAZWDO01. Next base: position 131,496 of record CAZWDO010000002.1, read on the forward strand.
ATTTCGGTGATGACAATCCCAGTTTCCTGGTTGCTTAAGCGAAGCCGTTGGCGTAAAGCCGGTGTAATATCACTCACCTGAATGCCAAATTTCGAACTCATAACACTTGCGCTTTCATTCTCTTTATCCGCCGAGCGCTCAATTGAACCTGAAACGGCCAGTTCATCTCTGAATTCTTCCAGCTTGACCTCTACGCTTTCTTTCTTTCCATCGCGATAAAAATCAACTTTGACTTTTTCATTGGGATTCTTGGTACCGACAATACTGACCAATTGGCTGTTATCCTCGATGTTTTGATCATCGATTGCCACTATTACATCCTTGGGCTGAAGTTTTGCCTTGGAAGCGGGAGAATTATCCACAACAGCTTGAATAATGGCTCCTTTATTAGAAGGGAGTTTGAGAGCTTCCGCCATTTCCTGAGACACGCCACCAACACTGACGCCCAGCCAGGCTCGCACTATCCGGCCTTTTTCTACCAGATCCTTCATGGCTTTCATGGCATTGTTGATTGGGATGGCAAAACCGATACCCTGGTTACCGCCTGAATTTGAAATGATAGCCGTATTGATACCGATCAATTCACCTTTTAAATTGATGAGAGCGCCACCACTATTCCCCGGATTTATCGGCGCCGATGTTTGCAGATAATTTTCAAAACGGGTTCTGACACCCCCTCCCCCGATTTCCGGATTGCGCCCTTTAGCGCTGATAATTCCTTCGGTAACAGTATGTTTCAGCTTTTCACTAAACGGCGATCCGATGGCCATCACCCATTCTCCAATCCGAACCTCATCTGAATTGCCGATTCTGATCGGTTTAAGATTATCCGCATCAATTTTTAGTACGGCAATATCATATTCTTCAGATTTACTAATCAGTTTTGCATCCAGTTCCCGGTTGTCCCATAACGATACTTTGATTTTATCTGCTTGCGCAACTACATGATAATTAGTAATAATATGACCTTCTTGATCGACGATGACCCCCGAACCCAATGCATAGCTTTCACGGGGTGTTTGAGGCATATTAAAAAAATCACGGAAAAAATCATCCAGCAGCGGGTTGTTTGTTTGATAAGAGCGGTTGATATGAGTAGTTGAAATTGTAACTACTGCTGACATAGAGCTTTGCGATGCATTTACAAATGCTTGGTTCAACTGATTAACGAAATTTTCATCAATAGAAACCTTGCCCAAATTTCCGGGTTCAACTTCCTGCGCGATTTTTTGACTTGCTAAATCAAAATTTCCGGAAATAATTAAACCCATCATTATGCCTAAACTCAATAAAAAGATCATACTCAAAAATTTTCCTGTATGCCGCATCATTGTCTCCTTTTAATTCAGGTGAAAGTTGATTTTTTGGCGCCTTTTAGTAAATATAAACTGATTTCATACCCGATGGGTTCCCAAATTTCATATATAAAATTTTCTTGACACTAGCGCTAAATTGTTTTATATTATCATCAAACTAATATCGTATGAGTCGCTTGGCAGAATTTGTAGGATTTCAAATGAATAAACGCAACGTAGATACCGTCGAGCGCGAAATGGTCACAATAGGATATGATTCCAACTCTGCTTCCGCTGGATGAGGGATTTTAATAATCAGGCATGAATATTAAGGATTTGCGATGGTATATCGCAGTAACATTTAACGTCACAGGAGTTTAATATGGCGCGACAAAGCATTGCACGTCGGCTGGTGTTTGGATTCGGAATTTTTTTTGGTGTTGTTTTTATTGTTTTAATCTCCATTCCATTGCTTTTTCAAGGAAAAATTAAAACGTTGATCCAACGGGAAGTTAACAGCAAAATTCAGGCTGATTTTTCATTCGGCAGCGTTTCTTTAAGCCTCATTCGTGATTTCCCGAATATTTCTCTTTCTATCGAAGAGATATGTCTGACCAATCGCGAACCTTTTGCCGGCGATACGTTGTTGGATGTCGAACAAATCGGGATTGTCTTCGATTTGTCCAGTTTATGGAATGATGATGGCTGGCGTCTGCGACAAATTACAATTCGTTCTCCACATTTAAATTTGAAGAAAAGCGTGAAGGGAGCTGCTAACTGGGAGATCATGCCGGAAGCAAACGGAACGGATAGGGTTGACACAGCTTCAACTCAGACTGAGACAGCCTTTCATCTGAAATTGAATGAGTTCGTTATCTCTCAGGCCTGCCTATCATATCAAGACGATTCCACGGGGTTATATGCTCTCGTTGCCGGTTTGAATCATGAATTGAAGGGTGATTTCACTCAGGAATTATTTCTGTTGCAAACTAAAACTGAAATTGATTCTTTATCGGTACGAAATGGCAATATGCCCGTTCTGGAAAATGTGAGACTTCAGTTGCTGGTCGATCTTGACGCCAATATGGCAGATACCAGCTTTACGGTTCGCCAGGGCAATTTAAAATTGAATGAATTTGGAGTGAATTTAATCGGATTTGTTGGGCTTAAAGGGGAAGATGTTATAACAGATTTGAAACTTGAATTGCCTGGCAACGATTTTAAAAATTTACTTTCCCTGGTTCCTTACGCTCTAAGCCAGCAGTTTGCCGATGTCAAGACCTATGGCCGGATAGAATTGGAAGCCTATGCCAAGGGTGTTTTTAATTCCGAGCAGTTAGGAGAGTTTGGAATCGGATTGAAGATCGATACCGCCGGGTTTCGTTATCCGGCATTGCCAAAATCTGTGGATGATATCACGGTAGATTTTAAGATTTCGCATGATCAGGGAGGACCTGACCTGACTCGCGTTGATCTGCAGCAGTTTCATCTGAATATCGGGGGTAATCCTTTTGATTGCGAATTTCATTTACAGCATCCCGTTTCCGATCCGCAATTGGATTTAACCATGCGGGGAGAAATCGATATATTGACGTTGCGCGATATCCTGCCGATACCGCCGGAACAGGAATTGCAAGGCCGAATCCAAACCGATTTGGAAGTGAAAGGGCAGCTTTCGATGTTCCAGCAGCAGCAATACGATCAGGTAGTTGCCCGTGGGAGTTTTTCTTTAATTGATTTTAAGTATCTCAGCCCCGATTTTCCGGCCCCCGTGATGATCCATCAATTCACACTGAATTTCTCTCCTCAAAAAGTAACGCTGCAAAAATTTTATGTTCATCTGGGCCGTACCGATCTTAATGCGTCCGGAATGATTGATAATATTTTACCCTTTGTCTTAAAAGGCGAAACACTCAAGGGCGCGTTTACATTTCACTCGCAATTGGTGGATTTAAATGAGTATATGGATTTGTTGATGGAGAGCGACACGACACCTCTAACTGTCATTCCTGTTCCTGGTAATCTGGATTTTGAACTTGAAAGCCAGGTTGATAAAATCCTCTTCGATCGCCTTGAATTAACTGATTTAGCAGGTAAGATCATCATTCGCGAAGGTCGGGCCGATTTGAGCCGATTGCGCATGCGGACGTTGGGCGGCGAATTGGAAATTGCCGATAGTTATTATGATCCAACGGATATTACGGCCCCTAAAATCGCTTTTAACTTGAATTTGAAGGATATGGAGATTCCCTTGGTATCTGATGCAATTGTCATGGTGCAAAAATTTGTTCCAATTGCCAAACATTGCGACGGTAAATTTTCTGCAGATATTAAATTTAATTCCTTGCTCGATCAAACCCTTATGCCTCTCCTGTCCAGTGTGAACGGTGAGGGGAGTTGCCTGACTCGCCAGGTACGGATTTTAGGATATGAGCCTTTTACCAAACTCTCCGACCAGATGAAGATGGATCAGTTCAGCCAAATGGAATTAAAAGATGTCAATTTTTTATTTTCTATTGCCGATGGGAAGTTGCTGATCCAGCAATTTCCGTTGAAAATGGGAGCGATCGCCGGAACGTTTGAAGGCACAACTACAGTCGATCAAGCGATAGATTACGTGATGAAACTGGAAATTCCATCTTCATTGTTATCAACCGATGCGCGTCAATCCATGAACCATTTATTGGGCGATGCAGGCAAATGGGCAAGCGGCGCCACAATGCCCGAAAAATTAGCAATTTCCGCCTTGATTGTGGGTTCTGTGCTTAAACCAGAATTAAAAATTTCGGCTTCGGACTTAGGAAGCGCTGTTAAAGAGCAGGTTAAACAGCAACTCAATGAAAAAAAAGAAGAAGCGATTCAACAAGTTAAACGTGATTTGACGGCAGAAAAGGCTAAAATTATGGCGGAAGCGGAAACAAAAGCCCAGGCCCTCCGCGAGGAGGCCCGGAAACTGTCCGATCAGGTCCGCGATGAAGGATATGCTCAAGCAGATGCTTTAGCCAAAAAAGGCGGCAATCCCCTGGAAAAAGCTGCTGCTAAAAAAGCAGCGGAAAAACTACGCAAGGAAACTGATAATAAAACGAATAAAATTGTTTCCGAAGCCGATCAAAAGTCGGAAGCGCTTCTCAATGAAGCTCGTCAGAAAGCGGATCGGCTTCAGTAACGGGAAACCGTAAAGGAGACATTTAGTTGAACAGGCCTGATCAAGATTATAAACAACCACTGATTGAAAATAAAAGACTGAATATAATTGGTTCCAGAATGGCCATTTAATTGTCCAACCTGTTTTTAATCCGCTATATATTGAAATTGAAAGTTCTCTTTCAGTACAGGAACAGAGGGATCCACTATGGAAAAGTATATGGGAAACAGCGCGCAATCAAAAAAAATATCTCACTTTTATGGACGCTTCTGATGCTCTATATTGGTTGGGAATCCATAAATTCGTTGGCCCCCAATGGTTCATACACAGTTTATCCAAGACGAAGGGTTTTGCTTGATTCAAAAACCCTATAAAACCGATCTTTTCCTGCAAGCTATCCGAAAAATCCTGGATGAAAAGGAAAAATCGTAGTATGCCGATGCTGTAATTGGTTTAACTCAATGGAGTAAAATATGGAAAAAGATGTCAAAGAAGCGCGTTATCGGCGCTTAGCGCTACAAGTGAAGGAATTGTTTGAAAAAACGCGCGATCCTATTGCGCGGATGGCATCATTAAATGCAGTTCTCTTTCATAAAATTGACTATTTTTTCTGGTGCGGATTCTATCGGTTGATCGATGGTGAATTGACGGTTGGCCCTTATCAGGGCTCTTTAGCATGTTTAATATTGAAAAAGAATACCGGAGTTTGTTGGGCCGCCGCCAATCAACAGAGGACAATCATTGTACCGGATATCCATCAATTTCCCGATCACATCGCCTGTGATAGCCGGTCGCGTTCAGAAATGGTGGTTCCTCTTTTTTCCTCCCCGGGTTGTGTTTCCGATGTGTTCGATGTGGATAGCCGGGAACTGAATACATTTGATGAGATCGATCGCGCCTGGCTGGAGAAATTTACCTCCTGGATTTATTCCGGAACTAATCTATGAGTTTTATGCCTGTGGTTTACTTAACTTCTCTGTTCACTAAAACATTTCTTCGCATTAGCAGTTTTTTTTTATTGACTGCAAGTAATCAAAGAATCTACCAAAAGTATAAATTGATTATTCTGATATTTTTGGCAATATGTTTTTTATCTGAACGGTTACCTCTAAGAAATAATTCACTCGGTCTTGACGTTCCTTTGTCCGACCTTCTTTATCAGTCGCCCGCCGACTTTGTTATCGTAGCAGGATTTGTACCGTTTAGACACCTGAGCGTGATTCGCTTATTGTCAGTGTTTTCTGAATCAATATATTCAGCGGACAATCCCCGATTTAGTTTTACAAGCAGTCCGCAATCTCTTCAAATACGGTGCGCCCTCTCTCTCTCCACTCTTGTCCGTTTGGGCGCTCATCATAATTCACACAACTCACTGAGAAGCCCTCCTTTTTTATTGGCTTGGCCTATATGAATCTATATGTTCATTTTTTTTGTGTTGGATTAGAACAGATCAGATTTTTAAGGTCAATTCGGTTTGGTTTCAATCAACCATGAAAATTGGTTTTTTTCCAATCCAGTATAATGCTTGAATAATAATTTAAAATATCTATAATTTGAAAAGGAGAATATCGTGAGTAATAAAAAACATCAACCCGTAAACTCTTCCATAGATCAACCCAATCCGAATACTATAGCGGAACCTTCAGTAAATGGAACGCCAACAAAGAGTTCTTTGGGGTGCTTTATCTGGTTATTTGCATCATTGGTGGCCTTATTGGCTTTTGCGTTGCTGCGTAACTCCATTTATTGAATAAACCGTTCAATTCATCAGAGATTGGGCAGTAGTACTGGAGCTCTTTTCAGACTTCTATCTGTTTGATAGATGAGACTATTATAAACCGGTCTGCGCTTGCAGGCCGGTAGTTGCCTTTTCTGATATGAAAGATATTAATTGCGATTGTTAGTACGCGTATCACCAAATTTATTCGATAATGATAAAAAATACTTGCAATTTTCATTTTTTTTGTTACATTATATTCAATGTGGATAATAATTGGATTTATAAACCCGATCTATCTGACATGAGTTACCATGATGATAGGAAATCAGTTGAATTCATTTTTTTCTATTGTATAATCCAACAAAGAGAATAAATGAGGCATGCAGTTGTAAAATTGATCGATGAGGAGAGGATGAATTTTATCTGATGGATTGATTAAACGATTAGTAAATTTTTCGATTCGGATAGACCCTGTATCGAAGGTGTTGTTAATAACTTTAAAAAAAAGGAGTTAGCTATGGCTGGTCAAATACGAAAGATGATCGACAAGTTGATCACTTTGCGCGCGCATGGTAATGCGACGATTGCAGAATGCACGAAGACCAAACTGGTTTTGAAAGGAATTAAACCGGATAGTTATACTTTATTGTCCGAAGATGATCCGACAGTTATGAATAAACTTCGTCAGATAGCGACTGAAATGAATATAGCGCTATAATGTCAAAACTCAGTTTGAAAAGAATTGCTTGTTTTCGGGAAGGAGAACATTCATGAGTATATTAATCGCCCATTCCTCGTTACCGAATATGGATGAAGCATTGCGTGATCTGGCCGGGCAGTTAAAAGAAAATCAACCCCGTTTAGTCGTTTACTTTGCTTCACCGCTGTATCCAATCGATCTATTAAGTAAACGGATGAAGGAACAATTTCCTGGCAGTCAGGTCATGGGTTGCACGACTTCGGGAGAAATTATCAGCGGGAAAATGCTGGACCAATCGATAGTGGTTATGTCGATCGGAAATGATATTCTGGAAGATTGCGCTATAGCTCTAATTGAGGATGTTAATGATGCGGCAAGTGTCGCTGGATCCGTGAAACAGTTGGCTGATTATTACAAAAAACCCTTAATGGACCTCGAATTTGAACAGCATGGTGGAATTATTTTGATTGATGGACTCAGTTGCGCCGAGGAAAAAGTGATGGATCAGATTGGCGATCTCAGCAATTTGTTGATTGTGGGCGCTTCTGCCGGCGATGATTTGAAATTTGAAAAGACCTGGGTGGCCGCCAATGGCAAGGCCTGTTCCAATGCCGCCGTTCTGGCTGTGTTTAAAAGCAAACGCGTTTTCGATGTTCTGAAGACTCAGAGTTTTTGTCCTTTAAAACAGGTTTTAACCGCTACAAAAGTCAATGAAAAAACCAGAACCGTACTTGAATTCAATAACCAACCCGCATTGGATGCCTATGCGGCTAGTCTGGGCGTTTCTCCTGATGAAGCTTCCCAACGCTTTATGCACAATCCCGTTGGACTGATGGTCAATAATGAACCCTATGTCCGCAGCCCGCAAAAAAATGATGGCAAAAATATGGTTTTTTATTGCAATATTCTCGAAGGAATGGAAGTGGCTATTTTAGAATCCGGTGATATTGTCATGGATACGCAACAGGCCATTAATAAACAAATTGAAAAATTGGGCCCAATCGAAGGAATGATCAATTTTAACTGTATCCTGAGAACGCTGGAATTGAAACAGCAAAACCAGCAGGATGCATACGGCAGTTTATTTAGCGCGATCCCAACTATAGGATTCAGTACGTACGGCGAAGAATTTATGGGGCATATCAACCAGACTTCAACAATTCTGGTGTTTCATAAAAAAGAAATTAATTGATATGGTTTGCCGATGATTCGTCAATAAATGACGATCGTCCGGCAGAAACCCGACACTGCTTCGCCTGCCTGGCAGGATTTATGTCCAAATAAATGTTTTCCCCCTCTTTCTTTTTTTTAGGGAAGAGGGGATAAAACTATTTGCCGATACAAAAATGGTTAAAAATATCGTTTATAATATCAATATCTTTAGTTTCTCCAGTGAATCGATTGAGAATATCCAATCCCTCCCGTAGAATATGTGATGCGATTTCAACACTGAATCCGGTTCGGAACTGAGCGCGCAGCTCTTCGAGAGATATGTTCAGATCATTTAATAAAAGCAGTTGACGGGTTTGAATATAAAAAGTATCAGCGGAATGAAGCGATTGGTCTTCAATAATGGATGATATTTTTTGTTCTAAAATTTCGAGTTTGGAACTATAACGCGTTGAGAAAGGAATGGCATCGGGCCAGAATTGCGCGCTATCGGGGCAGCTTATGTCGATTTTATTTAATATAGTTATAATAGGCCCTTTCCGTTCGGAAATGTAGGCGTGGTCATCTTCAAAAAGTTCGGGTCGGGATGCATCAAGCAGATAGAGAACAACGTCGGCTTCTTTAATTCTAAGACGGCTCTTTTCAATACCCAGGGCTTCGATCTCTCCGGCTTCATTGCGCAAGCCGGCGCTATCAGTTAACCGGATGTTTAACCGGAACAAGTTGATGGTTTTTTCTATCAGGTCGCGGGTCGTTCCGGGAGTTGGATGAACAATCGACGCTTCATGCCCTGTTAATAGATTCATCAAGCTTGATTTTCCAACATTCGGCTGGCCGGCAATCACCACATCGAATCCACGATGTAATTGATCAAATGCTTGTTTTCCCCGGATGAGTGATTGAGTATCGTCAATTAACTTTGAAACGTGGATTTCCAGCTCTGTAACATCGATTTCCCAATCAATATGTTCCACAAAATCAATGCTTAAATTCAGCAATTGGATTAATTCGATGACCTTTGATTTGATTTGCTGGATGCGGTGAAGCAGTTGCCCTTTTAGTTGTAATATTCCGGCCTTGATTTCCATATCGGATTGAGCATGAATCAAGGCATTAATCGCTTCGGCCCGGGTCAGGTCCATTTTGCCGTTTAAAAACGCCCGCTTGGTGAATTCCCCGTTTTGCGCTGGGCGAATTCCCAATTTCCATAGGATTTTTAGAATATTTTCAGCGATTAATAGTCCTCCATGACAATTAATCTCGACGACATCTTCTCCGGTGTAAGAATCGGGGGCGCGGAAATAGCTAACTAAAACTTCATCAATGAGTAAATGATCTTCAATGATCTGATTATAATGGATTGTATGGGGTGCCTGATTTTTAAACCGCGCGGATAATCGAAATATCGGCGCTAAAAAGGACTTTAACTGATAACCGGTTACCCGGATAACGGCAATGCCGCCGATTCCGGGGGGCGTGGCCAACGCCGCCATCGGTTCCGAGTTCATCACTTTTTCGGTTTGCGCGATTGGGATACTGTCGATGTTGGCGCCGGTTTAGCAACTGCTTGGGTGGCTTTTCCATGCCAAAACCGATTCACCAGTTCCTGCTGGATAATGGTAAAAAAGTTGAAACAACTCCAATATAGCACCAACCCGGCAGATAAATCCTTGAAAAAGAAGACCATCATGACCGGCATCAGGTAAATCATGAATTTTTGTTTGGGGTCTTTCATGGTTTGCATATTTTGCGCTAACATCAGAACACCCATAGCGATCGGTAAAATATAGGTCGGATCTTTAATGGCCAAGTTATTAATCCATAAAAAATCCTGATTGCGCAGCATAATCGTAGAATCAAATACCCGGTAAAGCGCAAAAAAGATAGGCATTTGAAGTATCAGCGGCAAACACCCGCCCAAGGGATTGATTTTTTCAGTTTTATATAACTGCATGGTAGCGGAATTGAATTTTTGCGGATCATCTTTAAAACGCTCTTTCAATTCCTGAATTTTAGGTTGCAACTCACTCATGCGTTTGCTGGCTTCATAACTCTTATGGGTCAGGGGATAAGTTATAATTTTTATGACAAACGAAAAAATAATAATTATCAGCCCAAAATCAGATGTGATTTTATTTAAAAAAATCAACATCCAGGTAATAAGATAACTAAATGGTTTAATAACAATGTTTCCCATAGATACGGTTTTATCCAACATAATATCCAGGCTTTTTAGTTCTGAATAATCCATTGGCCCGGCATAAAGGGTAATTTGGTTTGCCAATAAACCTTTTTCTCTGAAAAGCAGCGCTCCGTACATATATCGATCATTATCGGCATATTTTTGGCCTTTTAGAATCAATCCGGCAGCCGGAATATCCCGGGTGATCATCGCTGTAAGGAAAAATTTGGTTTTTAAAGCGATCCAGTGGGTTTGCCCGTTGCGCTCGATCGTTACCATTTCCTTGTCGTCGGCAATATCTTCTTCCGCGACGATTTCTCCCATTTTGGTAAAGGCTTTGAAGTATCCCATGTCGTTGGCAATATCAATTTCACTGGGATTCATGGCGCCGTCCCAAACTACCAGATGTTTGTCGATTTTATGGGTCGTCTTGACTTTATATTGATAGTCGATAGAATATTCACGGGATCCGAATTGAAAGATTTTAGTGAATTCAAGCGTATCGGATTGCACAGGGATTTTGGCTGTCGCTGTGATCCGTGTGGTAGTTTTTTGGAAATCGAAAAAAAAGTGGCTTAAATCGATCTGCTGAGCCCCTAAAAACAAAATGTGATTCATAGCTTTTGATGAATCCTGTTGTATGAGTTGAACCACAAAACGTTGAGAATCGGTAACGATGGTTTCATAATGCTTTAAGTAAAGCGCATGAATTAACCCGCCTTGATTGCTGATAACCACTTGCAACCATTCATTTTCCAATGTGTCGAAAACTATGGGTCGGGTAGTATCCGGTAGCAAAAGCTCAACATTTGGCTCAGAAACAATTGTATCCATGGATTCATTCGGAGCGGGGATATCTTCGTCGGGAAGTGAAGAAGTTTTTATCGTGTCCGTTGATATGATGGGAGGCGGTGTCGTTTGAAATATACGATTCAATAAGCGCTGATAGAAAGGGATAAGAATTATCAGTAAAAAAATAAGCCCGATTCCAATACCGGTTTTTTTATCCATTCGTATTAACTCCTTCAGTCGAGATCAAAACCGCCTTTAGCCCATGGGTTGCAACGCAATATCCGCCAAACGATTTTTAGTGCTGCGTGGGGGATCGAGCGAGTATGGAGTTGGATAATTGCGTATTGAGAGCAGGAGGGCCAAAAACGACACTGGTTGCCGATTAGTAGGGATAAGGTCCATTGATAGACTTTAATCCCGAATATTAAAACTTTTTTCATGCACAAAACTACTTTTCAAAAGATCCGTCATTTCCCAAAACGTATAGTGATGAATGTTGGAGTTCAAGTAAAATATAACTCCGTCAATATGCAGTTGTTCGCGAAAAATGGCGCGCAGTTGCCTCCGAATTCTATTGCGGACAACTGCTTTACCGATTTTTTTTTATTACGATTATGGTTTTGGATACTTCCGGCTGATAATATAACATCCCAAACGGGGTATCAAACCGTTTCCCTTTACGCAGACTGCGAATTGTTTGCTGGATCGACATTAAGCGGAAAGACGCTTGCGGCCTTTAGCTCGCCGGCGACTGAGAACTTTGCGCCCATTTTTTGTCGACATACGTTTGCGAAATCCGTGTTCATTTTTGCGGCGGCGTTTGTGGGGCTGGAATGTCCGTTTCATACTCATATTCTCCTTTTAATTCAATACCGGGTTCAATTAAAAATAATACATACCCCTATTATACAATTTTTTTCTTCTTTTGTCAAGGGAAAATTACTTAAGCCGATTCTTTACGGCATGAATGATCTCAATTTTTTACATTCTTCTTGTCATTCGTAGGGTAGCAAATCAACTATACCCTGCAAAACTACTTTATTAAATGCGAAAAAATTAGTAAATGCTCCTGATTGTTTAGAATTGGAATGTTTTGTTCCAAATCTGCGTCTCAATTTATAAGTATTTAGTGATTGGTTAAAATATTTTTTTGATCAGGTCTTGACATTTTCTCAACTTTTTACTATATTTTAGCTGTAAGATTTTAATGAAGCTGCTTTATCCAAAAAAGGCGGATTATGGACATTATTCAAGTAGATGATGCCAAACAGAATTTAATAATTATTGAGAATTGGGCTATCAAGGCCGGGTTTAAGATTAAAAGCTTTCTAAATCCCTCCGATGCGTTGCAGTATTCTCTTGAACACAATGTTGATTTGGCTATTGTTGATTATATGATGCCTGAAATGAATGGGATTGAATTAATTAAACGATTGCGGGAGAAATTTTTAGATATTCCGATTATTATGATTACAGCAGTGAATGATGATATGGATATTAAATTGCAAGCCCTTCAAGCCGGAGCTACAGAATTCTTAAACAAACCCTTGAATCAGGTTGAATTTTTAGCGCGTTTTAAAAATCTGGTCAAATTACGAGATTTCCAAATCATGCTTAAAGACAAAACCAAGCTTTTAGAGCAGGAGGTTGTTCGGGCAACCGCAAATATCGTATTGCGGGAGCATGAGACTCTCCACGTTTTAGGAAAAGCAGCGGAATATAAAGATCCGGAAACAGGAGGACATATCCTTCGGGTTGCTAATTACTGTAAATTGTTGGCTCGTATGTCGGGAATGGATGTCCATCAGCAGGAAATCATCTATTTTGCGTCCCCCCTCCATGATATTGGTAAGCTCGGTGTGCCGGACAATATTTTATTAAAACCGGGTAAACTCACCCCCGAGGAATTTGATATTATGAAAAGACATACCACAATCGGCGCTCAGATACTGGAAAGAACTAAAAGCAAATATTTAGAAATGGGGCATGAAATCGCTTTATCGCACCATGAAAAATATAATGGTCAAGGTTATCCTCACGCCTTAAAAGGAGAAAATATCCCCATATCAGGTCGGATTGTAGCCGTTGTCGATGTATTTGATGCGCTGACAACCAAACGCCCGTATAAGGAACCCTGGAGTCTGGATGCGTCATTTAATTATATTGAACAGGAAGTGAATTCTCACTTTGATCCGCGGATCGCAGAGATTTTTTTGAATAATCGTGAAGAAGTTGAGCATATTTTTAATAATTATAATGATCAAAACGACAATTACTAACGCATTCTCTCTTTTTTTGAGTTGATTTTAACGTCTCAGTTGTTTTTTGTGTTCGTTTATGCAATTTTTCCGACAGTAAACTCTATTAATACCCCGCCTTCGTTCGTTTTCTAAATGATTTAGTGTGTTTTGGTTCACTTATGAGAATAAAACGCTTTCTATTAAAATTCCTTTACGTTTTTTTAGGTTTAGCCGCAGGGCATCTATCTTTTTATGCAGAACCTTTTGATATCACCTTTGAACAGATTATTCGGGATACGGATATGTCCCGCGGTTCCATCTTTACCATTATCCAGGACAAACTGGGTTTTCTCTGGTTTTGCACCAGTGATGGATTGAATCGCTATGATGGATACCAAACTCTTCTTTATCAATTTGATAGTACCGATTCCACCAGTTTGAGTAGTAATTTCGTCTATGTGATATATGAGGATCGACAGGGTGATATGTGGATTGGCACTGATGGGGGAGGTCTTAATCGCTTTGATCGCAATCTGGAACAATTTATCCATTATCAATATCGAAGCGACGATGAAACCAGTATCAGCGATAATTCGGTTCCTTCTATATTTGAAGATCATACCGGCACTCTATGGATTGGAACGAAACACGGACTCAATCGGTATGATCGAGCCGGGGATTGTTTTTTTCGTTATTTCCATGATCCTCAGGATAATAAATCTTTAAGCAACGATTTTATTTGGGCGATATGTGAAGATTCGGCCGATAATCTTTGGTTTGGAACCAATATAGGGTTAAACCGGTTGGATCCAATGCGGCAAAAATTTGACAGATTTATCAACAGAGCCGACGATTCAACCAGCATTAGCCATAATTATGTTTATGCGCTCTGCCTGGATCACCGTGGGCAGTTGTGGGTGGGCACTCATTGGGGGTTAAATCGATGGGATGCTTCCACTGAACGTTTTATCCGCTATTTTCATCAATCGGATCAACCGGGTTCCCTGAGTTATAATAAAATTTGGCGCGTGATGGAAGATCAGGAGAGGAATCTATGGATCGGGACGTTGGGTGGTGGATTGAATCGTTACGAACCATCAGAGGACGCATTTGTTCGTTATCAACACCATGAACTGGACCCAGCTAGTTTATCGCATGATAAAATTTGGTCAATCTATCAGGACCGTTCTGGAATAATTTGGGTAGGAACTGAAATCGGTTTAAATAAATTTTACTTCAAACAAGGTCAATTAAGACATTATTATCGCCGACCATGGTTAGATAACACGCTGAGTGATAATTATATCCGCTGTGTTATCGAGACTCGTGACTGCAGAATTTGGATTGGCGCCCATTCGGGAGGCTTAAATTGCTGGGATCGAAAAAATCAGCAGTTTACCCATTTTGAAAACCGGCAGAACGATCGCTCTTCGATTCGTTCAAATTCCATCTGGTCGCTATTAGAGGATGAAAAAGGTCTTTTATGGGTGGGCACTAATAATGGTGGGTTGAACTGTCTGGATCGAAAAACGAATACGTTTAAAACCTGGCTTAGCGATGACAGCGATAATCTCAGTCTAAGCAGCAACACCATCCGTGAAATCTATTTGGATCGTAACAATAATATGTGGTTGGCAACCTATGGGGGATTAAATCTGTTTGACCGGGAAACTGGCAAAGCTGAACGCTACCCGGCGAATCCCGACGCTCCGGGAAGCATAAGCCATAATTGGGTGTTTTGTCTTCTGGAAGATATTCAGGGAAATTTTTGGGTGGGAACGAAGTACGGTCTGAATATTTTTAATCGCCGAACAAAGAGATTTTTTCCGTTTTATCATGATCATACTGATACGTTATCACTGAGTGGGAATGAAATCTATGATTTGCATCAGGATCAGTCAGGGAATTTATGGATAGCCACGGATCATGGGCTGAACCGTTTCTGCTATGAAGATTCCACCTTTGAACGCTTTTCTAATATCAATGATGTTTCCAATCGATTGATCTATGCTATCCGTGAGGATAATAGCCAAAATCTGTGGTTGAGTACGAATAGCAAGATTGTAAAATTTAGTCCTGTTACTTCCTTTACAAAGTTTTATTCACTTAACAGCCAAACATCATTTAACGATTTTCAACCCGGTGTTAGCGCTCAAACGGAATCCGGCGAATTTATTTTTGGCGGTAAGAACGGTTTTGTACTTTTTCATCCCGATACTCTTTTTGATAATCCGATTGCTCCCCAAGTCGCTTTGACGGATTTTAAAATTTTCAATCACTCACTAAAAATTTCAGAACGTTCCTGGTACACTCGTTCGATTTCGTTGATTGACTCTATTGAATTATACCATGGAGATGATTTTTTTTCTTTTGAATTTTCGGCGCTTCATTTTTTAAATCCTGAGCGCAATCAATTTGCTTATTACATGGAGGGTTTTGATAAGGAATGGGTTTATTCATCGAATCGTCGTTTTGCCAGTTATACAAATCTGGACCCCGGTCGATATACCTTCCGGGTAAAAGCCTGCAATTCGAACGGAATATGGAATAATACCGGAATTGCTATTGTCTTACGCATCATCCCCCCTTTTTGGAGAACCTCTGTTTTTTTAATTGCGCTGATTATTATTATCATCACAAGTATTGTTAGCTACTATCGTATCCGAACTGCCACAATCCGAAAACGCAATCGCCAGCTCACTGAATACAATCAGGAACTGAACGATCAGATTAAATACCGACTTCAGGTGGAACATGAACTTAAAATGACCCGTAATTATCTACAAAACGTTTTTGATTCCTTTCCTTCCGTTTTAATTGCAGCCAATCCAAAAGGCATGATTAATCAATGGAATAAAACCGCCGAATTGTTTTTTGGAAAATTACCCGGAGAAAATGAAAATAATTATCTATGGAAGTTGGTCCCTTTTATGGATGAATATCGGGAGATTTTTTTTAATGTTCCCGAAACTGCGCGCCCCCGGGAATTTGAACGGATCGATGAGATTGCCGGAGTGAAATATGATTTACGGATTCTGTTCTATCCAATCGATCACAATGGGTCCAATGATTGGGTGATCCGAATTGATGATGTGTCGGAACTCAGAAAAAAAGAGGAACAGCTCCGACAATCGCAAAAAATGGAATTGATCGGAAATCTCGCCGGTGGATTAGCGCATGATTTCAATAATATCCTGGGCGCCATCATCGGGACTATCTCCTTGATCGATTATCTGCTAAAATCTGACCGTTTTGACTTAAGCCGGTTCACAAATTATATTACCATTATCCGGGAATCCGCTAACCGAGGTTCGGAACTTGTTCAACAATTAATGATGCTATCGAAAAGACAGGAATTAGTATTCCATATATCCGATTTAAATCAGATAACTGGAAATGCCTTGAAAATCGGATGCAATATTATCGATAAAAGTATAAAAATTAATTTCCATCCCCATGAATCAAATGCGTTGGTAAATGCTGATCCGTTTCAATTGGAACAGGTTTTCCTTAATCTATTCATTAATGCCGCCGATGCCATGACAATTATGCGGGATTCAGAATTGCTTTACGGCGGTGATTTGTCAATTTCAATTACTGATTATCAGGCGAATGATACTTTTTTAGGCAGACACCCTCAGCTAACCGGCCACAATTTTTGGCTGATTGAAATTGCCGATACCGGTGTCGGAATCGATAACAAATATTTGAGTCAGATTTTTGATCCTTTTTTTACTCATAAAAAGAAGGAAAAGGGAACGGGACTCGGATTAACCATGGTATATCATATTGTCCGCCAGCATCAGGGTTTGATTAAGGTATATTCGGAACCGGGCAAGGGAACGACTTTTTATTTATATTTTCCAGTTGTTCAAATGGATTTGACAAGCAGTCCCACTCCGGATATGTCGATTATTTTTCCCCATGGCAGCGGTCGGATTCTAGTAATCGATGATGAGGAAATTATGCGTGAAACCGCGCGTGAAATCTTAGAGGAATGCGGTTATCAGGTTGTCCTGGCTTCCGGTGGTATTGAGGGAATCGAACGATATAAAAACCATCTCAATCACTTTGATCTGGTTCTACTGGATATGGCTATGCCCGAGATGTCTGGTCAAAAAGTAACCGCTGAACTAAAAAAAATTGATTCTAATGTGAAAATAATATTAAGTTCGGGATTTAAATTTGATCAACGGATTCAATCTACTATTGATATGGGTATTGCTGGTTTTATCCAAAAACCGTACACATTAAGGAAACTGGCCTGTTGTATTCATGATACACTGCAGCAATCCCTAATGCGCGATTCTTGATTATTAAAACAATTTTTTTGGACTGTCCAGCATTTATTTCAATTGTTATCTTGTTTTTTTTTACTTGACATTATTAGAAAATATAATTATTAATAAAATAGCAGGCTTAATTTTTTAGTATGAAAGGAGCGAAAAATGAAACGATTGATGTGTTTCATCGCTATTTTGTTGATGGGTTTATCCGGATTGACTAATGGGCAGGATTCTGTTGAGGATTTGATGAATATGGACCTTGAGGAGATGCTGAACATGCAAATCAATGTGGCGACCGGCGCGAAATCGCTGACTTCCCGTGAATCCCCCGGCATTATTACAGTGGTTACGGCTGAAGATATCCGTAACAGTGGAGCGCGTGATTTGATGGATATCCTTTATCGAGTGCCCGGTTTTTATTTCGGAACCGATGTGGAAGGAGTGGAAAATATCGGCTTTCGAGGTAATTGGGCTCATGAAGGCAAGATGCTGCTCATCTGGGACGGAGTGGAAAATAACGAGTTATCTTATAGTACGCTGATTCTGGGTAATCATTACCCGGTCGATCAAATCAAACGCATTGAAATTATTCGGGGACCCGGGTCCGCAATCTATGGCGGCAATGCCGAGCTGGGCGTCATCAATATCGTCACGAAAAATGCCGAGGATATTGATGGATTGGCTTTCACCGCGGTTTACGGACAATTGGCAGATACATATCGGCGAAAAAATATCAGTCTTTCTGCTGGGAAAAAATTGGGTGATTTAGGCTTAACGCTTCATGGCTTTTTCGGACAGGGCAATAAAAGTGATAAAAGTTATAGTGATTTGAACGGAGATGCCTATAATTTGAAAGATAATGCCAGTCAAAACCCCTTGATGCTCAATCTGGGAGCGGTGTATAAGGGTTTGACGGTGCGCGCGATCGCGGATCGGTTTACAACCACCCAACGTGATATGTTCGCCGTCAACATCCCTGCCGAAGCCGATGCCTTAACGACCCGCTACCACGCATACCACGCTTCCGTAAAATATCAATGGCAAGTGAACGATCAGTTGATGGTTACTCCGGCATTGCGTTTCCGCCGCCATTATTCCTATAATTCCGCCGATGACGATGTCAATAAAATTCTTGCAATCGATCCGGAATCGGATGCCTTATATATGTATGATCGCTATACTCAACGCTTGACCGGGGAATTAACTATGGGCTACGATTTAAATCCCGATGTTAATGTTCTGGTAGGAGCGCAGGCGTATCAGGAATCGGCTCACGCTCATGAGAATCCAGAGGGTCGTAATAATTTTGCGGGTCCCAATAAAGAATATGATAAAGATGAAATCAGCTTTTCTGATGTTGCCGCTTTCTTCCAGGCCCTTATCAAAACTTCTTTTTTGAATATCACAGCCGGTGGTCGCTATGATACTCATAGCGAAGGTGCGAACGCTTTTGTCCCGCGGCTCGGACTGACCCGGGTTTTTTCTGACCGATACCATGCCAAAGTATTGCTTTCCCAGGCTTTCCGTACACCCTCCCTTATCAATGTCGATCTAAACAGCAATATCCAACCAGAAAAAACAACGGTTGTTGAACTGGAAGGTGGTATTAAAGTCAATAATAAAACCTTTCTAACCGCGAACATCTTTGATATTACTATTAACGATCCGATTGTCTATGTGCTGGATGATGAAGGAGAATCGTATAAAAATTTTGATAAAACCGGTTCCCAGGGATTTGAACTCGAATTTCGTTTTCAATCTGATTGGAATCATCAGGTATTCAGTTATTCTTTTTATACGGCAGAAAATAAAGATATCATCGCGGATTATCGAATTCCGAACACAGAATCCCCGGATGCCTGGCTTCAGGATCAGGTGTTGGCCTTTCCAAAACATAAGTTTTGCATGAATTCAACCTATTTTGTTTCAAGCCGTTTAACCTTAAATACCAATTTGGTTTATCAATCAAAAGTATATGCTTTGCGCGACGAAAACATCGAAGTATTCAATTTTACAATACTGGATATGTATGTTTCCTATCGCTATTTTGGTATTAAAGGTTTGGAGTTGGGTCTGGGTGTGTATAATCTTTTCAATAGCGACTATTACTATATTCAGCCCTACCAGGGTGGGCATAATCCCATTCCGGGAATGGGGCGTGAAATCCTCTTTCGAATCAACTGGCGAACTTAACCCTGGTAGTCTCGCTTGTAATTGATTTTTGCTCATGCCGGAACTTCTAAGTCCGGCATGAGATGAGTGATGGATTTTGTTGAGTAGTTTCCGTTTAATTTTTGGAAATATTCTTTTTGGGTTTAAGCGTGGGTGATACTGAAAAGATTTATATAAAACTGATATAACCATTTTATTTATAACAAGTTGTTTTATTTGATTAACATCAAATTTTGCTATTAGGACTAACATATCATATAGGTAAGTTGGTTTAATTTATAAAAAAACTATCCATTCATATAGTTGACATCCCCAAAAAAAAATCGTAATATGTGTTCAATGATTAATTGATAGGAGTATCCCGTTGATTCATGGGGATGTTTTTTCATCGGATTGAAAAGCCTGCGCCCAAAACGAAACGTCCGATGCCAATACCGTCGTTAGAAAATTAATCCATGAATTATTCTGATACTCCTACATTAATCATTAGTAGTATATCGGAGGTTTTCCAGCCTGTGACGGAGGGTTCGTATTGAAAGGCGCGAACAATAACTCCAAAAAAGCGAAAGGAGACCGTTGGCAATACATTAATTCGGTAATAATTCGGTTGTCGTCTCTCTTCCGTTACGCATGAAATCGATTGTTGAACAATCTGCCATGATTTTAAGGAGTTGAGCATGAGAAAAAGTTTTTTAAGCCGTGTTTTTATTGGTTTAGCGATTTTAATGGGGTTTTGGTTTATCAATTGCAGCAAAGATAATGATTCATCCAATCAATCTGCCAATCAATTGAAGAAAGCGCCGGTTCCCGGAAAAATTCATACTCGTGAGACCATTGAAACACAAATTCCCCCATTGAAGGTGATGACTCCGGAAATTGTCCGGGGATTAGAAAAAACCGAGGCCACTAATGCATTGGGAATTTGGCTTTGGTATATTGAAGGCACCGGATATAGCTCTCACTCCGCATTAGCGCAGGATTTAGCCGCTATGGGCGTAAAACGGGTTTATATAAAAGTGGCCGACGGATCTATGAGTAGCAGCGCCTGGCCGGAAGTTACAGATGTGTCGGTACCCCAGGCTTACAAGGCTTATGGCATTGAGCCCTGGGCCTGGTCGTACAACTATCCGGGTAATGACGATGCCCAGTCTGACGCATTGTATTACGCCGCAAAAACAGGATATGTGGGCTATGCGCTGGATATTGAAGTGGAATTTGATGGTCAAATAACAGCGTTGCACAATATTATGCAAGCCTTTACTCAGGCGCGTACCGATGCCCGCGCGGCTGGGTATGCGTCCAGCTCATTTAAAATATACTGTACCTCCTGGGGCAATCCTCAGGATCATAATATGCACGTCGAAGTGATTGATCAATATGTGGATGCCCACATGCCACAAACCTATGTGGAGCATTGGGGCAGTTCCTATATGAACAATATCACCGCGACTATTAATGCCGGTAACACTGAATACCGCAGTATGGGATGTACGAAACCGATCCATCATATTGTCAGTGATGAATTAGATGTTTTGACCGCGACTCAGATCAATGAATTTATCCAGGCTTCCGGCATTGAAACCTCCGTATGGCGCGTGCCCGGTGGCGATGTCTCTATGAATGTCTGGAATACATTGGAGGCCGTGAATTGGAACTATGGCTCCACAACCCCATCGTACCAGATTGCTTTAAGCTGCCCGTCAACGATTCCCGTTAATCAGAACACTATAATCGAAGGTACGGCGAGTAGCGGGATTACCAGGGTTAAAGGCACCCTGGACGGATACGCAATCGGAGAAGCTACCGTCAGCAATGGTTCCTGGGCGTTCACCGCGAAATTCAATACTACCGGAAGTAGTCGAAATCTGGTAGTCACCGGTTACACTTCGACTGGAGCCGTGGCCGGTTCAGCTTCGAAAACCATTGCCGTTGTGGCTTCCACCGGGGAATCGGTCACGGTTACCATTCCTGCCTCGATTATCGTGGGTTCCGCGGCAACATTTACGGGTACGGTTTCTTCAGGTATCACCAAAATCATTGCGTCGGTTGATGGGTATCAAATTGCCAACAAAACGGTTTCGAATGGCCAATATTCATTCTCCTATACCTTTAATAGCGCAGGCGCCAACCGTACCTTGGTGGTTAATGGATTTAATGCTGCTGGCGCTTCATTGGCTCAAGTCCAGAAACTGATCACCATTCAAAGTACCGCCGCTGCTGCCGTAACGGTTACTGTGCCTTCCTCGATTAAAGTCGGTATCGCCGCCACTTTCAGCGGCACGGTTACCGGCGCAATTACCAAGATCATTGCGTCTGTCGATGGCTATACCATTGCCACCAAGACTGTCAGCAACGGTCAGTATTCTTTTGCATATACATTCAATTCCGCCGGAACCAACCGTTCCCTGGTCGTCAACGGATTCAACAGCGCCGGTGTATCCTTAGCTCAAGTACAAAAATCGATCACCGTGGAAGGTACGACCCCAACTACTGGCGTACCCCAATTGCCTTATTTTTATCAATATTATAATTCGATCAATCCCGGAGGTTCGTGCCAGAACACCTCCATGGCCATGATTTTGAAGTATTATGGCGCTTCTTCGGAAACCCCGGATGAGATTTCCAGCTATTACGGGACTTCTCAGGGACAAACAGTTGCCGGTTGGCAGTCCGTTTTCAATTCAGAAGCCGCTTATTTTGGCTTAAGTGTCCGAGACGCGGGAACTACTGTCGGCTCTGTGACTCAGTTGCGATCCGTACTGGCGCAGGGGAAACCGGTTGCCGTTCATGGCTACTTGACCGCCTATGGCCATGTGATCGTTATTCTGGGTTATGACGGCACATATTATACTTGTCATGATCCTGCCGGGAAATGGAATCAGGTATATATGGGTGGAGGTTATACCGGCACCGATCCCACTGGCGGTAAATTCGTAAAATACTCCAAGGCTGCGTTGGAACAAGCAATCGCGCCTGACGGCAATATTTGGATGCATATTTTGTCAAACTAAGCATCAAAACTGTCTCCTACTGTATCGGCGTCCGGGTCCCACATCCGGACGCCTTTTTTTGTGGAGGATCAGCTATCAATGATTCCTTTTTTAATCGCTTCCGATACTGCAGCCGCCTGGGAATGGACCTGAAGTTTTTTATAAATATTGCGAATATGGTGGCGAACGGTGGCTATGCTGATAAATAGATTATCGGCAATGGTCTTGTAACAATTTCCTTCCGATAAAGCTCGCAGTACTTCAATTTCCCGATCGGATAATGGAACATTGGTTTTAGGAGTAAAAAGATTTTTTTGCTGAAACAGGGTAACAACTTTTCGGGCTATCACGGAGCTCATGGGCGAGCCACCATCAAAGGCATCCTGTATCGCTTCCAATAGTTGTGACGGGGGAGTCCGCTTAAGCAGATAACCTGACGCGCCCGCGCAAAGGGCTTCGAAAATCAGATTGTTATCTTCATAAACCGTTAGTATCAGAACGATCAATTGAGGATAAAGCGGTCGTATCCTCTGGATACATTCAATCCCGCTCATGCCTGGCAATTGGATATCCATCAGCGCCACATCCGGAATAGATTCGCTCAGGCTTTCTATAAATTGTTCTGCCGTACGAAAGGTATGAATACATTGATAGTTTTTTGTACCATCGATCAAGGCGGCCAATCCTTTTCGGATCGTGATATTATCTTCGATAATTGCGACTTTTATCATGATTTATTTACCTTTCATTATAGGATAAAAAGGAGCGCTTTAAATGGCAATATAAATGAATTTTGGTACCAGCGCCCGGATGGCTGAGGATTTCAAGCGAACTGTCAATCGTTTTTGCCCGTTTAAGCATATTTTCAAGTCCATTACCTCTTCCAAGCGATTGATTGACATTCATGCCAATACCGTCATCACTTAACATGATATTTAATTTGTTACTCTTGATTTCAATTTTTATCAGAATATTTTTGCAGCGGCTGTATTTGATGCTATTATTAATCGCTTCCTTAAAGATTAAATAAATATTTTGACGAATGGCTACGGGGAGCTTCATTTTTTCCAACAAGGTTATGTTTTCAGTTTTGAAATTAATGGCTGACTGACTTAATAACCCGCAATAGGAATCTTTCAGTCTCAGGACCAAGGCATAGAGTGAGCGTTGATTGGGGTTGATCAGCCATACGATATCGCTCATGGCTTCCACCAATTCTCCGGCTTTTACAGAGATTGACTCCAGATTTGATTGTAAAAGACTGCTATTTTTTAATTCGCTGTCAATAGTTGTATAATAGTTTTGCGCTAATTGACTGAGAATAACTATTTCGGTTAGACCCGAACCAATCGTGTCATGCAGGTCCGCGGCAATTTTAGTCCTGATTTTAGCGATAGAACGATAATACTGCAGTCGGTTGATAATGACAACGCCGATAATCGAAAGAGTGGTAACTATGGCTATCATCTTGAACCACCATGTATTCCAATAAGAAGGCATGATGATCAAGGTAACCCGGCGGGTGGTCTTACTCCATACACCGTCATTGTTAGCGCCTTTGATGCAAAAAGTATATTTTCCGCTACTCAGATTTGTATAGTTGACAAAATTGCGATTGGTTAAGTTAAACCACTCATTGTCAAATCCTTCCAATTTGTACAAAAATTGATTGGATAAGGGTTGGGAAAAGTCGAGCGCGGCAAATTCGATGGAAAAATATTTGTCCTGATCGCTGATTTTGATTGTATCCCGTGTTTCTATCGAAGGGGAATCCAATTCGATCCGGCGGTTATAGATTTTGAAAGAAGTAATAACGATGGGCGGGGGGCTGCGATTAAACGCGATTTCCTGGGGAAAAAAAGAGTTAAATCCATTGATCCCACCAAAAAAAAGTTCTCCGTTTTTACTTTTTAAAACGGAATTATAACAGAATTCGTTGCTTTGTAATCCATCATGGGTTGTAAAAACGATTGACTGGAGTGTGTAAGTGTTGAATCTGATCAACCCGTTATCTGAGCTGATCCAGAGATTACCGTAATTGTCCATGACGAGCGCTGCTATTTCATTGGATGGCAGTCCGTTTTCATTTGTAAAGCGAGTGAACTTTCCGGTTTTGACCTCCAATCGGTTCAACCCGCCACCATAGGTCCCGATCCACAACACGCCGGGCGAATCGTAAATCAAAGCTGAGATTAAATTGTGTGACAAACTATTGGAGCAATCAGGATCATGATAATAGTGTTTGATTTGACGGGTCCTGGGGTCAAGACAATTTAATCCATTGTCGGTTCCAATCCATATTTTCCCGTTGTCATCTGCCGTAATTGTGTGAACCCAGTGGTTGGATAAGCTCGTATCGGTATTTTTTATATAATTATAAAAAGAGAATTTTTTTCGATCAGGTGATAGCTTGCTTAATCCAAAATATGTTCCGATCCAAAGTGTGCTATCGGCGCCCAAAAAAAGTGTTTGGATATTATTATGACTGATGCTCACATTGGGATCGTTGGCATGAAACTGTTTAAATTGATTGCGCTGTCGATTAAATTGAGTTAAACCATTAGCAGTACCGATCCACAATGATCCGTCAAAATCTTCGCATAACGCATTGACTCGGTTGTGGGCCAAAGAATTGGCATCATTGAAATTATGCTGGTACCATGTGTAAGTATCGCTTTGGCGATCTAGCCGATTCAGCCCCCCACTTCGTGTTCCAATCCAAAGCGCGCCGGTATGATCTTCAAGAAGGGATACGATATAGCGGTTGCTAAGAGCCTGACCGGACGCGCCTTCCTGATTGTAGGTCGCAAATTTATTGGTCCAGGGGCTGTATTGGTTGAGCCCTCCAATTCCTGTGCCGATCCAGATGTTGTGAGAACGGTCTTCAAAGAGAGACCAGATTATATTATCGCTCAAGCTGGACGGATCGAATGGATCACTCTTGAAAACGGAAAAAAGACGGGTTTCCGGATGATACAAATAGAGTCCCGCTTCAGTAGCAATCCATAAACGATGAAGAGCATCTCGAAATAACTGTGTGATATGAAGTTGATTGAGTTGTATTAAATCGGATTTGAAAAAAAGTCCATTTTTTGGATCAAAGCGAAATAATCCACGCTGTGTGCCAATCCAGAATTGACCCGTAGAATCTTCCTGGATTGACCAGACTGAGAAATACTCAGCAACCGATGAGCGGGGTTTATAGTTAGTGAATCGGCGGTGTTCCGGATCGAAATGGCAGAGTCCGTCCCCGGTGCCCAACCACAGATTTTCATGGCAATCCTCGAAAATGTCTAAAATCTCATTGTGATTTAAGCCGTTGATACTATCACTTTCCCAAGTATAACGAGAAAAACATTCTTTTTCTTCGTTATACAAATTCAAGCCGTTGCCGGTACCGATCCAGAGTCGGCCTTTTTTATCCTCTTGTATCGCCCATATACTGAATCCGCTGATTTTTGTTGAATCGTAAGTCTGAGGGGCATAACGGCGAAATGTCTGATTCAAATGATTATACCGATTCAGTCCTTGGTATGTACCGACCCAAAGCCGATTATGACTATCCTCCAGCAAGGAGATAATGGTGTTGTCGGAAATTGAAAGGCTGTCGTTCAGTTTTTTTTTAAAAACAACAAATTGATAACCATCATATCGATTTAAGCCATTATTGGTACCGATCCATAGAAAACCAACATGATCCTGCTCGATTGAATATACGGTATTTTGTGATAAACCCTGGTCGGAGGCAATCCGTCTGAAACGGATAGGGGAGGCCTCAGATATGAAGAAAAGGGAATGAGTAATAATCAGCATCCATATAATGAGTTGCAACAAAGCAAATTACTCCATAATTTTACGTCTGTTTTTAATTCGTGGGTTGATCAACAATTTTAATATTGTCCTGAACAAAAATGCAGAATCTGCTTGAGATTTCACAGCAAACTCGCACTCTTGAACGCAAAAACTGCTGGCAAATTTATACCAGATAAATATTAATAATACATTATCTTCTTTATGTCAATCATTTTTTTTCATAAATTTAAAATTATTATTCCATTTTTCCTACATATTTAAAAATTCTGATGATTGATCGCGTTTCCCATTTGATTCGACAAACACCGTTTTTTAATTTGCATTTCTCGCACCAGGAGAAAGAAATATTTAATGTAATTGATGAGTGTAAATTAAATAAGTCTCTATTAATTATCAATGGGATTGCTAATCACCCATTCCCAAAGCATTGTGCTCAGGGAATTAGTCAATAACCAACCTTGCGGTAGCAACCGGAGTCGGGGAGATTGCCATTGCCAATATGAACAAGGCCAATATTCATTAATTTTATCGAACAAAGCAGAAATTTTATCAGTATCATTTCTCATAAGTTTTACCAGATCGAGGCCGTTTTTTGTTCTCAAACCAAGGAAAATCTGTTCTAGGATGACTTGGTGTTGGGACCTTGTTTCGGGTTGATCCATGGATGGGATGCCGGATTGGACGGCCGCATAATAGGTTTCGATATCCTGGGGATTAGTGAAACGATTTCCCTTCATAAAGGAAGCGGCGGCGGCGCCCAAACCCAGATATTCTCTTTCTTTCCAATATGCAAGATTGTGCCGCGCTTCGCGCTCTGGGAGGCTATAGTTGGAAATTTCATAATGATCGTATCCTCGTTTCGTTAAAAACTCATCGATCAGCATAAAAAAACGGGCGCCAGTTTTGTCTTCGAGATCGCTATGAAATGAATCAGCATATTGGCTGTTCATCGGGGTATCGTCTTCCAGTGTCAGCTCATAGTAAGAGATGTGAGCCGGTCTCAATTGGGCAATGAGAGCTAAATCCGCAAAGAGAAAGTGTTCGCTTTGACCCGGGATATGATAAATAAAATCGAGGTTCAGTTCAGGCCAGTTTTCTTTGGTAATCATATTGAAAACTTTATCCAGCAAGCGCCGTCCATAGGGACGGCCCAACGTTTGTAGCAACCGTTCTTGTCCCGTTTGAACTCCCAGGCTGAGTCGATTGATCCCCCATGAGCCCCAGACGTTTAATTTTTCCCGGGTTAATGAATCGGGATTGGCCTCAATGGTGATTTCTATATTTTCTGAAAATGTAAATGTTTCATTAATTTTTGTGAGTATCGTTTCCAGTTCAGCCAGAGGATAATAGGATGGCGTTCCCCCCCCCAAATATAGAGAGTGGAGTCGGTAGCCTTCCAATAGGCCCCGACGTCGGTATAAATCGATTTCAGATTGAATTGCCACGCTGTATCTGCTAAATTCCACATCAGGGGGCGAAGGTATTGAATAAAATCCGCAATAGAGGCATTTACGTTTACAAAAAGGTAAATGGAGATACAGCGCGAGCGGTTTTTTTTCAGTAAACGATTTTTCCGATACGACGGAATCTGATGGACATGATTTTGCGGTAGATATCATAAAAAGGGATTTCTTTGTTCCAGGACCAATAAATTATCAGGGCTTTTCCTTTCAGCAAGCTGTCAGGAACAGGGCCCCAGAAACGGCTGTCATTGCTGTTGTCACGATTATCGCCCATCGCGAAATAATGATTCGAAGGAACAATGTAGGGACCGTAATTATCGCGCACCGTATAATTATGGGGATAAACATTGGGATCGGAAAATTTGCCATTATCCGGCAATGGGCGGTGTTCGCTGTTGATATAGAGTTGTTTGTTTTTAATGATGATGGTATCGCCAGCTACGGCGACGCAGCGTTTTACGAAATTCATTTCCTGGTCTTGCGGAAAACGAAAAACGATGATATCCCCGGCTTCAGGGCGGCGGAAACGGGGTAGATGTTTGCGGATGAAAGGAATTTCAGCGCCGTATATAAATTTATTGATGAAAAGAAAATCGCCAGGCAAGATAGTGTTTTCCATACTGCCGGTCGGTACCGTTGTGGCCTCGATGACGAAGGTTTTAATCAATAAGGCGACAATTAGAGCCCAGCCGAAGGACTTGACATTTTCGATCACCTTGCCTTTAAAGGTTGTTGGTTTGGGTTTTTCCGGATCGGGTTTAATCAACACTGATTTGATTTTTTGCCAGTCGATTCGTTTTAGAGTCGTCATGTTATCTCCTTTAATCATCATCTTCTATATTCAAAACGGCCAGGAAAGCTTCCTGGGGGATTTCTACTTTACCTACACGTTTCATACGTTTTTTCCCCTCTTTTTGTTTCTCTAAAAGTTTTCGTTTACGGGAAATATCCCCGCCATAACATTTGGCAGTCACATTTTTACGAAGCGCTTTAATCGATTCACGGGCGATGATGCGCGAACCGATAGCCGCTTGGACTGCGACTTCGAACATTTGTCGGGGAATCAGTCGCCGGAGTTTTTCTACTAGTTTGCGGCCCCAAAAATATGATTTTTCATGATGGACGATCATCGATAACGCATCAATAGGTTCATTATTTAACAGGATATCGAGCTTGACCATTTTAGAGGGCCGGTACTCCAGAAATTCATAATCCAGAGAAGCATAACCTTTTGAAATGGTTTTTAACTTATCATAAAAATCAAAAACAATTTCATTTAACGGGAATTCAAAACGGATATCGACCCGGTTGTTATCTAAGTATTCCATATCCTTATGAATCCCGCGCCGGTCATTGGCCAGCTTCATAATATTGCCAATGAATTCTGTTGGAGTGACAATCTGTCCGATTACGAAGGGTTCTTCTATTCGTTCCATCAGGGTTGGCTCAGGCATGCGCGATGGATTATCAATAATCAATTTTTTACCAAAATTGTCATAAACGATATATTCAACATTCGGAACGGTTGTGATGATCTCGATATGGTATTCGCGGGAAAGGCGTTCCTGGACGATTTCCATGTGCAGCAATCCCAAAAATCCGCAGCGGAATCCGAATCCGAGCGCTTGTGATACTTCTGCTTCATAGATGAGTGAAGCATCATTGAGGTTCAGTTTTTCAAGCGCAACTTTGAGCTCTTCATATTCTTCACTGTTAATGGGATATATCCCGGCAAAGACCATTGATTTGGCGGGCCGATATCCCGGAAGAGGTGCGTCGCAGGGATTTCCTTTGTCGGAAATGGTATCACCGACTCTCGTATCGGCTACATTTCTAATATTGGCGATCAAATACCCCACTTCACCGGCTTTGAGATTCGGGCGCGATTCTTTTTTAAGCTTTAAATACCCCACTTCATCGACTTCAAATTCTTTACCGGAAGCATACATAAAAATTTGGCTATGGGGTCGAACCGTTCCATTAATAATACGCACATAGGGTATGGCGCCGCGATAGGTATCGAAAATTGAATCGAAGATCAGGGCTTGCAGTGGAGCGTCTGGATCTCCTTGGGGCGGAGGAATTTGAAATACAATTTCCTCCAGCAGATGATTAATCCCGAGACCGGTTTTCGCGCTGACCTTGACAATTTCTTGTTCATTGCATCCTAATAGTTCGATCAGTTGTTCCGTAACCATAGTAATTTGCGCCGCTGGTAAATCGATTTTATTAAGAACCGGAAGTATATGCAAATTATGGTCCAGCGCCTGGTAAAGGGTGCTCAGGGTTTGGGCTTCTATGCCCTGGCTGGCGTCCACAACCAGCAAAGCCCCTTCGCAGGCTGCCAGGGCGCGGCTCACCTCATAGGAAAAATCGACATGTCCGGGCGTATCGATCAAGTTGAGTATATATTCCTGATTGTCTAATGCCCTATGCTGCATGCGAATAGCGTGGGCTTTAATTGTAATTCCCCGCTCGCGTTCAAGGTCCATGTCGTCGAGAATTTGATTTTTCATTTCACGTTGGGATACAGTGTGGGTCGCTTCCAATAATCGGTCGGCAAGCGTTGATTTTCCATGATCAATATGCGCTATGATGCAAAAATTGCGGATTTGTTCAAGTTTCATGGGGATTCATTTCCTTTGTTGTCTGACTCAAAAAAAGAAAGTTGATATTGAGGGTCGGTAGGGGAGAGAGCTGAATTGGCGTGGGCCAGCATATCAGTAAAATCTGTTTCTGAAACGATTATTTTTTTTAGAGTTAAGGCTTTGTCGTATTTACTCCCGGGGTTTTTCCCGGCCAATAGGTGCGTCGTTTTTCCGGTAACTGAGGAAGTGATTTTCCCACCTCGTTGAATTATTTCGGTGGCAGCTTTTTCCCGGGGTTGAAATCTGTCAAACGTCCCTGTAATGACCCAGGTCTGGCCGCTAAAAGGTCCTTGTTTGGGACTGCCCAACGGCTGGGATTCTTCCAGGTTGAATCCGATAGATTTAAATTTTTGAAGTAATTGAATTGTCTTCGGATCGGAAAAAATATGAACGATTCGCTGGGCTAGTTTATCGCCAATCCCATCAATCGTGAGAAAAATACTGGGATCGTTCTGCTGCGCAGCTAATTGTAGATTCTTCAATGAGTGATACCCATTTTGGAAAAGTCTTTCAATGACCTTTGGACCTAAGTCTTTTAAACCTAACGCCGCCAGAAGAGTAGAAAAAGGTTTGCTTTTGCTTTTTTCAATAGCTTCTTGAATATTTTGTATCTTTTTCTCCTTAAATCCTTCAAATTCGAGAAGTCGGTTATAATCAAAAAAATAGAAATCCGTAACATCACTGATAAATCCGCGATCAAAAAGAAATTCAATGGTTTTTTCACCCAATCGTTGTAAATCTATCATATCTTTACTGGCAAAGAAAATTAGCTGTCCCAGTTTTCTGGCTTGGCAAGCGGAATTCATGCAAAAATGATGGGCGCCGTCTTTGATTAGAAGATGAGCGCACGACGGACACTGACTGGGAAAAACGACAGGATGGAAAAGTGTCGAATTGTGGTCCAGCACTTCTTCAATGGCCGGAATCACATCCCCGCGTTTGGAAACTGCAACTCGGTCATTCAGACTCAATTCCAAAGCGCTCAGGTAATCTTCATTATGCAGGGTCGCCCGGGTGATTGTGGAGCCGGCAATGAGCACCGGTTCCAAAATCGCCACTGGCGTAATACGCCCCCCCCGGCCCACCTGGAAAATAACATCTCGTAGAATGGTACTGGCCATGGGCGCTTCAAACTTGTATGCGATCGCCCAGCGAGGATGATGATCCGTATCACCCAGCTCCGCGTGAAATGATAATTCGTTGATCTTAACAACCAAACCATCAATCTCATAGGGTAATTCATTCCGGGTTTCCACTGCTTCTGATACCCATTTTTTTATGGAAACTGTGTCCTCCATTTTAAATAACTGAATTTGAGAATTGACGGGGAATTTTAGCAAATTAAGTTTTTTAAGGATCTGTTCATGAGTGCTGAATAATTCTTCATTAAAATGCCCTTCATAGGCGAAAAATTTCAGGGGAAAACGGGCCGCATCCCTTGAGTTTTTTCGACGAATAATCCCCGCCGCAAGATTACGGGGATTGGCATACTCCATGTCCGGATTCTGTTGCTGAATCATTTGAAAATCCGTTTTAAGAATATAAAGCTCGCCCCGTACAACGAGCGGTTGCTTGTAATTGATATATAAAGGGATACTGCCTACGGTGCGGACATTCATTGTCACATCATTTCCTGAATAGCCATTGCCCCTCGTAAGAGCGTATTCTAGTTCCCCCCGCTCATAGTAGAGCACTAATGAAATACCATCGATTTTCGGTTCAATCATAATTTGGAATGATTGACCGGTCTTCTGCGCCGTACGCTGCAAATATGTATTCAATTCATTTATCGAATAACACTTATCTAATGATAAAACAGAAATCTTATGGGGCTTTTCCTCCAACGATGTATCCAGGTCGGAACCAACTCGTGAAGTCGGAGAATTGGGATCGTAAAATTGTGGAAATGCCTTTTCCAGCGCTAATAACTCATCAAACAGGGCATCAAATTCAGGGTCACTAATTATTGGATGTCCTGAATAATAGTTCTTCTGGTGCTCTGTAATCAAGCGCCGGAGTTCGCGTATTTTTTTTTCAATGTCGTTCAGGTTCGTCATAGCCTTACAATTTAATCGAAAAATATGAATTTGTCAAGCCTAATGTTCAATATTGACTTCGATAATCAATGAATTAGCAGGTATAGCTTCTGAGGATCATCAGCCAATAAATGGGACGATATTTTTTACAATCTCATAGTTATATGTGATTTCAGGAACCCTCCAAAGAGTTGTGTTTCCTGAAGCGTGGGCCAAATCGACACTCCCTGTCAGATTCGGTTTGTTAGTTGAAAGAGAGCAAATATTCGCTTTTCCAATTTTGTTCGCTTGTTGAAATATTGTCTTGCTTTCGGGATCTGTTTAACCTATATTTAAAAGCATGAGCCAAATTACCTATTTTTTCCGCGCTTTACACTCACGCAATTATCGGCTTTTTTTTTGGGGACAGAGTTTTTCATTGGTGGGTACCTGGATGCAACAGGTAGCTTTGCAATGGCTGGTCTATCGGCTGACTGAGTCTTCCTTTATTCTGGGAGCATTAGCTTTCACCGCGCAGTTTCCCAATTTGATAATAACTCCCTGGGTAGGAGTTTGGGTAGATCGATTGGACCGGAAGAAAATGTTTTTAGCGATTCAATGGTTAGGGATGGCGCAAGCTTCTCTATTGGCATTGCTGGTAGGTTTTGAAATTTATTCTATTCCGATGCTTTTCAGCTTAGCGGTTTTCTGGGGAGTGGTGAGCGCGTTGGATGCTCCGACTCGACAGTCTTTTGTTGTTCAGTTGGTTGACAGGAAGGAAGATTTTGGCAGTGTTATCGCGTTAAATTCCGCGCTTTTTAATGGAGCGCGTATGATAGGACCCCCGATTGCCGGTATATTGATTGCCAGCAGCAATGAATTTATTTGTTTTTTTATAAATGCCGTAAGCTATTTTCCTGTTCTGTTTTTTTTGCGTGATGTTCAAAGCCGTCCAACCATGGTTCGGGAACGGCCTCAAGCGGCATATCATGAATTGAAACTGGGTTTTGATTATGTCCGCCACCACCGGGAAATTCGTTTACTTCTGATCCATGTGGCCTTAGTCAGTTTTTTTTCCATGCCATACCTGGTTTTGATGCCTGTTTTTGCCAAAGAAGTATTAGCCGGGGATGCGCATACCCTGGGGTTGTTGATGGGGGCAATCGGACTCGGCGCCCTTTTCGGAGCGTTTTATCTTGGTAATCATAACCAAATCCGGCATTTATGGCAAACAACATTCTATTCAGGTTTTGTCTTCAGCCTTGGATTGTTGGTGTTCGCTCTATCACACGCGCTTTGGCTTTCTTTAGGAGCGATCTTCTTTGCAGGTACCGGTATGATGCTCCAGTTGGCAACTTCCAATACATTGCTCCATACACTGACCGATGAAGACAAACGTGGCCGCGTTATGAGCTTCTATGCCACCGCTATGATGGGTGTTTTACCGTTCGGTAGTTTTTTTACCGGATGGATCGCTGATCTGTTTTCAGCTCCTTCGGCCCTTCTTTTTAATGTCGTTTGTGGTTGTGGCGCAATGATTCTGTTTGGAATTGAATACCGTAAGCTTAACATCAATACCTGACAAATCCATATCCTCCTTAGTAGCAGTAAAACCCCGACATTATCTTCATGATTCCTATCGCGCCGGGTGGGTAGGATGCTCCCCGATAATTGGAAACTTCGTTGTTTTATTAAGCCGTACAAGGAATTATGGCGAAAATGTCAATTTGGCATAGATATCAACCCGATGACCCACAATATTTGCAATATTGATAATTGATTGTCATTTTGGCAGTAAATTTTTG
Source organism: uncultured bacterium (assembly GCA_964632485.1). Lineage (GTDB taxonomy): Bacteria > JAGOEH01 > JAGOEH01 > JAGOEH01 > JAGOEH01 > CAZWDO01. The sequence continues at coordinate 165,932 of CAZWDO010000002.1, forward strand.
GTATGAAATGTGCATTTAAAATTAATGAAGATGGTTATTCAAATTTGCTATACAAGGAGAGATGAATATGATTCCATTTGATAAGTTCACTCAAAAAAGCCAGGCTGTTTTAGCCGGCGCCCGGGATTTGGCGGTTCAGAAGCAGCATGCCGCTATCGATCCGGAACATATCTGGATCTATATGTTGGAGGACAAGGAAAATATCATTCATGCATTGTTGAGGAAAATGGATATTTCTCCCCAGATAGTTCGGGATGTTCTTGAGAATCTTCTGCAGGGGAAACCTCGTTTGTCCTATGCGAATGATCGGATTTCCCTGTCTGACGACAGTCAGAAACTACTCGAACTTTCGGTAGTTCAGTCTCAGTTGTTGAAAGACGAGTTTATTAGTTTGGAACATTTACTGTTGGCAATTTGCGAATACCGCTACCGGCCGTTTGAAGCCCATAAAAAGGAATGGAATCTGACATTTGACCGTTTGTTGGGTGTTTTGAAAGAAATTCGTGGAAATCAACGGATTACTAATGAAGATGGTGACACTCAGTTCAATGTGATAGAAAAATATAGCCGGAATTTGACACTTTTAGCAGCAAACGACAAACTGGATCCAGTAATTGGACGTGAAGATGAAGTGCGTCGGGTGATCAAGGTATTGTCCCGGCGGACAAAAAATAATCCGGTACTGATTGGTGAACCCGGAGTGGGTAAGACGGCTATTGTGGAAGGATTAGCGCAGAAAATCATTAAGGATGAGGTTCCCGAATCTTTGAAAGGTAAAATTATTGTCAGTCTTGATTTAGGATTGCTGCTGGCTGGCGCAAAATTCCGAGGAGAATTTGAAGAGCGACTCAAGGCATTTTTAAAGGAAGTTGAGGCTTCATCCGGGCAGATTATTCTGTTCATTGATGAACTTCATACTATTATCGGCGCTGGCAACGTAGGTGGTTCCATGGACGCGTCCAATATGTTGAAACCAGCCCTTGCGCGGGGTGATCTCCGTTGTGTGGGCGCCACTACAATTAATGAATATAGAAAATACATCGAAAAGGATGCCGCTTTCGAGCGACGTTTCTCCCCGATTTATGTCGGCGAACCCTCTGAAGAGGATACCATCGCTATTTTGCGCGGTTTACAGGAACGTTATGAAATTCATCATGGCGTCAAAATCAATGACGCAGCTATTATCACCGCGGTAAAACTATCTCGACGTTATATCAATGATCGGTTTTTACCGGACAAAGCGATTGATCTGATCGACGAAGCTGCCGCTAATTTGCGCATCCAAATCGATTCGCTGCCCAATGAATTGGATGAAGTCGAAAAACAGATTGTTAAACTGGAAATACAGAAACAAGCGATTCGCAAAGATAAAGCCGCGACTGACTCATTGTCCCTGATCGAACGGAAACTTGCTGATTTGAATGAAGAGCGTAATAATCTACGAGCGCATTGGCTAAAAGAAAAAGAACTGGTTGCATCCATTCAGGCTGTTAAGGAGAAACTGGAACAAGCGCGTATCGAAGCGGAACAGGCGGAACGGCGGCTTGATTATGAAAAAGCCGCCCAGTTACGCTATGGTGAACTCACCCGACTGGATAAGGAATTGCAAAAAAATAATCAAGCCCTTTTTGAACTGCAAACCCAGCGCAAGATGTTAAAAGACGTTGTCGAAGAAGAAGATATTGCTGAAGTTGTGTCCCGCTGGACTGGAGTGCCTCTCAAACGGTTGTTGGAAACTGAACGGGAAAAACTGGTGAAAATTGAGGAACGGCTCCATCAACGGGTAATTGGGCAGGATGCGGCAGTAAGCGCCGTTTCCGCTGCTATTCGACGGTCGCGGGTCGGCTTAGCTGATCAAAATCGTCCCATTGGCTCTTTTCTCTTCCTGGGCCCAACGGGTGTCGGAAAAACCGAATTAGCCAGGGCTTTAGCCGATTTTCTGTTTGATTCCGATCAGGCTATTCTTCGTTTCGATATGTCTGAATATATGGAGAAATTTGCTGTAACTCGGTTAATCGGCGCTCCTCCGGGATATGTTGGTTATGAAGAAGGAGGACAATTGACTGAACAGGTTCATCGGCGTCCCTACCAGGTAGTACTATTTGATGAAATTGAGAAAGCGCACCCCGATGTTTTCAATATTCTTTTGCAGGTATTGGAAGACGGTCGTCTGACTGACGGCCAGGGGCGGATTGTTAATTTTACTAACTGCGTCGTTATTTTGACCTCAAATATCGGCAGTGAACGAATTTTAAATGCTGAAGATCCGGATTCCGAATCCCTCCACCAAGAACTACAAATGGATTTGCGCCATCATTTTCGGCCGGAATTTCTGAACCGTATTGATGACATTGTTTTTTTTCATGCCTTACGTGAAATGGAAATTAAGAAAATTGTGGAATTGCAGTTGAGTTATTTTGCCCGCCGTTTTCTGGAAGCGACCTCCAAAAAAATGAGTTGGGATAACGATCTGATCGAATATATTTTTAAACATGGATACGATATCCATTTCGGCGCCAGACCTATTAAACGTCAGATTCGAAAATCAGTGGAAAATTTTTTGACAAAATTATTACTGGATGGTGATTTGAAGGATATGAATGAAGTTTTGCTTACTGTCACTAATAATCGAATTTCATGTTCACTCAAGTCGCCAACTCTCTGATAGCGGATAAACCATACGGTCAATCCCCCCTCCGGGATTGACCGGCCAAATCCAATTAGTTAAAATGAAACGAACTATTTTGTTAATAGTTTTTTTAGTCAATTGGTATTGACTTTCATAATTTTTTTTAGTATATAATTGCTTGAATCAGGATTAATTTTTTAACAGGGAATGTAAATGACACTTCAATTTATGATTTTTATCCTTGTGGCGTTTTCAGTTTACGCTTTGATAAACACTTATATTTATCGACGGGGAAGACAGGGAATCTCTCGTGGCAGCTTATTGAATTTTTACTTTAAGCCTGTTTTTTGGATAGTTGTTTTGGCCTATCCCCTGGGTCGTCTGTTCGAACGAATCTGGATATGTTGGTTTAGTTCAATGCTAATTCATATTGGGGCTTTTTGGCTGGGAGCCATGTTATATTTTTTCCTTTTTTTAATTGTCTTAGATTTATTGCGCCTTTTCAATTATTTATTTCATATCGCCCCGAGTTTATTCAAACGTAAAGACCAGTCGATTAAAAATATTCTTTTTTGGTCAATATCTTTCACAGTGATTACGCTTTGCGCTATCGGTTATTGGAATGCGCATCATCCTCGTATGCAACCGGTGCGTCTATCAATCAACAAGGAAGCCGGAGAACTTGATTCTCTGAAAATCGCATTGATAACCGATATCCATATGGGGATTATGATTGATGGTTCAGATATAACTGGTTTAGTCGATCAAGTTAATGCGATGGAACCTGATATTGTATTACTGGGCGGGGATATTGTCGATGAAGATGTGAGTTCAGTTTTGCATAATGGCGGCTGTGAACCATTTAAGCATTTTCAGGCTCCTTTGGGAATCTTTGCGATATCCGGTAACCACGAGTATATTGGTGGAATTGATGAAGCGGTTCCCTTTATCCGTAATTGCGGTATTCATTTACTAATGGATTCAGTGGCAATGATCGATAGTAGTTTTTACCTGATAGGCAGGCAGGATTATAGCGGTGTGCGTTTTACATACCATCCCCGGAAATCTATGAAAGAACTGATGAGCGGCATTGATAAGCGATTCCCATTGATTTTACTTGATCATCAACCGTGGAATCTGGCCGAGGCGGTCGTAAATGGAATTGATCTTCAATTGTCGGGACATACTCACTACGGTCAGCTTTGGCCCTTGAATTTTCTGGTCCGTTCCTTGTATGTATTAAGCTGGGGACTGAAAAGTTATGGTCAGACCCATATTTATGTTTCCAGCGGCTATGGTTTCTGGGGCCCTCCCATGCGGCTGGGTAACCACCCGGAATGGGTATTGCTCACAGTCTATTTCAAACCCCGACACCCATAAATAATCGGAACTGTTTTAATTAATGTCTGAATATTTTGTTTTAGGTGAATATAGTTTAACAAAGGAGCTACGGAATGTCTACTTGGTATCGGCTGGTAACAATTGGCGCCATTTTTTTTGTATGGGCCTTGGTAACAATGTGTAACAACACAAAACAGGGGAATGCATCAGAAGAAATGAAACAAAAACTTGAGCAGTTTTCAAAAACTGAAGTGAGTGTAAACCTGGGCGGATTGAGTGATAGCGAGAAAAAAGTGCTGGCATACCTGACGGATGCGGCAAAATTGATGGATTCTATTTTCTTGCGACAAGTTTATGAAGGAAACGTCCAACTTGAAATGGAACTATTGAGCGCTGATAATAAAGTAGATCCCGCAATAAAAGAATATTTTAAAATTATGTTCGGACCTTTTGATCGTCTTGACCATCATCGTCCCTTTATTCCTGGACATTTAAAACCCCAGGGAGCCAATTTTTATCCGGCGGATATGACCAAAGAGAATTTTCAGGACTGGCTTGAAACTCATCCCGATCAACGATTGCCCTTTATTTCCGAGTTTACGGTTATTCGGCGGGATAGTAACGGATTGAAGGCCATTCCGTATTCTGAATTTTATGTAAGTTATCTGACTCGTTGCGCTGAATATCTGCGTAAAGCCGCTGAAGTCAGTGAGAACGCGTCGCTGGCAAATTATTTGTTAACCCGCGCCGAGGCATTTTTTACGAACGACTATTATGAAAGCGATAAGGCATGGATGGATGTTCAGCATTCTAATATCGAAATTGTGATTGGCCCTTATGAAGTATATGAGGATGAGATGTTTAATTATAAAGCTTCTTTTGAAGCATTTGTCTGTGTGACTGATTTGCAGGAATCGAACAAATTATCCATGTTTGCCGATTATTTGAACGATATTGAAGTCCATCTGCCCCTGCCGGATTCTTTACGAGGTCAGCCCAAAGGAAGTGAATCCCCGATTTATGTCGTTAACTTGTTTTTTTCCGCTGGGGATACGAAAGCGGGCGTTCAAACTCTGGCTTTCAATTTACCGAATGATGAACGAGTGCGCCAGGAAAAGGGTTCAAAAAAAGTGATGATGAAAAACATCCATGAGGCAAAATTTAACCAAATCTTGTTGCCGATTGCCCGAGAGGTGCTTATCGAGGATCAATATCAGTGGGCAACCTTTGAAGCATTTTTCAATCATACGCTTATGCATGAAATTTCGCATGGTGTCGGTCCTGGTTATATTCGGGTTAATGGTCTCGAAACTGAAGTCAAATTAGAACTTAAAGAGACTTATTCCCGTATTGAAGAAGCGAAAGCTGATGTTTTAGGCATGTACAATAATCTGTTTATGGTTGAAAAAGGAGTTTATTCCGATGAGATCGTGGAATCAATCTGGGTGACCTATTTAACCAATATTTTTCGTTCAGTTCGTTTTGGCATCAATGAAGCCCATGGCGCTGCTAACGCTATGATATATAATTTTTTACTGGAACGGGATGCTTATCACTACGATGAAAAGACAAATCGTATTGCTGTAAATTTTGAGAAAATCGAACCGGCAATTATTGAGTTGGCGGAAACGATTCTCATCATAGAAGCAACGGGTGATTATAAAGCGGCAACCGACCTATTGAAGCAGTACGCAGTTGATTCGCCATCTTTGATGAAGCTGCGTTCGAAATTGGTTCATATTCCGGTCGATATTTACCCGGAATTTACGCTCTTTGATCAGAAATAAGATTTAAAACTGTGTTTTTTATTGAAAATAATTTGCCACGGAAGGTAAAATCTGTGGCAAATTAGTTGAATATAGGGCAAACCGAATTCCTGGCAGTCGTATGACATATCTTTGCGGATGGGTGTTTGCTTCAAGTTAGGTAAATTAAAAAAGTACTCAGGGCTTTTCCGTATAACTTAGCAATTATAATGTCCTTTTTCGACAAAGCATTACCATGTTAGTGTTTTCTCTGAACACTATGATTGCTGATCATGCTAGGTAATAAAATGCGCAATTGATTGTTTTATTCGCTGCAGACAGGGGAAGCGACTTGAGACGGTTCTGCAACAAATTTGCGCGATTCAGGGAAAAGTCCCAATCGATCGGCTTCTTCGCAGAACCAGTATCCATTGTTAATTTCTCCGGTCATGGCATAGGTAATTGCCAGGCATGAGCCCAGACATTTAGCCTTAAAAATACAACGGCTGCAGATACCTTTGAGATTGTTGGGAATATCTTCGCGGATTTTTTTGAAAATGGGACCGTTCACCCAAACATCCCGGATATCATCTTTTTTTATATTCCCCATGATTAGTTCTGGCTCTGTGCGGCCGATGCCGCAGATTGAAATATCCCCGTTGCCCATCAATCCGCAGATAAAATGGATATGGCATTCCCCAGTATGCGAAACAATTTCACGAAAATCTTTTAACCCGGTCGGTACGGAAAAAAAGATGCGAAATCGATATTTAGGCATTAAAATTTGATATACATATTTATAAAGGTGCATTAATCGGACAACCGGAACGATTCGGGATTCTTTAGCAACAGAAAGCGCGCGCCCGGAAGGTATTACCGGATTGATTTTAAACGAATTGGCGCCCAGTTGAATGGCAAGTTGGACGGTAGATTCGATTAGATTTTCATTGTCGGTATAGAGCGACATGATAATTTGTACACCCATTCCGGCTTTAACGGAGTTTTTAATACCCTGGACAGTTTGCTCAAAGGCGCCCGGTTGGCCGCGTAGCCGATCGTGGATCTCGGCATTAGGGCCATCCAGGCTGATGGCAACATGTCGCATCCCCACTTCTTTCAGGGTTTTGGCCATTTTTTCATCAATCAGCGTTCCATTGGTTTCAATTGTCATGGAGATGTTCTGTTCTTTCATCCAACGCATCAACTCAGGGGTATCATCCCGCAGTAAGGGTTCACCTCCGGTAAATTTAACGGAATGGCAACCGATATCCCGGGCTTTTATAAAAGTGTCTTTAATTTGATCGATCGTGATTTCCCGCGCTTTGATGCGTTCGATGTACTCATCTATGGTCTGAATTTGCTGGGGAGCGACCCAGCAGTGATTGCAGTTTAAATTACATCGATCCGTTGGATAGAGATAGATTGTACCTAACGGTGGAACTCCCGGCGGGAGCTTGAATTTAGCTTGATCCATGTTATTCCTCTTTGACACGTCGGAAGAAGGGAACTTCCAACGAATAAACTTTGTAGCATGACAGGGGATCGTGATTAAAAATCCCTTTTCCCATTCCATAGGGAACCGCGGGACATCCTCCCGTGCATAATATGTTGTATTCACAGTTTTTACAGTCTTCAAATTCTGCCAGTGTAATATTCATACGCTTGCGAAATTCATTGAGAAGAGGCGAATTGAGCCAGATATCCTTAAAGGTTTGATTGCGGATATTGCCGCATACCATGTGACTTAACCGATCGCAGGGGGTAACGTTTCCCTCGAAACGAATGGTGACTTCATTTCGGACTGAACCGCATCCGGTAACAAACCGAGGTGGAATATTTTTACCCTTCAGTCCCTCATAACGTTGACTAAAATCCTTGAACATGGTATGAGTATCTAAAACGGTCCCCGATACAATCTGATATTTTTCCTGGAGTTCAACCAATTCTTCCGATAACTGGCGTCGTTCTTCATCATCCAATGCCAATTCACGGAAAAAAATATCCGCATTTCCGCCACCAATCATAAAATTGAATTTGATCCCGCCACAAGGCCATTTTTTTACCATTTTAATCATGTTTTCAATATCCTGGTAATTGTGGCGGGTCACTGTACAGTAGAAAGAAACTCGATGACGGTTATACTTGATTAAATAGTGTATTCCTCGCATAGCGGATTCAAAGGTATTCTTCCCGCGCATTTTTTCATAGGTCTCGCCATCTGAACCATCCAGGCTGACTAAAATATTACCAATTTTGGGATATTCTCCGATTCTCCGGGCGGCGGATTCGTCAACTAACGTCGCATTTGTATTAATATCCATCCAGAAATGGCGGGATTGTATATAATCAAATAATTCAAAGATATCTTCGCGCACAAACGGTTCACCTCCGCTGATGCGCATACGAAAGACTTTTAGTTCTTCCAATTCATCAAAAAAATGCTTCCATTCGCTGGTAGTGAGTTCATATAAATGTCTGTTTTGGTGGTCGCCGACATTGCAATGTTTGCACGACATATTGCACCGACCTGTAATAGCAATGAAAACAGAAGTCGGGGCACTGATTACATGGAGAATTTTCATGGTCGCTTCACTTTTTTATGATATAACCCTGGTCGGTTAATTGAGCTATAAATTTTTTTGCGTCATCTTCAACACGAATACGGGCAACATCTTCAAAGGTATCCATCAGTTGATCAATCATTGCATGGAATGCGGAACCCTTTAAAAGTGATTGAATTATATCTCGTCCTGTTTCATTCACGGCTTTTAAGGCATTGGTTATAGTATTAAATAGAAATGCACCGTTATCTTCTTCCCGCAAGACAACATGCTCTGGAAGTATAAAAGTGTCCTCCTCTTTAATTATCATATCGGTGTTCTCAGCCATGATTATTCCTTTCTAACCGTTTATTTCAATCAGGTTTTTTTTCCAAAGTGTACCTAAAGTCAATAAAATGTCTTCACTTGCCCGTTCTTTTTCAACTTCATATTCCACCATCATCGCATCGAGAAGATCTGAATAACGGCTGGTTTTTTTTAATCGGTTCCAAATAAACCAGGCGCTTTCATTTAAAGCAAATTCAGGATAATAATACTGATTTAATAAATACACTTTTTTTCCAAAAAAAGTCAGCTCCCTAAGTTGAGTACGTGTTTTCCATCTGTGTGTCAAGAGAATATCGATCTCTTCCTTACTGAATTTCGTTCGCAGCTTTCGCAATCCCCAACCACGGAATGGTGTAACTAACACCGCAAAAAAAATTAAATTCAAAACCATGGATTTTAAAAATTTCCGGCGTGTTGTAAAACTTTGCATTGGTCCCCTCCGGGATTAGTTTTAATGTAAATTAATAAAAAAATCAATCGTTGTCAAGCAAAAAATCATATTTATATTTTTTTATTCTCTTTTGTCTCGTATTTATAAAGATTTAATGGATAAAACCCCGCCAGATCTCGCATAGAAAATTATTTGTTCAAACTATCAATTTGAATTAGTTTTTGTTTTACCTGAAAACCAAATTAAGGGTTTCTTAACCGAATCTTAACAATTGGTTTATTTTTAATTAATAATTAATGCGTATTATCAGAGCACAAACTTTATGAAAGGAAGGCCGAAATGAAACGTAACAAAATGATTAGCTGGATAGCGCTTTTTATAGCGATTATTCCACTGACACTGCAAGCGCAAGATATGGAATTGTTAGGAGCCGGAGCTACTTTTCCGTATCCGTTGTATTCAAAAATTTTTGATGTGTATCATTCACTTAATTCAATGAAAGTGAATTATCAGGCGATCGGTTCAGGTGGGGGTGTTAAACAATTATTGTCTCAAACCGTGGATTTCGGGGCCAGTGATGCGTTCCTAAATGAAAATGAACTGGCTCAGTCTAAAACTCCGATACTACATATTCCGATTTGTATGGGGGCTGTTGTATTGACCTATAATCTTCCCGGCAATAGTGAATTAAAATTTTCTCCGGATATCATTGCTGATATTTTTCTGGGGAAAGTAACGAAATGGAACGATGCGCGACTGCAAAGCATCAATCCCGGCATCAAGTTGCCGTCAATGGATATCGTCATTGTCCATCGTTCAGACGGCAGTGGAACGACCTTTATTTTTAGTGATTATCTTTCAAAAGTGAGTTCCGATTGGCAAAAGAAGGTCGGCGCCGGAAAAGCGTTAAATTGGCCGGCTGGATTAGGCGCTAAAGGCAATCCGGGAGTTGCCGGGATGATCAAACAATTGCCGGGTTCAATTGGTTATGTAGAGCTGATCTATGCATTGGAAAATAAAATGCCGATTGGTTCCATTAAAAATTCCAGCGGTCAATTTATTCAACCCACTATCCAATCCGTATCGTTGGCGGCTAATACTGATATTCCGGCGGATACGCGGGTCTCATTGACGAATACAACTGCCAAAGAAGGGTATCCGATTAGTGGTTTGACATGGATTCTTCTTTATCAGGAACAGAATTATAACAACCGATCCGCCCAACGCGCCACAAATTTGGCTAACCTTTTGTGGTGGATGGTACATGAAGGCCAGCAATATGCCCAACCTCTGCATTATGCGCCATTACCGGAAAAAATGGTAAAATTAACGGAAACGATTCTAAAAACTCTGACCTATCAAAAGAAACCATTATTGTAGTATGAATTGCCATTTACTCTCTATCAGCAAAAGGTTAAACCAGGGTTTGATACCATCCCTGCATTTAAAAACAGCTTTAGCATTACGGCTTCAAGGCAGGTGAAATGAATAAGGAACGCTTGTTTCGATTATCTTTATGGATAGCCGCATTATCCGTGGGATCAATTATTCTGCTGATTTTTTTATCAATCGTTTATAATGCATTTCCCAGTCTGAAGAGTTTTGGATGGAATTTCCTGACGAGTAGCGTTTGGGACCCGGTAATGAGCGAATATGGCGCATTGCCATTTTTAATCGGGACCTTGCTGACTTCCTTTATAGCGTTAATGATATCATTACCGTTTGCTTTATCGATTTCACTTTTTTTAGGTGAATATTATCTTCATGGCTGGGTTTCAGCTACTTTGAAAACCATGATTGAGTTATTGGCGGGAATTCCATCAGTGATTTATGGGTTTTGGGGTATCTTTGTGCTAGTTCCACTGATCCGAAGCTGGGAAATTAAGTTGGGTATTGCTCCTTATGGCGTTGGAATTTTTACTTCTTCGTTAATTTTGGCAGTGATGATTACTCCCTATTCCGCTTCAATAGCGCGTGAAATTATCAGTATGGTACCCAATGACCTGAAGGAAGCGG
>CAZWDO010000002.1:176951-181140 GCA_964632485.1 uncultured bacterium
AACCCGCTATGAAGTGGTTCGGCATGTGGTAGTACCCTATGCTTATTCCGGTATTTTTGCCGGAATATTATTATCTTTGGGAAGAGCGTTAGGAGAAACCATGGCGGTTACTATGGTTATCGGCAACTCAAATTATATTCCCAAATCTATTTTTTCTCCCGGAAATACGATTGCCAGTCTGATCGCCAATGAGTTTGCCGAAGCGTCCGACCCTATCCATCTATCAGCTTTAATCGAGATGGGAATGATTCTTTTTCTGGTTACTACTGTAATAAATATTCTGGGCAAGTATATTATCAAAAAATTGGCAAATTCGCCGTCTCCTCACCCTTAACCAAAGGTTTTCATGAGACTCCGTGAAAAATTGCTTTACCGCAAAATTAAAGATCATGGTTTTAAGATGATGATTTTTTTCTTTTCTTTTGCCATGACCATCCCTTTGGTAATGATATTTTATTATATTATCGAAAAGGGAATCCACTCAATAAACTGGGATTTTATTATTAATCTGCCGGCCCCGGTAGGTGAATTGGGAGGGGGCATTAATAATGCCATCATTGGCACTTTCCTGTTGATTTTTTTAGCTGTATTGATGTCGGTTCCACTGGGTATAGCCACGGGCATCTATCTTTCGGAATACCGAGAGGGACGGTGGGCGTATGGGATTCGGTTGGGCGTGGAAATCCTTCAGGGTGTGCCCTCCATTGTAATCGGTTTGATTGCCTATATTTGGGTAGTGCGAACCATGAAGACGTTCTCCGCTTTTTCCGGCGGTGTCGCCCTGGCATTAATGATGCTGCCCGTGATCATTCGTTCTACCGAGGAGACTCTCAATCTGGTGCCGCATAGTCTCAAGGAAGCGTCCCTGGCCCTGGGAGTCCCTTATTACCGTACGATTATAAAGGTAATTGTACCGACCGGGATGAGTGGGATTATTACCGGTATTTTAATCAGTATCGCCCGTGTGAGCGGTGAAACCGCGCCTCTGTTGTTTACGGCTTTCGGCAACCAGTTTATGAACTACAATATTTTAAAGCCGATCAATTCTCTGCCCCATGTGATCTTTAATTATGCCACCAGCCCTTATCCCGAATGGCATGCCCTGGCCTGGGGAGCGTCCCTGATTTTAATTGTCTTTGTACTTATTCTCAATCTGATTGCCAAGATAGGAATGCGACGATGGAACGTGCGATTTTAGCAATTCAAGACCTTAAGGTCTTTTATAATAATCAACTGGCTCTAAACGATATCAGCTTAAAAATCAACCGGAACCAGGTAACCGCTATCATGGGCCCTTCCGGTTGCGGGAAGACAACATTATTGCGATGTATCAATCGGCTTCATGAACTCACTCCGGGTGTGCGCGTGGAAGGGCATATTATATTAAATTCGCTGGACCTGTTCAGTATTGATGCGATTCAGGTCCGGCGGAAAATTGGTATGGTCTTCCAACGCCCCAACCCTTTTCCCATGATGAGCATTTATGAAAACGTATTAGCCGGATATCATCTGAATGGGATTAAACTTAAAAAAAGTCAATCCGATAAAATCGTGGAAGAATCTCTTCGAAAAGCGGCATTGTGGAACGAAGTTGAGACTCATTTGCATCGAAAGGGAACTTTTTTATCCGGTGGCCAGCAACAACGACTTTGTATTGCCCGCGCTTTAGCTATGCAGCCTGAGATCATGCTTCTTGACGAACCGACTTCTGCGCTTGATCCCAAGGCCACCGCTTATATCGAAGAATTAATTATTGAATTAAAAAAAGAGGTTACGATTATTCTGGTCACTCATAATATCGCCCAGGCAGCCCGAGTGTCTGACAATACGATTTTTCTTTATTTGGGCGAATTGGTGGAGGCCGGCCCGACGGAAAAACTTTTTACCGTACCCAAGGATAAACGAACCGAAGAATATCTTACCGGAAAGTTTGGATAAGGAAAGGAATGGAAATGCTGGATGATAAATTAAATTGGCTGAAAAGTGAAGTTGTCAAATTTGCGATGCATGTGGAACACATGATTGAAAAGTCGATTACTGCGCTCGCCGAAAATAATAAGGAGATGCTGCTGGATGTCATCGAACGGGACGAAGCTGAAGCCAACCGGCTTGAACTTGAATTTGATGAAGCTTGTATTGGCATGATCGCGCAGTTTGAACCCAAAGCAAAACAATTGCGATTGATTATGATGGTGAACAAAACCAGCGCTGATTTGGAACGCATGGCCGATCATGGGGTCAATATCGCTCAAAGCGCGCTGCGTCTGCTCGATCTTCCACCGGTAAAACCCTTTATCGATCTACCGCGTATGGCCCAGTTAACCATCAAGATGCTCAAGGATTCGATCATGGCCTTTATCAATGAGGATTGTAATCTGGCCCATGATATCTGTCAGCGGGACAGCATTATTGACGCGGTCCGCGATCAGAACATCCGTGTATTGATTACGTATATGATTTCCAAGCCCAGCACCATTGAAACTTCGTTGGAATTACTCACTATCTCACGCAATTTGGAACGGATTGCCGATCTGACTACAAATATCTGCGAGGAAATTATTTTTATTGTCGATGGCACCAATATCAAACACCAGCAATCTTCCGATTAAATAGTATGAGTATCGAACGGGAACTATTCTGGAAACAGGTCGTTGATCAGGTAGATTTTGCGTTTCAGCCTATTGTCAATATTCATACTGGTATAACTCTGGGGTTTGAAGTACTTCTCCGTCGATACGAATGCGCCGGATTCAAATCGATTCAGGCCGTGTTCGATCAGGCCTATCAGGATAAAATGCTTTATTATTTTGATTTAATGTTGCGGGAAAAAGTGGTTGCCATATTTTCAAAATTTTCGTTTGCCCCCCGAACTAAAATTTTTTATAATCTCGATAACCGTGTATTGATGATGCCGGATTTCAGCAGGGGAAATACTACAAAAATATTGAATCAGTTTAAATTGACTCCAATTTCAATCTGTTTCGAAATTTCAGAGCGGCATGAAGTGCAATATTCGGTAGAATCTCAGGCTATTTTAGAATATTACAAACGGGAATCCTTCAAGATTGCTATTGATGATTTTGGAACTGGATATTCCGGGTTGCAATTGCTTTATCATTCTGAACCCGATTTTGTTAAAATCGATCGATTCTTTATTGCCAATATCTTTGCGGATTCAAAAAAGAAATTGTTTGTCTCAAAGGTTTTAAATCTTGCTCATATTTTGGGTATTATGGTCATCGCCGAAGGAATCGAAACGGAAGAAGAGTTTTATGTCTGTAAGGATATCGGGTGCGACTTTGCCCAAGGGTACCTGATTCAAAAACCAACGTTGAATCATGCTGAATTGTCGGTTAAATACGATATCGTGCAATTGATGATACAAGCTGACCGACGAGAGCAACAGATTGATAAAAAACTGATATTTAATCAATTGGAAAAAATTCCTTCTATAATCTATCACGATACCGATATCTCATACGTATTTGATTTTTTTCGCAATAATAAAGAATACTCTTTTTTCCCGGTGATCAACGATGACGAGGAACCATTAGGGATTGTTAGAGAAAAGAATCTTAAAGAATATGTCTATTCGAAATATGGCAAGGATCTGCTTTTAAACAAGACCTTTGGTAAAAAAATCAATGACTTCATTCATCGTATTCCGGTGGCGGACATCAAGACGCGCATTGAGAATATTCTTGAGATATTCTCGATGGATGATAATTCCGAGGGAATTATACTAACAGAAAATGGACGCTATGTTGGATTTCTCAGCGCCAAAGCTATTCTAAAAGTTGTCAATGATAAAAATTTGGCTCTTGCCAGGGATTTGAATCCATTGACAAAGCTGCCCGGAAACACCCTGATTAATCAATTCTTATCAAAGATATTCGATCAATTAAACACCAGTTTCAGTATTGTTTATTTTGATTTTGATTATTTCAAACCCTTCAACGATTTATATGGGTTTAGACAAGGTGATCGAGCTATTTATTTATTTTCTGATTTATTGCGAGGACATGCTAAGGAGAAGAATCGGTTTTGCGGTCACATTGGGGGTGATGATTTTTTTCTGGGGATTGAATACCTTCAAAATGGGCAATATTTTCAACCGCTCAATGAGGAAATCCAAGCTATTTGCCTGCGCTTTGCGCAAGATGTTCGCAGTATGTATTCAATTGAAGAT
>CAZWDO010000002.1:181150-192752 GCA_964632485.1 uncultured bacterium
CGCGTGGCTTTATTGTGTCCCAGGACCGCGAGGGTCGGGTGAGCAATTTCCCTTTATTGACTGTGAGCGCGGTTATCATCCACCTCCCCGTATGCGAACGAAATTTTTCAATGGATAATCTTGTTAAATTAATCGCACAGTTGAAAAAACGAGTTAAAAGCAGTGATCAATCAGTGATTGTAGCGGAAGTCCATTCACTTGAAGAAAAAATTTGGGATGGTAAAACTCAGCTCAATTTATGTCCATGAAGTGGTAACCGGTTGCCAATCAATGATATTAAAAGCTTCAGCGAAACCGTTTTTCAAACTATTAAAGAGGTCTGACGGGTGGGCGGGATCGAATTTTTTCTGCGACGCTTCATTGAGACTAGCGGTATGGGTTTCATAAAAGAGCTTAAGACGGATTTTTTTTTCCGGGGGTTCATTCAGGTATGTGAAAATATTTTGGTGCTCAGCCGTAATCGGGATGCTTCCATGTTGGAGAATAGCTCTTTGCCCCACACGTTGAGCGCTTCCAACAAGTTTTTTAGAAGCGATTTTAAGCTCCCAACGCGCGCTGGATGAAAAACAGGTTTTTGGAATCTCGCCTTGAATGGTTTTTGTAAATTTATTTTGTTCAAATTGGCTGTCAATATCTAAATTTAATAACCCTTTATGGAGCGCCTGGTGGATCCACTCATATATTTGCTGGGGGGAATTGTTTACCAGAGGAGTAATTACGCTGTAAGTAATATCCTGAGAATGGAATACCGCACGGCCGCCTGTAGGACGACGAACAATCGATATTCCATTACGCGCAATTTTAGTCAGATCAAAATCGCTTATCTTCTGGTGATAGCCGATCGATATCGTTGGCGTGCGCCATGTATAAAGTCTGAGCAGGGGAGTAGTCAGCCATTCCGCTTCCATTTGCTGCCAGATCAACCGGTCAAAAAACATAGACCAATCGGCTGGATAGTTTTCTATAATCTGGAATAACCAGGGTTGATCAAACATCCTCAATCAAACCCAATTGGAATAGCGCCGCTTTAGCGGCATTTTGTTGCGCCATTTTTTTAGAATTGCCACTGCCGACTGCGAGAGGCGAATCGCCAATGCTGACTTGAATTTCAAAAAGTTTATCGTGATCAGGTCCATTTTCCTTAATGACTATATAAGAGGGAGATTTTTTAAGTTTTCCCTGAAAAAATTCTTGTAATCGGCTTTTATAATTGAAATAATCAGTGTCTTGCAGGAATGAACGATGATGATTGATTAAGGTGTGTCGTAAAAACGTATAGACGGGGGTTAACCCGCTATCGAGATAAATAGCCCCCACCAAAGCTTCAAATACATTTGCCAGAATCGATACTCGATCCCGTCCACCCGTCATATGTTCCCCTTCGGATAAGAGAACATACGACTGGAGACGATTCATTTTCATCATTTCCGCCAATACCTGCCGGCTGACCAGGATGGCTTTCATTTTGGATAACTGACCTTCGGGTTTATCCGGGTATTCCTGAAAAAGGTATTCCGATACGATGAAGTTCAGCAACGCATCTCCCAGGAATTCCAATCGTTCATTGTGAGACTGGCCATCTTTCAACTGCATAGAAAGGGATCGATGGGTCAAAGCCTGTATCAACAGATCCTGTTGGGCGAAATGAAAGCCTAATTTCTGCTGGCAGAAAAGCAATTGCTCATCATTCAGCATATCGCTTAAGAATTAACGAACAATTGTGTCCGCCGAAACCGAAAGAATTGGTTAATCCGTATTCAAAGGAAAGCGAAGACGCCTGGTTGGGATTGTAATTCAAATCACAACTGGGGTCCGGGGTCTGGTAGTTGATGGTTGGCGGGATCACTTGTTCTTGTAAAGATTTAGCAAGAAACAGGGTTTCAATGGCTCCCGCGGAACCCAATAAATGCCCGGTCATGCTCTTAGTTGAGCATACAACCAATTGATAGGCATGATCGCCGAAGACCTGTTTGATCGCTCCGGTTTCGGTTTTATCGTTCAATTCGGTTGATGTGCCATGCGCATTGATATGCCCAATTTGATGGGGTTCTAAACCCGCTGATTTGAGCGCTTTTTGCATGGCCAGTATGGCGCCTTTCCCTTCCGGATCGGGTGAGGTAATGTGAAAGGCATCACAGGAGTATCCCATACCGACAATTTCAGCATAGATTTTAGCGCCACGTTTAAGCGCCGATGACAATTCTTCAAGCACAATAATTGCCGAACCTTCGGCCATTATAAAACCGTCACGGTTTAAATCAAATGGACGTGAAGCGTGTTGATAATCGTCATTTCGAGTCGACAGAGCCTGGGCGGAATTGAATCCGGCCAGTGCCATAGGCGCGACGGCCGCTTCAGCGCCTCCTGTAATTATCATACGTTGACGACCGGTAGCTATACTCCAGTACGATTCTCCGATGGCATGCGCTGAAGAAGCGCAGGCAGACGATATTGAATAATTATCACCTTTTAGATTGTGACGCATTGCAATATGACCACATACAATATCGGGAATGAGCATGGGTACGAAAAATGGACTGACACGACCAGGGCCTTTATTGATCAAAGCGGAATGCTGGTCTTCAAAAGTCAGAATGCCTCCCATCCCAACACCCATAATCACACCAATATCTTCAGGGGTAAATTGACTAAAATCAATCCCCGCATCGGATATCGCTTGCTCGGCTGCGCATACGCCGAATACTGTAAACGGATCCATTCGCTTGGCCGCTTTTGGCTCAATATAAAGAGAAACATCCAAGCCTTTGACTTCTCCGGCAAAGCGAGTCTTAAAATTGGATGGATCAAAGCGGGTAATTAACCCTATCCCGGATTCTCCTTTCAGAGCCTTTTCCCAGGTCGAGACGACATTATTGTCCAAAGGATTGACTGTTCCCAACCCGGTAATAACAACTCGTTGCCGTTCCATAAATGGTTCCTTTATTTTATCGGGTTTTATTTATGGTTTTCAATATAACGCATGGCATCGCCAACGGTCCGAATGGACTTGGCTTCATCATCCGGTATTTCGATTTCATATTCTTCTTCAAGCGCCATGATCAATTCAACCGTGTCCAGGGAATCCGCGTTCAAATCATCAATGAACGATGCGTCTTCAGTCACCTGTTTGCCATCTACACCTAATTTGTCAATAACGATCTCTTTCACTTTTTCAAAAATTTCAGTTGACATGATTTGTCCTCCTTAAGTTGGGTTATGAAAGAATGAAACCACCATCCACCGTAATGGTCTGGCCAGTTATAAACGAAGATTCGTCAGATAATAAAAACCATACCAAAGCCGCAACTTCTTCCGGTTGGCCTGGCCGTTTTAAAAGGCTTTGTTGAATCAGTTGATCTTTGATTTCCTGTGGCAGATTTTCTGTCATATCAGTTGCGATATACCCGGGAGCAATCGTGTTAACCCGAATATTGCGTCCCGCCATTTCCCTGGCAACAGCTTTACCGAATCCGATAAGCCCGGCTTTGGATGCCGCGTAGTTTGCTTGTCCGGCATTTCCGCTGAGACCGACGACTGAGGAAATATTGACAATCGTTCCAAAACGTTGTCGGCTCATAATTTTGATACATTCTCGCGTGACAAGAAACGTACCTTTGAGATTAATAGATAAAACGGTATCAAAATCGTCTTCCGACATACGTAAAAGCAGTTTGTCGCGCGTAATGCCGGCATTATTCACTAAATAATCGATGCGGCCATAATCTGTATGTATTTTTTTTATGGTCTCCTGAACCGCATCTGCCAATTGAATATCAAGAGAAAATGCCGCTGCCTGGCCGCCTTCGTTACGAATTGTCTCTGCCGCTTTTTCACCGCTTTCTTGATTTCTGTTCAAAATGATACAAAAATTTTTTTCGCGCGCTAAACGTCGGGTAACAGCAAACCCAATGCCTCGATCACCACCGGTAATCAATGCAATTTTCTGTTCCATTAAAAATCCTCACTATTATGTTTAAGCATTTCTTTTTCAATGAGTTGATTGATTGAATGCGTGTTCAGGCTGATGGCTTCACGAATCGCATTTTTCAAGGCCAGAGGACTCGATTTTCCATGTGAAATGATGCAATTTCCATTGATGCCGAGAAGCGCCCCGCCGCCATAGCTTTCATAATTTAGTTTCTTTTTGAGGTAATCGAAGGCTGGCAGCATGAACAATGCGCCTATTTTTGGCCAGAAGTGCTTGCGAATTGCCTCCTTGAACAGGCTATTAACGAGGTACACCAGGCTTTCACTATGTTTAAGTACAATATTGCCTACAAACCCATCCATCACAATCACATGAAAATTACCGCCCAGAATATCGCGGCCCTCGGCATTTCCCTGAAAATTGAGACCCGATTTTTCCAGAAGTTGATGCGCTAACAGTGATATGTCGTTTCCTTTGCTGGATTCTTCGCCAATATTGATTAATCCGACTTTTGGCCGTGGAATTCCAATAATGTTTTCGGAAAATATCGAACCCATATAACCAAATTGCAAGAGATTCTTAGCTTTGCAATCCGTGTTTGCTCCTACATCCATCAATACAACGGGTATTCCGGTACGTGTTGGCAGTGTGGCGACTATTCCGGGTCGGTTGATTCCTGGCAGGCGTCCCAGATATTTCAGAGCAAACGCCATGACTGCGCCGGTATTCCCTGCCGAAACAACAGCATTAACCGCTTGATCTTTATGAAGTTGGAACATCAAGGCCAGCGAAGATTGCTTTTTTTGACGTAGCGCTATAGAGGGCGCGTCTTTCATGCTGACTTCCTGGTCGCAATCGATTATTTCAATCCGCTTTTCATCAACTGTCTGATGTTCCAGCAACCTTAATATCTGATCTTTTTTACCGACCAAATATACTTTATCCAAATGTGAAAACTCTTTCAATGCCATTATAGCGGCTTTGACATTATTCTCAGCGCCAAAATCTCCACCCATGGCATCCAGGGCTATGTTCACCGGATTTAGTCCTCTTTAGCTGCTATAATTAATCTGTCGCGATAAAAACCACATTCCGGACATACAAAATGGGGCCGTTTGGTTGCTCCACAATGAGGGCATCCAGCCATTGCCGGCATTTCCAAATGCCAATGTGATCTTCTTTTACGAGAACGTGCTTTGCTGCTTTTTTTCTTGGGGACAGCCATTTTATCCTCCCTGAATACTAGTTAAAAATTGTTTGAATACTTCCAAGCGCGGATCAGTTTGCCGCTTACAACTACATCTGGTCAGATTCAGATTACACCCGCACTGGATGCATAATCCTTTGCATTCTTCATGACAAAGAGGTTTCATCGGTATCGCCAGGTATAGTATATCCCGAATATCGTCCCTGAGAGAAAACTCTGTGGCTTTCAAACTCAATTCCGTATATTCACTATCATCATTGTCCGGAGTGGGTTGTTGGACAAATTTATAAACTTTAAGAAATGATTCCTGAACCGGTAATTCATAATCCTCAAGGCATCGAGCGCATCGCATGATCAATTTCGCTTCCAGCCTGACGGTGGTATATAGCTCCCAGGTATTCAATTCACAATCTACCTGAAGCCTAACCATCTGGTTTTCATTTTGAAGAGAATTACTAAACTCTATACCCAATTCCTGTATTTGATGTTCAAATTCAAAATGTTTGATTCCTTTACGAATCGGGTCGATTTGTACAATCACACAAATTCCTTTTTAAAAAATTTGCTCTAAATATATATAAAAATCGCGCTTTTGTCAATCCTTTTTTTTAACAAGTGAAATCAATTTTTTTTTTTGTTTGACTATTTACCGGTTTTTTTTTATATTGGGTTCGTGTTGTTAAAAATTATTTAAGATATCCGTACAAGGAGGCCCTATGAATCGTTGGTTGCTGATAATTATTTTAGCGTTTATCCTGTATTGTCAAAAGGAATCGCCGCCATCGTCTTCCGCTGAAAACCCGAAATTAACGGTTATCTCTCCCCATACTAAGGATGTCCTGGATAATTTTGATCAGGCATTTAAAAAATATTATCAACAGCGAACAGGTGCTTCCATTCAAATTGAATGGATTGACCAGGGTGGGTCATCGGATGATCTGAAATTTATAAAATCTGAATTTACCCGTAACCCGGATGGAATCGATATCGATCTGTTTTGGGGTGGGGGAGTGACACCGCATTTAATGCTACTCGAAGACCATTTATTATATCCTCTGGAAATCGATTCATTGATTTTAAGTAACTTGCCGCGCGAATTGGCCGGCATGCCTTTGTATGATCCAAAATTCCATTGGTATGGAACCTGCCTGTCTGCTTTCGGCGTTATTTATAATAAAATGGTATTGCAGCAACTCAATATTCCCCAACCCGTCGATTGGAAATCCCTGGCGGATCCGGTGTATTGTGATTGGATTGCAATACCTGATATTCGCCACAGTGGAAGTATTGAAATGATGTTTCATGTAATTCTCAGCGCCTATGGCTGGAATGAAGGGTGGGATGTTTTAACGCGGATATGCGCCAACGCCAAAAGATTCACTCTATCTTCCATTGACGTCATTAAGGATATAACAACCGGAGATGCCGCCTGCGCGCTCTGTGTCGATTATTATGCCTGGAAACAGATTGAGGATCATGGCCTGGACAAAATCGGTTATTTGTTACCCAATAACCATTCTGTTATCAATCCGGATTGTATTTCCGTCTTGAAAGGATTGCCTCATCCTGAAAATAGCCGTATTTTCATTGAATTTCTATTGTCCGAGCAAGGGCAATCTATTTTTTATTTGCCCCATGGCCATCCGAACGGTCCGCCAGAGTCCAGTCTCAACCGTCTGGCAATAGTTCCCTTTATGTATGAGAAATACCAATCAGTGTCCGTTATTCCAATCAATCCCTTCGATAACCAGCAAATGGTACCCTACGATGCGGAACGAATCCAACAGATTCAGGATGTTTTCAAGGATTTATGCGGAGTGCTTTTTATTGATAACCATACCAGTCTGAAACGGGCATGGAACGCTTTATTAGCTAATCCCTCGACCGAAAATGAACGCGCGTTCAGCCTGTTGCCCATTGATTCCACTTCGCTTTACCAGTATGCCAAGGCTTGGAAAACGGATGAAGTTTTTCGGAATGAACAGTTGAATGCCTGGACTAAATTTGCTATCAATAAATATGATAGTATATTGAAATAGGTTGATTGAGATGATAATTAAGCTGGATTCACTCCAAAAATCTTTCGGGAATACCTCAGTATTAAATAATATCACACTATCTATCGATGATGGCGAGTTCTTTTTTTTGCTGGGACCTTCCGGATGCGGCAAAACCACTTTATTGAGACTGATCGCCGGGTTGGAGCAACCCAGCGCTGGAACAATCTGGTTTGACCAAACAGATGTAACATCTCTGGCCGCCAACCAACGCCGAATCAGCATGGTTTTCCAGAATTATGCCTTGTGGCCCCACATGACGGTATATGAAAATGTGGCATTTGGCCTTGAAATAAAAAAAATAGATGCGAAGGCTCAAGCTGAGAAAATTAGCCATATTTTGGATATCGTGAAATTAAAAGGATATGAATTGCAATATCCCAACCAACTGTCGGGAGGACAGCAGCAACGAGTGGCTTTGGCGCGGGCGCTGGTTGTGGAACCCCGTTTGATTCTCTTCGATGAGCCCCTCAGCAATTTAGATGCGAACTTGCGGAATGAAATGCGGGTGGAACTGCGCCGTATTCAGAAAAAAACCCATGTTACGGCTATTTATGTCACCCATGATCAAAAAGAAGCTCTGACTATGGCTGATCGCATTGCGGTACTTGTAGAAGGTAAGATTGCTCAACTGGCAGAACCCCATGAAATCTATTACCGGCCTGCTTCGCTTTTTGTGGCCGGTTTTATCGGCGAAGCTAATTTTTTCTCAGGCGTTGTCGATAAAATCGATAATGATGGCATAGCTCTCATCACCAGTGAATTGGGATCATTTTCAGTACCGATTCCCCCTTCCATGATACTCCGCCCCGGAGTGGAACTTACTCTTTCCATACGTCCCCCGTTGGCGCAAATTTACTCTACCGATGAACCTCCCCCGTCAAATAAGGTCAATCTTATTCATGATGTTCAAATTGAAAACAGTATGTTTTTAGGGGAAACCCAGGAATACCATTGCTTGATCGGAAAACGGCGATTTACTGTTATTCAGAGCAGCCAGGGTCAGCGGTTCTATAAACATGGCGATCGCGTTATTCTCTATTTGCCACGGAATCATATTATGCTTTTTAAGGGATAAGCCATGTTTATACCCAAAAGAACCCAGGTTTTTCATTATTTTTTATTTGGAGCGGTATTTGCCCTTTTGAGCTATTTTTTGATCTATCCGATATCTGATCTTTTTATTCAGTCCTTTTCGGTAAACGGCCGTTTTAGTTTGAAGTTTTTTGAATTAATGCTGGATAATCCACTCTATATTCAATCGATTATTAATAGTTTAAAACTGGGTTTACTTGTGGTTGTTTTCACTGCTATGTTGAGTTTACCTCTGGCTTTGATCATAACCCGCACCCGATTTTGGGGCAAGGACCTTTGGCAGGGTTTGCTGTTGGTTCCGTTGATTATGCCGCCATTTGTGGGCGCTATTGGTATTAAACAGTTATTCGCTCGTTTTGGATCCATTAATTTGGCGCTGATTAAATTAGGTCTGGTTTCTTCTCAAAATCCGCCGGATTGGTTGGGAGGCAGTGGTTTTTGGGGAGTCGTCATTCTGGAGACACTGCATTTATACCCGATTATGTATTTAAACATAGTTGCGGCTATGGCTAATATCGATCCCAGCCTGGAAGAGATGGCCTATAATCTGTCAGCTCGTTTTCATCATGTACTCCGCCGGATTATATTGCCATTGATTTTACCAGGTTTTTTCGCCGGAGCTATCATTACGTTTATTTGGGCGTTTACGGATTTAGGGACTCCCATTATTTTAAATTATAAAGAAACGATGGCTGTGCAGATATTTAATATGGTGACCGATATTCATCAGAATCAGATGGGATACACTCTGGTTGTTTTTATGGCGGGATTGACGACCCTTCTGTTTATTGTTTCCCGTCGGATATTGGGGAATAAGCGCTATGAGATGCTGGCGCGGGGACATGTCACCCAACGCGCGAAATGGGTAAAACCCTGGCAGCAGTTTTCTATTATAATATTCATTTTTGGCATCATTGTCCTGGCCTTGCTCCCCCATATCGGCGTCATTATTTCATCCGTTGCTGAAAAATGGCTAAATACGATTGTTCCGGAAAAAGTTACAACTCAATACTACTACATGATTTTTACGAATCCCCTGGCCTATATCAGTATTAAGAATAGTTTTTTATATAGTATTGGGAGTGTTTTTCTCGATTTGATGCTGGGAGTGACGATTGCCTTTATATTGACTCGGACGAAAGTCAGAGGTAAATCGATTTTAGATAGCCTGGCGATGCTGCCGCTATCCTTACCCGGGTTAGTGCTGGCTTTTGGTTATGTGGCTACTTTTAGTGGTACTATCCTTGATCCTCGTCAGGACCCTACCATTTTACTGGTTATCAGCTACGCATTTCGACGTCTGCCTTATATGGTTCGCTCGGCGCATGCGGGATTCCAGCAATCTTCCATTTATTTAGAGGAAGCGGCCCGCAACCTTGGAGCGCGCACTCTGACGATTATCCGTCGTATTACTTTCCCCTTGATCCATGCCAATTTGATCGCCGGAGGTCTGCTTTGCTTTGCTTATGCCATGCTTGAAGTTTCCGATAGCCTGATTCTGGCAATGAAAGAACAATATTTCCCGATTACTAAAGCCATCTATATTTTATTCAGTTATGTCTCGAATGGGATCGCGATTGCTTGTGTGTTGGGAGTGTTGGGAATGATTATATTAGCGACTGCCATTACGTTGGCCGGTAAAGTTTTAGGTCAAAAGTTGGGAGAACTTTTTCGCTCAGCTTAGATTGAATGGCCTCTCCGCTTTTTCCCTGCCTTCATCCTGACGAATTTAGTTGATGGATGGCGTTTGTTTCTTTGTTTGCCTGTGCCGGGGAGGTGTCTTTATTAATTCGCGCGTTCTTCTTCGATTTGGGGAGTTGTGCATGTTTTTAATTCAGGCAGGGCGACTTGGTTGCGGCCGTTTTGTTTTGCCCGGTATAAGCATGTATCGGCTTGTTTGATATAATCATCGACGGACAAATATTCATCAAAAATACTCACCCCGAAGCTGATAGTGATCTGAATCGTTTTTTCCTGATAGAGCAGTGAGTTAGTTTCGATAATATAACGGAGTTTTTCCGCAACGGATTCCGCTCCCGCCAGATCGGTTTCCGGTAAAATAATTAAAAATTCCTCCCCCCCCAACGGCAGATAATATCATTGGCTCGTAAATTATGTTTGAGCAGGTTTGCAATCATCACAAGAACCAGATCTCCCGCATCATGCCCATAGGTATCATTGATTTTTTTAAAAAAATCAATATCTCCCAATAAAA
The DNA here is from genome assembly GCA_964632485.1 of uncultured bacterium. Lineage (GTDB taxonomy): Bacteria > JAGOEH01 > JAGOEH01 > JAGOEH01 > JAGOEH01 > CAZWDO01. Next base: position 191,653 of record CAZWDO010000002.1, read on the forward strand.
ATGCAAAGGGTTTTTTGTAACGGCGCGCTCGGGCAACTTCATCGCTCATCCGTCGTAATAAATCCCGGCGATTGGACAGTTTTGTAAGGGGGTCTTCTAACGACGCGCGTTCAAATTTTTCTTTCAACTCCCTTAATTCCTGATTGGCCAGTTCTACTTTTTGTTTTTCCTCTTCCAGCCGACAGTTTTTTTCGTAAATCTCTATGGTCCGCTGTCGTACCTTGTCTTCCAAAAGTAAGTTTTTGCGTAACAGTCTGCGTATTGTCCAGCAAATAATTCCTATAATTAAAAAAAACAGGAGAGAGCGGAACCACCAGGTTTTCCAAAAAGGAGGTTGAATAATAAAATCCAGAGCTACCGCATTTAACGATAGAGTACCATCACCATTGACTGCCCAAATTTTGAACCGATAAGCCCCGGGTGGCAAAAAAGAATAACGCACTTCAGGGAATGACGTTATATTATCACTTTTATCAATTCCCTGTAATTCATAACGATAATACAAACTCTGCGGATTGGCTAACGAAATACCGTCAAATTCGAAATGAATGTAATTTTCATGGTAATTGAGGGTTAAATTGGCCTTCATCGGATAAGGCTGGTCAAAAACTGAAAATTTAATTATATTTATTTTAGGGGGGACGGAACTGTTGCTGATCTGTTCGGGTCGACATAGGGTAATCCCTCTTCCGGAACCAAACCATAATCGATAGTTATAATCCATCAGGCAGGAATGTTGATTAAACTCATTGCTGGCAATTCCATCCTGCTGGGTGTAAATTTTGAATTGAGAGCCGTTAAATCGGTTTAATCCTTTATTTGTTCCTATCCAAAGCCAACCCTGACGATCCTGTTGGGTGAAATAGCAGTAATTATTGGATAAACCGTTTTCTTCCGAATAATGAAAGATGTTGAGCGAATCAATAATATAAAAACCCTGGTTGGTCGCGATGGTTATTTTTCTGTTGGAATCCGTGGTAATATGCATAACTCTTTTATTATTGAATATGGAATCGATTGGGAGCTTGTAAAATTTATTCTCGCGAAAGCGAATCAACCCATTGTCCGTACCAATCATCAACTCACCGTTTAAACCATTT
>CAZWDO010000002.1:192762-194707 GCA_964632485.1 uncultured bacterium
TGCCAATGCGTAAATGTTATTATCAGGCAAACCTTCATGGGTAGTAAAAGTGGTAAAATGATCAGCTTCAAGCCGACAGAGTCCCATTCTCGTACCGGCCCATAGCCGGTTATCGTCATCGATAGCGAGAACCCGGGCGAAATTGTCAGGTAATCCTTCACCCGTTCCATAATGGGACAGTTTATTTTTTTGCCAACTGAAAACACCCTCTTGATAGGTAGCAATCCATAGGGTCTGCTGCTTATCTTCAATAAAATACATCGGGAAAGATTTTGAAATACGCTCAAGTCCTTGAGGCAAATAAAATTTTCCGTTCTTAAATATATTAATACCATCATCGGTGGCAATCCAAATAGCGCTGTCTTGACGCTGGATCATTCCCCATATCACATTATTGCTCAGACCATGATTTTTAGTGTATACGCTGAATTGATAATTGTTTAATCGATATAGGCCATTGGTCTCGGTTCCAAACCAAAGATTACCTTCCCGATCCCGAAAAATGGTTTTAAAATTTTCGGTATCAATTCCATTTTTTTTGGTGATTTGTATTAATTCATTATTTTTGAGATAAAAAAGGCCATTTCCAAATGTCGTAATCCACAAATTGCCAAAATCATCCTCACGGATTGATGTTATTTCTGTTTTAAGGGTCGATTTTTCCGGCATAAACGGGATTAGTAGAGAATCATCCCATCGATAGAGACCCTGACGGGTTCCAACCCAGCGCGTATTTTTACTATCCTGGTAGATACATGTAAAGAAAAGAGTGGAATCGCTATGCTTTTCTTTTAATTCACCTTCAATGGCAAATAATCGGTGATCGCTTACCAGCCACATTGATTGATGATTATCTTGCATGATAGCTTTGATGGGGATATCTTCCAGGTAACTGGATATAACGGGATCGCGATCATTTTGGTATTCCAGCAGGCTTAAACCTTTATTCGTGCCAATCCATAGTTTTTTCCCGGGAGTTGAGAAGAGGCTGTTGATATAAGCGCCATTCAGACCATGTGATTGAGTATAGGATGAAAATTTCCCTTCGCGATAACAACTGAGTCCCTTATCGGTACCGATCCAAAGATGGTTCGGCTCAAGCGGATCAAGGGCAAGGGCCAATATATTATTGTTAATCAAGCTGTCTTTGGTGGTGAACATTCGAAACTCTCTACCGTTGAAACGGTTGATTCCATTTTGTGTTCCCAACCATAAATAACCCGCGCTATCCTGCGCGATTGCCTGGACTGTGGATTGAGACAGTCCCTGGTTTTCATTATACTGTAAAAAATTATAGCGTTGGCCACAAAGCAATATCGGTATCATCCCAATCATAAAAACCAATAATTTTGTGTGGTTCATCAAATCCCTCCCGGTTTTATTTTACATAGATCAAATCAAATCATTTTAGCAAAATTCCATTTTCAATTAAAAAATTTATCAGTTGGCTGTATGAGATTCCCATTTCCTCCATGAGTTTGGGATACATACTGATTTTGGTGAAACCCGGCATAGTGTTGATTTCATTGAAAAGTATCTGGTCGTCCTGAGTGATGAAAAAATCAATGCGAGCCAGTCCCTGGCAGCCAATGGAGTGGAATATCTGGCGGGCATATACCCGAATGCTGTTTTCCAGGTCCGGTGGGAGCGATGCGGGGTAAACTAATTTTGCGCCATCAGGGTCCACATATTTTGCTTCATAATCGTAGAATTCATGAAGAGGGATGACCTCCCCGGGACGGCTGATAATTGTCTCATTTGCTCTTTGCAAAACGGCAATTTCAATTTCACGGGGTCTTTCTAATCCATGTTCAATTAGCGCTTTCACATCAAGTTTTAAAGCAATTTCAATATAGCGATTCATTTCGTCCTGATTGTGCGCCGTGTTGATACCAACGGAAGAGCCGGAACCAGCAGGTTTGACAAATAGCCACTCGCAGCCAAA
>CAZWDO010000002.1:194717-212002 GCA_964632485.1 uncultured bacterium
GCAAGAATTAATCAGAAAGTGCATACATTTATGCTCTTTATCCATACCGATAGCTGACGATAAGATACCATTTCCAATGATGGGAATACCCAATAGTTGGAGTTGCCCCTGGATGGCGCCGTCTTCGCCGTTTTCACCATGAAGTACCGGCCAGGCAATCTGTATCGGGGATTGCAGAATTAATTTTCCCTCTTCAATTTTATATAACGATGCGCCCTCTCCGTTGGGAAGAAGACACGCTTGTTCTTTATTTTCCGAGGGTAGTCTGATTAGATGCGGATTGTCCGGGATTTTCTCCAGATATTCTTCGGAAATCAGTTGCCACATACCATTTTTATGGATTCCAACAAGATGAACCCGGTAGCGGTTCCGATCAATAGCTTGTACAATATTTTTAGCAGAAATGATGCTGATTTCATGTTCCACCGATTTGCCGCCAAACAGAATCAAGATATTAATCATGAATGCTCCTTTTGATGAGTCTCTGTATCAGGCGGGAAGTGAGACGAGGGGCTTTACCTGAAGCTACAGAGGGGATAGCTAATTGTCAACCCTTAATCGTGGCAAAGAGTGGCTGATTGGGTTCATTCAACAGAATATTGGCCACGGCATTGGCTTTCAGGTTGCTGGAATCGCCATGCCGATACCGGTAATACGCCAATGTACCGATCATGGCGGCATTGTCCATGCAATACTTAAGAGCCGGAGTGTAATATTGGATGTTCAATCGCTCGCATTCCTGTCCAAGGTTTTTTCGTAACAGGGAATTTGCCGCGACTCCACCCGACGTGGTGATTGTTGAAATTCCATATTGTTGAGCTGCTTGGATGGTTTTTTTTACTAAAACTTCAACCAATGCCGCCTGGAAACTGGCGCAAACATCTTCAATGCAAAAAAAGTCTGAACGTTGTTTGAGATCGCGAATCAGGTTCAACATCGCTGTTTTAAGTCCGCTAAAGGAAAAATTGTAGGTTTCTTTTTTTAGCATGGGACGCGGTAAATGAAAGGCTTGCGGGTTGCCTCGGGTTGCCAAACGGTCAATGACGGGGCCGCCTGGAAATCCGATATCCAAAAATTGGGCAATCTTATCAAACGCTTCGCCCGCGGCATCATCGACGGTTTTGCCTAATAATTCATATTCCTGGTGATTTTTGACCAATACTAACAGTGTATGTCCGCCCGAAACGGTCAGACAAATATGCGGTAAGGTTAAATCCGGATGATCGATGAAATTGGCATAAATATGGCCTTCTATATGATTGATGGGTAAAAAAGGTTTTTGATGAATCCAGGCAAGGGTTTTCCCTGCCATCAAACCCACCAGCAGACTCCCACTCAGTCCATGATAGGCGGTGGCGGCGAACAGATCAATTTCCTTCAAGGTTGTTCCCGCTTGTGTCAGTGCGTCTTCTATAACCGAGTCGATGAGTTCGAAATGCTTACGCGACGCAATTTCCGGTACAACGCCTCCGTATTTTTCATGGAATGCGGTTTGTGAGGAGATAACGCTGGATAAGATTTTATGACCGTCTTTAACAACAGCCGCGCACGTATCGTCGCATGAGGTTTCCAATGCCAGTATATTCAATGCTTTTCCTTTATCGATAAAATTGTAATCGTTTTATCATTGGAAGGGTAGGGATAGGCGTTCCATTTCCACCGAATTGCCAATTTTTCTGTAATAATAATTACCAAAAAAGCGATTAAAGTTCCCAGCGCCCATCCACCGACAACATCCAATGGATAATGAACACCGGTATAGATACGGGAATAACCGATGATCAAAGGAATAAGCCAAAGCCAGGAGCGATGGCGCCGGTAAAAATATGTAAATATCCAAAAGAACAGAGTGGTATTGGCAGCGTGCGATGATGGGAAACTGAATGACCGACTACGGTTGGTCAGAACACGGGCCTGGGTTTCCGCATAGCATGGGCGGACACGGCAGATCGTTTTTTTAAGCAGATTCGAACTGAGCTGATCACCAATTGTCAGTCCTATTGCCAAAATTAAAACGAAAATCGTCGCTTTGCGGTAATTGCTCCAGAATAATCCGATGAGTACGATCCCAATTATCGGATACCAGTTTTTAAGTTTGGTAACAACTGGCATGAACCCATCCAACCATGGATGGGTCCATATCTGATTGCATAATGTAAATAAAAAGGTATCCAGTTGCAGAAGCTTGGCGATCATCAATAATCGTTAGTTAAGATTCATCTGCTGACGGCGTTGCAACGCATTGAGACGGGATTTCAGCTTGTTGCGCACCTTCATGATGGGATCGCGGGTAACATCCGTATTATCAGAATGACGGCGATAACGGTAGAGTACCTGATGAACGCGGTCGACATCATATTTTTCTCCGACTTTGAGTACCATATCGTAATCTTCGCCAAAATTGCCGAAATTGATTTCATCGTAGAGTCCAAATTCCTCCAACACAACCTTGGAGAAAACACGCAAGGCCCCCGCGCCGTCAACCCGTATAATATTGTTGCGATCATCTCCCAGATGCTTAATGATCCCTAATTCCGGTAATGGCGTTTCCTTTACAACCATTAATTCATCATAGGAAATCGCCAGTCCACATTTGGGATTGTTTTCCATTTGGTCGATCATCGCCTTGAGAGTCTCCGGCGTGTATTCATCGTCGCTATCTAATTGACAGATATATTTGCCCTTGGCTTGTCGGATGCCGCAATTGAGCGCATCGGCAATACAGCGGCCATTGTTTTGAATCAGTCGGACCCGTGGATCCGCGATCCGGCGCACTTCGTCCTGTGTACCATCTGTGGACCCGTTATCAACGATGATGACTTCAAAGTCCTGCCAGGTGCCACTCAGTACTTTTTCGACTGCATTTTTAATGTATTTGACACGGTTGAAAATAGGAATGACGACCGAAGCCAGGTATGCATAAGGTTTAGCCGGATACTTGACTTCCACTGTGGGATGATCGATATAGGCATTTATGCGTTTTAACTTTTTAACAAATATGGCTTTTACTTCTTCTTCCATCTTTTCCGGATAGAACAGATAAGAGAATTGGCCCAGTCCTTTACCGCCCGGCGAAAACAGTTTTTTTGAAATATCGTCATCGACCGCGGTAGATTGGGCTTTCAATGCGCGATAAACCGGGCTTACGATATGCCCGATCTGATAACAGTCAGTCAGTTTCAGCCAGAGATCATATTCTTCCATCACTTCGAGGGATTCGTCATAGTTTTTAATTTCTTTCATGCGTTCCAAATCGTACGCCTTGACGAAACCGAAATCAAACCGTTCCTCAATTTGGCCTTCCCAGTCATAGAGTTTAACGATGTTGGACTTGTTGTCCTCAACTAAAAAATAATCCGCATAAACCATGGCAATCTGAGGATTGGCAAAGGCTTGAATAATTTTTTCCACAAACGTAAGTTCCGGAATAATGTAGGGCGGAATCGGCATGAAAAACCGTCCGGGAAAATTTTCAATCACGCGATTGAATGTTTTAGATCGCGTATCGAGCGCCAATTCTGCCAGGGTAGCCTGGGGACATAATGTCAATTCATCGGCTGTCAATCGATTGGAAAAATCGCCGATAACTAACTGAAAATCACCATGGGTTTGATTGGCGAACGCCTGCAATACTTCTCGAACAGGTTGTTCCTTGTCATATACTGGCATGAAAATAGTTAGGGTAGACATGAGACCTCCATCGGGGGTAAAAGGTTAAAATTCTAAATTCAACAGTTGCCTGAGCAGTTCGGCATTGGCAACCGCCTGTCCGGCATGGCAATTGTTGAAAAAAACATAAACTGCGCTACTCTGTTCAATCTGATATTTCAAATCGGGAATAAATGATTTAAGTTCGTTTTCTGAGTATAAATAATCGTATCGATCCCCACCTCCGCTATCCCACCAATTGGCCTGGTTGCGGCCATGCAGGCGGAAATAGCTGATATCTGTAGTTTGATGCGCATGATAGGGGAATAGCCCTTTGAGTTTCGGCGCATCAACGATTACATAACCCAATTGATCATTTTTTAAAAATTCAAGGGTTTGCTTATGATACCACGAAACGTGGCGAAACTCTATAAAAAGCGGAATGTTATCAAGCGATCGATGTAAGTCGTTGATATATTTAATATTCTTTTCACTATATTTGAAACGATATGGGAACTGGGCCAGATAACCTTTGAGTTTGCCATTATTCGTCAGAGGATGGACTGCTTGTAAAAATGCGTCGACACTCTTATGTTCCAATTTAAGCTCATGTGAGAACTGTTGGGGAATCTTTACCATAAATTGGAATTGGGGGGGTGTTTTAGCTTCAATTTTTTCCATAACGGCCGGATGGGGAATATGATAATAAGTACTGTTTATTTCTACTGTATCGAAGCGGTCCTGGTAATAATCGAGCATTTTGTTTTTTGGCCAATTGAATGGATAAAAAGGTCCGACCCAATCCTGGAAACTATAACCTGAAGTGCCAATATGTAATTCAGCAGCCATATCCATCCTTCAAGTGGGAAGATATATTCCTCAAATTAATTCTGGTAAACACGGAATGAAAATATAAAAAAAAAAAAGAATAAAGTCAAGTCTTAGTTGATAATAGTTGTCGATAAAGTTGCAGGTTATTTTCAATTGTAGTGGATATATCGAATTTTTCGGTGGAACTCCGGGCATTTCCGGATATTTTTTGTCGTTTTTTAGGATTGCGGATCAATTCCAGGAGCGCTTCAGCTAATTTTCGAGGGTTTTGGGCCGGGGTCAGGCAACCGTTTTCATCATGGGTAATCATTTCGGGAATACCGCCGCCCCGGCAGGCAACAACTGGCAATCCCAGAGCCAGGGCATCAAGAACAGCCGTACCTAATCCCTCTTTTTTGGAACTGAGCGCAAAAATATCGAGGCATTTGAGAATGCTGCCGGGTTGAACAACGTGGCCCAGTAAAAAAAAAGAGCGCTGTAAACCCAATTGGACAATCATTTTTTCAATTACAGGCCGTTCAGCGCCTTCCCCCATAGCAATAAATCGGGTCTCCGGTACCTGGTCGATCACGAACCGCGCCGCGCGGATCAGGGTCGGATAGTCCTTATGGCCCGTCAATGCGGCTATCGTCCCAATGATCAATCCTCCAGCCTGCCAGCCAATTCGCTCGGCCAATTCAGTATCGGGAATTTCCGTATCAAAACGATGTCGATCAATCCCACTATAAATAGTAATCAGTTTTTCCTCCGGGATACCATCTTTCATTAATACATCTTGTATGGTTCGCGAAATGCAGACAATGCGGTCCAGCCGGTCAGACCGGTACTTATAAAAGCTTATCCTATTGCGTTGGATTGAGAAATCCACTCGGCGGCTGGCGATTAATTTCAATGTTGGATAAAAAAGTTTGGCTAACAAACCGATTGTTACGGCATGCCCAGTATGCAGATGCAGGATGGAAACCCCATAATATCGACTGTAGCGGGCGATTTGTCGGGCCAAAATCAGATCGGTTTCTCCGCGGTATTGAAATTCCCGGTAAGGGAGACCGTTAAGTCGGCATTGGGCAACCAGGGGCGAATCAATAGGAGCCCAGAGTTCACTTCGAATGCGGCGCCGGCATAATCCTTCATGAAGATAAAAAACCTGCTGCTGACCGCCGCGCCATTCGCGGCCGGTATCTATATGGATGATTTTAAGTGGTTTTTTTCCCATAATTTCAAGTATTTTAAGGACACTCCCCAGGAAGATAGTAATGCTAATATCAACCCGCTCCGACCATCGAGAAATCCCCGTTTTAATATGAACATTTTTAAAAACTTGGCGATTCCGTGACAAAGAGCCCGGATGATCGAAATGGTTTTTCCGTTTTGATATAGCTCCTCCGCGCCCAGCGAGCTATAAAGGTTGATTTTTTGCCAATGACGGCAAATCGTTGCATAGGGATAATGAAAAAGTGGCTCCGGTATTGTGCCAATTTTTTCCCGGGTCACTATATGTTCATGGACTAATTTTGCATTGAATTTTGCATACGCACGATGAAATAAACGCAGTGTAAAATCGTTTTGCCAACCCGAATACCGAATCAACCGTCCCAAGTAAAAAGAGCGTCGGTGGATACGCCAGGCGCGGAATACAGGATTCCCGGCAAAAATTTTTGTTAATCTCTCTGCCAATTCCGGAGAAAGGGTTTCATCGGCATCCAATACCAACACCCAGTCATGAGTGGCTAAATCGACTGCCGCTTGTTTAGTCGAAGCAAATCCCCGCCAGGGCAGTTGCTCTAAACGAGCTCCTTTTTTCCGCGCTATATCTATTGTATCATCCTGAGAACCCGTGTCCACTACTAATCGTTCCACATTTTGGGGACAGGAATCCAGACAACGTCCAATGTTTTCGGTTTCATCTCTGGCAACAATCACAATTGTATAAAGTGTCATCAATTTCCCTGTTTTAATGCCAATATAATTCTCCCAGCAGTAAAAGTCAAGTCAATTTTGACTTGCTTTTTAAACATTAAGGTGTTAAATTAGGGCAATTCTAACCCGGTAAAGGAATAACTATATGCGTATTAGCGCCTTTTCATTTGTTAGAAATGGGGTAAGTCTTTACTATCCGGTAACAGAAATGATCTGTTCCGCGCTTCCCATTGTCGATGAATTTGTGATTGCCGTAGGGATGGGAACTGATGATGATACAACGCGCGCCGAAATCGAAGCGATCGGGGATCCGAAAATCAAGATTATCGATACGCTCTGGGATGAAAAGTATTGTGTGCATGGCGCGATAAACGCTATCCAAACCGATATTGCCAAAGAGGCATGTAGCGGCGACTGGCTGTTTTATCTGCAGGCTGATGAAGTGGTTCATGAAAAGTTTCTGCCGGTGATCCTGAGTCGTTGTGAGCAATTGCTGGACCGGCCGGAAGTAGAAGGACTATTGTTTCGCTATAAGCATTTTTGGGGGGATTACAATCATTACCATATCTCGCACGGATGGTACCCGAATGAAATCCGGATTGTTCGCAATCGGCCCGATATCCATTCCTGGCAAGACGCTCAATCGTTCCGGCGCTTCGATCATTACGAGCATCCCCGACAACCCGAAGGCCATCATAAACTTAAAGTTGCCCATGTCGATGCGGATATTTATCATTACGGCTGGGTGCGACCTCCGCATCTGATGCAGAATAAAAGCCGGGCCCTCAATTCTCTCTATTGGGGACGGCAACGCGCTCAGGAATTTTATGCCAATGCTCCCAAGGAATTCGATTACGGTCCGCTTGATCGCTTGGCTTGTTTTATAGATACGCATCCGGGCGTTATGCGTAATATGATCGAGGCTTTTGACTGGGGCGATAAACTGCAATATTCCGGCCAACCCAATCCCTATCGGGCTCCTCATAAACATGAGCGCTTCAAATATCGGGTTTTATCATGGATCGAGCAAAAATTACTCGGTGGTCGACAAATTGGCGGTTTCAAAAATTATATTCTCTTGAACGGTGTGTGAACGATCATCTATTCGTGGATTCCGGGTTAAACCCGGAATGACGGAGGGGGCGCGTCATGCCGGATATCTCTTCAGAGCGGCAATCTTTAGGCCGCTGTCTTTTTTTTTGCTGGAATGACGGGATATGGGTCGCGAAATTATCAAAAAATCCCGAGGGCATGCTGATAGGCCTCGGGTGTATCAATATCAATCCAGTAGTCATCTTCGCCGATGGCCAGGGCTTCTATGCGGTTACGCTTGATCAATCCTTCGACTGCCGCGCTGATCGATTCCTTGCCCAGCGACAGTTGTTCGCGCATTGCGGTATAAAATTCCGGAGTTAAACGGAAGATACCGCAATCCACCGCATTATAGTCGGCGATTGTTTTCCCGATTTGGGAAATGCGCCGTTGATCGTCCACCCATGCTTTGGTGGCGTCATCGATATCGAAAATGCGGTCAATACGCGGATCGACCAGCAGCAAGTTCGTGGACCGAGGGTCCCGGACCATCGACTTGAGGGCATTGACCGACACGACATGATCCGACATTGAAAGAATAAAGGTTTCGGTCCCGGTTTCGATGGCTGCGGCCAGAACCGATATACCATTTCCCTTTTGCCACTCCGAATTTTCCACTATTCGGATATCGAGACCGAAATAGTCATTCTGCTGCAAGTACTCGCTGATTTCTTGCGAACGATAGCCGACTACGATGGCAAACTCCCCGATACCCGCCAGATTCAGGTTGTTGATAATGGTCGAAAGAATGGTTTGTTCACCGAACGGCATCAGGGTTTTGGGCATTTCATTGGATTTTCCCCATAAGCGGCTGCCCATTCCCGCCGCCACAATTACTGCTTTCATATTGTAACTCCTGAAGGTTATCTACGTTTCTTATATACATTGAGAGTGCGCTCGGCGGCGCGTTCCCAGGTAAAGTCTGTGGCGCGTTTCATTCCCCGAGCGCTTAAATCGGAGCGCGCAGTTGAATCATTGAGCAGTCTTAAGATGGTTAGCGCAAAACCCTCGATATCCCGGGGCGGATGCAGGATCGCCGCATTGCCAGTGACTTCCGGAATTGATGTGGCGTCGGCGGCAACCACCGGACAACCGGATTTCATGGCTTCCAATACAGGCATTCCATAACCTTCGTATAATGACGGGAAAAAAAAGAGATCCGCGGCATTGTAATACTTTGCCAATTGGTTTTCTTCCAGGTTGCCATAATATGCAACATTTTCCGTTAAGGACAATTCAGAAACCCATGAACGGGTTTCAGGCCGTTTTCCCCCAATGCGGATCAGTAAAATATTCGGTAATGCCTGACGCACCTTTTTGATCGCTTCCAACAAGGTCCGAGGATTTTTTCGCGGCGCTTCGGTGCCGACATGCAACACAATCGGGCGATTGCAGGGCAGACCTAACTCCCGTCGGCAAACTTCCGGGTTCCGGGGATGGAAGACCGAATCGATTCCATGGTGGATAACATCGGTTCGTTTTTCATCGTAATCGAAGCGTTTCATGAAATCGCTCTTGGTGAATTCCGATATAAAAATAATAAATGATGCCCGCTGCATGGCCAGTATCTGTTTTTTTCGGTAATGTTCGGAAAATCGGTTATGGTTGCCAAAAAATTGAAAAGGCATGATATCATGGCAGGTAATAACCGCAGGAGAAACATGAGCGACGCTCTTTCCCATCATTTGGCTGGATATGTGATACAAGTCATATCCGGCAGGTATGCGGCGCGGGAAATAATACCAGGAGAGCATATCGTAGGTTTTGCCGAACGTTTTACCGCGCAAGCCGAAAGGCCGGTATTGGCAATTGTGGGGGGGGGCCTCTTGTTTACTGGATTTGATATTCTGATCCAATCGGGAGAATTCAAATTCCTGGGGAGAGAGTTGTTGTAACGATTGATAAAGATTGAAAAAATATTTACCGATTCCGGTTTTTTTATGATGATCGTTGACCATTAGTATTTTTTTATTTGCCATACAATCGGTTGACTTTCTTTAGTTGGCGGTGGGCTTGAATAAAAAGTAAAAGATTAATGGCCGTTCAAGAGCGCTTGAATGCTTTTTAGATTTCTAATCAACTTTGTTGCGATAGTTGAGATAGGAAAACCATTGCTGCTGAACTGGCATTTGTGGATCGGTAACGAAATTTTAGCTGATCGAACGGATGAAGTTAACAGCGCGTTCTACGGATTTCCCATCGTTGAAATAGAAACAATTGTCCAGCAATTTTCGATATCTATCATGAAACGTCTTGTCGGCAAGGGATGCTTCCACTAGTCGGTCGATCTCCTGCGTTCCGTCGTAGATTCGGGCATAGTTCATGATATTCATGCCGTCCGGCATGTGGTGCAAATCGTCGAAATCGTTGACGGCGACAATGATGGGCTGGTTGGTAATCAGGTATTCATAGAGGATTGACGAGGTGTCACTGATCATCAAATCCGAAACCCGGAAATCGTTCATAGTATCGGCCGCGCCGAGGGCGATGGGATTGGAGAAGTAGATGTGATGGATGCGGTTTTGGGAGGCCCATTTGGCAATTTTGGGAATATGGGCGCGATCATGGTGATGGGGTCGGATAATAAGGTTGTATTCGAGGGTGAGGGTCCGCGCGAAATGATAGACATAGCGCTGCAGGGTGCCGTTGCCCCATTGCCAGGTGGGTGCGTACAGGATGTTCCGCCGCGTCCGATCGACAATGCCTAAACGATCAAGTTCCCGCTCGCGGTCGATTTTTCCATTGATATAATCATCAAAACGGGGATTGCCGATTTTAATTAGTTTATGATCCGGAATGTTCATGCCCACGTCCCTGAGTTTTTCCAAATGTTTGGGACCGGAAAGGAAATGATAGTCGTAGCTTTTAAGCAATTCGGCGTTCGGGCCATATTTTTTATCGCCGGTACCGTGGCCGACGAAGATAGTGCGGCAGTTTTGCGGCTGACCGTGGATCGGCGCTGTGGACATAGAGATCACCACGCCTTTGAGACGGTGGACTCGGCTGACGGCGACAAAGCGGGTGGGGGGAGTGTTCTGCCAGGTCCGGATGCCCGGATCAAAATTGGTATCCTTCAGATGCCGTTTGAACTGAAAAAATCGTTTGAGTGATTTGAGGATGAAATGCCCCCCCATAGAGTGGTAGATCGGCAGAGCATAGGAATACTGGTATATCTGATTAGCAAAATAATATAAATTCATTTGACTAACTCGTCGATTTTAGCTTTAACCGCCTGGCTGGCTGCGCCGTCCAGGCCGGTGAAGAAATAGCGCCGGTATTCGTTCAGTTTTTCTTGCATGGCGGAAGTGGGATTAAGCGCCAGTTCCACAGCATCGGGTAATTCCTCTGGCGATGAAATATGCGGATACGCGCCCCGGAGCCATTCCTTAGGATCAATTGAAAGAATTGGCATCCCGTCGCTATGGGTTAAATGCGAGTAGGGTAGTTCATAGATGATGCCGATTTTCCCTAAGGCTAAAAACTCGTTAATGACGCTTGATGTGTCGCTGATTAATGTGTCGGCGAGATAAAGATAGGGATAAATATCAAAATCCTCTTTCCCGATCAGGAATATTTCCTGATGTCTTTTCGCGAGTTTCTCATAAAATCGATGCTGGGAATGTGGCGCATATTTACCACTCCAACTGTAGGGATGCAGTTTGATGATCAGGTTGTAGCGGGGGATCAGGTCGATCACTTTCCTCTGGATATATTCAATGCAACTGGGGCGGTATGACGGCGCAAAAAGAACGGTTTTTTTCGCGGGATCCAGTTTTAGCTTCCGCATTAAATCTGCGTTATTGTAGTAGTTTTCCCAGAAAAAAGGGTCAAGCTTGGGTATCCCGGTAATATAAAAGTCTGCTTTCTCTTCCCACCCCAGACTTTTAATATAATCATACCAGTACTGGCCTTCGAGGAAGACGTGATACCAGTATTTTTCCTGTTTGACAATATTTCGAATACGCAGAGTTTTGATCCCCACGCCATGATCCAAATGTACCCGTAAGAGATCGCCATAGCGTTCGGGATGCTTCAAGGCATCACCGCAAACAACTACATCATATCCCCTGGTTTCATCGGTAACTTTGTAGCCCCTGGCTTCAAAATCCGCGCGGATTCGTTTTTTTTGAGAAACAAGAAACAATCCCAAAAACCGGGTTTGATCATCGCCAATATTTAAATAAATATCGTAGGTGGGATCTATTGCCAATTGCTGATAAAGAGGGAATAGTGAATTGAAATAGTATTCTTTTTTAAGATCAAAGAGGACTTTTATCATAGCCTTCCTTTTTTTGGAGAGGTAATATTTTGAAATAGTTCATTACTGCATTGAAAACCATTTCCGGTCCGATTAGTTTCATACATTGATGGTGTCCACGGGGGCAGGTTTTCCCACCATGGGTTCCGCAAGGGCGGCAGGGCAGATCCACTTCCATGATCCGGTCATGGGCTCTGAAGGGATAAAATCCCAATTCCTTAACAGTGGGTCCGAAGATGGCGATTAAATCTGTTTGGACCGCATTGGCAATATGGAGTGGCGCGCTGTCGTTGGTAATCAATAAATCCAGTTTCTGTATCAATGCGGCCGACTCGAGAACCGATAATGTCCCGGCAACAGAGATAGCGCCGGTCCGGTTCGCAATGGCTTCACATAGCGTCTGGTCGTCATTTCCGCCAATCAGAACAATGCGGTTTCCTTTTTGAATCAGCATTTCGCACAATTTTATAAAATATTCCCGAGGCCAACGTTTAGTAAACCAGATCGAACCGGGAGCCATTCCAATCAGCGGCTCTCGGGCTAAGGCTAAAGATGAAGAGATATTTACCGATTTCTGCTCCTCCCGTTCCGTCCAGTATAATTCCGTTTGTATATCCATGGTTAGTGACGATAAAGGCTCTAATAAACGCAATATTTTTTGGATTTTATGTAACCCCGGGGTATGGGGAACCGTGAGCGTTAAAAATTTCTGCCGACTGAATCCCAGTCGCTGCGGGATTCCGCTCAGATACAGGAGCAGAGCGGAGGTAACTGAACTCTGAATCGATATTCCCAAGTCGTAGTTTCGTTTTCTGATTTCCATCACCAATTGAGTAAATGAGGCGAACTTTTTAAAACTCCTCTTTTTATCAAACACCAGTATTTCTCGTATGTATGGATTATGCTCGAATACGATGCGGGTTTCGGGAGTAGTCAGAATATCGATCGCGGCATCCGGAAAAATCCGGTTCAACCCCCGGATGAGGGGAGTGCTGAGTATTACATCTCCTAAAAAGGCGGTTTGAAGCGCTAAAATGTTTTGACCATTCATATTCAGTTATTCATCAACCCGTTTCCAGCGAAGCTTTGCTTTATACGGGTTGTGGAAATTGCCGGTGTACGCTCCAGATAGACAATTTTACAAAATTGCTCCAGATGATCGAATTTCCCTTTCCAATCATCGCCCATTACAAAAGTGTCGATCCTATATTTTATAATATCGTTTTCTTTTTGTTCCCAGTTTTCTTCGGGAATCACAAGGTCAACATACTTTATCGCTTCCACGATTTGGGCTCGATGGCTATAGGGATAGGTGCATTGTTTATTTTTTACACGATTGAATTCATCCGTGGAAACCGCCACGGCCAAAAAATCGCCCAATTCTTTTGCGCGTTGTAGAATTTTTAAATGTCCATAATGAAATAGATCAAAGGTTCCGTAAGTAATGACCCGAATCATAAGATTATCCTTAATTCAACTCGTAACTTTCGCCGTATTTGACGATGGTGACAGCCAATCCTTTTTCTTCGAGCAGTCCCTTAAGGTGAGCCTGGGCATCCGGTTCGCCATGTACGAGAAAAATTCGTTTCAAACGGTTCGGGTCCAATTGGTTAACCTGGCTAAGAATTTCCAGGTAGTCGGCATGTCCGCTGAAGGTGTTTAAAACTTCGACATGAGCCTTGAGCGGATAGATTTCATCAAAAATTTTCACTTGGGGTGCTTTTTCGACAATACGACGTCCAAGGGTGTTTTGCGCCATGAATCCGACGATGAGAATCGTGTTGCGGGGATTGTAAATATTATTAGCTAAATGGTGCAAAATGCGTCCCGCTTCACACATTCCTGAAGAGGAGATGATGATGGCAGGTTCACGCAACTCATTGAGGGCTTTGCTTTCCTCCACGCTGGAAATGAAATGGAGTTCGTTAAACCCGAATGGATTTTGATGATGATTGATGAATATGTCCCGCGTTTCCTGGTCATAACATTCCTGATGGACCCGAAAGATCGAGGTGGCATTGGTCGCCATGGGACTATCGACGTAGATCGGTATTTTAGGAATTTTCTTTTCATCAGTCAACAGGTGCAGATAGAACACCAATTCCTGGGTCCTTTCAATGGCGAATGCCGGAATGATGATTTTCCCGCCCCGTTGATAGGTATCATTGACAATTTTCATCAGTTTTTCCAGGGTCTGTTCGATTGGATCATGTAAACGGTTGCCATAGGTACTTTCCAATACTAAGTAGTCCAGTTCTGGTAATGGATCCGGATCGCTGATGATCGGTAGATTTTTGCGGCCCCAATCTCCTCCTACGGCGATTTTAATCTCTTCGGCGCCTTGTTTGAGTGTCAGAATCGGGATTGCCGAACCCAGTATGTGGCCGGCGTCAATAAATTTCAACATCACCCCGTCCGCGATATAAAACTCACGGTTGTATGAGATTGTAACAAATTGCTCCAGGCTTTTTACAACATCCTGTTCGACATAAATAGGTTTTTTGTCAAATGGCAGTTGTTTTTTCGCTGCTTTTTTGCGTAAGTATTCCATATCTTTCTGTTGAATGTGGGCTGAATCCATCATGATCAAACTTGCCAGATCGCGGGTCGCGGGAGTGGCATAGATGTTTTGTTCATACCCGTTGGCCCGCAGCAGGGGAATCATCCCCGAATGATCGAAGTGGGCATGGGTCAAAACTACCGCGTTCAGCGTGGTCGCATCAACTTTCCAATCACGGTTTTTGGCCTCCGATTCGTCTCGTTTACCCTGAAAGGCCCCACAATCGACCATAATTTTTTGGTTGTTGAATTCTAAAATATGTTTGGAACCGGTAACTTCTTCAGCGGCTCCCAGTGAGTAGAATCGGGTCTTCATTTGATTTCCTTTCTAATGGCGGCAAATCGTTCAAGTATGGGTAATTGCTGCGTGCAAATCTTTTCACAGGCGCCGCAGGCTATGCAGTCATCAATATATTGGGCCAATGGCTTCTTATGATGCTTGTCAAAACGAGTGGCTAAATCCGGTAATTGCTCTTTCCCGTTCAAAATAACCGAATTATAGAGGTCCATGATATCGTAAACCGGAATTTTGACCGGGCATAAATCACAATATTCGCAGGTTGTGCAAATCTGGTCAACTTTTTGTAGAAACTGCCGACGGATGACCGCTAATTCTTCCTCTTTAAACAATTTTAAAAAATTAAGAGTCTTGACGTTCTCCATGACCTGATCCTTGGCTTTCATACCGGAAAGAACGACGCTAATTCCCGGGTGGCCCATGTTAAATGCAAGCGCTGTTTGGGCGATAGTAATGCTCTGGTTGGCTGGATCCATTAATCGTGAGAAATAATCTTCATTTTGCGGGATCAATCCGCCGGCTAAGGGGTTCATTGTCACCACGCCAATTCCTTTTTTAAAGGCCAATTCCAGAGGTTCTGCCTCGCGTGTGGAATTGATAATATTATAACTGATCAGCATTCCTTCAAAAACATCGTCATTGAGCATAACCATAGTGTCTTTGGGTTTGGAGTGAGTGGAAAAGACAATATGGTCAATCAGTCCCTCTTTTTTGGCCTCCATGGCGCCTTCGTAAGGGCCTCCCTTGGCCATCACCGCTTTGTATTGCTCTAATCCTATAATCGACCACATGTGAAAAAAATGGATTTTGTCATGTCCATAATTCTTTAAAGCGTCATCAATCCGGCGGCGGACTTCCCCCGCGGTTTTTTCGGAATTGGAACTTGATTTCGTAGTCAGATAAAAAGGGAGCGGCGATTTTTTGCCCTGGTTTTTGCGTTTGATCTCTTTAATGGCAACGCCGATAATCTTCTCACTCTCGCCCCGCACATAGCGGGGAGCTGAATCAAAATAATTGACTCCGAGATCATAGGCATAGGTCACGACTTCAGCGCCCTGGTCGTAATTACCCTTCGATACGGGCTCATATTCAAACCGCATTCCGCCGAATCCCAGTAGTGAAACCTGTTTGCCAGTCTTACCGTATGGACGGTAAATCATCGGGGAAACCGGTTGCTTTTTCCAATCGCCGGCCCAAGTGGGATAGTAGGGAAGCAGGGTTTCTATCCATAGACCTAATGCTGATGCCCCGCATACCTTGAGAAAATCTCGCCGTTTCTGTCGCATAACCACTCCTTTGACGATTTGTTTGTAAGTAATATACACATTAAATTAAAAATCGCAAGAAAAAATGAAAGGATTAGCCGGAATTGTACCGAAAAAATACGTAAAATTTAACACAGGGTCGGACGTTATTTATTAATCAATCGCCAATCGGGATATTTTTTTTCTAAAAACTCAAGAAGTTGACTACTCTCTTTAGCGTCCCGGTCAATCGCTTCCATCCGGGCCAACGCCTCGCCTGGTATGTCGGCATTAAACCGATAGTTTATAATTCCTAAATATTTGCCTATATGGTGCGCCTGAACGACCATCCTACCTTCAATCTCATGTGAATAACCGGGCTGGGGACCACTACCGATAATAGCTAACAAGCCAGGGTTGTTTTTCGCTAATTGGTCATTTCCTTCCGGTGTGTTATACGACAATAAAATAATATAGTCGGCTTTGGCTTTTAATTCCTCTAAATAATGCGTAAGAACAAAATCCGGCGGAACCAGTTTGAGTTGATTATCACTAATAGCGCCGAAACACTCTTGTTTTACATCATCAAATATGCCTAAAACGGCAATTTTTTTGGGTTTCCCCTGAATGGAACGGTTGAGAATCACATAGGGCTCAAAGAGAGGCTTTCCGTTTTTCAGGAAAGATGCCGATATATACCGGGCGCGCGTTCTTTGAATTATCTTGAGCGTCGAATCCAGATTTCCTGCAAAATCAAAAGGAGTCATGTTGACGACATCGTACCCCAACTGGTCGTATAGATCGAAAATCAGAGAGGGCTGCTTTTGAGCGCGAAACGGCAATAAATTAAAATTTCCGGCATCCAACAAAATGTGATTAGGATAAATTTCACGCTGAATCGATAAAAACTCGGCCCGTTGAAGAATTCCGCCCCCTCCCTTTCGGCAACCACAACCCACCAGTTCGCCCTTAACGTCGTTGGTATGGAATAGTGTTAATTGATCGGTATTTATTTTTTGGCAATACAACATCCCAAAAAATATAAAAGATAACAACCCTGCGATTTTTTTCATAGATTCTCCCGAGTAAGTGAATTTAATGTGCATTTATTCAATTTGATAGATCTATTTTTTACGATTTAACATTTATAATTGGGAAAGGTTCCTTGAAAAAGAAGTCGATAGGGAAATTTTAACATAAAAAGAAAATATCTTGACTAATAAAGGTTTTTATACTATTATCAATTTGCGCTGATTTTCTCCCGATTCGGGGAGTATTCCGCAACTGCAATTTGACTAATCATTTATGGAAAGGCTGATTATGGAAGCAATTACTCCAATAACTAATGTAATGAAGCTTATCAAAGCGCCCACCTTGAATGAATCCGGCGAATACACAAATATAACCTCATGGGTTCCGGGCCCAACAAAGACCC
>CAZWDO010000002.1:212012-217904 GCA_964632485.1 uncultured bacterium
CCGTCAATAGTAATGCCCAGTTTTTAGCCCGTCGATTTTTTCAACTGGGTTTGACTCATACGGTTCAGTGGGTGATTCCGGATGATATTGAGATAATTGGGCAAGCGTTGCGCAATTGGCAGCGCGAGGGACGAATCATCGTGTTGACCGGGGGATTGGGACCGACCAGCGATGATTGCACCCGTGAAGCGATCGCTGCATATCTCGGCGTCCCCTTGCAAACCGATGATGAGGGATATCAGATCATTTGTCAGCGAATGCGCCGATTTAATCGGATCATTCCCCGGGGTAATCAAAAACAGGCGATGATACCGGCAGGCGCCCGCGCGATCTTCAATCCCAAAGGACTGGCTTTGGGTATTTGGGCGGATTTCAGCGGTGGATCGATTGTAGCGCTTCCCGGGGTGCCAACTGAATTGGAAGCAATGTGGCTCAATGAAGTTGAACCCCAATTGTTCAAAATCAATCCCTTACCGCCCAAACAATCCTGTATCCGGCGAATGATCGGGATCGGCGAATCTTCAGTCGCTGAAAAAGTGAGTGAAAAAATTGCCCGGCTTTCTATAGCTGAAACTTGCATTGGCTATTATCCTTCAATGATCGGCGTGGACCTGGTTTATTCGCCCAATGGCGCTGAAAATCAGGAATTTCTGGACTGGGTGGATCATGAGTTTGCTGATTATTGTTACAGTCGCGATGAAAAAAGCCTGGTTGAAATTTTTGCTGATTTATGTCGCCGCTCTCAGATCACACTCGCCACCGCTGAATCGTGCACGGCTGGTTTGCTGGGTAAATTGATCACCGATCTACCGGGCAGTTCGGCTTTTTATCAAGGCGGTATTATTGCCTATAGCAATTCAGCAAAGCTAGAATTGTTAGGCATCAATTCATCGCTGATCGAAACGTACGGAGCAGTTTCCGAACAAACCGCCCGGGCAATGGCAGAATCGGTAATCCAGCGACTGGGCTGCTGCGCCGGAATAGCGATCACCGGTATTGCCGGTCCCGAGGGGGGGACTACGGAAAAACCCGTGGGTACGGTATGGATCGCCACAAAACTTGATAATTGCATCGAAACCCATTTGCTTAGCGGCGGTCTCTCTCGCGACGCGATCCGTCATCGCAGCGCTTACCGCGCTATATTCTCCCTACTAAAACAAATCCAGCAATCGGTAAATTGATGATGGAACCATTACAACGCATTTTTTTAGCGCTGATTTTCAGTGAGTCGCTGCATGGAAAACTGCAACAATCCTTACGTCTCTTACGTCAACTAAAGCTTCCGATCAAATGGACAGAGGATGAAAATTTGCACCTGACCCTTAAATTCTGGGGAGAAACTGAACGCGGCCGTGTCGATGAATTGCGGCAAAAACTTCCACTGCTGCTGGAAAACCGCGCCCCGCGATTGGTGATTGACTCATTTGGCGTTTTTCCCAATTCCAGGGCTCCCCGAGTACTATGGCTGGGGATACAGGAAGAAAATCAACCATGTCTGATTACAATTTTTGAACAAGTTGAAATGCTGAGCCGTCAAATGCGCCTGCCATTGGAATCCAAAGCCTTTCATCCCCATATCACCCTGGGACGGGTCAGACATTCCATCGATTATAAAGTTTTAGAAAAATTCTGGAAGGAAAATCACTGGGAAGCGACGCGTGAAATTCCAGTCGCTTTTAAGCTGCTTCAAAGTACCCTCACTTCCAGCGGCGCGGTCTATCAGACTTTATTGACCATTCCCTGCCGCTGAAGTATGAATCTTGTCTATAAAATAAACATTCAATAAAAAACCCGTGGCTCTTTGAGACACGGGTTTTTAGCGTAAGTCACTTAATTACTTGATGTTGATTTCAATTTGTTTGGGTTTCGATTCTTCTTTTTTGGGAATAGAAAGATACAGAAGGCCATCTTTGTAATTGGCTTCAATCCTCTCCATGTCCACAAGATCGGGCAATTCAAAACTACGGCAAAAAATCCCAAACGTCCGCTCCGAACGATAGAAATTGCGGTTTGCTTGCTCGCTTTCAACTTTTTTCTCACCACAGATTGTCAATACATTCGATTTTACATTGACTTTAATATTTTCTTTAGACATTCCGGGAATTTCGACCGTCACATAAAACGCATCCTTATCATCGGAGATATCGACATTCGGTACAAACGTAATCCCCGCCTGGCTTTCAAAGCCGTTTTCACCGAAAAAAGTGTCAAACACCCGATTGAAATCGCTTCTCAACCCGAACAAATCGAGGGGTCTCTTGATGAGTGCCATGGTTATCCTCCTTGTTTGGTTAGTTACTTTATCCACACACCATCAACACACGTTTTAATATTGCACTATTTATGCCAATTGTATTAACTTACTACATTACAACATGTTAATAAAAAATTTCGGATACAGTTTGATTAGAGTGTGTGTCATTTTGGCAATACTTAGCTATTTTGGCATTTTCCATGCATGTCATATATGACTCATTTTGTCATTATGGCATTGATGATGCTATAGCTTGGAAAAGTTGTGGATTAAGGTTTACACGCTATATTGGAAAAAACCCTCAATTTGTTTAAAATGACTTGACTTTTGCTTTAAAAAGAGTATATTTATAAAAAGTTGGGATTATAATGGTAGTTAACCTCTAAATTTAGACCCTGGCTTATGGAATTAATAAAAATGACACCGACGCAAATCCTGGAAAACGAGTCGAAGAACAAGAAAATCTCTTTAACGCTGTTATCATTGATTGCATTTATAGTTGTTGTTTTAAATGGATGGATGAATTATATTAGTGGGACCACTTTTTATATGTATCTTGAGTTTTTACTGGGAACTCTGATAGCTCTGAATTTTTTTATTTATCTGTTTCATCGCCGGATAGATGTTTTGGGATATAATCTACTGATTTTTTGCGGGCTTCTAATCCTATTCATTTTCGCGACCGGTGGTTTAGAAAAAAGCGGGTATCTGTGGTTGGGGATTTTCCCATTGCTTTCTTTTTATATATTTGACCAACGAATCAGTCTTTTATGGGTTAGTTTGTTTTGTTTGAGTATACTGATGATTGTAAGCGCTTTTGGCTTTCATTGGTTGGCTATGCCCTACACATGGGCTGCCTTGCGCCAGGGAATCATCGGTTTTGGCAGTTTTCTGTTTTTAACCTATTTATATGAATTGAAAAAAAATAAGCAGGAAAAGATAATTATGAGCCAGCTCTATACGGATGATCTGACAGGGTTGGGCAATCGCAGGAAGCTGGTTCAGGATATTCGATTAGCGCAAACACCTCAGGTTGTTTTAATTAATATTGATGATTTCAATGAAATTAATGATTTTTACGGGCATAAGGTAGGGGATGCGCTTTTAGTTAATCTGTCGGAACGGCTGATGCGGCATTTTCATGATCTTCCCTGCCGATTGTATCGGCTGCATGCCGATGAATTCGCCGTTTTGGCAATGACGATATTTGAGCAGGAATTATTGAAAGGTCTTGTGTTTCAATTTAATAATCACATTACAACGAATCCGTTTCAGCTTGCGGAACAGGAAATATCCATTACAATCACCAGTAGTATTTCTTTCGAATTCAACAATACGCTTGAAAATGCAGATATTGCCCTTAAACTTGCTAAAATTAAACGTAAACATTTTTTGGTCTATGATGATTCGATGAAAATATTCGAACGATATCGCAATAATCTAAAATGGGCGAGCATTATTCGTGATGCAGTGGTACATGACCTGCTGGTACCCTATTACCAGCCTATTTTCAACAACCAGACCCAGCTTATCGAAAAATATGAATGTGTCGTCCGTTTAGTCGATAAAGACCGGGTGATCACTCCCTACTCTTTTTTAAATATTGCTAAAAAAACAAAACTTTATCCCAAAATTACCCAAAAGATGATCCATAAATCGTGTGAGTTTTTTTCGGGAAAGCCTTATGAATTCTCAATCAATCTGGCGGTGGAAGACATCTTGAATGATGAAACGGTTGAGTATATTTTGAGTGAAATCCAACGAACTCGTACTATGGGGCAGGTTGTTTTTGAAATTCTTGAATCTGAGGGAATCGAACAATTTGACGACGTTATAGATTTTATCCGGCGGGTGAAGGAATGGGGGTGCAAGATTGCGATTGATGATTTTGGCACTGGCTATTCCAATTATGAATATGTTCTTAAACTCAATGTGGATTATATTAAAATTGACGCTTCTCTCATCAAGGACATTGATACCAATCCGATATCTGAGATTGTCGTCGGCAATATTGTTAATTTTTCCCGCCAACTTAATATTCTGACCATTGGCGAGTTTGTCCATTCAGAATCCGTTTTCCGCAAGATACAGGAATTAAAAGTGGATTATACCCAGGGATACTTTATTGGCGAACCGCGTCAGTATTTAGTGGAAGCTAACCCGTTTGGAGCAATCGCGCATGAGTGAGTTCAGTGTGGTTATCACCACCGTTGACCAGAGCGATCTGGCCCGGAAAATGGCGGATTGTCTGGTCGAAAGCTCGTTGGCGGCTTGTGTTCAAATTCACGGCCCAATTTTTAGTGTCTATCGTTGGCAAGGACAAATTCAACACAGCGATGAATGGGTGTGTTGGGTTAAAACCCGAACTGATCTGGCGCCGGCGTTGATGGAGTTGATCAAGAAAATCCACGGATATGAAGTTCCGCAGATTGTTTCTTTTCCCTTGCAGAGCGCCGCTGATTCGTATGCCCAATGGTTACGGGATGTTACACTTCCTTTGGAGGAATCCTCACATGGCCATTGATATCCGCGCGAATCTCAATCGAATGAGAGAAACAATTGAACGCGCCGCTCAAACGACGGGACGAAAAATGGAAGATATTATAGTTGTGGCGGTTACGAAAACAGTTCCCATCAATAGAATCCAGCAGGCTTACGAGGAAGGAATCCGCCATTTCGGAGAAAATCGCATACAGGAATGGCAGGGGAAATATGAGCATTTTCAGGTATCCGAGCTGCATTGGCATTTGATTGGACGATTGCAATCCAATAAAATCAATAAAACCCTCGGCCGCTTCGCCCTCATTCAATCGATCGATCGACTGGATCTGGTTCGCGCTCTTCATGAGCGATTGGAAAAAAACGATCAATATCAGGAAATCCTGTTAGAAGTTAAAACCTCCCGCGAAGATTCCAAATCAGGATTTGAGGTGGAGTACCTCCATAATCACTGCGCTGAGCTTAAATCGTATAATCGATTGATAATTAAAGGATTAATGACGATTGGCGAAAATTCCGACGATGAACGCATTGTTCGTTCCTGTTTTGCGTCCTTGCGCGCGCTTTATCAGGAAATTGACCGTATGAAATTGTTTCCCATGACCTATCTTTCAATGGGAATGAGCTATGATTATCCATGGGCTATCGCCGAAGGAGCCAATATGGTGCGAATTGGCTCTGCAATTTTTGGCGAACGTTAAGAAAGGGAGTTCTATGAATATTACCCCGCTTGATATCCGTAAAAATCAGTTTAACGGTAAATTTTTTGGCGGTTATAACCGTGAGGAAGTTGATTCCTATCTTGATATTATTGCCGCTGAAATGGAAAATCTTTACAAGGAAAACCAGAAAAAAAATCAGCAAATACACGATCTGCAGCAACGCGTCGAAGAGTATCAGCAATTGAAAAGTACCCTGCAGGAAGCCCTGGTAATGGCGCAAAAAGCCTCTGATGAGATGCGGGATAATGCTCGTCAACAAGCTCGTTTGATTGTTGAAGAGGCCCAGTTCCAGGCGCGTCAGGCGATTGAATCGGGTCAAATGCAAATTTCCGGTCTTGAGCAGCATCAGCAACAACTTATCAATGAAAAGGAACGCATCTATTGGGAATTTCATCATACTCTTGCCGCCAGCCTGAA
>CAZWDO010000002.1:217914-234180 GCA_964632485.1 uncultured bacterium
GCAAGTGACAAATAATATAAATCCCACTGATTCAAAATCTTCCACATTTGGAGAGATATCAGAATGAAACCAGCCCGTTTCCTGTGTTTGCTGGATCCGTCGATTCCTTTTTCCCGAAACTCATTCCTGCGCCATGATGATCTGGAAGGTTTGACGATTTGGAAACCTTTGATTGATACGGAACTAAATGAGATTTTTTTTACATATCCCGATAAGGAGGTCATCCATTATTTGGAACATTCCCTCGCATCTCTGCATCCGATAGGGTTTTTGAGCATCAGCCGGGCCTATACATTGAACCCGGATTACCCGCTTGATTCCTGGGTATTGATCCAGGATCATATTAATTGGAATCAACACAATCCGATGACGGCCCTTTCTCAGAAATCGGGAAAATCAGTTGAATTTCATGATATCAAACAGTTTTATCAGAATCTGGCGCAGCGGGTTGAGCGCAATGCCGGTCCCTGGATTTTCGATGATCGGCGCGGCACTTTGATTGGTTTTGACTCCCCTTCATTGTTTTCTCCCGCTGAAATTCAATGGTTGCGCGCCAGTGGCGGTGATCTGATTGATTGTTTTACCCTGCCTTTGATTTTTTGGTGTTTCGCAAATTCAGTCCCTTTGCTCCCATTGGCCTGGATAGCGCAAAATCCCCAAAATCCTTCTCCGCTCCCGTCTTTCGATTTTGATTCGTTCTTACACGGGATCAGAGATCTGTTGCCACTTTTTGAAACAAGTACCACTCAACAGGAGGCCTGTTATGACGCCTGAACAGTTACAAGAGATTAAGACCATCATCTTACAAAAAAAAGAGGAATTGCTCAGCCAATTGCAAATGTTCTCGGAACACATGGATCAAACTTCAAAAGATTCGTCCGGGGATATCTCCTCCTATTCAATGCACATGGCGGATCATGGCACCGATGCCATCGAGCGTGAGAAAACTTTCTATTTTGCCTCACGGGAAGGTCGTTTTCTGCATCATCTAAATGAAGCGCTTGAGCGTATTGAAAAAGGAGTCTATGATGGTAAATGTCAAATTTGCAGTAATGATATCAACTTTGAAAGACTGAAAGCGGTTCCTCATGCCAGTAAATGTATTGAATGCAAAGAAAAAGAAGAGCGCAACCGGCGCTAAACGATGGATTTTGTGGGGCAGCATCACTTTATTTATGCTGTTTTTAGATCAAATTTCTAAAATATGGATTCGTGGGCAATTGAAATTGGGTGAAAGTATATCAATTATTGATCCCTGGTTTCGGTTGACTTATGTCGAGAACCGCCATGCGATTTTTGGACTGAAAATCCCTGTGGAGTGGTTTTTTTTACCAGCGGCTATTATTTCAATTGTGTTGATTATCCATTATCTGTGGCGGTTGGACCATGACCAAACCGGCATGGTGGCTGCTTTGGGAATTGTCACCGGAGGCGCTCTCGGCAATATTCTTGATCGGTTTTTGTATAATCAGGTAACCGATTTTATCGATATGGGCATTAATGAAAGCTGGCGTTGGTATATTTACAATCTGGCCGATGCGTTTATTCTGATTGGGATTGTGTTTGTTTTTCTGTGTGATTTTCGCGAGAAAGCTCGCCCTGTCGATAATATAGAATCTGAAAATATATCCAGTGAAGTCGTATCGTGAATTTTATCATTGAGAGTGAAGAAGAATGTCGTCGGCTGGATCATTATCTGCCCATGATTTATCCGGAAATTAGCCGTAGCGCGATTCAAAAAATGATTCAGGACGGGCAGATACTCGTCAATAATGAAGTAGTTAAATCAGGGTATGCCTTGCGGATCGGCGATGTTATTACCGGAAAAGTCGGACGTTCGCGCGGCTATCGCCTGGAAGCTGAAAATTTGCCGCTTGATATTCTTTTTGAAGATGACGATTTAATCGTTATCAATAAACAAGCCGGTCTGGTCGTCCATCCGGCCCCCAGTTATACCGGAAGCACTTTGATTAATGCCCTTCTTTATCATTGCAATTCACTTTCAAGCGGCTCGGCGCCCGAACGACCTGGTATTGTCCACCGACTGGATCGAGATACCAGCGGTTTAATGATCATCGCTAAGAATGATATGATCCACCAGCTTCTTTGTCAGGATTTTAAGGATCGGACCATTGAAAAATTTTACCTGGCTCTGGTCTGGGGTTCTTTTGAAAACAAAGGGGATATCATTGACCTACCGATTGGAAGAGATCCTAAAATTCCCAAGAAATTTAAAATTGGCGGATTGCGCCCCAAACCCTCGATCACAATTTGGGAACGGGTGGAAACATTCGATTTGGTTACTTTATTGAAACTTAAATTAGTAACCGGTAGAACCCATCAAATTCGCGTTCATTTAAGCGGGATGAATCACCCGGTTGTCGGCGATCTGTTTTATGGCCGTGATTCCCATTATCAAAGCAATATTCCGTCTCTTTTTCGTAAAGATTACCTTCCTGTATTACAACAGGTTACCCGCCAACTACTGCATGCCTATGAAGTGATTATTCATCACCCGCGCACCGGTGAGTTGCTATCGTTTCGAGCCCCGTTACCTGTCGATTTCGACCGGATAATTAATCAGTTACAGGCAATCTCCACCCGTTTGTATCCACCGGCCAATGATGCCCAATAATGGGGTTCCCTGGCAGGGTAGAAGCGCGATGGCTGGAATTTTTTCTGTTTTTAAACCTTCTCTCGATTGCCTTTGAGAGGAATTTCAATGAATCCGAATCAAATTCCGCAAATTGAATCGATTTTCCTTGAATTAACGAATGCCTGCAACCTGCATTGCCAGTTTTGCCCCTCGGACAGGCAGACCCGTTCCCGGACGATCATGCCCAAAGAACTGGCGGTTCGATTGCTGCATGAGGTCCATGATCTCGGATTGGAGGGCCACCTGCTTTTTCACGTTATGGGTGAACCCATGCTGCATCCTGATTTTTTTGAAATTCTTGAGCTCAATCAGGAAATTACGGGAATACCTCCCGAGATTTTGACGAATGGGCTGGTTATTACGCCCGATGTCATCAATCGGCTTCAGCAATTTCCGTTAAAGCAACTCACCCTGAGCTGGCAGGCGATTGATGAATCAACGTTCCGCAAATATCGGGGTCCAACTTCCCAATTTACGTATCAGGATTATTATCGGCAAATTATGCCTCTGTTAACGGCCGCCTTTCGTGGTCGTTTACAATCGCCGCTTGAAATCGACATCATGGTCACCCGCTACGATCATTCCATGGGTATTTATATTGTTGAGTCTTTGGATCAGGCCCGCTGTTTTGTGAATGAATTGTATGACCGTCTCCGCAATAATATCCCTGATTTGGCTCCTTTTCCTAAAGTGGAGATTTTTCATCTCAGTGGCCATAACGTTTTAACGTTGTCGGCTCATGTCAATCTGCGCTTTCGTCCCATTCATCCATTCACCGGATTTGATGAATCGGTCGAAAGGCAAGCGACAACCGAACATTTCTGTCATTTGCCATTTTATCAACTCGTCGTATTAGCCGATGGCCGGGTTACGATGTGTTGCCTCGATTACGATGGCCAGATTGGATTGGGTCATGTCCGCGATTCATCGCTGGCAGATATTTGGTTTAGCGAAAAAGCATTAAAAATCCGGGAAAAGTTTTTAATCGGTGAAAATATTCCCGCCCTTTGTCGGCGCTGCCAAAAAATTACCAAAAAAAGAAACCGGTTTCATTCCAGATATCGCTACTATCTGGATAAATGGCATTTTTTTTTATTAAAAAACTCTTGACAATTCCCTTTTTTTACATATATTATTTAAAATGTTTTAACAATGGAGAATTTATGATTCTTTTAAAAGAGTTTTGCAAGGGGGATTGTATGAGCTGAAAGTTGAAGTTTTTAATCGTTAACTGTTGATAAAACTCCCAAACCGGAAAGGGGAATGTCACAAACATGAAAAAGTTATTGTTATTAATTTCCTTTTGTATAACCTTTTTTGTCAGTTACCTTTTTGCCGGCACGACAGGAAAAATTGCTGGTCGGGTAATTGATGCTGAGACCGGTGAACCGTTGCCGGGCGCCAATGTCATCATGGATGCTATCTGGTTTGATGATATCGAAGTGGATATGGGAACTAAAGTTGGAGCGGCTTCAGATCCGGATGGATACTATTTTATGATTAATATATCCCCGGGCGAATATAGTCTGAAAGTCACTATGATGGGTTATGCCGTTACCACTGTGAATAAAGTGAAAGTGGAAATCGATCGTACAACCAATTTGAATTTTTCGTTGAAAATTCAGGCAATTGAAGGTGATGCGATTGTCATTACCGCAGATAAAGAAGTTTTAAAGAAAGATTTGGCCTCCAGTCAATCCAATATTTCGGCATCGCAAATTAAGGATTTACCCGTGGCCAATATTACGGAAGTTGTTGCCCTTAATGCCGGTTCCGAAGGCATGAGTATTCGTGGCGGCGGTACCGATGAAGTCCAGTTTATGATGGATGGCGTGGCCTTACGCGACGAACGCACTAACCGTCCCGTAACCGGTTTGGCCCTTAGCTCCGTCCAGGAGATTTTGATCCAGTCGGGCGGTTTCAACGCTGAATATGGCGATTTACAAGCGGGTGTCATCAATGTGGTTACCAAGGAAGGCGACGTTAATAAATATTCAGGGACCATTACCTTTAAATATAGCCCCCCGGCGGCCAAGCATTTTGGTATTTCCGTCTATGACCCGAATTCATATTTCCTGCGCCCCTATCTCGATACCGCAGTTTGTTGGACTGGTACCGCCAATGGCGCCTGGGACGAGTATCAGCGGGAACAATACCCCGAATTTGACGGTTGGAATACAATTTCTGAAAACACCCTCAAAAATGAAGATCCCTATGATGATGTAACGCCAGCCGGCGCCCGCCAGTTGTTTATCTGGCAGCATCGCCGCACGGGCTATATTGAAAAACCCGATTATAATATGGATGCCGGTTTTGGCGGCCCGGTACCGTTTCTCAGCAAGCAGTTGGGTAATCTTCGTTTTTTTACCTCGTTCCGTAATGAGAAAAATATGTATTTAGTGCCCTTCACCCGGGAAGGCTACTATGATTACTCCTGGTCGCTCAAAATGACTTCCGATGTCTCTTCTTCCATCAAGCTGACCGGATCGGCTTTTATTAAAAAAATTAATGCCACCTGCGCCAGCCAGGTCGGCGGTCCCGATTACTACTACAGCCCCGATGGCGTTGCCGAAGATTTTCAGCAATACAGCCAGGCAGAAGATATGATCTGGATGAAGGATTACTGGAATAATTCCGATATTACCAACCGTTCGTTCTCGCTGAAAATGACCCATATTTTAAGTCCCAAGACTTTTTATGAAGGAACGTTGGAGTATTCAGACACCAAATACGATACCTATCGCGCCCGGTTACGCGATACGACCCGTTATTATGACATCGGCCTTAATTATAACGTCGATGAAGCGCCCTATGGCCATGATTACCGTTTAGTTTACAGTAATAACAGCATGCTGATGGGCGTGAAAGCCAATGCCCGCGATTCGACAAAAACCTCGAAGGTTCGCGCCCGTTTTGATGTGACCAGTCAGATCAACCGCTTCAACCAGGTTAAAACCGGTCTGGAACTGGTCGCCTATAATTATAAAATGAATTATGGCGGCGAAAACCCGACGCTTCCTTCCGTCATTACCTGGAATAAATGGGAACGCAGTCCGTTACAGGCCGCTATCTATATTCAGGATAAGCTGGAATTCGAAGGCTGGATTGCCACCCTCGGCTTACGCGGCGAATATCTGAGCCCGGGCGGCCAATTTATCGATATCGACAGTCTCGGCGTCTATAACAAAAAGTATTTCTCAACTGATTATAATACGACCCTGAACTTCCCCGAAGCTGATGTTAATTCTCGTTTCACACTGCTCCCGCGTCTCGGTATTTCGCACCCGATTACCATTAATTCCAAGATGTATTTCAACTATGGCCACATGCGTCAGCGTTTTTCACCCGATCAGCTCTATGGAACCCGGCGTTATCTGAGCAACCAGATGAATTATTTCGGCGATCCCGAGCTGCCCCTGGAAAAGACTGTGGCGTATGAATTAGGTTACGATCATGCCCTGTTTGATGCCTATCTGGTGCACATTGCCGCCTATTACAAGGATAAAACCGAGCAATCATCGACTATTCGTTATACCAGCGCCGACAACAAGGTTGATTACTACCGCTATAAGAGTAATTACTATCAGGATATCCGCGGCTTTGAATTGGAATTGCGCAAAAATGCCGGTAAATGGTTTACGGGTTTCTTCAACTATGCCTATATGGTATCCACTTACGGATATTTCGGCTATCGGCGGTACTATGAAAATCCTTCAACCCAGTCGGATTATATTCATAATACAGAAAATTTTTATCAAACCAAACCGTTGGCTCGTCCCCGGATTAATTTGAACCTGGCATTCCACACACCGCGTGATTTCGGTCCTAAAACTATGGGCCAAAATTTCTTCGGCGGTTGGGACCTGACGTTGACCTCCACCTGGAAAGGCGGAGAATACTTGACCTGGAACCCCGGCAGTCAACCCGGGATTGAGAATAACGTTCAATGGGTAGATTATGTAAATTCAGACCTGTTGGTTAATAAAACCCTCTCGGTTAATACCATTCATCTGGCGTTCGTATTGGAAGTGCAGAATCTTTTTAACCTGAAATACATGACCCGTTACGGGTTTGTGGAAGGTCCCGATTACACGAACTATATGATGTCCCTCCATCTGCCGGAATCGGTCGGCAACAAGCTTGGCTACGGCAATATCCCCGGTGATGATCGACCCGGAACGTATCGCAAATCGGATGTCGAATACGTTAAAATGATTGGTGTCACCGATGTGACCGGTATTACAAATCCCAAATCGAATGCAATTTATTATGAATCCAATACCCAACGTTATCTGGAATTCAGCTCAGAAGCCGGTGAATGGGCGGAAGTGGCCCAGAGTCGCATCAACCAGATTAAGGAAGATAAGGCGTATATCGACAATCCGAATAATACCTCCTTTATGTTCCTCAATCCCCGCGATATCTATATCGGTTTACGCTTGTCGTTCGATTTCTAATTGGTTGAAGAAAAGCAAAGGATAAGTCATGAAATTTAAAAACAGTTTACTCTTATGGACCATGATCTTGTGTCTGGTCTTTATGCTCACCGGTCAGGCGGCTGAAATCAAATGGATGAAAATTGGCGGTTTGCAGAATTTCTTTTCGGAAATCGGCAATGAATCGGAAGAATCCTTTGTGTTGCAGCAGCAATATGGTTGGATGTGGCCGTCATTTTATTCGTTACAGAGCATGCAGTGCGCCCGCGGCATCTGGATTGGATCCATGAACTATAATGATCCGGTTTTAGGTCGGTCAATTACCTATAAAGTTGTAAAAAATGGACCACGACCGCTAAAAGGTGAGGAAATGAACGAGTTTATCCCGGTCAGCGGCGCGTTTAAGCTCTACGGTAAAAAGGATCACTCACTGGTATTGGTGGATGGCGCCGGGGCTTCCGATCTGGCCTATGATGATATCGTTGATATCGTTCAGGAAGATTTACCCTATGACCGCTACCTGCATACCCAGGTAAATACGTCAATGGGCGTTGAAATGACCCGCAATATTTTTGCGTATTGCAATCCCTATTATGACAACATCATTTTCTTTGAATACATTTTCAAAAATACCGGCGTCTATGACATTAATGGCAACAGTTCGCCACAGACCCTGAATGGTGTCTATTTCCATTATCAGTATCGATTGGCGATCGCCGAGGAAGGCAACCGTGTGAGTGAATGGGGCATGCCCAATTCATCGCGTTGGGGTGTCTGCACGATCAATGATGCTATTCGCAACGATCCCGCCAACCCGACATTACCGATGCGCGCGCAGTTTGCCTGGCATGGCCGCCATTCTCAGTGCGCCTGGGATAATATCGGTTCACCCCATTTCAAGGGAACGGCAGCCGATGGGCGCCTGGGTTCGGCCCAATTTATTGGAACGGTAACTCTCCATGCCGACAAATCGGTTTCCGACAGGAATGACGATCCTCTGCAGCCGACCACGACTCAGTATATCGAATCGGATGATCCGGTTACAACAGCGGGACAACACGATCAATATAATCCCGATTACAATCAGCAGGCCTATAATATCATGAGCGCTGGTCACCCGGCTTTAACCCATGCCCAGGCCGTAGGCGACGGTTTTGTGGACCAATTCGCCAAATCGGGCGGGTATAGTTATGCTGAAGGTTTCGGCCCTTATACTCTGGCTCCCGGCGACAGTATTCGCATAGTGCTGGCCGATTGCGCCGCTGGTTTGAATTGGTATATGTGCGATTCGATTGGTAAAATCTGGATGTACGAACGTACACCGTATCTCAAACCCGACGGACAAAGCACGACCAATAAAGATGAATTTAAAAACGCCTGGGTCTATACCGGTAAAGATTCGCTTTATCAGACGTTTCGTAATGCCCAGGAGGTGATTGACAATAACTTTCTTTTGCCCTCGCCGCCGCCGGCTCCGGATCAGTTTTTGGTTAATTCCGGAGGTAATCGCATCAGCCTCGAATGGACAACCAATGCGGAATCCGCTCCCGGTTTTACCGGATATCGCGTTCTCCGCTCCGTAGGTAAAAAAGATACCACATTCCAACAAATTTTCGCTTGTGGCGGTACGACCGGTTATCCGGTAGTGAATTCCTATAATGATACGACAGCGCAACGCGGTGTGATCTATTATTACTATGTTGTATCCTATGATAACGGCACAGCGGATTCAAAAGGACGCGAACTCTACAGCAGTCCGTTTTATACTCGCACCAACCAGGGCGCCTATTTACGTCGGCCACCTGAAGAAGGCCTGGAGAAGATTCGAATTGTCCCCAATCCCTTCAATATTGCTAACCGCAATCTGCAGTTCCCGGGAGAAGGCGATAAAGTGATGTTTCTGAACCTGCCTGCCGAATGTAAAATCAAAATTTTTACCGAACGCGGCGATAAGATATGGGAAACAAACCATGCCAACGGTAGCGGCGACGAAGCCTGGTACTGTATGACTTCGTCCAATCAAATCGTGGTCAGTGGTATTTATATCGTCCATTTTGAAATGCCGGACGGTGAATCCATATTTCGTAAAATGATTATTATTCGCTAACCTGGTGAGGAGTAAGGCATGAATATGAAAAATAAAACGATCTACAGCGTGTTAATCGGGCTGATGCTGGCCGGATTGATTTTCGCCTTCTGTTCCGACGATTATAAAGATGAGGATTATGCAATTACCGATTTTGACAACCGCGCTTGCAACGGGTTTTTAACTGTTGACGACGATTCAACGTTAGCTGATCGGCCGGCCTATCCGGCGCGACAGGCAACGGATATGAATCAGTTTGTTCGAGATTCCCTCAGTTGGAACAGCGATTTTAGTATTATTGATCCCGGAATCTATACTATGGGTTTTGATTCGCTGTTCACGTCACTTTATGACAGTACCCGCATTGAATTCGCGCAAGCCGGCGATTCGGTAGTGAATATCACCCTTCCCAGTGGAGATGCTACCGTCAGTTACATCGGATTAAATATTGCCGCTGCAGGTGAATATGTGTTCTTCTGCGATAAATTCGTGGATTTTTCTATTACGGATCGTGATCGTAATGTTGTGCAACTTCAATCCAACGGAATCAGCATGGAAACCGCAGCCGAATGTTATCGTATTAAAACCCGGCTGGTTTATAATTTTTCGACGGCTGGCCATTATTTGCTCAAATTTACGACCGAGTCGAAACAATTACGTATCTTTTCGCTGGCTCAATAACGGAAAATGAACGCTGGAGGAATACAGTAATGAAAAAAATTCAAATTACCTTTTTTACCGTCTTGATTTTCCTGACGGCACTCTACCAATCCAGTCATGCCGAAAAAAAGCTGGCGCAAACCGGTTTCCAGTTTTTATCGGTCGTTTCCGATGCCCGCGCTGGTGGTATGTCGGAAGCGATGACAACCTATCTACTCAATTCAGGTTCGCTATTTTTCAATCCTGCCTGTATGTCGGGCATGACGCAGATGGTCGATGTGGCTTTTAGCCAAAATAAATGGATTGCTGATATCAAACATAATACGTTCAGCGCCGCATACAGCCCGGCCAAAGGACGTTACGGCGTTTTCGGCGTTACCTTTATGAATGTCGATTACGGTGATATCCAGGGAACCATGGTTTGGGGCAATACCCAGGGTTATATCGATACTGAGATATTGAAACCCAGCGCTTACTCGATCGGCTTGGGTTATTCCCGCGCTTTGTCGGATAAGTTCTATGTGGGTGGTCAATTGAAATACGTCAAACAGTATTATGGTAAAAGCGTGATTTCTACGGAAGCCGATGGGTATCGCGTAAAAAAATATGTTGAATCGGCTTTTGCTGTTGATTTCGGTACCTATTTTAAAACCGGATTCCGCAGTGTTGTTTTTGGAATGAGTATCCGCAACTTTTCCGGCGATGTGAAACTCGAAAAAGAAGCATTTCAATTGCCCCTTACCTTTAAGATGGGCCTTTCTGCCAATGCCTTCGATTTCTTTGCCCAATCGCTCAAGGAATCAGGCCATGGACTGCTTGTTTCAATTGATGCCGCGCATCCCCGTGATTATCCGGAATATATTAACCTGGGCGGCGAATATGCATTCCGTCAAATGATCTTCCTGCGTTCGGGTTATATTCTCAATCATAGTGAATACAACTTCTCTTTCGGTTTCGGTATCCAGTATTTTGGAATTAATTTCGATTATTCCTATACGCCGTTCAAAGAATTTGACAATTTCCAGAAATTAACCATGCGGTTTTCTTTATAAACATGAGGAGCGTATTCATGAAGAAAATAACCTCATTTCTTTTTTTGACGTTTATTTTTTCGATGATTGTTTTTTTTGCCTGCAGCGAGGAATACCCTGACGGGATTTATAACCCCGACTTTCAGGGAAGCACACTTCCTCAGATTACTACAGTGACTCCCAGCGATGTTTTGGCCGGAGTCGATATGATTACCATTACCGGCGCTAATTTTTCCGCCATTAATGAAGAAAATCTGGTTTACTTCAATAAAGGCATTAAAAATATGGCTGCCACACTTGTTTCATCGTCACCCACTCAACTCCAGCTTTATGCGCCACTGATGGAAGCGGATAGTATTATTATTCGCATTGCCACTCCCGGCGCACTGCAATTTGTTGACTATACTCCCATGAAAGTCGCATTGGCCGCCATTGAATACGGCGGTTTAGGCGATAATGAGGATCCCGTGGCTGTTGAATGCGATAAAGATGAAAATCTTTATGTGTCGCTGGCTAATAAAGATATTGTAAAAATATCCCCTACGGAACCCACCAAATTTACGGTTATCTCTTCCGAAGGCATTAGCAGTATTTCAAGCATGAAGATTAAGGGTGATTACCTTTATTATTCTGATCGTAAATCTATATACCAGATATTGTTGCAAGATGGATCCAAGGTAAAATTTAACAGCAAGAATACGGCTCAGCAAGTCTATGATATGGATTTTACTGATAACGGGATGTTGTATCTCGGCGCCAAGAACGCGATTTACAAGATGGATGAAGCCGGCGCATGGGTTGATGCGGCGGATTTTACCGGCCGTACTGTGAATGCAGTTAAAATTTTCAACGGTTACGTTTATTCCGCAACTTCGGATACCATTTGGCGTAATACGATTAATGCTGACGGTACTTTAGGCGCCAATGAGTTTGTGTATGATTGGACTTCAATTTTATCCGCCAATGAAGATAAGATTATTTCTTTTGTAATTGCTGAAAATGGGGATATTTTTGTGGGTTCCGATACTAAATACGCCATGTATAAGATTTCTAACAGCGGTGGAAGTTATGCGGCCGGTTCGGCTGTACCCTTTTATCCGCTGGCGTTATTTACCCCGTCGATGAAAATGTGCTGGGGTGAAGGTCAATATGTTTACGTCGTTCGCGATCATGCAGATGTAACCCAACGACGTACAATTCGAGTCTTTATGCGCCAAGAAGGCGCTTCTTATCCCGGGCGCGGGCTATAAGTGTTTTAATGTCGAAAGGAGGATGTTTTCGAGTAGTTAACCGAGTAAAACGTAAGGAATCTATCGGACTCTAAAACACTTTTTAGTCAGGAGTAGTAATGAAGAGTTTTGTTAAGGTGTCTCTAATACTGATGGTATTAGTCAGTTTATCAATGGCTGCTTGGGAATATGCGGACCGTTTCCCGGTAACGGGCGGCGGACATGGTATCCAAGTTGACCCGACTGGCAAAATCTGGTTTGTCAGTTATTATGCCAATGACATCGTCGTCAATGGCGCCGATTCGATCAAATTCAAATCAGTGTATTGTTTCAATGACGACGGCACGCAGGCTTCTTTTTCGCCGATCCGCACGTTGGACGTACCGGGCGTCGGCGTGGATTCGATGCTCAATGCGGGCCGCGGTCTGGGTATTGACGGCCAGGGCAACCTGCTCTATTCGGCCTACGATAAGCTGTACAAGATTGACTACCAGACGGGCGAATGCCTGGGCATGGTGCAGCCGGTTCCCGGCGCGTCGTTGACGCAGGCCTGGGGCGATGCCAACGGTTATGTTTATATCGGTACGGTTTTAGCCGGCAATCCGATTTTTATATTTGACGAAGATTTTGAGGAATATGCCCGCGTGGTGGAAGCGGCGGACGTGATCAGCCGCGCGTTGATTGTCACCCCGGACGGCAAGGACCTCTATTACAGCGCCGTAACCGGCACCAACGGCGTTTTGCGCTATCATAGTGAAGATGGCCCGGACGGCACTTACGAACCGGTTGATACAATAGGCGTGGATGTCGATGGTGTGAAGGTTTTACCGTCGATCAACTGCATCAATTTTGACCGCGCTGGCAATATCTGGTTTGCGTCGAAGTATGATGTAACCCCGGCCGGCTGGTGGTGTGTGGATCCCACTCAAAATTACGCGGTCATTGATAACCTGGGTACACCGTTGTTAGGCGCTCAGGACACGACGGATATCAATAAAGTATCCGCTCCGCGCGGTATCGCCTTCAATGCGGACGGAACGGTTGCCTACACCTCCGATTTTGAAAGTCCGATCCCGTTCCGCATTTGGAACTATACTGATACACCTCCAGTAGGTGATTCAGAATATCGATTCGACGAATTGGTCGGTGATTTTACTGGTTTAAATCCCATAAGCTGCGTAGTGGATCCCGCCGGAAAAATGTGGGCCGGAATCTGGCTCTATGAATCCGATTATCTGGCTCCTCTTTATTCCTTCTATACGGATGGATCAACAGCTTTTGAACCGATTCGCAGCGTTAATGTCGATGGCGCGGATCATTTATTTGAAGGCGCGTGTAGTTATATTACCCGTACTCTCGATGGAAATATACTTTATACCGAAGGGTCCTACGGCGGCGATAACGGCGGATTATTTGTTTTTGATTATCAGACTGGTGATCTGATCAAAGGTCTGGTCAATGCTGAAAAGAAATACTATGCGCAATGCGCAGAAGTATCCTATAATGGTTCCACATATTATATCGTGGCCAATCAGGAAACATCGAGCGGGGGTATTGAAATCTTCGAGGGCGATCTGTTTGAAGGCAATACTACCGTTTATGCCACTATCGACAATTCCAATGACGGCTATGATGTGATCTACTCTATGGCAGTATCGCCGGATGGTAAGGATATTTTTGTTGCCGGTATTACCAAGGGTGTCTATCATTACCATAGCGAAGATGGTCCCGATGGCGAGTACAGTTTGTTAAACGGCGGAGCTATCGCCGGTACTGATGAGATGGATCCGGTGATGGTCAAATTGGGACCCGACAACACGCTGTTGGTGGGTTCCCGCGCTGAAAATAATAAACGCGCCGGTTTGTTTTCTTTGGACCTGGATGCGAATTATGCCATTATCGACAGTTTGGAAACGTCTTTTCTATTGGCCGCTGAAGCCGCTAATGATCCCCAGGCTATCGCCTATCCGGCTGATATCGCCTGGAGCGATGATATGACTGTTATGTATGTGGTGGACTATGGTGACCATACCGATGATACGTGGGCTCCTTACGGCGGTACGGGCGGGAAAATCCAACGTTGGGTACTGCAGGGAACTGATATCGACGATGCCAGGGATAAACCGGGAATGAATCTGAAATCCTTTGTTCTGGATCAGAACTATCCGAACCCGTTCAACCCGACGACCCTGATCCCGTTCGAACTGAATCAGAACGCTAAGGTGACGCTGGAAATCTATAATCTAATGGGTCAAAAAGTAGTAACTTTGTTGGATGAAACTCTGAGCGCCGGCCGCCATCAGGCACGCTGGGACGCCACTGGCCATTCAACGGGTACCTATCTTTGTATTCTGAAAGCAGATAACAAACTGCAATCTAAAAAAATGCTTTTTGTAAAATAAGTTTGTAAACAGCGGCCGGCCAGAAACGGTGGGCCGCTTGATTTTGGGGAATGAAGCAGTATGGAGTGGGTTTATCCATGGATCGCGGCTGGCTCTTCGCGGGACATCAATGTGAATGTCTCTTCCCATGCAAGCCCCGATCCGTGGGTACAACCCAAATGTTTACGTGACGTTTCGTTTTTGTGATGGAAAAAAACCAAAAAACACAGGAGGCAAGAGAATGTCCAAAAGATTAATGATCGTTTTGGTACTGCTCACTGCGCTTGTAATGATGGCTAATGCGCAGGATTTTTCGCGCAAATGGCAAATCCCATGTCCTGAACCGGAACTGAATGCCGGTGGTATGGGTAACATTTTAACCGGTGTGGATATTGATGGCGATGGTTTACAGGATATGTACATTGTAAACGACAATTCCAACGACACCGATCCCGAACTGGTTCCCCGGCTTTATAAGTACGAATTGACAGCCGCGGGCGAATGGGTTCAGGTCTGGAAAGCCAGCATGCCCAATATGATCCAGAACACCTGGCCGGGCTTGGCCGTGGCTGACCTGGATAACGACGGCAAAGAGGAAATCGTTTGGGGCGTCGTGAATTTTCTGGACGCCGCTGTTTCCCTCAATCCCGCCCGTATCCTGGTCTTCGAGGAAGCCGGCGACGGTTCTGACGTCATGGGCGTAGTGGATCCGGCAGATGCGACCAACTACATCCCCAACGCCATGACGACCATCGTGGACGAAGACAATGTCAATCTGCGTCCCTATAAGTTCGTCATTACCGATATTGACAGTGACGGAACTCAGGAAGTTATTTTTGCCGATCGCGCGTCCAGTAGCAGCGGCTACCATTTCGCCGTGATGTCGGTGGACGATGTACCGGATGATGCCAGCGGTTTTGAAAACTGGTATATTGAAGTGTCCGGAAAAGATGAGTTAACCGGCGTTAATAATGAATGGGATTTTACGGTGATGGATGATATTATCATCCTGTTCGACGCTTACGGCGCCGGCACGGTAATCAAATGCAACGGTCCGAATGATTATTCCTACCTCGATCCCCAGCCGGGTCTTTTTGAAGGCGATTATTATTCCTTCATGTCGGCCTGCGTAGTGGATGTCAATGGTGATAACGACAAAGAAATCCTGATTTCCCAGTATGGTTCCAGCGCCGATATCAACGGTAAGGTCTATCTGGTTGAAGTAGGAGACGATGGCACGTTGTCGTCTTATGAGATTGCCGATGTGATGGATGTAAACGGCCGTTTGTGTGGCGGCGTTGTCGGCGATATCGATGGCAATGGCAAGGTTGACTATGTGGTCGGCAGCCGCGGTGCGGTTCCGAATGCCGCTATTTTCCGTATGGAATACCAGGGTGGCGATATGCTGGATGCCAATTCCTGGCAGTGGTCAATTATCGATTCTAATGTTATGGAAGGCGGCCAATATACAGCGATCAGTATGGCCAATCTGGACAGTGATCCGGCTTTGGAAATCGCTTATACCTCTTCCTATATGTTAGGCACCGATTCGATAGCTCCGATTACTATCTTGGATTATGCCGGCGGCGCTGTTGCAAGTAGTTGGGCCTATGCGGACCGATTCCCGGTAACGGGCGGCGGTCATGGTATCCAAGTGGATCCGGACGGCAAGATATGGTTTGTCAGCTATTATGCCAATGACATCGTCGTCAATGGCGCCGATTCGATCATGTTCAAATCAGTGTATTGTTTCAATGACGACGGCACGCAGGCTTCTTTTTCGCCGA
>CAZWDO010000002.1:234280-264715 GCA_964632485.1 uncultured bacterium
TCGATGGTGTGAAGGTTTTACCGTCGATCAACTGCATCAATTTTGACCGCGCTGGTAATATTTGGTTCGCGTCAAAATATGATGTAACCCCGGCTGGCTGGTGGTGTGTGGACCCGGCGCAGAATTACGATATCATTGACAACCTGGGTACGCCGTTATTGACGGCGCAGGACACCTCGGATATCAATAAAGTATCCGCTCCGCGCGGTATTGCTTTCAATGCAGCGGGAACGATTGCCTACACCTCCGATTTTGAAAGCCCGATCCCGTTCCGCATTTGGAATAAAGTGGGCGTGGATGTGAATGAAGGTGTTGTTCAGCCGATCGTTTCGTTGAAGAATTTCGATCTGTTCCAGAACTATCCGAATCCGTTCAACCCGACGACGTTGATCCCGTTCGAACTGAAGCAGAATGCGAAAGTGACGCTGGAAATTTACAATTTGATGGGTCAGAAAGTAGTGACCTTGTTGGATGAAAACCGCAGCGCTGGTCGCCATGAAGTCCGTTGGGACGCCACGGGCCAGGCCACGGGCACTTATTTGTATCTGCTGAAAGTGGATAACAAACTGCAATCCAAAAAAATGCTCTTCGTAAAATAGTTGTCTTCGGGGCCGGATAAACTCATTTCCGGCCCCTTTTAATGATGTGAAGTTTCTGTTGTGTGCCGATAACGGATAAAAGCGGGTAAAATTTAATTAAATTTTTTTGAAACTTCGCATAGCAATTATATTAATTAATTATCGTATTTTAACGTATAAATTTGAAATCAAATCAAGGAGAAAGCAATGATCAAAAAGTTTTTATTAGTAATTTTGTTGCTCGCTTCACTTACTATTATGCTTAATGCTCAGAATTTTAACGTGGCTGTGGCGTCTGAAGTCCTTTATAACGACTCAATTCCCAGCGGTTTGATTTTCAAACCGGGACGGATTCTCGATAATGGGCAGACCATCTGGTTGTCCGGCGATGCCGGTTCGGCTGCCGGCGCTTCCTATGTTTTTCTCTCCACTGACGGTGGCCAAACCTTCACTCAAAGCCCAGCCATCGAAGGCCGCGTGGCCAATCTGGATGCCTTTGATGCCAATACGGCACTGATCGCCATGGCTTCCGGCCATATCTGGAAGACCGAAGATGGCGGTGAAAGCTGGATTGACGTTTATTCCTACTCCAATGGCGAATGGTTTGACGGTTTGCGCATTATAAACGATAGCGTGGCAGTAGCTTTCGGCGACGGCCCCAATGACGGATATATGCATTTCGTCCGTACCGAAGACCGCGGTGAATTTTGGGATGAAATATCAGGAATTGATTATATGAATTCAGCTTATGCGATCTATTCCTGGGGCACGGCGATAATGAATATTGGGGATACAATCTTTGCTGGCGCCTGTAATTCGGGTTACAATCAGGCCTATTTTTATCGGTCCTATGACGCTGGAATTACCTGGGAAACCTTCGAGGTCATGACCGGTATTTCCGGCCGCATAAACGGCGTCGCCATGATTAACGGCCAGCAGGGACTCGCCAGCGGCCGCATTTCCGCTGGTGTCAGCGTAATCCTTGCGACCACCGACGGCGGTGAAACCTGGGATGAATGCGCTCAACCCGGCGACAGCGCGACCTATATCAATTCGGTGACTGCCATTCCCGGTACCAATATCATTGTGGCCGGCGGGGATGCCAATGAAGTGTTTTATACTGACGATCTGGGCGCAACCTGGGAATCGGTAGTAGTTGAAGGCGAAGAAGCCAACGATTTTCTGGGCGGTCTTTTTCTGAATCAAAATACCGGTTATATGTTTACCTACAATGGCCCGGTCTATGAATGGACGGGTAGCGGCGCGGCCGCGGGTGGTACCTGGGAATTCGTCGAAGATGTGGGCCATTATAAGCAGCCGCACGGCGTGGTGGTTGACAATGACGGCAAGATATGGATTGGTTGTTTCGGCGTGAGCGACACATTGATCGAAGGCGATTCTACCACTGAATTGGATGCCATCATCATTCTTAATCCGGACGGCACGCACGCTTCGTTTTCTCCG
The DNA here is from genome assembly GCA_964632485.1 of uncultured bacterium. Taxonomy (GTDB): domain Bacteria; phylum JAGOEH01; class JAGOEH01; order JAGOEH01; family JAGOEH01; genus CAZWDO01. The sequence continues at coordinate 236,323 of CAZWDO010000002.1, forward strand.
TTGGGCGTGCTGACCAATGACGGAGACATCAACGACACCCTTTTTGATGCGTATCCCTATAGCTGTCGTGGCATTTCTAAAGATGCCAACGGCAATATTCTGTTTTGTGGCGGCGCGATATTGTGGCGGCTGGACGCGTCTACTGGCAAAGTGATTGACAAGTTTGCCCCTAATAACGGATCGTTCACCCAGGCATCGGCGGATGCCAACAACTATATTTATGTAGGACATGTATCCGCAGCGAAGCCGGGTCATATTCTTGACGGTGAGGATTTATCAGAATACGCCCAGTATTCAGCGAGCGTGCCGTGGCTGTCGCGGTCGATCGTGGTGAGCGATGACGGCAAATGGATTGTTGCCGGCCGTATATACAGCGACGTGAACGGACTAGGAATTCTCTACAGCGAGGATGGCCCGGACGGGACGTATGAGATTGTTGACACCGTAGGATCGATATTCACGTATGACGAGACCGGCGCTCCGGTGGCGACACAGAAGATGTGGGCGCAGTGCGTGAATTGGGGTCCCTATGGCAATGCCGATCATCAGATGCTGTATGTGGGCACGTATTGGGACGTGGCGGCGGCGACCGAAACCACTCCTGGCGACTGGATGCGCTGGTATATTCTGGATCCGATGAACAACTATGCAATCATTGACAGTTTCGGTACCCCTGGCGCAGTGGGCGGCATTCCGATAGATGCCGAAGGCGCGACGATTCCTCCGGCTGGAGACCAGTTATATGCTCCGCGCGGATGCAGTTTTAGTCCTGACGGCCAATCAATGTACACCGCCGATTTTGACGGTAACATAGTGAAAAAATGGCGCTGGTCAGGCGGTTCTGCCATTGGCAATGTAAAACAGCCGATCGTTTCGTTGAAGAATTTCGATCTGTTCCAGAACTATCCGAATCCGTTCAACCCGACGACGTTGATCCCGTTCGAACTGAAGCAGAATGCGAAAGTGACGCTGGAAATTTACAATTTGATGGGTCAGAAAGTAGTGACCTTGTTGGATGAAAACCGCAGCGCTGGTCGCCATGAAGTCCGTTGGGACGCCACGGGCCAGGCCACGGGCACTTATTTGTATCTGCTGAAAGTGGATAACAAACTGCAATCCAAAAAAATGCTCTTCGTAAAATAGTTTTTCTCATAGAGCAAAAAAAAGCCGGGGTTTTTCCCCGGCTTTTTTTGTTTATTGTCATTCAGGGCATTTCTCTGTCATTCCGGGCTTGACTGCCAGTCCGACCCGAACCGGGCTGGCAGCTCCGGATCCGGAATCCAGTCTTTTTTTTACCCATGGATGCCGGGTGCGAGCCGCACTGGCAACCGGCGTCCGGCATGACGCTGTTGGCGCCCATGGATGCCGGGTGCGAGCCGCACTGGCAACCGGTGTCCGGCATGACATTGCCGCTGCCATATAGCAATCGCTAAAATTAGCGCTTCAATACCGAGCGGACGTAATATTCGACCGAGCGGTCATTGGTTTTTTCCTGTTGCGGCGGGAAATAGCAGGCGGGCAATTCCCCATGCGCGCGGTGATAGGCGATGCATTCGCAGCAGAGTCCCTTGCGGCTGCATGGATAGGTGCAATTGCAGGCCTGTCGGTTTTCCTTGATTCTGCAATCCATGGTTTAACTCATCTCTTTTAGAAACTTGACATGAACCTGTCGCTGCCGGGGGCCGTCCCATTCACAGAAATAAACCCCTTGCCATGTTCCTAAAACGGGTTTGCCGCTTTCCACCAGCAGCCATAACTGGCAGCCGAAGAGCGAAGATTTGATATGGCTGTCGGAATTGCCTTCGCTATGGCGGAAATGGGGGTCCTGCGGGATTTGCCGGCGCATGAAACCAATCATATCGGCGGTGACCGAGGGATCGGCGTTCTCGTTTATGGTGACCGCCGCGGTGGTATGGGGCGTATGAATGAAGAGGATGCCGGCTTCCCATTGTTCCTTGCGGATCAAGGCGGCAATCGGGGCGGTGATGTCGATCATTTCTTCTCGTTGACGGGTGTTGATGGGGATCGTGTGCATCATTGCGTTCCCTCCACTTCGTCGGCAAGGTGGGCGGCATCATAGAGGACACGCAGCGCGTGGATCATGGCGCCCGCATGGACCGAGACGGCGCGGTTGCGGGTGATATCATAGGCGAAACGTCCCGGCAGGCTCTCGATATTGCCGTCGAAGACCAGTCCCACCAACTCGCCCTCACGGTTGATAACCGGCGATCCCGAATTCCCGCCAATGATATCGCAGGTGGAGACAAAATTCAGCGGTTGGCTCAAATTTAGCTGATCGATGCGCTGCAGGAAACGTTCGGGCAACGCGTAGCCTTCCTGTCCGTTAAATCCGTGATAACGGTCGAACAACCCGTAAAAGGTGGTTTGAACCGGAGCCCGGGTGCCATTCATCGGATATCCCTTAACCGTGCCGAATGTCAGTCTCAGGGTGAAATTGGCATCGGGATAGCTATTTTTGCCAAGGATGCGGAAGCGAAGCTGACCTAATTTCTCGCCAGTCCCGATCAGTTTGCTTTCATAGAGTTCCTCGTATTCATGGATGATCTGGCGGATGAAGGGGTCGATTTTGCGCGCCCACTGCAATAACGGGTCCTGGCATTTTTCGATGGCTGAGGGTCCGCCTGCCAGCAATTGCCGTCGGAATTCGCTTTCATGCAAGCGGGTGGCGCCGGCAAGCTCTGTGCAAAGTTCCCGTGAATCGCGGCCACCCAGCGCCGCGCGGATAAATGGGTCGTCCGCTCCCAGCGCGGCCTGGGCCCTGCTCAGGGTCCAGGAAGCGATTTCAGCGTCCAGTTCCTGATAAACCGGCGCCGAAGAAGTGATCCCGAGCCGGAACGATTCCAGTTCCGATTCGTGAAACCCTTTCAGCCGCTTGCCATCGGGTTTTTTTATCTCAGCGGCATATTGGACCAGGTGCAGGGCGTAGCGGAAGAGTTTGGCATATCCGGTGGAATAATGGAGATGGCGCGAATAGATTTTCTGGTATTCAGCCAGCAGTTTTTCCATATCGCTCCAAACCGATCGGAATTCCGCAAGTTCCGGATTCTCTTCCATCGCTGAACGCAACCGGTTTTCCTCATCGCGCTTGATTTCCATTAGATGCTCATCGTTCAATCCGCTCAACATACCGGTGTAAGCCTTGATGCTGTTTTCCAGGCCGAACCGCAGTCCAGCGGCCTGGCGGGCATGTTCCGCGCTCTGCCGGCTGTAGTCGTGCAATACCGCCATTAGGCTGTTCATTGACTCAAGTTTGTCCGGGATGAAGCGATTGCGCTGAAAATCCAGGTAGGCCAAAGTTTTAAGCCGGTCGGTGCGGCCCGGATTGCCGACGATGAAGACCAATTCATCCTCGCTGGCGCCTTCGTTTTTCCATTTCAGATGATGAGGCGTTTTCAGGGGTTTGCCGTTTTCGTACACCCGCAGCAGCGTCATGTCCAGATCATAGCGGGGATAGGTGAAATTGTCGTCATCTCCGCCATAAAAGGCGATTTGCTGTTCCGGTGCAAAAACCAGGTGGATGTCGGTATATTTTCGGTAGCGGTAGAGCCAATATTCCGCTCCGTTGTAAAGCGTGATCACTTCCGAGTGGAGGCCGGTTTTTTTTCGGCTTTCCCGTTCGATTTTCGCCATGGCCGCCTTGCGGGCCCTGAGCGCGCTCTCCGCGTCCATACCCGGTTTGACATCCCGCATCACCTCGGCGGTCACGTCCTTCATTTCGCACAATACCAAAACCTCCAAATCCGGACAGCGAAGCTCTTCCGCCCGCGTTTTGGCCAGATAGCCATCGGCCACATAGTTTTTGTCAGCGGTCGAAAGTTTTTGGATTTGCCCCAGCGCCACATGATGGTTGGTCAGCAGTAATCCCTCCCCGCTGACAAAGGAACTGGACCCGCCGTCATTGATGCGCGGACAGGAAAGCCGTATATGTTCCAGCCATTCCGGGGTTGGATTGAATCCATAGTTTGTCTTGAGTTGCTCAAGCGGTGGATTGTCGAAGGTCCACATCCCTTCCTCGGCGAATGTTCCCACCCGCGAAATACCGGCTATGATTAGCAGTATCAGAAAAATCGTGCGCATAGAATAGCTCCTGGTTAATGATTATTTATTGCGGCCACGTGTGTAGCGTTAATTTGCCCGTGGATGTCAGATCGAGTCCGGCACGACGCTGTGATTACCCGTGGATGCCGAATCGGAGTCCGGCATGACAGTTGTGGGCCGGGATCAAATCTGGCCTTTGCCGAGGAACATCCCACGAATATTCTTTATCGATTCAATACGGTTTTTTGCATAGAGTAATGCCGATTGCTCGGAAGAAATATTCTTTTTTTCCGCATCTTTGAGAACCGTTAAGGTAGTGTTAAAGACATTTTCGGTTTTATGCTTCACTTTTTCTTTTTTATAGCCGAGGTATTCCTCGGCGACATCAATCAGTCCACCGACATTGATAATGAAGTCCGGAGCATAAACGATTCCTTTTTGGGATAGTAGCTGATCATCACCGGTATTAAGGAGCTGGTTATTGGCTGAACCGGCGATAATCCGGCATTTGAATTTTTTGATAGTTTGGGGATTGATAATGCCGCCCACTGCACAGGGAGCGAAGATATCGCATTTTTCCTGGTAGATTTTCAGAGGATCGACGATATCAAAGCCATTTTCCCTGGCTTTTTCAACTTTTTCGGGTTCTATATCGGAAATAAAAACATCCGCGCCCTGTTCTTTGAGAAACTGGGCTAATTTTTGGCCGACCCGTCCATACCCCTGGATCATAATTTTGCGATTTTCAAGTTTATTAGTCTGCCATGTATATTCTGCGGCGGCCAGCAATCCCATTAAGGTACTATAGGCGCAGGCAAGGGAATGGTCGCCGCTACCGCCGTAATAATATGGCAATCCTGTCACGTAGCGGGTTTCCATACGCATCATTTCCATGTTGCTTTCAGTGATACCAATATCTTCCGCAGCGATAAAACGGCCTTTAAAGCTCTCTATGAAGCGTCCCAGTGAACGAAAAAGAGCTTCGCAGGGGGTAGTGGCGTTATCAATGATTACGATCTGACCTCCGCCGAAATTGAGTCCTCCGGCCGCCGCCTTATACGTCATGGCTTTGGAAAGTCTGATGAGGTCAAAGACCGCATCGCCTTCATTTTTGTATTTCATGAAACGGGTTCCCCCGATTGCCGGTCCCAGCGAAGTGCTGTGAATCGAAAGAATAGCGCGCAATTTGACCGATTTGTCGCTATAAAAGGCGATCTGTTCCTGTTGATTGGCTTTCATTAATTCAAATATTTCCATGATGTTTCCCTTTTAAAAAAGTTCTTCGATGGCGACCGAAGTGGGGTAGGCCAGGGCTTCTTCATCGCCTTCCAGGACACGTAGGGCGCCTTGCGCCAATGCCGTCATTTCGTCTTCTCCGGGTAAAAGAATAATGGGCGCGATAAATTCCACATGTTCGCGTATCAGATCGACGAGCAAGGGCGAATTAGCCATCCCGCCGGTAATAATAATGCTATCGACCTCGCCTTTGAGCGTAGCGGCCATGGCGCCGATTTCTTTACTGATCTGATAGGCCATGGCTTTAATGACTAACTGGGCTTTCGTATCATTTTTAATATATAATTCGCCAGCTTCAATCATGCTTTTCGTTCCCAAATAACTGTACATGCCCCCCTGTCCGACGACCAGGCGTTTTGCTTCTTTTTCACTTAATCCGTTTTTATAAATATATTCGATAAAATCGATCATGGGCAAAGAACCGGAACGTTCAGCGGAAAATGGGCCGCCGGACAAGGCGTTGCTTGTATCGATCATGCGCCCTTTCCGCAGAGGAGTGATGGACACGCCGCCGCCGATATGGGCTACGATCAGATTGGTTTCGTCCAGGCGTTTTTTGAGTTCCCCGGCGGCGACTCGCGCCATGGCTTTGATATTCAGCGCGTGCAACAGGCTTCGTCGTTTGATCTTACTATGGCCGGACAGACGCGCCATCATCTCCATTTCATCGGTAGAAGGCAAATCGACGACATAAGAGGGAATGTTGTAATCCCATCCAATACCAAAAGCCAGAACACATCCTAAATTAGACGCATGTTCCCCCTGTACGGCTTCCCGCGCATCGGCGAGCATTTCACGATTGATTAAATAGGTGCCGCTAACTACCGGTCTGAGCAATCCTCCCCGGCCGACAACTGCGCTCAGTTTTTCCAATGAGAATTTTTTCTCGTACATAAATTCGAGAATTTCTTTTTTCCGATAGGTATATTGATCCCAAATATGTTCAAATCGTGAAATTTCCTGATCATTGTGATAAATATTCTGTTTCAGTATGAGATTGTGGTTCTCGAAAACTGCAATTTTAGTGGAAGTGGAACCCGGATTAATTGCCAGTATATAAAAGAGTTGTTTCATTGATCCATCCTTTGTCAACATAAAATATCCTTGATCCGGTCAATTTTTTGATAACGCTCGTGAGCTTGCTCCAAGGCAATGCTGTATGGCGATACCTTTAGTTCCTGGGCGCGTTTCAGTATCTGCAACATCACATCATAAATAATCTGAGCGCCTTCCAGGGCTTGTTCGATTTCGGTAAGTTTCAGATCATCATTGAGGTGAAATAGGTCTCCCGCGCTAATTACAAAATCGGGCGCGTACAATATGCCATGCTCATGCGCTTGTTCGATCAGATTATCGGTCTTAAAAACCGAATAGGCCGCCCCGGCGATCACCCGACAATGCATTTTTTTCAGTATATCAGCATCGATCAGATTTCCTTTTGCGCAGGGTACAAAAAAGTCCACTTCCTGATTAAGAATTTCGTTCGGTCGGACAATGGTTGTGTCCGGATATTTGTCCTCAATTTCCTTGATATTGTCATAGATGAGATCGCTAATCACCAAATGGGTATCTTCCTGTTTTAAATATTGCACGAGGAATTTACCGACATTTCCCAATCCCTGCACAGCGAATGTCAGTCCATTAAGTGATGGACTGCCATAGATCATTTTGGCGCAGGCTTTAATACCCCAATAGACCCCATAAGCGGTAATCTGGGCTGAGGGTTTAGATCGGTCGGCAATCGTTTTACTAAAGATCGTGTGGATGCTTTCCCGTTGGATATAGCGAAAATCGGAAGCATCGGTCCCGAGGTCAGGGAAAATGACCAACCGGCCTTTCAGGCTTTCCAGGAACCGTCCCAACGCTCGAAAAAATGCTTCACTTTTTTCGGTTATTGGATTACCTTGCAACACGATAGCGCCGCCGCCGCAATCGACGTCCGCAGTGGCGCTCTGATAGGTCATGATCTGCGATAAGCGTAAGGCTTCAGCCACAGCGGCATCGTCATTTTCATAACAACTCATCCGGATTCCGCCGACGGACTTGCCAAGAGTCGTGTCATGCAAAGCGATAATCGCTTTTAGATTAGTAGATTCATTATAGGAAAAAATCAGTTCCTCATGACCGCGTTTTTCCATTTCTTCGAATATTTTCATGCAGTCCTCCTGAAATCGGATAGCGTCATATTGCTAAACCAGCTCTTTTCATAAACGTACGTGTTTCATCACCCAAGCCCGGGGTTCCAAACATCTGTTCGGAATGATACCGTTTCAATACTTAAATTTATGCGGAAAACCGTTTTTGTCAAATCATTTAAACTTAAAAATTAACTTTGAAATTTTTTTATAGTCATGTATAACCTGCAAATTGAAAGTATTATTAGAAAACCTTGAGAACTCAGCTTTATACCAGGTCAAATGCAATTTCTCCGGATAAGTAAATATGGATTGAGTTTTGGCCGGGGATTTCAGGATTGCATTGGCTGTGATAGCGGAAAAAGTTCCAGTGAGATCAGTTGTATAAGAGGGAGTATATTTTTTAATCCTGACTTGACTTTTATTTTTCCCTTGACTTTTTAGCCGTTTAAAATTATTTTAATTAAAATCTCCGTGTCTGGTACCATTATTAATTTTCAGTGGAGAGTACGGGTGTTTTATTTTCCGCGATATGACCGGGAATATGGTTATATTTTGGTATTTCGTTGGCATATTTGCCATTAAGGTTTATTTCAGGCTTCGTGTCAAACTTTGATAGTTTGACTCAAGAATGGCGATTTGGGACGGTTTGAAAATCCGTCCGAATTAAGCATTGGCAGCCTGCTATTAAAGTTAACTTTTTTTATAGGAAAATTATGATCCATGAATTGCATTTAGATACTGCTTATTTGAAAAAAATATTTTCAAAATTTCAAGAAAAAAAAATTTGTATTATCGGCGATGTGATGTTGGACCGCTATTGGATTGGAAATGTCTGCCGTATTTCCCCTGAAGCTCCGGTCCCTGTCGTTGAACTTCAGCAGCAATATGATGCTTTGGGCGGCGCAGCTAATGTGGCGCTTAATTTGACTCGAATGGGCGCTCGGGCGTTTTTGCTCTCCACTATTGGCCAGGATGATTCTGCGATGCGTTTTCTTGAACTCCTGAAAGAAACAGGAATTGATTCCGGATTTGTCGTGCGCGATAACAGCCGGCCAACGACCAGCAAGCTTCGGGTAATTGCTCAACATCAGCAAATTGTCCGCGTCGATCATGAGTTATCCTCTCCGATTGATGCGAGGATCAGTGGCAAGCTTGAAGAGCATTTTGAAAAATTGGTAGCGGAATGTGATGCGGTAATTGTTTCAGATTATAGAAAAGGAGTGATTATTCCGCCACTCATGCGGTTTATCATTGAACGAAGTCGGCAACTTGACAAATGGGTATCGATTGATCCCAAGAATGCGGATTTCAGTCTATATCAGGGCGCGCAGATTCTCACCCCTAATCAGCGTGAACTCGGGTTGCCTTACCATATTCAGCCACAGACCATTGAAGAGATCGTTCAACTTTCCCATCGATTGATGGAAGATTATCGCTTAACCGCTGTATTAGTGACTCGGGGAGAGCAGGGGATGGTTCTTATCGAACAAAACCGGGAGATTGTCAATTTACCCACTGTGGCGCAGGAAGTTTTTGATGTTTCCGGAGCCGGTGATACGGTTGTGGCGATGTTTACACTGGCTAAAGCCGCCGGGTGTTCCCACCTGGAAGCCGCTGTACTTGCAAACTATGCGGCTGGAATCGTGGTGGCAAAATTGGGAACGGCCACTCTTTCACCGAATGAACTATGGCAGGCGATCAGCGCCGGGGAAGGTTATTAATGTGAATTGGCATACGATAGAAACCCTATTGCCTTTGGTAAATAAACCGGCTCGTTATATGGGTAATGAAATTAATATAGCCTGGCAAGCGGATAAAAAGATCGATTTGACTATGGTATTAGCTTTTCCTGATGTATATGAAATCGGAATGTCCTATACAGGGTTTAAAATATTGTACCAGATCATCAATCACCATCCGGCCTTTTTTGCGGATCGGGTGTTTTGTCCCTGGCCCGATTTTTTGCAGCTTTTGCATCACCAAGGCGCTCCCCTTTATGGACTGGAGAGTAAAAAACCTTTATCCGAGTTTGATGTTGTCGGTTTCACGTTACAATATGAACTCAATTATTCCAATATTATTTGGATGCTGCATTTGGGTCATATTCCGATCCAGCAAGATCAACGCCACGATGATGACCCCTTTGTGATTGGCGGGGGTATCGGCGCCTTTAATCCTGAACCTTTGGCGCCTTTTTTTGATTGTTTTGTTCTGGGTGATGGTGAAGACGTTACCCTCCAACTTCTGACGACGATCAGCGAAGCCCGGCGAAACAAGTTGAGCCGGGGTGAAATTTTAGGGCTTCTCGCTGATATCGAGGGTGTCTATGTTCCCTCCTTTTATCGGGTCCATTATAACAGCCAGGGAGAATTTCTGGATTTGATCGATTCGCGCAATGGGAATCGCGCTAAACCTGTGCCCCGGGCCTATATCAAATGCTTTGAGAATCGACCCGAACTTGATCAGGATATCACACCACTGATCGAAGTGGCGCATGATCGGGTTGGAGTGGAGATTATGCGCGGCTGTTCGCACGGTTGCCGATTCTGCAATGCCGGATTCCTCTATCGCCCGTTGCGTGAAAAGGAACCGGACCTGGTTATGCGCGAAGCAACTTCTAAAATCAATCAGACCGGTTGGGGAGAAATAGGATTGCTGAGCCTCTCTTCCTGCGATTATGAATCTTTGGAAGAACTCCTGAAACGGTTGCGTTCTTTTGCGGAAAAAAAGAAGGTGAGTGTTTCATTGCCGTCTTCCCGTATCGATAATGTGGATACGGAACTATTGGGATTGCTGATCGGTGAGCGAAAAGGGGGGCTTACCTTTGCGCCGGAAGCAGGAAGCGAGCGATTACGCAGGGTTATTAACAAGAATATTTCGGATGCGCAGATTTATCAAGCGGTCGATATGGTTTATCAGTCGGGGTGGAATATCATCAAGCTCTATTTTATGGTTGGGCTACCCACCGAAACCGATGAGGATATTGAAGGCATCGCGAAAATGATAGGACAGATTCATAAAAAAGCCCGTTCTTATGGACGTGAACGTCGCGTTCATGTAACAATATCGCCCTTTATTCCCAAACCTCATACTCCGTTTCAATGGTCCCGACAGATTGATCGGGAAGAGCTTCAACGACGGGTAAACTATCTGCTGAGCCTTATTTCCCGTTCAGATACGCTTAAAATAAGCTGGCGGGATGAAGAAGTGGCTTTTCTTGAGGGACTTTTCGCCCGTGGTGATCGGCGGTTAGCGGCTATGTTGGCCCGTGTCGTGGAGAAAAATATCTATTTTGACGGCTGGTCCGATTGTTTTAATTTCTCACGTTGGCAAGAGCTTATTGACGAGTGCGGTATCCATCCCCAGGAATACTTTCGCGCCCGGATTATTACCGAAAAATTGCCATGGGATCATTTAATGACCGGGGTTAACAAGGATTACCTTATCCAGGAATATCAACGAGCATTCCGGGAAGAAATCACTCCTGATTGCCGTGTTCGCTGCAATCGCTGCGGGGCCTGCAACCCGGATCATCAGTTGCTGGTGATCCAAAAGAAGCAAGATACAGCCGGAAATGACGATTCGCAATTTGGCCGACGGGTCATTCCGGTGACCAGCAATCATGCCGTCAATAAGCAAAAAGTCCGCATTCATTATACCCGTGAGGGATTGCTGCGTTTTATTTCACATCTTGATACGTTCCATATCGTGGAAAAAGCAATTCGTAAAGTACATTTCCCCATCGCTTACTCTCAAGGGTATAATCCCCACCCCAAAATTATCCTGGGCCCGCCTCTTAGCCTGGGCATCGCCAGTAAGTATGAGTATATGGATTTACAATTGGATCAGCCTTTTCAGGATTCGTTTGTAAAGAAACTTAACCTGGCGCTTCCCGACGGAATGAAAATCCTTCAAAGTAAAGTAATTTACAACAAAGCTCCCGCGCTCAATGCTCATATCAATATCGCGGATTATCGGGTGGTTTTTGAGAAGATTGAGCATTGGCAACGTTTTGTGCCGCCATCCTGGAATCAACCTCTGGCAGCTTGTGAGGAATTTTTTTACCAATTGAGTTCCGGTCAGGATCAATTTTTTGCCTGGCTGAATGATTCTATAACTCAATGGTTGTCAAGAGAAGAATGTATGTGGCAACGGAAAAAAACGGATGGCGCTGTCAAAGAATTTAATTTGCGCTCTCTGGTGGAAAATCTGCTGGTTCTTAACTCGCAACCCTATCCGTGTTTAATCGCGCGAACCCGTTTGACTAACGATGGCGCCGCCCGATTAGATGAAATTCTTGAATCGCTCCTGCAACTGCCCCCGGGTCTTTATATGCAGTTTTTTATGGAACGAACCGGACTTTATATTTCAGAGGGCGACCAACTCCTTACTCCTATGGATGTTTAAATGAAAACGGAAATTATTATCAATGTTACCAGCTATGAATCCCGGGTCGCCATCCTGGAAGATAATCGGCTGGTTGAACTTTTTGTCGAACGACCTTACCATCTGCGACTCCTCGGCAATATCTATAAGGGAGTCGTCCAGAATATTCTGCCGAATCTGCAAGCGGCTTTTGTGGATATCGGCATGGATAAAAATGCGTTTTTACATGTCTCGGATATGACCGGTTTTCCTGATGCCGATAGCGAAGAGGAAATCGATACAGGTTTTAAAATCCCCTATGGACGCAAGAAAATATTCCCGCCCATCGAAACCCTGCTCAAAGTGGGTCAGGAAATTATGGTCCAAATCATCAAGGAACCCATTAGTACCAAAGGCTGCCGTGTTTCTACCAATATTAATGTCCCCGGCCGATTCCTCGTGCTTCTTTTCAATAGTCGGAAAATCGGTATATCACGAAAAATTGCCGATAAAAGTGAACGCTATCGTTTGCGTTCAATAGTTAGTAAGCTAAAACCCAATGATTTAGGCTTTATTATCCGCACTGCCAGCTTGGATAAAAGCGCCAACTATTTGGAAAAAGACTTAAAACAGTTGCTAAAAATCTATGATACCATCCAGAAAACTAATAATACTAAACGGGGTCCTTTACTTCTTTATCGTGAAGTCGATCTGTTATCCAGCGTTATCCGCGATCTTTTCACTCCCGATGTTCATGCCGTGGTGGTCGATGATAAAAAGCAGTATCAGGAGATCGCCAAGTATTTGCGATTTCTGAAATCTGAACTGTTGGACAGAGTTTATTATTATCGCGATACGCGTCCGATTTTTGATAATTATCATATAGAAGACGATATTAATCAAATGTTAGGGAAAAAAGTATGGCTTCGACGGGGCGGATACCTTATCATAGAACAAACCGAGGCGCTGATCTCAATTGATGTCAATTCCGGGGGATTCGTAAAAGGTGAGAATGCCGATGATTTCATCCTTTCTCTTAATTTGGAAGCGGCGCGGGAAATCGCCCGTCAGCTTAGGTTGCGCGATATCGGAGGATTGATTATTATTGATTTTATTGATATGATGAACCGTAATCATCGGGATAAAGTATTTTTCGAATTACGGAATGCCATGCGCCGTGACCGCGCTAAATTTTTTATTTTGAATTTCAGCGAGTTCGGATTGATCGAAATCACTCGTCAACGAGTTCGCCCCAGTTTACTTTTTTCATTTAGTATTGAATGCCCTATTTGTAAAGGTTTGGGACGGATCGATAGTCCGTTGACAACAGTTTCAAAGATTGAACATTGGTTTTTAAGGGCTTGCAACTGGCTGGAAGATAAAAAATTCACCATAAAGATATCTCCCGTTGTCCATGATTTTATCCATCATGAAGACCAGGGGAAATTTAAGGAAATCGAAAAACGGATGCGAATTGAAATGATCTTTGAAATTGATGAAGAACTAGAAGCAAATAATTTTAAAGTGTTTAGTTTTCGAACAGGGCAGGATATTACCGATCAGTTCATGAACGATGGAATCTGATGACCTCTGTTCGGAAAAACATGGCAGGTTTAAGCCAACGCTATCGGATTGAAAAATATGAAGTCGGAGTTAAAAACTATCATTACTGGGCGCCCTCGAATCTGGAAGATTTGTTGAATGAACTCTCTGAAAACGATTTCCAAAAAGATGAGCGGTTGCCCTATTGGTGCCATCTCTGGCCCTCCGCTCGCGTCTTGATTGAATATTTTTCCGCTAACCCGGAATTGTATGAAAACCGACAGGTACTTGAATTGGGATGCGGGTTGGGAATTGTTTCCATCTTTCTCGCCGGTCACTGCCGGAATTTGTTGGCCGTGGACTATGAACCGGATGCTTTACAGTTCGCCCGGTGTAATTTTTTAGAAAATTTGAAAGGGTTTCCCGAACGGACGATGCTGACTGCCATGGATTGGCGGGAGATGGCGACGCGCTCCTCGTTCGATTTGATTTTTGGCGCGGATATCCTCTATGAAAACCGGTTTTTCGAACCCCTTGAACGTCTTATCCACAATCATAGCCATTCTCGTACTCAACTCATTTTTACCGAGCCCGGCCGAAAAATCTCTTTGCCTTTTTTTGAACGCCTGTCTCAAATCGGTTATCGCCATCAAACCCATATCTATCCTTTCAAGACGTCCGACGGTATCGATCAAAAAGTTTATACGCATGTTTTTTCGCTAACGAATAACTGAATCACCTGCTATTCGCCTGATGCGTGTTGAACGATTGTTGGGGCGGCCTAATTGGAAAATGTTGGGTGGTGTCTTAGATATTTCAGCGCTTCATTCGTCGTACCAATCGTTCCAGCGATCTGCGCTTTTCGCAACACATGAAGCACTTCTTTAAATAATGGTCCCGGCGCCATTTTGAAATTTTTGATGAGATCAATTCCCGTTATCAATGGGGATTGGCAGTAGTTTTTTCGCCACTGATGGAGCCATTGCTGCAAAATATATTCGAACTGTTTCCCTTCGGCAGCAGATGGGGATTGAGTGCCGTAAAGATAGCATATAGCAATAATCGGCATAATTCCATAGCAGGCTATATCATCGAGTATCGCATCAACGATGGTCGAGCGCGTTTCATTCTGGTAGCGGGTTACCAGTCGGTGAGTTAACTTTAAGCCTTGCTGTATCTTGGTAGTGAAACAAAAGCGGTGTAGCAACTCGCGCTGAAAAACCCGATAGGTTTGGAAAATTATAGTATAGAGCCGTAACCATTGCCACAATGAATATTTGTCGCCAATCAAGGGGAGTGTCCGGTTGATTTCGGTTGTTAACGGTTCTTCCTTCATTCGATCGGCTAAGTTGAGACAGATATCAATAAATAAAGAATTATCCACCGAAATAGGAGGTTTCCCGATCAGGGCTGGAAACAGGTTCATTTCCCGCATGGCAGGCCAGATGGAATGCCAATCAGGAGCGAGTACCATTTTATGAAGTTCATTGTTCATTCGTTCGCCCGCTGGTTGCTGCAACCGTTTGTATTGGCGGTTTATTTGATCAAGTGTTTCCGGAGAGATGACCAAATTATAGATGGCAGCAAAGCGGAACGCGCGCAACGCCCGTAATGGATCGTTTTCAATGCTGTGAGGGGAAACAACCCGGAGAGATCGGTTTTGAAGATCGTCCCATCCGTTATATGGATCGATTAGTTGATCAGGATGCTGCCAATCGACAGCTATCGCATTGATAGTAAAATCGCGTCTTCCCAAATCCTCAGCCAGGCATCCGCCGGCCATTTGCGCAATATCAACAGTTATATCATGTTTTTTTGAGACCAGTCGATAAATTTGATGGGTTTCATCCAGTAGGACCAGGGAGAACGACCATATAGCCCGCAACTCCATTGCCAGTTCTTGCGCATTGGCGGAAACAAGGTCCAAATCGCGGCTGGCAATCCCTTGCAAATGATCCCGAATCCAGCCGCCAACTAAGTAGGTGTCCGCTCTTCGAGCAATCAACAAAGCCAGTTGATGGAAATTGGGAAGCGGGGTTAAAATTAAGTCAATGCTTTTTTGGAGGTTCATATTTGATTTTTAGTTGATAAGCCAGCTCGGCGCCGAGTAGAAATATATTGGCGCTAAAATATATCCAGAATATCATGATTAAAAGCGTTGCCAATGATCCGTAAAATGAAAAACTGTGCATAATATAGTTGAGATAAATAGTAAAAAGATATTTGGAGATTTCCCAAATAAAAGCGGCGCTGGCAGCGCCAGTGATTACATAGCGGCGACGCATTTTTACTTTGGGAATGAAGCGATAGATCGTATAAAAGAAAAGAGTCGATAAGGAAGTAGGAATCAATATTTTGGCAATCGTAATCAAGAACGACCGGTTGTAGAAAGTCAAATTAAAAAACTCAAAGGGGAGACTTAGAATTGTCTGCATAACCGAAGTCATTACTAATGAAAAATAGAGGAGGGTTACCAGAGGTACAACCAGAATAGTGTTGCGCATTTTGTGTATAATATACTGCCGCCCGGATTTGATGTTCCATATTTGATGCAGGGCGTTTTCCGTGGCGCAAAAAATTTTATTGCTGGTCCAGATTAGACCGACGACGCCGATCAGTGAGTTGATCCGTGTAGTCCTTACCAGAAATTCCAGATTGTCCTCAATAATCACCAGCGCCTGGGGTATAATTGTGCCGATATAGTTGATGATCTCGACAAATATATCTTCCCGTTTAAGATAGATGCCGAAAATGGCAAAAGCAACCATGATAAAAGGGAAGAGAGAAAGCATGGCGTAATAAGAGATTCCCGCCGCCATCAAACTGCCGTTCTTCTGGGCAAAGCGGTCAAAAACACGATAAATCAACTGTTTTTCCAACCAGTTGAATAAACCGTCATAAAGTTGACTGATCATTTTTGAATATGATGACACCCAAAAAATTGTTTGATGGGTAGTTTATTATCATTGGAAAGATTCATTTTAACCAGCATTTCACCGATTAGCCCGGTAGATATGAATTGGATCGATAACAAGACCAGCAGAATGCCCAAACTCATTAAGGGATGACGGTTTTGGATGTTGCCGTAATGAATCCATAAACCGAATATGTAGAAATTGATGACCATACCAATTAAACCGAAAAATACGCCAATGGTTCCGAAAAGATGCAGTGGCCGTTTCGCATACCGATCGAGAAAAATGATGGTAATCAGGTCTAAAAATCCTTTCATCATGCGGGACACACCATATTTCGTGCGGCCAAACTGGCGGGCGTGGTGTGTTACGGGAATTTCCGTGATCCGAAATCCCTGCCAGTGCGCTAAAACGGGTAAATAGCGATGCATTTCACCATAGACCGGGAAATTGTCAATCACTTCGTGACGATAGATTTTGAGTCCACAGTTGAAATCGTGGATTTTAATGCCCGACATGGCGCTGACGACTTTGTTAAATAATTTTGATGGCAGAGTTTTGCCCAACGGGTCATGGCGCTTTTTTTTCCAGCCTGAAACCAGGTCATAGCCTTCTTCCAGCTTGGCGATCAGGTTTTTGATCTCCTGGGGATCATCCTGCAGATCAGCGTCCATCGTAACGACATATCGCCCCTCAGCCTCGGTAAACCCAATCGAGAGCGCGGCGGCTTTGCCCATATTTTTACGAAATTGAATTACTTTGACATGGGCTGTATCCTTTTGATAGATTTCGAGTTGACGCAATGTTGACTGGTCGCGGCTGCCATCATCCACAAAAATAATTTCATAGTCGAGTTTCAAGGTCCCCAATGAATCTTGAATTTGCGTATAAAGGGGAAAGAGACTCTCTTCTTCGTTGAAACAGGGAATTACAATTGATAAATCCTTCATAGTCCGTTCCTTGTATAACGTTCGAGCCAAACGCTAAGTGAAACCAGCGCCGAAAGCTGTCGGCCCCGGTCGGTTTTTTGTTCAATATGCTGTTGAAAAATCTGCTGGACAAAGGCAGGATTGATAATCCCGCTTTGAGTAAAATGGGCGGCGTTCAGATAATCGCCGACAAACTCCTTTAAGGGGCCTTTGATCCAACCCGCTAAGGGGATTATAAATCCCTTTTTTTTCATTTTTATAATATCTCTCGGAAGAATCGATTCTAAAGCCTGCCGGAATACGTATTTGGTTTTCGCGCCTTTAACTTTGAGGTGAGTGGGCAAACTGAGTGAAAAATCGACCAACTCGTTGTCGTAAAAAGGGACCCGGCCTTCCAGCGAATAGCGCATGGTGGTGGCGTCCGATACCGGCAGGGTACAACCAGCGTTGAAAACTCTCAGGTCATAGTGCATCAGGCGGTCGATCCAATCCGTACCGTTAAATTTGTCTAAGGCGTTTTCATAGAGTTGGTACCCCTGATACGTGTCGATCCGGCGTTTTAATTCATGGCTATAAAGTGTGTTTTTTTCATCGGAATTAAAGATTTCCTTGAAGCCATAATGGGCGCGATCATCCGGGTAACGGGCGCCGAGGAGAAATCGTTTGACTTTAAAATCGAAGCTGAGACGTTGATGCGATACGGGCAGAGAATCAATTATTTTGGGTACTAAATAGTTACGCAACCAGGCAGGGAGTTTCCGCCAAATCCGGATAGCTCGAAAAGCAACAATCGTCGGGTAGCCCCCCCAAAATTCATCGCCACCGTCACCTCGTAAAACTACCTTAACATGCTCCGCCGCCAGTTCCGATAAGACCAGATTGGCGATTCCCGACCAGTCCCCCTGGGGTTGGTCCATGGCTTCAATGTAGGTTGCCAGGCGATCTGACACATCCTGGGGCTTCATGATACGGGAATAGTGTTGAGCGCCAAATTTTTTCGCTACTAACCCTGCTTCGTTTAGTTCATTATAAGAATTTTCATCAAAACCGATAGTGAAGGCTTTGACCGAATAATTCAAATTTTTTACCATCAGCGAAAGAATGGCTGTGGAATCAAGTCCCCCGCTAAGACACACTCCTACCGGTACATCGCTTTGCAGTTGCTTCCGAATTGCTTCGGTAAGATAATAAACAATGCGCTCTTTGACTTCATTTACCGGAAGGCGCGTTTTCTTCTGGTAATCGAGCCGGAACCATTCCTTCATCTCACTCGTTCCGTTTAAGGTATTGATCGTCAGACAATGGCCGGGTTCCAGCTTGTGAATTCCTTCGAAGATCGTATGGGGAGCGTTGATATAATAATAAGAAAAATAGTTTTCCAGAGCGATGGGATCTATCGATTTCCGGATAGCGGGAATGGTGAGCAATCCTTTTATCTCAGAACAAAAAAAGAGTTGATTGTCAATTATTGTATAATAGAGCGGTTTTATACCATAGCGGTCAATAGCCAGGAGAACTTGATTCCGTTTGAGGTCATGGATGGCAAAAGCGAACATCCCATCCAGTTTCGATAAAAAATCAATGCCGTATTCTTCATAGAGATGCAACAGAGTTTCTGTATCGGCATCGGTTTTAAAACGATGACCCTTTTTGATTAATTCATCACGCCAGGGCCGGTAATTATATAATTCCCCATTATAAACGATAATAACAGAATCATCTTCATTGGTCAGAGGTTGATGCCCTTTTTTCAGATCGATGATACTAAGCCGACGCATAGCCAGGCCGACCCTTGAGTCGTGCCAGTTCCCCTGATCATCGGGCCCCCGGTGGATAATGCTGTCGTTCATCCGTTGTAAAAGGACGGGATCGACTGGCGAGCCGATAATACCACATATTCCGCACATTAGCTGCCTTCCTGCATATCAAATAACATGGCAAATAGCAGAAACTGCAATCCAATCAGGATGAAGAGAGCGCAGAGCACCGATTGAGGGCCTGAAACCCCAATTCCGGCTATCTGCCGGTAAACCAGGAATAGCCCGAATATCAATCCCATCGGCAGAAAGAGCATACCCGCCAGATAGAAAAAAAGAAGGATATGAAAATCAAGAAAGAAGTATTTATAGAAAAGCCGCCAGAAGAAATCTTTCAGGAGCATTGGCGAGACTTTAAGAAAATATTTAAATCCTTTGATTTGGGATTGCTTTTCGCCTTTAAGATACACCGCGCGGCGGGGTATATCGATGGTTTTTAATTTATAGGCATTCAGCCGCACTAAGAAATCCATCGGATACCCATACCCTTTCCAGGCTTTGTCCCAATCGACCACGTCAATCGCGCGTTTAGAAATGGCGGTAAATCCGTCCACAACATCGAATACTTTATAATAACCGGAGGCGATTTTCGTCAGCATGCTGATCACCGTATTGGCAAAAAAACGAAGACGCGGCATATCAGTCAGGTATTTTCCTCCTTCAAGGAAGCGGTTCCCTTTGGTATAATCAGCCTTGCCGTCAATAATGGGGTCCAACAGACGGGAGGTTTGTTCGTAAGGCATTTGGAAATCGCCACCGACGACTACCGTGATATCGTAATTATCGAGGGAGCTTTGCAAGTATCCGGTAATAATAGCCTGGCCGACACCGCGGTTAATTTCATGGCGAATAAGCTGGACACGCGGGTTCTTCGCCGCGATTTCCAGTATGACCTGCGGTGTGCTGTCCGTACTACCATCATCAATGGCATAGATTTTATCGATGAAGGAAGGGGCTTCTTCTAAGGTCGGGCGGATCAGGCGTTCTTCATTTTTCGCGGGAATGACAAGGGCAATCTTATGGTCACGATACATCGGCTATCCTGTTCGTTATGAATTAAGTCCAAGTTTGCATTTTTTGGGTTTGAAACGGAGCGGCACTTCATTACCGGTTTCTACTGATTCATAAATGGCATTGATCAATTCCAGCGATTTTCGGCCTTCCAATCCGTCAACTAAGGCTTTTTTGTTATTTTTAATACAGTAAATCACATCTTTAAGATATTCGTAGTGGCCGAAACCATACACATCCTGAGGGTATTGGTTGCATTCTTCTATCACCCGATTGTCTTCATCGGTTTGGTCAACAAATGACCAAGTGCGCATCTGATTGACCGCAAAACCGGCGATTTCGACGGTGCCTTTTTCACCCAAAATGGAAATCGAACCTTCCAGGTCATTGGGACGGGCGCAAACTGTCGCTTCAACTACACCCAGCGCTCCGTTGGAAAACTTGAGCAACGCGACCCCGGTATCC
Source organism: uncultured bacterium (assembly GCA_964632485.1). Taxonomy (GTDB): domain Bacteria; phylum JAGOEH01; class JAGOEH01; order JAGOEH01; family JAGOEH01; genus CAZWDO01. The sequence goes on from CAZWDO010000002.1 coordinate 256,860, forward strand.
TCGACTTCGATGTTCAATAATGCAGTCGTTGTGCGGGCGACCACACTCTCCACATTGCCCATCATCCATTCGAGCAAATCAATATGATGACTCGCCTGATTGGTCAGTACCCCCCCATCCATCGCCCAGGTTCCTCGCCATTTATCCATGTCATAATACGCCTGGTCGCGACTCCAACGCACCCGCACCGTTCCCAGCACTAATTTGCCGAAGCGGTCGTTTTCGATGGCTGACCGCAGTTTTTTTATGGGCAGATTGTAGCGGTTCTGCTTGACAACGAATAAGCGAACTCCGTTTTGATCACAGGTGCGAATCATCTGATCGGCATCCTCCAGACGCAAAGCCATTGGTTTCTCAACAATAATGTCTTTGCCCATCCGGGCGACTTCAATACTGATGGAAGAATGGCTGCCGCTGGGTGTCAATATATTCACGACCTGGATCGACGGTTCCTTTTCCAACATATATCGATAATCCGTATAGAACGGCACTTGATATTTCGTTGCGTAGGCGCGGGCTCTCTCCTCAATAGGATCGCAAACCGCCACAATTCGGGCTTCCGGCATTTCGGCCAATAAGGGTATATGCTTACGCGCGATCCGTCCGCAACCAATTATTCCAAATTGAATCTGATCCATTTTTTTTTCTCCTTGTTTCAATCCTTGTAAAGTTATATTTTTTTTGGCAAAAGTCAATGAAAAAATCATTTTTTTATCTTTACTCTTGACTTTTTCATCAAAATGTTTATAATTGAGCAAAAAAATATAGGTTGATTCAGATAGTGTTGGCATCTAAAATGAATCGGTTTCGGTTAAATGAGGTATTTTGACGCAAGCGCGGAACATTGATAATTTGCTATAATCAGCGCGCCTGCGTGTTATTTTTTGCGGTCTGGTTGTATGATGGCTAAGCGCTGATTTTGCATAGGAGATTTTTTACGATGACGATGAAATCACTTAAACTGTATATATTGAGGAGCAATTGGTGCGTATTATATTTGTGAACTGGCATGATTGGTTTCATACCAAAGCGGGTGGAGCTGAAATTTATCTGAAAGAACTGGTTCAACGACTCTCTGCCGCCGGGAATGAAATAATGGTCGTCTGCAGTAATTCCCCGGGGCATCCCGCTCAGGAAACCCTCGATGGCATTCGATTCATACGCCTTGGCAACCGCTATAATTTTAATTTTAAATATTATCGGCAGGCAAAAAAAATAATCCGCGAGTTTTCCCCGGACATAATCATCGACGATCAGAACAAATTGCCTTTGTTGTCTCCTTTGTTCACGGATCGTCCAGTGATATGTATGATCATGCATCTTTTCAAGAAAGCGATTTTTCGTGAATCAATTTTTCCGATTGCTCTGGGTGTTTATATTGCGGAAAAGCTGATTCCGCGTATCTACCGGAATTGTCAGTTTACGGTTTTGGGTCAAAGCGGCAAAAACGATATAGAAGGTATGGGAATTACGCCTGAACATATCCATGTGATTGAACCCGGGGTCGATTTATCCAATTTTTTACCGGCGATGACCCATGATTCCTATTTTTTATGTCTCGGACGTTTACGCCGTTATAAATCGGTGGATCATATTTTTATCGCTATGGATCTGTTGCGCGCGGAAGGGATTCATACAACCTTGAAAGTTGTCGGCACGGGGGATGACAGCGCGCGTTTAAAAAAAATAGCCCGGAAATTACGCTTGGAAGATCAGGTCGAGTTCACTGGATACGTAACGAACGATCGAGCCTTGGAGCTTTATCAACGCGCCTATGCCATCATCCAACCTTCAAGAAAAGAAGGATGGGGTCTTTCTGTTATCGAAGCCGGCGCTTGCCAGGTTCCGGCGATAGCCGCTGATGTCGAAGGCTTGCGCGATTCTGTCCGGCATGAACAGACTGGTTTTTTATACGAATGGGGGAATATCGAACAATTATCCGCCGCAATGAAGCGTTTGATACAGGATGTCCCGCTGCGCGAGCGCCTGGCTGAAGGCAACCTGCAATGGTCAGCGCGTTTTACATGGGATCAGGCCGCTGGAAAATTGATTGATTTGATTTCAACTTTTCAAAAATAAATATTCAAGCATATAAAAAATAGTTTTAAATCTTGACAAATTAAAAAACTTATATCATTATTGATTAAAGTCCGGATCTTAATTTCATAATATTCGGCGTTACTGATCCCGGTTTGAGATGTTCCGCGTGAATGTAAAGAGTTATTTTTCTATTAACCGTCAAAAATTGTAAAACATGGATGTCCGGATAGCTGGGTATAATATTAAAAATGTAACCTGGGAGAACAGAATGAGTCATTACAATCCTGAGCAAGCGATTTGGAACGTTCGTCGCGAATTTGGCGAACATGGTGGAGTAACCCCTTCGGTTGAGCGTTCAGCAACGTTTACCGTCATCGATCCCGGCACCATGCCGGAGATTTTTGCGGGCGTGCGGGGTCCGGATAGGGGGGGGTGTTTTTTATATAGCCGTCATTTTAATCCGACTGTGGATGTATTAGACCGCTATTTAGCGGCAATGGAAGGCACGGAAGCGTGTGTTTCCACTGCCAGCGGGATGGCGGCGATTACCTGCGCGATTTTACAGATTTGCCGTAATGGCGACCATATTGTAGCCAGCGATACTGTCTATGGCGGCACCCATGCCTTACTGCAGGACCTTTTACCCCAATTGGGGATCACGACCACCTTTGTGTGTCCCACCGAACTGAGTGAATTTGAGCAGGCGATTCAGGCGAATACTAAAATTATTTATACGGAAACAATCGGAAATCCAACCTTGAAAATTGCCAATATATCCAAATTGGCGGAACTGGCGCGACTGCGGGGAGCCAAGTTGGTTGTGGATAACACTTTTTCGCCAATGATGATCACGCCTTCCCGACTGGGCGCCGATATTGTGGTCTATTCCATGACTAAATTTATCAACGGGGCCAGCGATTTGATCGCGGGCGCGATTTGCGCCAGCCGCGAGTTCATTTACCAATTGATGGACCTGCACACCGGCCGTGTGATGCTTTTTGGACCGACGATGGACCCTCGCGTAGCCTATGACATTATCCAACGGTTGCCGCATCTCGCATTGCGGATGAAAGAACATGGACGCCGGGCGCAAGCCATTGCTGAATATCTGGAAAAAATCGGCGCGCCGGTGCGTTATCCCGGTCTGCCAAGCCATCCGCAATACTCGCTGCTTCAATCAATGCTCAATGATGGGTTCGGCTTTGGGGGTATGTTGACCCTCAATTGTCAAACTCGTGAAAAAGCGGAACAATTGATGGCGGTTTTGCAAAATGAGGAACGTTTTGGCTATATCGCCGTCTCCTTAGGCTATTTCGATACCTTGATGTCCTGTTCCGGGTCTTCTACTTCATCGGAAATTTCTCCTGAATTACAAACAAAAATGGACTTGTCCCCGGGATTGTTGCGAATTTCTATCGGTTTGACCGGAGATTTATCCGCCCGAATTGAACAAATTGAACGCGGACTGCGTAAATGTAATATGGTTTAACTGGCCGGGAGCCCAGGTTCTCAATTTATTGAAAGACTCTATTTGGATCGGAGCTCATTTCTATGATTATGCGATGGATATTGTTTTGGTGTTTACTCATGCTGTGTTTTTGTGGCATTTGGCGTCCCACGATCCGCTATGATGTTATCCGCGATGGCCGGTACGATACGGAATTCCCTTATCGTTCATGCGCTTCTGAGCTTAACACTATATTTGGCAGCGTAAAAAAATTACATTGCATCGTTGAATACCGCTATTATCGCTTCGCCATCGAAAAAAAAATTACCCGCGAAGATTTAACCGATTTTTTTATCAATAAACGCGCTGCGTATGCGGATCATGAAGTCCAATCCGTTTTTGGAACAGCCCTGGTAATTTCGAATCACAATGGGTATATCGGCTTGATGACATGCGCCCATGTTGTGGACTTTCCCGATACGGTCATTCAATACTTTGATTATGATTCGGTTTATGTTAAAAGTATCGCTTTCAAAATTAAACAACGCCATATCATTTACGATGTTCCTGAGGGCGGTGATTTTGAATTGCTGATTAAAGACAGTTTTTTCGATATCGCTTTGCTGGGTCGGCAATTTACAATGGAGGAATCGATCCAGATACCCGTATTCGGTTATCCTCTCGGAAAGGCCAGGGAATTGGAATTGGGGAATTTTCTGTATGTTTTGGGATATCCCTTAGGCAATCCCATGATCACACAGGGATTGGTCAGTAATCCCGGCCGCTCCAAAGAAGGTCATTTCCTGATTGACGCCCTGTTTAATCGCGGTTATAGCGGGGGTATCGTTCTGGCAATCCGCGATGGCGCGCCCAATTTTGAATTGATGGGAATCGTTAAATCGGTATCAGCAGAAACTTATTGGGAACTCCGACCCTCGAATGGCCATATAGATGCGCAGACTGTTACGGAACGCTTGCCCTATACGGGCCCCCTGTTTGTGGAAAATCAAACCAATATCCGCTACGGTATTACCTTCACCGTTCCCATTGAACTCATAATTCGGTTTTTAAAGACACATGAACCGTTTCTTGAATCCAAGGGATTTTATCTCAAAGACTGGTTGAAAAAAGGAAATAGCTAATCGGTTGGCATTGATTTTGAATTTTGAATAGGATGCTTCGGAATGCGTCCACCTGCTTCTAACCGAAAGGGTGAAGAAATGCGTTTGATTACCCGGCGCGGGAATCCCCAGGATCAGAAATTCAGATGCCGGGGAGCAATAATAACTGAGATGATTTACAGTCTAACAGTTTCCGTCACCGTGCGGGGTATCATTATGAATTATGTCAAATCGAGTATTATGTGGCGCTATTTAATCAATGTGATGCGCTCACGCCAGATGGTGACCGGTCCGTTCCTTAATTGTAGAAAATAGATGCTCGGCGGAAGCTCCGGCAAATGGAGAGTCGTTGCGCTCCCTGTAGCTCCGTTGGCATACGGTATAGCGGATGAATATATTTTTTCTCCGAGCAGGTTGAAAATTTCAAGTGTGTTATAGGGGAGTGCTGTGGAGATTTTAATTTCGTTGCGTAAGGGATTGGGATAGATTTTAACTTGGGGAATCAGTGTTTGAGATTCCGCCACAGAGATAACTTCTTCACTTTTAATGAAAATCAGCAGTACCGAGGGGGCTGATTGATTCTGGATAACCAGTGTTGTATCGTCAGACCAGGTCATTTGAGTAAATGCGCTAAGTTTTTTATCGGGACCTTTGATCTGCCAGGCCTCGCATTCAGGGGATTGTCGAAATTGGGCAGGCAAATTGTTGAAAGTGATTCGATAGAGCTGCCGGTCGCTGTTGTAATTGGAAATCAAGGCGCCGATTTCCCGGCCATCCTCGCTCATTCCTGCCATCAATGAAAGGTGGGTCGTATCGGTTTGCATATCGCTCTCAACCAGCAGATCGCCGTCGCTGGCGATTTGCCGGGGCGTTCGGGTGATGAGCTGATGAACCGCTTTGAAGGCATAGGCGCTCCATTTGTAGCGCTGAGGCGCGCCGGGCGCTGCCTCGCTATCAAAAAATCCCAGTCCGGGATACCAGATAATGCGGTCTATCGGCGCGTTTTGGGCCACGATCTGGTGCGCCGCATAATAAGCCGCGCCTTGCGGACTGTCGCTGAAGGCGGCAATTGTTTCATCCAACTCATTGTTGATCTCTGAAATATGGCTTTCAGCCTCTGAAAAACCATAGCGGTCCAGTACGCGACGGATTGAAACCGCGATGATCCGTAGAAACTAGGGATTCTTGATGCCATAGGAATGCCATGAGTAAAAATCCAATCCGATCTGATTTTGTTGTAAATAATTTAAAAAACTTTCCCGATAAGCTTTACTAACGCCCAACGTCGTCAGGGGCACCGCTCCCGGCGCGCCGACGTTTAATGCGGGGTCAAAGCTCTTCAGGGAATCATATACCTGCTGGTAAAGGTGATAATAATCCGTACTGTCGCCTACCCAAAACAGATTGTTTTTGGGTTCGTTCCATACTTCCCAGTAGCGGACATTCTGGTTTAATCCTTCGGCCCAGGAGCCGTTGATGTGCATGACGGTGCGTTTACAAACCTGGGCAAAGCGATTAAAGCTACGTCCATCCATATCAAAGGGCGGTGTTACCGGCGGGGTCGGATAATTGGTATTCAGCGACCAACTGATTCCCAGTCGAAAATAGACTTCAAAGCCATTGTCAATAATATCATGGATTTGCGCGTCGGTAGTTTCCCAATGGTAATGAGCCGTATTAAGAGGGTCAAAAGCGGGATTGAGTACATGGTAGGCATTTTGCGCGGTATCCAATAACCAGAAATCAGTATAAATATGATAATCACACGAAATATGATAATCATGGGTGCGGATCAGAGAAACCCCGATTTCGGAAAATTCGGTTTGCAGTCCCTGGGGTCCCCGGTTAACGCCCATTATCGATTTCAATTCGCCGGTTTGGCGACTGCAATCGATTCTCAGCTCCTGTAATTGAGCTAAACAGGTTCCATACCATAAACTGATGAGAAATAGCAACAAATATAAATGATTCATCCTTGCCTCCTTGTTGAGTTGTCTATCGAAAGGTATTATTAGAATTCTTAGGGTTGGGTTTCAGCGCGGATAGTTTAATAATGCAATTTGCAATTAAAAAATTATGGGAAAAGTTCATGAATATCCAATTCAAAAATTAACGGCCAATATTTTCCTGTCACAAATAATCGTTTTTCTTTGGGATTGTAGGCAATCCCGTTTAACACATCCACGTGCTCATCCGAAGAAATGTAGTCATAAAGGGGGTCAAGATCGACCCAACCTAAGACTGAACCGTCGCGGGGATCAATACGGACAATCATTTTTGATAGCCATACATTGGCCCAAATTTCACTTTCCACCCATTCCAATTCATTGAGGTTTGGTACGGGCCGTCCTTGGTCCCGCGCCTCAATTTCGCGAATGATTGCGAAGCTGGTCGGATCGCGAAAATAGAGGGTGGCGCTGCCATTGCTCATAATAAGCGACTGTGGCCCGGTCGCCAGTCCCCAGCCTTCTCCGTTATAGCGCAGTGAGGGCAGTCGCTCTAAATCGGGCAGATTGTAGATGAGGCACCGCCCTTCACGCCAGGTCAATTGATAAATTTTATCGTTCCAAATCGCGATCCCTTCGGCAAAATAGGCGCTTTCGATCCCGCGGGCCGCCAATTCTTTTCCCTGAGGATATGACATTACCCGTAACGCCGAGCGTCCGTAATTGCCGCTACTTTCATAAAATTTGTTCTGATGAATCAGCAGTCCTTGCGTAAATACTTCCGTATTGTGTTCAATCGTATTTTTAATGCGGGCGCGCCATACCCGTGGATTCGAGGATACCTTCTCATCCTTTTTCAATGCTCCGGGTGGATGACCCGATTTTTTTTTATCTTTGCAGCATAAACCGAGGCCCAGGGATAAAACAAATACGAAAAAAAACTCCAGCTTCAAATCATTTCGCTTTCTTCAGCAATGGCTTCAGGGGCGAACCATCGCCATCAAGGTTGTCAGGGATTGGTAATTTCAGTATTTCTGCGATAAAGGGATAGATTTCGATATTACAAAATGGCTCAAGTCTGAGACCCGCTTGGATGTTTGGCCCACTTGCATAAAAAATTCCATCCATATTCGGGCATTTCAATGGATCATACCCATGCATGCCTTTCAAAGTCTGATAGGGATTATTCTCGCCATCACTGAGGATATAGGGCGGGTCCATATCAATGATTAAATCAGCGATGCGGGGATCCCCCTGGTAGCGCAGCCGCCGGGGAATCGTTTTTTGCGAATAAATGGAAAA
>CAZWDO010000002.1:264725-292387 GCA_964632485.1 uncultured bacterium
TGACAGGAGATGATAGAGGCTGTCAACGACCAGAGAATCGTCTTCATAAATCAGGGCCTGGGTGCTGGAACTATAGGCTTTGAATCGTTTTGTGTCGATCAGTTGATCTAAATAGATCATGGTATCGGTATTGATGTTCTGCATGCCGTGGTCGGAAAGGATAATCGTGTTTATCGGCAGATTCAGTTGCCGCAGTTTTTCTTCCAATTGCGCGAGCGCCTGGTCAATCTCCATAACCGCTGTCACTAATTGGGGGGAGTCTGTTCCGTACCAATGGCCAATTTTGTCAACTTCCGCAAAGTAAAGGGTGACAAAATGGGGGCGGCGATCAGCAGGCAAGGAAAACCATTCCACAATCTGCCGGATACGTTTATCGTAAGGCATGTCGGCATTATAGAGATAATACCACGAGGGACGAATACCATTGATAGCTGCTTCCGAACCAACCCAGAAGAGACAGGCGCTGCCAATCTCTTGTTCTTCGGCCAGAACCCACAACGGTTTCCCGCGATACCAACTGCCGTCTTCTACGGCCGATCGGTTTAAAATTGAATACTCCTGTTTTCTTTTTTTATCCCAGAATCGATTATCCACAATGCCGTGGTGGGCCGGATAAAGACCGGTGATGATACTGTAATGATTGGGAAAGGTTTTACTGGGATATACGGATATCAGGGCTTGGGCGGAGGATCCGTTTTCCCGGAACCGGCTGAGATAGGGCGGATGGAAGCGGTCGGTATAGTCATAGCGGTAGGCATCGATCGATATGACTAAAAAATAGGGCAGGGAGTCCGTGTCTTGCCTATGTGTGGATTGTGTGTTGTGGATCAGCGGGTAACGGGACGTTTGACAATAAAATCCATACCCCAGGACGATGATTGTCAACACGGCGCGAATATAGAGTCTATTGCCCATAAAAAAAATCCTCTTTTAAAGTTATTTTGGCGTAGATGCTACCATTTACAAAAAAATCTATTTGTTGTCATTCCCGCCTCCGAACCGGAATCCCCGGAGAAATGGATTTTCCGTTAAACTCATTAAGCAATCATTGGGATTACAGATCGCAGTTACTAAATATAATTGAAATCATCTCTTTTGTCAAAATATATTTTAATTTGAGCTTGATTTTTTTTATTTTTTTCATTAATATGTTGAAAACTTGAACGCAAGGAGGAATCAATGCGTAAGATGATGTACCGATTAACCTTGGGTGTTTTTGTCCTGTTAAGCGCCCTGATGGTTTTGCTAATGTGTGGAAAAAATGAATTCGCGGAGGAAAACGTGCGCGCTTTTATCAACGATCTCGAACAGCGCCTGAAACCCCTTTCCATTGCAGCTAACCAGGCCTATTTCGATGCCTCGATAAGCGGAGACGAAGCTGATTACAAAAAATCGGAAACCGCTCAGATTCAATTTGAAAAAGCCTTAGCCAATAGAGATGATTTTGACAAAATTAAAAAATATCGTGAAAAAGCGATCTTGACGGATTCGGTTTTAAAACGGGAACTTGATGTGTATTATCTGATGTTTCTTGGTAAACAATTGCCGGAAGAACAATTGTCGAAGTTGATTGAAAAACAAACTGCCGTGGAAGCTAAATATAATACCTTTCGCGTCCAGTATAACGGTGAATCGGTAACGGACAATCGTGTCGAGGAGATTCTTAAAACCGAGACCGATTCGCGTAAGCTGCAGGATATTTGGGAAAATAGTAAGAAAATTGGGGAACTTGTGGCGGCCGATATAATCGAACTGGTCCGTTTACGCAATGAAATTGCTACGGCCCTGGGTTACGCCAATTTTCATGCCATGGAACTGGCCTTGAGCGAACAGGACCCGCAACAAATAGAGCAGCTTTTTGATGAGCTTGATACATTGACTCGCGATCGATTCGCTCAATTAAAGGGCGCGATTGATCAGACCTTATCTCAAAAGTACGGTATCAGACCCGAAGGAATGCAAGCCTGGCATTACCAGAACCGCTTTTTCCAGGAAGCTCCCGCCATATTCCCGGTTAATCTGGATCAGTACTATCAGGATCAGGATATTGCGCAACTCACACGCGATTATTACCAGGGCATCGGTTTGCCGATTGAAGATATTCTCGCAAAAAGTGATTTGTATGAAAAACCAGGGAAATTCCAGCACGCGTATTGTACGGATATTGACCGTCAAGGCGATGTGCGCGTTGTTTGCAATATTAAAGCTAACCAAAGCTGGATGGGTACGATGCTGCATGAAATGGGACATGCCGTATATTCGAAATATTATGATCAGAGGCTTCCTTGGATTTTGCATGATGCTGCCCATCCGTTTACAACCGAAGCCATCGCCATGATGATAGAGCGTATGGCGGTTAATGCCCAATGGATGAAGGAAATGGTGGGAATCAGCGAAGAAGAGTCGGAAAAAATTAGCGAGCCCGCTTTCAAATCCCTGCAATTGGAACAATTGGTATTCAGCCGCTGGGCGCAAGTGATGTACCGCTTTGAAAAATCTATGTATGAAAATCCCGACCAGGATTTGAATGCGCTTTGGTGGCAATTAGTGGAAAAATATCAGATGATCAAAGCGCCTGAGGGTCGCAACGCCCCGGATTGGGCTGCCAAAATCCATGTGGCCCTTTTTCCGGTATATTACCATAATTATCTAATGGGCGCAATTCTGGCCTCCCAATTGCAATATTATATCGGACATACTGTTTTGGCCCAATCCGATCAACCCTCTCCCGCGCTTCTGAAAGATGCCCGCATCGGCCAATTCCTGACTGATAAAGTGTTTCACCCGGGCGCCCTCTATCCGTGGAACGAGATGATTGAAAAAGCTACCGGGGAAAAACTGACCGCAAAATATTATGCAAACCAGTTCGTTGGCAACTAATCAACTTACGATGAAAGGTCAATATATGGATGTTTTAAAATTTCTGATACCCAAAGGAAAAATTTTCGAATCGGTGATAGAGCTGTTTCACGATGTGGGTATCCAAATCAAGGTCAATGAACGCACCTATCGGCCGGTGCTTAGTATGGACGATCTGGAAGTGAAAATCATGAAACCCCAGAATATTCCGGCCATTATCGGGTTGGGTACGCATGATGTGGGATTTACAGGTCTGGACTGGGTGGAAGAGACCAAATCAAATGTTGTTGATATTATGGATCTGGGTTTTGATCCGGTTCGGATAGTGGCGGCAGCGCCTGAACAAAGCAGCAAAGAATCACTGAAACAACGTAAAATCGTGGTCGCTTCCGAATATGTCGAATTAGCCCATCGTTATTTAGAACGGGAACAGTATCAGTATGTTTTATTGCGAACACATGGCGCCACGGAGGTTTTTCCTCCCGACGATGCCGATATGATTATCGATAATTCGGCTTCAGGCCGCACACTGGTGGAAAACCATCTGCGCATTATTGACACGATCATGGAGTCTTCCACTCATTTTATCGCGTCACCTCAGGCCATGGAAAATCCTGAAAAAATGGACCGGATTCTGGAATTTAAGATGTTGTTCGAAGCGGTTATGCGGGCTCGAGGCCGGGTGATTCTGGAAATGAACGTCCCGAAAGATAAATTGGAGCAAATTGTAAAAAGTTTGCCGTGTATGCGTTCACCAACGGTTTCCCCCTTATTTGGCGAAGAGGGATATGCCGTCAAAATTGCGGTTTCCCGTCTGGAAGTCCCCCGATTAGTACCTCAGCTTAAACGATTGGGCGCCACGGATATTTTGGAATATGACCTCCGCAAGGTTGTTTTATAATAAGGAGTTATATTATGCGTTGCTGTGAATATAAACGAAAAACGGCCGAAACAGAAATCCGGGTCGAACTTAATCTTGATGGAGGGGGATTTTATGAAATCGATACCGGGATCGGTTTTTTCGATCACATGATGCAGACTTTTACCCGCCACGGTCTCTTTGATCTTAATTTGTTCACGATCGGAGATTTGCATGTGGATCAGCATCATACGGTAGAAGATATCGGTTTGGCGCTGGGAGAAGCTTTTCGTCAGGCGCTGGGGGAAAAACGGGGAATCAATCGCTGCGGATCGTGCGCATTCCCGATGGACGAGACCCTGGCCATGGTGGCGCTCGATCTCTCCGGCCGCCCCTATCTTGTATTAAATGCTCCCTTAAAACATTCTCAAATCGGCGATTTTGAAACCGGTCTGGTCCACGATTTTTTTCAGGGATTTGTGACTACTCTGGGCGCAACCCTTCATATTCAGGTTCCGTACGGGCGTTCCGAACACCACCAGGTGGAAGCCATATTCAAGGCTGTGGCGCGCGCGCTTAAATCCGCCTGCGAAATTGATTCGCGCGTGGGTGATCGGGTTCCTTCCACCAAGGAGGTTCTGTGATCGGCGTTATCGATTATGGAGCAGGCAATCTGCATTCAGTCAGTAATGCCCTGACACATCTCGACCTGTCCCATCGATTGATCCGTCATGAGCAGGACTTGGACGATATCACGGCGATTATCCTCCCCGGAGTCGGCCACTTTGGCTCTGCTATGCAATCCCTGCAAAAAAGCGGTTTAGTCCCGTTTTTACGTCAATGGCTGGCGGCTGATCGCCCCTTTCTTGGAATATGCCTGGGATTGCAATTGCTGTTCGATTCCAGCGAAGAAGCGCCTGAACAACCCGGGTTAGGCATCATCCCCGGGACGGTGCGGCGGTTTCGAGCCTTTAAAATCCCTCAAATCGGCTGGAATCAAGTCCGACAAATCAAAACCGGCCCTCTTTTTCAGAATTGTAAAGACGAATCTTTTTTTTATTTTATTCATGGCTATTATGTTGAACCCCGCGATACAAAGTGGACAGCCGGTACTACCGATTACAGTCTGGAGTATGTATCGGCCGTTGAAAACGGACGGATCGCTGCGGTTCAGTTTCATCCGGAAAAAAGTGGCGCCGTTGGTTTCGGGTTGATGAGATCTTCGGGCGCCTCATGTTAGCCGTACGGATCATCCCCTGTTTGGACGTTGATGACGGGCGCGTTGTTAAAGGCGTTAAATTCAAAGAAATCCGCGATGCAGGGGATCCGGTCGCGTTAGCCCGTGAATACAACGCTCAGGGCGCTGATGAACTTGTTTTTCTGGATATCGGGGCTTCCTATAAAAGCCGCGAGACCCTGATTGAAGTGGTTGAAGCGGTTTCCCGCCAGGTTTTTATCCCATTGTCGGTTGGCGGCGGTATCCGTTCTGTAGAGGATATGCGGCTGTGTCTGACTCATGGCGCTGATAAGGTCGCGAATTCGATTGATATGGACGGCACGAAACGCGGCTATGAGCTGGAATTAACCCGCCGGGTGGCCGAAGCGGTCCATATCCCGGTTATTGCTTCCGGTGGAGCCGGTACGATGGATCAGATCGCCGATGCGTTTGTCGAGGGCCGAGCCGATGCCGCTCTGCTGGCATCTCTTCTGCATTTCGGCGAATGCACTATTCAGCAAATAAAAGACCACTTGAAAAATAAAGGAGTCGTGATCCGATGGTAATCGCATCAATCGATCTTATGCAGCAAAAAGCTGTCCAGTTGCGTCAGGGAAAAGATAAAGTGCTGGAACGGGATAATCCATTCGAATTGGCCCGGGAATTTGATCGTTACGGTGAAATCGCGGTCATTGATCTCGATGCCGCTCTGCGACAGGGTTCCAACCGCGAACTGATTACCCGGTTGCTGCCTTTGGGCTCTTTCCGTGTTGGCGGGGGAATTCGCGCTCCGGAGGATGTGGTTCATTATCTGTCCCACGGCGCAAAAAAAATTATCCTCGGAAGTTCCGTTTTTACCGATGACCGGATTCAACTCGATTTCCTCGAATCCATATTAAAAGTTGCTAAACGTGAAGAATTAATCGTGGCTATCGATGCCTGGGGCGATGAAATTGTAACCCAGGGCTGGAAACATCATACAGGTTTGAATCTTTTCGAAACCGCCAGAGTTCTCTCACCCTATGTGGGTGAATTCCTCTTTACCTGCGTCGAACAGGAAGGTACCATGCAAGGGATTCCGCTAGATCGGGTGAAACAACTCCGGGAAGTGGTTCCGAACCTGATCACCGCTGCCGGCGGAGTCCATACGCTGGCAGAGATCGAACAACTGGCGCTGATCGGCTGTGATGTACAACTGGGTATGGCGCTCTATACTGGCGCCATTCGTTTGAGCGAGGCCTTTATAGCCGGTTTGGACTGGTCCCGGGAATTAATTCCCACCGTAACCCAGGATGAAAGCGGACGCATATTGACGTTAGCTTATTCCAATTGCGATTCACTTCGCAATATGCTGGAAAGCGGCCAGGTATGGTTTTATTCGCGCAGCCGTCAAAAACTATGGCAAAAAGGGGAAAGTTCGGGCCATACCCAGAATGTTGTCCGATTGCGCGCCGATTGCGATCGCGATACGTTGCTTGTGACGGTTAAACCCCATGGACCGGCATGCCATACCAACCAGTATTCCTGTTTTGATTATCCAACTCTTTCTTGGAAAGACCTTTATGAAGTAATTCTGAATCGTATCCAAAACGCCCAACCCGGCTCTTATACCGCTCGGTTAAACGATACTCTTTTACGGGAAAAAATTATGGAAGAAGCGGATGAGCTGTGTGAGGCTAAAAATCATGACGAGATTGTTTGGGAAAGCGCTGATCTGCTCTATTTTGTGACTGTATTGATGGCGCGTTCCGGAGTCTCAATTGATGAGATTTGGCATGAATTGGCCCGTAGGAGACGGAAATGAGAATTGTAAAAAGTTGTGATTTGCCTTGCCAATTCTGGTCTTCCGGCCGCCCCGGGGTTTCAGTGGATGTAGATCCCCTGATCGAACAGGTAAGGCAGGGTGGCGATCAGGCTGTTCGTGAAATGACCCTGCGTTTTGATGGCGTGAATTTAGCGGAATTTCGTGTGAGCGATGATTTATTGGAACGAAGTATCACCAACGTCGGATGCCGGGTGCTGGAGAGCATTGATATAGCGGCGGATAATATCCGTCGGTTCGCTGAAAAACAGTTTGAATGTTTTCAAAGTTTTGAGTGGGAATCGCAGCAAGGTGTTTGGTTGGGGCAACGGGTGATACCTTTGGACAGCGCGGGGATTTACGTTCCGGGCGGTAGATTTCCACTGATTTCGTCGGTGTTGATGGGAGTGATTCCCGCCCAGGTCGCGGGTGTGGCGAGAGTGGTCGTCTGTTCGCCGCCGACCTTTAACGGCGCGATCCATCCGGCCATTTTAGCGGCCGCTTATCGATTGGGGGCGCGTGAGGTCTATGCCGTGGGCGGCGTTCAGGCCATTGCCGCTTTAGCCTATGGCACCGAATCGATTCCTTCGGTAGCGAAAATTGTCGGTCCCGGCAACCGGTATGTTGCCGCGGCGAAAAAACGGGTGTATGGCCACGTAGGTATTGATTTTATCGCCGGGCCCAGCGAAGTATTGATAATTTCCGATGGCAAGGGCCGGGCCCAATGGGCGGCCGCCGATTTGCTGGCCCAGGCGGAACATGACCCCGATGCCGGCGTTGTGTTGCTCTGTCCTGAATCAGATTTTTTACAACAGGTCGACCAGTCAGTGCAGGAACAATTGCAGGGATTGCCTACCGCCGCTGTCGCTACCCAGGCTATTGCTGAAAACGGTTGGCTCGTGCAGGTGGCCGATCTCAATGAAGCCGTGGAGATCGCAAATCGTAAAGCCCCGGAACATCTTGAACTGCAAGTTGAAAACCCGGATTTGTGGATCAATCAATTAAACGCTTACGGCTCGCTTTTTATCGGTGAATATGCTGTTGAAGCGTTGGGGGATTATTCGGCAGGATTGAACCACACGCTACCGACCTCCGCAGCGGCGCGATATACGGGCGGATTGAGCGTGAAAGATTTTATTAAAATCACAACAACCCTGCGCTGCAATGCGATGGGCGCTTTGTCCCTTGCCCCCGCGGCCCAAGTTCTCGCCCAGGCCGAAGGACTGCATGCCCACGAACGTTCCGTTGCTATCCGGCGTAACTAAAATTTAAACCGTTTTATCGAGAAAATCATTTAATTCATTAAATAATGTTTTAATATCTTTTGGCAGATTGAAACCGGTACAGCGTCTCATTTTATCCCCATTTTTAAACGCAGTTAACACAGAATGAATCTCTTCCAGCGGTCTGACTAAATTTTTTTTCAAGTTCCTTTGGAAAAGCATACCTAATAGAAATATAGCAATTGCCATGAAGACGATACCCCAAGCGCCCGCATTTCCAATTTGCCTGGCCTTCTTATCCGCCACGACCATCGCCTCTCTGTTGATTTCACCTAAAAATTGAATTGATTCCACCGTTAGTTTTTTTGCTGCAAGTTTGCCTTCAAATGCTTCCGAATAGTTTTGGATTATCGCATTGAGCGCAATCGGTTCTTTTTTTTCTGTAATATTGTTTTGGGCTTTGCTCATCGCTTTTACAAACGATTCCTTCAAGCGTGTGTTTTCACGTTCCAATGTGTCAACCATTGCCAACGAAGCGAGCATAGTCTCACATGCATGAAGAGATCGTTCATTCTGTTCAATAATGACTTCAATGGCCGGCGCCATGCGGACGAAAACCCATATTGATCCCAGCGCCATTAAAAGATTCAACACTATTAGAATCCATGCTCCCAATCTGACGGACAATGCAATTTTCATTTCCTTTGATTAGCTTGGAAATTGCGGTTTCGCTCGATACAACGATCAGATTGTCATCCGCCTGTAGCGGATCACCGGGAGTGGGTGGAATAATTTTACCCTGAGTACCCCTCCGAATACCAGCCACCATAACTCCGAAACGTTTGGGTAAAGAAAGATCAATCAGGCATTTCCCAATCATTGAGGGTTGAATACGGATTTCAGTGAGATTAAGGTCCCATCCCAGTGGCGTATCGACGATAATATCGCGGTAAAACAGACGGTTGGCAAAGCGTTTTCCGAATTCTTCTTCCGGATTGATGATTTGGTGCGCTCCAACCAACTGCAAAATTTTTCGATGCAATTTGTTGTTGGCCCTGGATATGACCAGAGGGGTTCCCATTTGTCGGAGTAATGCAGTGCAGATAATGGACGCTTCTTTGGAATCTTCTCCAATAGCGCATACAACCGAATCTCGTTTCTGAGGTTCAAGTCTTGACAATTCCGCTTCATCGGTAGCATCGATCATTACGGCCTCGGTTACAAATTCAGCGGCCTCTTCGACCAGATTTTTTTTAATATCAATAGCAAGCACCTCCACGTTTTTTTCAGATAAGGCCCGCGCCAGAGACATTCCAAAAGACCCCAACCCAATGATCATTATCTGTTTGGACATATCATCGATTCCTCTCTAAGTTAAAGAAATATTGGCTCGAATATATTGTGAAGACGATATTGTCTGTTCATGGTTCAACAGCATGAATAATGTCACAGGTCCAATTCGCCCCACAAACATGGCGATTATAATGATTATTTTTCCGATCTCATCAAGAAATGGAGTTGCTCCGGTTGAAAGACCTACAGTACCCAATGCCGATGTTGCCTCAAAAAATAAGTTGCGCGCGGAAATCTGTTGAGTAATTTCTAACATCAAGACTACCAAAAACCAGATGATTATCCCTGAAACAACAATAGTAACCGCCCTGTAAACGGTTGCTGAATGAATATGTCTTTTTCGCGTAATGATTTCATTACGGTTGGTGATATTGATCCAAAATGTCATCGCTAGTATTCCGATCGTAGTGGTTTTTACTCCGCCGGCAGTGCCTCCCACGCTGCCTCCAATGAACATGAAGAATATCATGATTAGAAATGTAGGATTTGCGACATTTGCGATTTCAACGGAATTAAATCCGGCTGTTCGCAACGTGACTGATTGAAACCATGCATTGTGTAGTTTATTTCCAAAGGATAAGCCTGCCAGCATTCCATTCCATTCAAAGGCCATTATAAAAATAGTCCCGGCAAAGAGTAATATCACCGTTGTCATCAGCGCAATATGCGCGGAAATGGGTATTTTTTTACCTTTCAACCATTGAGGAACGATTAAACAAGTGGCTGGCGCTAAACCGCCCATTATTATCAGCATGGACACAACATGCAGTACGGCCGGATGGGATTGATATGGAATGAGACTATTGCTTTGTAATGCAAATCCTGCGTTGCAAAAGGCGGATATTGCGGTAAAAACTCCACGCCATAATGCGTTCAGAAATGGATCCCCTATCAAATAAAATAAAAGAACCAGAAGAAATGTTCCTATTCCTTCAACAATAAACGTAAATTTAAGAATGATTGAGAGAGAATGAAGCAGGGATTTATGACCGGTATCCGCCATTGATTTAATGATACGTTCATATTTGAGACTGAGACGATGACCCATAGCATGCAACGCAACGGTTGTGATACTCATGATGCCTAACCCACCGAGTTGAATGAGCACTAAAATCAAAAATTGTCCAAACAGAGTAAAATCCCGGGATGTATCCAAGACAACCAAGCCGGTAACACATACAGCGCTTACGGAAGTAAATGCAGCATCTATTCCACCAATGCTCCCGGATACGGTAGTTATAGGGAGAACCATTAAAATAGTCCCGATCACACATAAACCTAAAAAAGTAGTCAGTAATATCTTAGCGGGATGGGCAAAAAAATTTTCCCACGGAAATTCAGTGATGCTTGTTTTGACCTGGGGCAATAAGAACAAATTTAAAAAAGCGATTATTAAAATAATAGTGGGAATAATACTTATCAAATTGAAAGTAAATGCCAATCCAATCGATACGATTCCCGTAGTCGGCAGCAAAAGATGAATTCTGGATCGCTTTTCATTCGCCCAATGAACGATGAGTATTTGAGCAATAACCGACGATGCGCTAATGACATAAATTGAGAACACTGTTTCCGATATAGGCAATAAACTCCTGATCGCTACACTAAACGGGATTGTCAACGTTCCCCACCATGCACGTTGAAGACATCGTTCAACATGATCTCTTTTATCCGAAGAACGGGTTTTAATTCGAAAATCAATAAGAGTCAGCGCAATGCTGATTAGTATAACGGATCCGATTAACGCGGCAAACGGATTTGTTAAAATATAATTAAAAGCCGCGCAATAGCTTGCTCCGGAAGCGATAAAACCGAATATCTTCCCGATTAATGGCCGTCGAAACAGGGTTAGTCCGCAGATAAAACAAGTAACAGTTGCAATCGAGGCGGTGATTAATGGCCAAAGAGGAGGGCCAGCGATATCGATTCCAGTCGATGGAAATAGAAGCGGAAGTGGAGAGAATGCCATCAAGGCGCCTTCTATTCCAATCCGCATTATGGATGCTCGAGACTTCATATACTGGTTATATGGCTTAGGTTAAACTGGTGACAAATTCTGTACTCCAACATAACACAAAATATACAACAGAATGCGTAACTTGTCAAGTTGAAAAATAGTTTATGGAGGGCAATACCATCGTCAATTATATCATTTATTATGGATTCTTACACTATAGACCGGACGCAGGGGTTAAATAAGTCTCCCCGCCAAAAAATTATTTAAAACCTGAATTTATTTCTTGACTTTTCACTCATGTATTAATATTATGATTTATACCTCATAAATATCTATAATAAATTTGCCCATATCCCAATGCCTACCCGCAATGGACTTACCAGGCGCCCTTCTCTTCAATGCCAGCATAAAATTCGAAATCGCTTCATTAGTTTCATCAATCCATTCTTCAGTGATTGAGTTTCATAACCATGAAGATAATCATACTTCAATCCAAAACCAAATATTTTTTATAAATATTTTTGCGGTTATACTTACCAGACAAAACATCAGGCGAGATAAAATACTGAAATAAACTGAAACCATCTTGACTTTTGGATAAAAATCATTATATTGATTGGTTGAAAGGAGACACTATGCAGATAGCCAATCCGGTATATGATGTGGTATTCAAATATTTAATGGACGATAACAAAATCGCCAAAATGATCATATCCGCCATCATCGGCGAAGAGATTTCCGAACTTGAATTCAAGACGACCGAAAGTTCGCTGGAAATGGAATACAAATCGCTGACCGTGTACCGGCTGGATTTTTCAGCCAGGATCAGGACCGATACCGGCAGATACAAACAGGTGATCATCGAAATCCAGAAAGCCAAAATGCCCACGGATATTATGCGGTTCCGCCGGTATCTGGGCGAGCAGTACCGCAGTGAACAAAATGTGTATTACGATCATGGTTCAGACCGACAGAAGAAGAAAGCCCTGCCGATTATCAGCATTTATTTTTTAGGGCATAAATTAGAGCATACGGAATCGCCGCTGATCAAGATAGACCGCAAGTATTATGATATGACCACACAGGAAGAGATAATCGGGAAAGAAGAGTTCATCGAAAGTCTGACGCATAACAGTTTTGTGATCCAGATACCGTACCTGAAAGAGAAGCGGCGGAATGATCTGGAGAAACTGTTGAGCATATTTGATCAGACCAACCGGACAGAGGATTACCATATAATGAACATCAAGGAAGAGGATTACCCGCCGAAGTACCGGGCGATCATCCGCAAGCTTCAGCGGGCGGTAGCGGAGCCGGAGATCCGGAAGGTGATGGATGTGGAAGATGAGATACTGGAAGAACTCCAGTCGCAGGAACGGCTGATCGCATTAAAGGATCAGATCATCGGGCAAAAGGATCAGGTAATTGAGGAGAAGGACAAAGCGCTGACAGAAAAAGAAAAGGCATTGGAAAAAAAAGATTACGTAATTAAGGAAAAAGAAAAGACATTGGAGGAAACAAAAAGAGTTCTGGAAACCGCCAGTGACGCATTCAGCCAAAAACAAAGCCAATTTGACCAGTTACAGGTCAAGATGATCGAAAATCTCCGGGCGATGGGTATCTCTAAAGAAGATATCCAAAAAATGCTGAATTCTTAAAATTCAATCAGGATGGAAAATATAACGCAGATTAGAATATCCCATCCCTGCATGAACACAATACGTTAGTCAAGATTATGGTTCAACTTTAACGCTGATATTCAAATAGCCAATAGGGCTTCCATGAGGCCAAAAAATTTTATTTTTTCCTGTTCATCCCAAACGCATGGGCCGCTTTGAGCGCATAAAAAACCATTTCCGCTGTAACAGGGATGGGTTCATTGTGAATTGTCTCGCCTTTCGCGCAGGCCGATTCCGCCACTTTCATCAGATCGGTGTCTGAAATAGCTGACAGGCCAATATCATCAAGAGTTGTGGGCAGTCCAACCGCTTCACAAAAAGAAAATACTTCATTAATCACTTCTATGGGCTTATCCGTGAGGAAAAGCGACGCTAAAGTTCCAATCGCAACTTTTTCTCCATGAAAATAATGATGGGTCTGTTTTAATACGGTCAAACCATTATGAATGGCGTGCGCTGCAGCCAGACCACCACTCTCGAACCCTATACCGCTTAATAGCGTGTTCGCTTCCACAATATGTTCTAATGCCGGCGTTATAGCATGCGCTTCGCAGGATAGTTTGGCAAGCAGCCCATATTGAATAAGATGTTTATAACAAAGTTCGGCTAAAGCAGTCGCAGTTGATGAACCTGTGTCGCCCGCTATATTGCCAGCATATTTTATCTTGCATGATTCAGCCTCGAACCATGTGGCTAAAGCGTCCCCCATTCCAGATATTAAAAATCGAACGGGAGCCTGAACGATAATCTTTGTGTCAACTAAAACAATATCTGGATTTTTAGGAAAGAATATGTATTTCTTAAATTCTCCTGTTTGCTGATAGATGACTGAAAGAGAGCTACAGGGAGCATCTGTGGAGGCAATCGTTGGCGCAATAGCCACTGGACGTTTTAATCTATTGGCAACGGCTTTTGCCGTGTCTAAGGTTTTTCCTCCCCCAATTCCCACTATGACGTCAGACTTATCCTTTTCTGCTAAATCTGAGAGTCTGTCAATTTCCTCATCTGAACATTCTCTGTTAAATTTTTCAGCTTTTAACTGAATAGCTTTTTGAATACTATTTTGAAAAACAGGCAGCGATTTTTCATAAACAAAAGGGGAGCATATAGCAAAACCCTTTTTTCCAAATCGGGATAGCTCAGCGCCCAGTCGATGAATAGAATCCGCGCCTTGAATGTATCTTCCTGGAAACAATGTTGTGCTTATCATTTAAATTATCCTTTATTTTTTAATGGGTCCCAGGGGAAGCAACGCTTTTCCATAGACTTCATTAAGGATTTGCGCCAGACAGGCGTAAATTGCTGAAAATCCACAAAGAATTCCTTCATAACCGGCGATATGCTTGATTGTTATATTACCGGAAAAATCGGCAATGGCCAACAAAAAAAACAAAATCGTCAGACTGCCAAAAACAAATTGCAATGCGCGGTTCAGTTTTAGGGTGCCGATAAACATCCCCAGTGTAAACAAGCCCCACAAGGCTAAAAAATAGCCCATTGAAATTGGATCAGCGACTGCCGCTACATTCCATTTAGGGAGTATCCAAATTGCCACCAAGGCAATCCAAAACGACCCATACCCTGTAAACGCTACTGTTCCGAATGTATTATTTTTTTTCCATTCCATAATGCCGACTATCAACTGCGCCAACCCTCCGACAAATAATCCCATCCCCATAATCACGCTGGTTAGCGGTATCAGCCCTGCATTGGCCAGATTTAACAAAACCGTTGTCATTCCAAAACCCAGTAAACCCAATGGAGCCGGATTGGCAGTAGTGTCGATAATTTTTATATTCTGAGCATTCTGCATAAATGATTCTCCTTTCAAGAAAATCGTAAAAAAATTGATCTCTATGATAATAAAAATTATGGAAATTGTCAATACCAATTCATCATTTTGCCGCGCATCCGCGGTAAGAATTTTTTTCTTGAATGTAAGGATGCTACTTTATAACGACTCATCGAACGCTCTGTGAAATCTCATTTTTTTTATTCTCTTCTTGAATTTAAAAAATTTTAGTTTGGTAATTTATATAAAAACAGTTCATATTTCTATTCAAAAACTGAATTACTTCAAATCTGATATAACAGATGATTTACAATATACACATACAATTATTATAATATTTATCCCCGATAATGTCAACATTATTTGGAAAAAAATTATTTATTGACAAAATGATAAAAAGTACTATATTATTAAAAACTAAAGATCTGATAAAGTAAGTGATGTGAACGTTCTATATCCCAGATTGGCAATAATATTTTTTAGGACGCTGAATCATCTTGCTGATATCTTTTCCCGATACTCTGATTCTTCAGCTTTTGCCGGATAGGACAAATTTTAATGAATTTTGAGTAGTGCCGCGCAAACAAAGTGGACAAATTTGTTTCAAAATGTCTCTTTAAAATTGGGTTTTAACCCTTAAAGAAAGGATGGAACGATGGTATCTTTTTTCACAGTTTTGTCAATTATTTTGATTTTGTATTCAATCATTGTTTTATTTTTGCTATTTGGATCAAAAATTAAAGTTACTGAAAAACAACGCTTCTGGATCATGTTAGTTTATTCGATTTATTTTATAGTATGGGGAATCATGCAGATATATATTGGGATTCAGCGCGAACAAATTTATTTAATGGTGTTGGGGTTTTTCTTTGGAGCCAGTGGAACCGGCCATTTAGTAATCCTTATAAAAAACGCTCGTAAGCGTGGCTGTCGGTATCCATGATGAATAGTTTGCCCCAGACGATTCTAATAGTCGAAGATGAGGTTCTCATTGCCCGAGCTCAAACGATTTTTCTAAAAAAGGAAGGATTTGAAATCATCCATGTAACGAGTGGGGAACAAGCGCTGAAAATTGTCGATAACCAGTTTGAATCCATAAATTTAATACTGATGGATATCAACCTGGGGAGTGGAATTGATGGCATCGAGACATCGCAAGAAATTCTTAAGCATCATTGTATCCCTATTCTTTTCCTTTCCTCGCATACTGAAAAAGAAGTTGTGGAACGTACCGGGAAAGTTACATCTTATGGTTATGTCGTAAAAAATTCGGGGAATAGGGTGTTATTAGCATCCATTAAAATGGCTTTTAAACTTTTTAATGCTCATTTGGAACTCGAATTGAAAAAGCGGGAATTACAGCGGATTGAAGAAAGAAATGAGGCGATCATTAATGCTATCCCCGATCTGTTATTCATTTTAGACCGGCAAGGTGTTTTTATTGATTGTCGAACCCGCTATCCCCGGGAACTATTTGCGCCTTTTGAGTCTTTTATCGGCAAGGGTGTGTCCGAGGTTATGCCTGAAGAGATTGCCCGTTTAAGTCAGGAAAAAATCCGTATGGCGCTGGATACCTCTCAGACCCAAGTCTATCACTATTCCTTGGCGATACAAAATACGATCCGCCAATATGAGTCTCGCATGGTTCCTTACAGTCAGAATGAAGTTTTGGCGATTGTCCGTGATATTACTGAATCCATTCGGGCTGAACGGGATTTGCGTGAAAATGAAAAAAAATACCGGGATTTATTCAATAATTTACGTGATGCAGTTGGTGTTGTTGATTTGCAGGGACACTATATTGATGCTAACCCGGTTTATCTGGAAATTCTGGGTTATAGGCTTGAAGAACTAAAACAACTGGATTATCAGCATCTGACGCCTCTAAAATGGGAAAATGAAGAAAAAAAATATGTTGACCAAATCCTCAATCAGGGGTACTCCAATATTTATGAAAAGGAGTATATCCGTAAAGATGGCTCTGTTTTTCCAGTGGAATTGCGCTCTTATCTGATCCGTGATTTGGATGAAAAACCTGTAGGGATGGTAGGAATTGCCCGGGATATCACCGATAGGAAAAAAGTTGAAAATGATTTGCAGAAAAGTGAAAAATTATATCGTTTGCTCGCTCAAAATGCGGCTGATGTGATTTGGATTCTGGACACAGAGAATTTCCGATTTCGCTATATTAGCCCATCAATTGAACGGCTGCGAGGTTATACCGCCGAAGAAATCATGGCCAAGGATCTTGATTCCTTGACCGATGAGAAAACCATGGAATACATTCATCAAAAAATGCCTCAACGCGTCAGGGAGTTTCAAGAGGGACTCATTAAAGTTTATATTGATGAAATCCGGCAGAAACACCGCGATGGAAGTTGGATTTGGACGGAAGTTAAAACTCATTTTATTATCAATGAGGATAGCGGACACCTTGAAATTTACGGGATATCCCGCAATATCGATGAACGGAAACAGGCAGAAAAATCTCAAAAGCAATTATTGGATGAGAAGGATGTTTTATTACGTGAATTGCAACATCGGGTGAAAAACAATCTCAATGTTGTTTATAGTTTATTAGGCCTTGAAATTCGACGTTTAAAAGATGATGATGCCAAGGCTATTTTTTTGGACGCCCAATCCCGGATTCAGGCAATGTCGAAGATTTATGAAAAGCTTTATCAGTCAAATAATCTGGAATTGCTTGAATTATCTTCCTATATCAAGGATTTTGCGCGATCGGTTTTTAATTTGTATCTATTGAATTCCAAATTCATTCAATTGCAGATGCAGATTGAAGATATTAAACTGGACCTCAAACGAGCAGTTCCGCTGGGTTTGATCCTGAATGAACTTTTGTCAAATTCCTTAAAACACGCCTTCCCCAATAATCAAGCCGGTATGATTTCCATCAGCTTAGGCTTGTATGAGGATCAACTCCAATTGATCGTGGAAGATAATGGGATGGGATTACCCCGGGATTTCAATGTTGAAACAGTATCCAGCATGGGATTTCAATTGGTACGGATTTTAGCGCAGCAGCTTGATGCAAGTTTTTCCATATCAGCCAATACTCCCCAAGGGTCTGTTTTTCGTATTTCATTTAAGGTGTGAGTTGAATGCCACTATGGATTAAAATTAGTGAAATGATTTATTAACAAGGAGTTTGCGATGAAAATTGTCCAGTTGATTGGATGGCTGATGATTCTATCCATTTCCATGAGTTTTGCGCAAACTACGCAAACTGCGCAAAAAAATACTATTCAGTCTCCTTCAAAAAAAATTGAACTATCTTTTTTCTTGTCTTCCAACCGCGCGGCTGCTTATCGGGTTGTATATAATACTAATGTGGTGGTTGATACATCCACCCTGGGATTCGATTTTCAAAATGCGCCACCCCTTCAAAATGATTTAAAAATTATTGCCTCGGATATCAGAAATTTCAATGAAATATGGGAATTGCCTTGGGGTGAGCAGAGGGAGGTGACTAACCAATTTCAGGAACTTACGGCGCAACTCCGTGAAATCCCACCTCCACATCGAATGTTCAATTTAATATTTCGCGTCTATGATGACGGTATTGCCTTTCGATATGAGTTTCTCCAGCAGCAAGGGATGAAAGATGTGATTATCATGGACGAAAACAGCCAATTCAAGCTGACGGGTGATCATACTTGCTGGTGGATCCCGGGAGATTGGGATATTTATGAGCATTTATATAATATAACCCGGTTTTCCCAAATTGATGCCCTTTCCAAACGCAGTCATGATAATCTGGCTCAGACCTACATTCCTGAAAACGCTGTCAATACGCCGCTAACCATGCGGACCACGAACGGATTACATTTATGTTTTCATGAAGCAAATTTAACTGACTATGCCGGAATGACATTGAAAATTGATCCCGAAAATTTTGCGCTGCAAAGCGAACTGGTCGGTTCCGATCGACTTGGGTATAAAGTGAAGCGTTCATTACCGTTTAAGACGCCCTGGCGGGTTGTCATCATTGCCGAAAAGGCTACGGATCTCATTACCTCCAAAATTATTTTGAACTTGAATGAACCCAATCAACTGGGAGATGTTAGTTGGTTTAAACCGACTAAATATACCGGCATCTGGTGGGAAATGCATCTGGGAAAATCGAGCTGGGATATGGCCAGCGGGAAACATGGCGCCACAACAGAAAACGCCAAAAAACTGATCGACTTCAGCGCGGCCAATGGCATCGGCGCTATGCTGGTGGAGGGTTGGAATACCGGCTGGGAAAATTGGATCGGGTTTGAAGACCGAGAAGGGGTATTCGATTTCGTAACTCCTTATCCGGATTATAATTTACAGGAAGTTGTCCGCTATGGTAAGGAAAAAGGCGTTGAACTGATCATGCATCATGAAACCTCAGCCGCCCCCCGAACCTATGAACAGCAACTGGATACTGCTTTCTCATTAATGAAAAATCTTGGTATTCATACCGTCAAAACTGGGTACGTGGGCAAAATTATCCCCAAGGGGGAATACCACCACGGTCAATGGATGGTCAATCATTATCAAAAAGTGGTAGCGACGGCAGCAAAATACCAGATAGCGGTCAATGCCCATGAACCCATCAAGGATAGCGGTATCCGCCGTACCTGGCCCAATTTTGTATCCCGTGAAGGACTGCGGGGTCAAGAGTTCAATGCCTGGTCTTCCGATGGCGGCAATCCTCCGGAACATCTATCGATTATCGCTTTCACCCGCATGGTGGCGGGACCCATTGATTACACTCCGGGAATTTTTAACATCAAACTTAAACCCTATAAGGAAAATAACCAGGTTAATACAACCTTAGCTCAACAATTGGCCCTGTATGTCGTAATATACAGCCCTATCCAAATGGTTCCGGATTTAATCGAGAATTATGAGAATCAACCAGGATTTCAATTTGTGCGCGATGTTGGTGTGGATTGGGAAAAAACAGTAGTCATTGCCGGTGAAGTCGGCGAGTATGTGGCGATTGCCCGTCAAGAACGTGAAACCGGCCATTGGTTCCTGGGAGCTATTACTAATGAGAATCCACGCGATTTAACCATTAGTTTTGATTTTCTGGAAAAAAATAAAACCTATCAAACCCGCATTTATAAAGATGCGCCGCAGGCTCACTGGAATGATAACCCTGTCGATTTAAAAATTGAAGAGGCGCTCTTTCACTCAGACACGACATTGACATTTCACCTCGCGCCTGGAGGCGGTCTGGCTGTCAGCCTGAAACTCCATTAGAGGTTTATGAATGATAAAAGCAGTTTTTTGGGCCACTGGGATTTTTTTAGTGGCTATGAGCTTGTGGGTCTACAACACCTCCCAATCGATTTGGGAGGTTCCCATCGCGCAAAGGAGTTGGATCAAGCTTGATGCTCAAATTATTCGGATTGATATAGTTCCCAGCTATGCGGGGGAAATTTACCGCGCTATAAATGTGACATATCGCTATAAATTAAATAAAAAGGATTGGGAGGGGAATGCATTTTGGCCGACCCGGCAGCTTGATCAATTCAGAGTGAAGGATTATATTGAAAAATTGCCCTCACATCATGAGATTTATGTGAATCCGAAAAATTTTGCCGAGAGCGTCATGTTTCGGGAAAGCATTTTTCGCGCCTATGCTCTCATCGGATCGCTAATAATTGCTGCTATTATGGGATTTGTCTTGATTGTCAGTGGATTTACTATTACCAGGTTCTATTTGTTTCCCGGTTCGATTTTATTGATTTCCTTTAGCATAGCGCGAGCTTTTTCTGCATAAGTCGATGTTTCATTCAACTTGATGAGCGATCGTAGTTCTTTTCTAGCGGCATCGAACATCAATTCACCGAAATAGATTTTAGCGCGTTCCAGAAATTCAACCTGTTGTTCCAGCAGGATATTCAATGAATCCGCTACATTTTTTTCATTGCGGACCGGTTCTACTATCTCTTCTTCAACCACCGGGGCTTCCTTGTAAACAATTTTTGTCCGTTCTACGGTACGGATTTTGGGCGGATAGTGAGGGGGCGAAGCGGGATTTGGCAGCATGATTTGACACGTAATCATAAATCTGTCGATTTTTTTCAGTTCACGGTGATAGCTCAGGGACATCCATAATTGGAGCCGATATATTCGATAATTATTGCGGTCGCGTGGGGAAAATTTAAAATTTTCAGCATAAAGTTTGAGCCCGCAACCGATGGGAATGATGGTTTTTTGATAGGCGCCAAGTAAAACAACCCGTTGACTGACAGGCGCTTCAACACTGACTGAAAAATCGGGTGTCCGCTTGAATAAGCCGTCCCAACGAGTTCCCAGGCTGATCTTGTATCGTCTCCTCAAGGATACTGCCAGAGCCGCATCCAGTTCAGTCGGCAATACTGATTTATCCATCATGTTGCGTACCCATATTCCTGAAGTGAAATAATTGTTAATCAACCAGATCAACCCTCCATCCAGGTTCCAGTCATCCGTGTTGGAGGCGGGAAAGTGGTGGTAATGAACGGTGGCGCCGTATTTCAACCGATTGATTAAGGTACCGCCGCCAGCTAATCGATATTCCCGGTCAATTTCAGAACGAGTAACAGAAAAACCCATATTTATTGACGATGGATATTTTGATGAAAACAGATTCTTGCGGCCGAGAAAAACTGCGCCGGTTATGGTTTCATAATGGTAAAACTCAGAGGATGTGATCTGCATATCCATATAGGGGCGGCGAATAAAATAGAGTCCCGCCGGATTATTCTGAGCGGCGGAAGCATCGTCAACCAAGGCGCAAAATCCGTTTTGATGGATCAATGAACGGACTGATTCCGCAGATAATGAAAGATTCAGGATAATGAGAATGACGAACGTCCATTGGAGCTTATTCATCTGCAACCACCCGGTTGCGTCCTTGATCTTTGGCGCGGTAAAGCGCCTGATCCGCTTTTTGAATTAGCTCTTCGCATCTGATGTTGGAAAGTGGGGCGCAGGAAATCCCAATGGAAATTGTTACTTTTAATGGTTTTTTTGAGTGCTGTACGGCAAGATTTTCCACCGCTTGGCGCATGCGTTCGGCTAATTCTGTGGCCGCTTTTCGGTCAGAATCGGGCAGGATCACTCCAAACTCTTCCCCGCCATAACGTCCCGCGGTATCGTGCCGGACACGGTTCTTTCGAATCGTGTCGAGAATAGTCCGGGCGACTTCCGCCAGTACTTCATCCCCGACTTGATGTCCGTATGTGTCATTGAATGTTTTGAAATGATCGATATCCGTCAATAAAAATGACGTTGGGCGTTTATTCTCATACCCATTCGTTAATTCTTTTTCCAATAAATCCAGAAAATAGCGCCTAACCATGAGTTTGGTCAACCCATCCTCAGTAGCTTCCCGGTATAAATGCTCATATTTGGTTAATTCTTCAATTAATTGTCCGGCCAAGCGGTTGAACGCATCTGCCAACCGTCCGTATTCATCATGACGGCCAATTTTAATACGGTAAGATAAATCCTTGAAAATTTGCCCGACTCCTTTATCCAGTTTCTGAATCGGGTGAATTAAGTAGATTGCAAAAATTAATCCGAAAAGAATACTCAAAAAAATTGGCGCTAAGGAGATTAAAAATCCTTCATATATAATAGTATTGACTTTTTCCCGGATCGATTTATTCATTAATGCGATTTCAATCCATCCCGCTGATGCTTGAGAATTTTTTTTATCAGTGAGAATTTTGAGCAAACTAACCGTATCCATTGATTTTTTCGTTTCATAGGGAGCGCCGGGGATGCGAATAGGTGGAGAGATGCGATCGGAGGAATTGATCGCGAAAAGCCGATAGGGCAGTGTGTCGTTGATGATGGTTGCGTCGTACTTTACTTCCAATGCATAAGGCATATTTTGTTGATTAGATTGATATACCGTAATGCGGCGCGTGGCTGGATTATCCGCTAAAAAACGTTTTAAACTGAAAGTCAAATTGAGTATCTGGGGGGAACGCGGGGCAAGCTGCGAAAGATCGGTATGAAAAAAAAGATTCAAATCCCGCTCTAAATAACTCAATTGCGCATTGATTCCATCCATCGTTTGACGGTGCAGGACTGGTTCAAATTTTCCGTAGGATATAAAAACAATGGTCGCGCCCAAGGATAATACCAGTAATAAAAAAATCAATACGGTAATTTTAATTTTTATACTCATTATTAGTAATATAACCGGATTTAAAATAAAATCAACATTTAAAATAAAAATAATTTGAAGATCGATTTAAAACGCCAATTGTTAGATTTGAATATTAATTTATGGAAAATTTTGGACGAAGTGTGAATCGCGGTAAAAATTAATATAAAAGTTGAAAAATTTAGCTTGACTTATTTCTTTTTTTTGAGTATTATATTATTGAAATTTGAATGAAGGTCAAAAAAGGAGAAGAAATGAGCCTGCAACTTTCGTCTGATACTCTAAAATTTTTTAATAATCCACTAAAAATTGAGTATTTATCCGAATGCTGTAGTGTTAATTATTCTTTATGTTGCAATTGGTGGCGGTGGACCGGCGTGTAGCTGTCCGCTGTTTCAGAATATATAAGGCTGTGGATGGTTACTATCCACAGCCTTTTTGGTTTACAAAGGCTGTGTACGAGATACACAGCCTTTTTTTTTGCTCTCAACCCAAAAAAGGAAAAAACCATGATTCAACTCATCACCGATCAGCGCCGCTGGCTTGACGATATGAAAACCCCGGTAGCCGCATTTCATCAGTTCACCCGCGGATCCAATAGGTTTCTGCTTGAAAGTGTAGCCGGAAGCGGCCAACGTGGACGTTATTCTATTATTGGTTCTCAACCGATGCTGATTTTTAAACATTTTAAGGATTATAGCGTTATCGAGGATAAATTGTTGGGGACAATAAAACAGTTAGAAGGCGATCCCTTCGATCATATCCGGCAAATCCTGACCCGCTATCAATTCCCTCTACAACAGCCTTTCGCCTGTGGGCTGCTCTGCGGATATCTTAGCTATGATACGATTCGTTATATAGAAAGGATTCCGGATAAAAACCCCGAAGAATTAAATCTCCCTGAAATGATGTTGATAGTACCTTCTGAATTAATTGTATTCGATAACTATGACCATACCATCACTTTTTATCTACACCAATCAGCAGATAACTATTATAAGGAATTGATGCCGACTAAAATAGATAACTATATGAAAAATAGTGATTTCAATAATGAAATTTCAAGTAATTTATCAATTAATGATTTAGATGTTCAGTATGATCAGGTATTGACGGACTTCAATCATCGAGAATATTTTGAGCGGGTGGCGCGGGCAAAAGAATATATCCGTCAGGGAGATATATTCCAGGTCGTGTTATCACGCCGTTTTCGTAAAACAGTGAAAAGCGATTCTTTTCGAATTTATCGCTACTTACGTTATATAAATCCGTCCCCCTATCTTTTTTATTTTGAATTTGATGGATTCCAACTTGTTGGTTCTTCGCCGGAAACCATGGTCAATTATGATGGTCGAAAGGTATTGGTACGTCCGATTGCAGGAACTCGTAAACGGGGTGAGAGTCAACAAGAGGATCGCCAGTTGGCGGCGGAATTGCTCAACGATGAAAAAGAGTTAGCGGAACATGTGATGCTGGTGGACCTGGCCCGTAATGATATGGGTCGGATTGCCCGTTATGGATCGGTAAAAGTGGATGAGTTTGAGAAAGTGGAACCCTATTCGCATGTAATGCATATTGTATCGACCGTAACGGGTGAATTGCGTGAAAAATGTGATTGTGTGGATATTTTTCGGGCATGTTTTCCGGCGGGAACTGTCAGTGGGGCGCCCAAGATACGCGCGATGGAGATCATTGACGAACTGGAACCCGTACGACGGGGAATTTATGCCGGCGCTGTCGGCTATTTTGATTTTTCGGGTCGGATGGATACGTGTATCGCCATTCGTACAATGGTACTAAAGGAGGGTATGGCGTATTGGCAAGCCGGTGGTGGAATTGTCGCTGATTCGGTTCCGACCAATGAATTAGCGGAAACGGATAATAAAGGCCGCGCAATTTTAAAGGCTTTATTAATGTCGGAGGAGGAACCCCATGATTGTAATTATTGATAACTATGATTCATTTACCTATAATCTGGTCCAGTTTTTGGGGAGTATGGGCCATGAAATTCGCGTTTTTCGCAACGATGAAATTACGTTAGGTGAATTGGAGCTGCTTAAATTCAGTCAACTGGTGATTTCCCCGGGACCGGGATGGCCAGCCCAGGCCGGTATTACAATTTCAGCGATTCGTCATTTCCGGGGCCGGGCGCCAATTCTTGGGGTTTGCCTGGGCCACCAGGCCATTGCAGAAGCTTATGGCGCCAAAATTATACTGGCGCCTGAAATCGTGCACGGTAAAGCATCGCCAGTCTTCCATCAGGAAAAAGGATTGTTCCGCCATCTTCCCAATCCACTCTTTGTCGGCCGCTATCATTCACTGGTCGTTGATGCCGAGACTCTACCCCCTGAGCTGGAAGTGATTGCGGTCACTGACAATCAAATTCCAATGGCTATCCAACATAAAACGGATGCTGTGTTTGGCGTACAGTTTCATCCGGAATCGGCGCTAACCCCTCAAGGCTATCAATTGTTGCAAAACTTTGTGAATATGTAATTAATGCTAATTTAAAACCCAGGGAGTAAACCATGGAGTTTATAAGTTGTTTGAACCGCTTAATCAACCGCGAGCCGCTGAATCAGGAAGAAGCTTTTATAATGATGAAACGGATATTGGACGGTGAATTGAGTAGTGAACAGATTGCCGGTTTTTTGGTTGCGTTGCGGATAAAAGGTGAGACAATTGATGAATTGATTGGTTTTATTCGCGCCATGCGTTCCGCCGCTATTCACTTGCCGACAACTTTGGAAGCGGTGGATACATGCGGCACCGGCGGTGATCATTCCGCAACCTTTAATATTTCCACGGCGGCTGCGATTGTGGCGGCTGCCGCAGGCGTTCCCATCGCCAAACACGGCAATCGTTCGGTATCCAGTCAATGTGGCAGCGCCGATGTTTTGGAAGAACTGGGCGTAACGATACAAATTCCCCCGGATTGGGTCAGGAAATCTCTGGAAGAGTTAGGAATCGCTTTTTGCTTTGCGCCACTTTTCCATGGTTCAATGAAATATGCGGTAAAACCCCGAAAAGAACTGGGTATTCGGACGGTGTTCAATATGTTGGGTCCTCTGCTGAATCCCTTCAATACCCGCCGCCAACTCACCGGAGTATATAATCGCCATATCCAGGAGCAGTATCGCGCTATTTTTCAAAAAATCGGTTGTGAACATGTGTTGATTATCCATAGCGCGGACGGGATGGATGAATTTAGTCTCAGTAGTGAAAATTATGTGGTTGAAATAACTGAGAATAGCTCCCGTGAACATGTCTGGACTCATAATGATATGAGTTTGCCTCCCATTTCCGCGGAATCCATTAAAGGCGGCAATCGACAGGTGAATGCCCGGATGATTCTCGAAATACTTCAGGGAATTAACGGACCTCCGCGCCATATAGTGGTGGCGAATGCCGCGTTGGCAATCTATTGCGGCGCTATCGGCAATAAACCGGACCTGAAGGAAGCGCGTGAACGGGCTGAATCCGCCATTGATTCCGGCGCGGCTTTAGATTTGTTGAATCGGTTTATTACGTTCACCGGGAGCGCATCTCATGAATCGGCTTGACCCCATTCTTCATTCACTACCTCAACGTCTGACCGCGATTCAGACCCGGCTGGATTATTACCGAGAGAATCTGCCGCCGGTTATCGCTTCATCGGGTTTCAAAGAAGCGATTAGCGGTCCCGGTTTGCGCATTATTGCTGAAATCAAAAAAGCCTCGCCCAGCGCGGGAGTCATCAGCCGGCAATTTGATCCGATAAAAATGGCTGATCTATATGAAAAAAACGGAGCCGCCGCTATTTCAGTCCTGACGGAACCGTACTTTTTCCAGGGATCGCTTGAAATTTTTCAAAGTGTCCGGGCCCGGACCTCTCTGCCATTGCTGCAAAAAGAATTTATTATCGATCCCGCCCAAATCTACGAGGCGCGTTATATTGGGGCTGATGCCATTCTGCTGATTGTTAAAATACTTGACGATACCATGCTCCGTCAGCTATATTCCCTTGCCGCTGATTTAAACCTGGATAGTATAGTGGAAGTTCATGATGAACGGGAGCTGGAACGGGCGCTTAAAATCGATCCGGAAATCCTGGCTATTAACAACCGGAATCTGAATGATTTTTCGGTCGACATGAGCGCTACTTTCAGGCTTTTCCCGTTGATACCCAATGATAAAATTGTTATTAGCGCCAGCGGCTATCACAGCCGGAACCAAATTGAATCCGCATTCAACTCGGGCATTCATACATTTTTAATTGGGGAGAGTTTGATGCGGACTGACGGTAAAGATATTTCTTTACTTGAATTGCTCAACGGAGTAAATATCTAATGTGGACCAAAATTTGCGGTATCACGCGTATCGAGGACGCGCAAAGGGCGATTGAAGCCGGCGCCTCCGCGATTGGTTTTATTTTTGCATCTAGTCCCCGGCAAATATCAGAGGCCGCAGCTCATTCCATCAGCCAGCAATTACCGGTGAATATCGATCGGGTTGGAGTATTTATGGATAGTTCCTTGGAGAAAATTAATGCAATTGCTGAAAAAGTGGGATTAACGGTGATTCAATTGCATGGCCATGAAGATTGGAATTCTGTCTCATTTTTAGCCCAGCGCTACCGTCTCCTTAAAACATGGAAAATTACTCCCCAGGGTGAGATTCCTCATCGCTATGAGGGAGATTGGTGGAAAATTCTGTTCGATACCGCAATTGCGGGGAAAGCCGGAGGTACCGGCCGAGTTTTCAGTCGAACTGTCCTCAACCA
>CAZWDO010000002.1:292397-320022 GCA_964632485.1 uncultured bacterium
CAATTTGACCTGCACCGGGTGATTGTGGGTGGAGGCCTTAACCCTGATAATATCGGCGAACTGCTGGAGCAGTACCAGCCCTTTGGATTGGATATCGCATCCGGGGTGGAGTATTCCCCGGGATTAAAGGACCCGCAAAAAATCAAGCGTTTATTTCAAGCAATTTATAAAAAGGAGATGAAATGAATATTGAATCGAGTCCATTGCTTTCTGAAAGCGGATATTTTGGCGAGTATGGAGGCGCTTATATTCCAGAGGTTTTGTATGAAACCATCAAGCAACTGGAAGAGGCGTTTCGGCTGGCAGTGGCTGACCCTCTTTTCTGGAGTGAATTTTTAGAGGTATTGTGTAATTATGCCGGGCGGCCGACTCCGTTGACCTATCTTCCCAATTTGAGCGCTTCAATGGGGCATTCCCATATCTGGGTTAAACGCGAGGATTTAAATCATACGGGTTCGCATAAACTCAACAATGTAATCGGACAGGGATTAATTGCTAAACGTATGGGAAAAAAACGGATCATTGCGGAAACCGGCGCCGGCCAGCACGGGATGGCTACGGCTACTATGGCCGCCCGATTGGGATTTGAATGTGTCATCTATATGGGCGCTGAAGATGTTCAGCGTCAGTATCCGAACGTTTTTTGGATGGAGCAGTTGGGCGCCCGGGTGGTTGCTGTGGAAAGCGGAACGAAAACTCTGAAGGATGCTATCAACGAAGCGCTGCGTGATTGGGCGACTAATTATCCGACAACCCATTATGCGCTGGGTACGGCCTGCGGGCCCCATCCCTTCCCGACGATGGTCTCCTATTTTCAATCCATCATCGGCAGGGAAGCTCGGAATCAGATACTCGAACAGACCGGCAAATTGCCGCAACGGGTCTATGCCTGCGTTGGAGGCGGTTCCAATGCCGTCGGTATTTTCCAGGGATTTTTAAATGATGCGGTGGAACTTGTGGGCGTTGAAGCCGGGGGTGAAGGCATCGCAACCAATAATCATGCTTCACGGCTCGATTCCCCGCATGCTTCTGTGGGTGTTTCCCATGGCTATAAATCGGTTTTTCTGCAAAACTCTGAAGGCCAGATGAATGATACATACTCGATTGCCGCTGGTCTCGATTATGTGGGAGTCAGTCCCATCATGGCTAATTGGCGCGATACCGGACGGGTCCGTTTTATTTCGACTACCGACGATGAAGTGATCAACGCCTTGAAACTGGTCGTCCGCCATGAGGGTTTGATCCCAGCCCTGGAAAGCGCCCATGCCTTTGCCGGCGCCTTTCGTGAGGTTTCTCAACTCTCCGCGCAATCGCATATCATCATCAATCAATCGGGACGGGGAGACAAGGACTTATTCACTGTCGCCGATGCGCTTAATGATCCTCAATGGATTGAATTTGTCAAAGTAAGAGGAGGTTCTTATGACCATTAATGATTATATTCAGGACAAACTGAAAACAAAAAAATTGACGTTGATGACTCATCTCATCGCCGGGTACCCCTCATTTGATGATAACTGGCGCGCTTTGGAAATCATGATCAAACGGGGAGTGG
Source organism: uncultured bacterium (assembly GCA_964632485.1). Classification (GTDB taxonomy): domain Bacteria; phylum JAGOEH01; class JAGOEH01; order JAGOEH01; family JAGOEH01; genus CAZWDO01. The sequence goes on from CAZWDO010000002.1 coordinate 293,953, forward strand.
ATTTGGTGGAAATCCAGATGCCATTTTCCGAACCCATGGCAGATGGCCCTTTGTTCGTAAAGGCGAATCAGGAATCGTTAAAAAATGGTACAAATTGGGATCGGTATTTTAAATTTTTCGCAAAAGCCGCGTCCACTTTTGATATTCCTTTTTTATTCATGGGATATTACAATTCAGTCTATCTTATGGGAGAGGATCGGTTTTTGGAACGTTTAACGCAAGTCGGCGGCAAGGGATTTATTATCCCCGATTTAGCGCTACCCGATGGAACTCCTTTTTTTCGCAAAGCCCTTCAAATTGAGTTGGCGCCGATTATGATTATTGCGCCCAACACAACCCCATCGCGTCTTGAAGAAATCATTTTTCAGGCCGGTGGTTTTTTATACCTGATGGCGCGGCGCGGCGTGACCGGCAACCTTACTGAATTTGATACCGATTTTGAAAAAATTGTAACTAATTGTCGTCAATTGACCCATCTGCCGTTAGGTGTGGGATTCGGCTTGTCCACAGTCGATCAGTTGAAATTTTTGGTCGGTAAGGTGGAATTGGCGATTATCGGTTCCGCAATTTTAAAAAGTTGGATGGCGGGTGGAGAGAGAGCCCTGGATGAATTACTCGCCGGTTTTCAAACTATTTGTGAGAAAGGAAGTTAATATATGTTGATCGTAATGCATGGACAATCTACTGAACAAGAGCGACAACAGGTTGTAAACCGGATTGAAGAATTGGGATTGAGGGCGCATATCATTCCGGGTCCGACTCGCTCGGCTATTGGAATTACTGGCAATACCGGTCCTATCGATGAGAACCTGTTTAATGATCTCGCCGGGGTGGTTCAATCTATCCGGGTAACAAAACCCTATAAACTGGTCAGCCGTGAGATGCAACCTGCGGATACTGTGATAGATTTGGGTGATGGTGTTATTATAGGCGGAAATGAGCTGACAATCATTGCCGGCCCTTGTTCCGTGGAATCCGAAGAACAGATGCAGACGATTGCTTCCGAGTTAACGGCTATGGGTGTACGGTTATTACGCGGGGGAGCTTACAAACCCCGAACATCACCCTACGCATTTCAGGGGATGGGAGTAGATGGCATTAACGTGTTGAGTCGGATCAAACGTCAATTCGGTATGAAAACAGTTACCGAAGTGATTGATACTGAAACTTTGCCGCTGTTGGCTGAGCATGCCGATATTCTGCAGATCGGCGCGCGGAATATGTATAATTATTCACTGTTGAAAAAAGTGGGGCAATGTGGCAAACCCGTTTTACTTAAACGTGGATTATCTGCGACTCTGGAAGAATTTTTAATGGCGGCCGAATATATTCTATCTCATGGCAATTCACAGGTAATTTTGTGCGAAAGAGGAATTCGCACTTTCAACGATTATTCACGCAATACGCTGGATATCAATATTATTCCTAAAGCGCGGGAAATTAGCCACTTGCCCATTATCGTCGATCCCAGTCATGCTTCCGGGGACCGGCGCAGTGTGTTGCCGTTAGCGCGCGCAGCAATTGCCGCCGGCGCCCAGGGACTAATCATTGAAGTTCATCATCGCCCGGATAAAGCCTTTTCTGATGGCGCTCAATCTATTTACCCCATGCAGTTAAAGGAACTTATCAAACAGGTTCGGCAAATTCATGATTTAATCGTTTAACCCGGCTCGTATAGGCATTGAAAAGCGCTGCGCCCTATTAAAAATAGTTCTGTTCGGAAATCCGATAGCTTCTATCAGCTCTGAATGGCGATCGACGCGTTAACGGGTGAAATTTATTTTTGTTGTTTTTTTGACGTTTCAGTATTATATTGCGAATGTGCAAATATCTAAGGTTGTCGTTTTATTTTAGAGAATTTTATCAAAATAATTGCGGGGAGTATTTATGCGCGGTTGTAGAAACAGAGCAATTATTTGCCGGTTTGTTATTCAGTGGTTATACAGTTTACTTTTTACAATAATTTGGGGGGGATTGACTTATTTTACTGCGGCAGCGAAACAACGAATAGAGACCCGTTTTATTTCCATCGGTAAAGCTGAGGGACTTTCTAATAGTATTATCTATTCAATCATTCAGGATTACAAAGGATTTATCTGGTTGGGCACGCAGGGTGGGCTTAACCGTTTCGATGGGTATAAAATGCTGGTTTTCCGGCATGATCCGCTCGATTCAACGACAATTGCCAGTAATAATGCCGGAAATTTATATTTAGATCGAACCGGTTATATCTGGATCGGCACTTGGGGCGATGGATTGGATCGATTTGATCCGATTACGTGTCGATCAATCCATTTCACTCATGATGAACAATCTGATAAAGGCCTCTGCTCCAACTGTGTACAAACGATTCATCAGGATTTCAGAGGCAATCTGTGGATCGGTACGATTAACGGCCTTAATCGATTGGATACTCTCTCTCATAAACTCTGTTCGTTTTACTTTGGCAATCCCAAAGCTGATATTCCAGGCTTGAATCGTATTTGGAGCATCTGCGATACTCGGGATTCTCTGCTTTGGATCGGTACCGATTTAGGTCTTATCCTCTTCAATCCGATAACCGGCCAGCGGAAATTATTTCAACCAATGCCCCAATCTCCTGAGTATCTTGAAGCCAATCGAATTCGTAAAATATTTATCGATTGCCATGGAACGGTTTGGATTGGTTCTCAGCAAGGATTATTTACATTTAATGAAAAGACGGGTCTTTTTTGCCCCACGATTTTTAATGATTTTTTTTCAGTCAATCCCAATGATAAGTCAATTAACACTATTATTGAAACCGATAGTTTTCTGTGGGTGGGAACCAAACGCAACGGTTTATATCGTTATCACCCGCAAAGTGGAGAATTGACTTCATTTATTCATTCTTCAAGCGATCCCTATTCTATTCCCGAAAACGATATCAGAACTCTTTTACTCGATGCAACGGATGTTTTATGGATTGGTATGCATGATGGCGGAATCTGTAAAACTGACTTGAAAAAACCAAAATTCCAGAGTTTACAATTTGATTTGCATTTTTCTCTTACCTTGAACGATCAAGGCGTATGGTCCATCTTTGAAGATTCTCACGCTAATTTGTGGCTGGGTACTCGTTATGGGGGTATTAATTTCTGGAATCGCGCCCTGGATACCATTGTTTATTATAAAAATGAATCCAAAAATCCTAATAGTTTGAGCGATAATGACATATTGAGTTTTTTTGAAGACCGTACCGGTACGCTTTGGGTTGGAACCGATCGGGGGTTTAATCGATATAATGCGAGTACCGATAATTTTACCCGCTTTTATCACGATCCTAATGACTCAACAACCATCAGCGGCAACAGCATTTATGACATTTGTGATGATTCGGCAGGATATTTGTGGTTAGCCACATATCGAACCGGTCTCAACCGCTTTAATACGCAAACCGGTCAATCTCTGCGTTTTTATGCCAATGAATCTGATTCCAATAGCTTGTCGAATAATACGGTGTATTGCTTACTGCGGGATGCGGATGACTATATCTGGGTTGGCACTGAAAATGGTTTGAACCGGATGAATCCTCAAACCCTGCAATTTGAAAATCAGGTTTTCAGTGATCATCGTACCTATCTTTTTAAAAATGAAAAGATAACCTGCCTTTGTCGCGCTGCCAATCAATGCTTATGGATTGGTACTGCCAATGGTCTTTTTCAAATGGAAAGAAATTTCAATCAATTCACAAAATTTATCATCAAAGATGGTTTGCCGGGTTTGTTTATTAAAGGGATTCTTGAAGATTCACTGGAAAATTTATGGATCACAACCGACAATGGATTATGGTTTTTGAATCCGAAAAGCGGGTTGTCTTTCAATTATAGCGCAAGTGATGGTTTGTTATCGTTGGAATTTTGCCAGAACGCAGCCATTCGCAGCCGGTCAGGCGAACTTTTTTTTGGAAATTTAAACGGTCTGAACTGGATTCATCCCAATCAAATCCCCGATTATGAGTTTTCTTCACCTACTATATTGACTTCGTTTCGCATTTTTTCCCATGAGTATTTAACCGATTCGCTAATATCTTATATAAAAGAAGTATCATTAGATTGGCGTGAAAATTCATTTTCTTTCGAATTTGTTACATTGGATTATGCGCTTGCGGAACGGAATTCCTACCGTTACCGATTGGCTGGTTTCGAAAATGAATGGAGTGAAAGAAGCAGCCGCCGTTTCGCAAACTATACCAATGTTGCGCCCGGTAATTATATTTTCCAGGTGAAAAGTGTTAATAGCAGCGGTCAATGGGATAAACCCGTAAATCTGCTGACAATTCATATCCATCCTCCTTTTTGGAAAGAACTCTGGTTTCGCGTTTTGATGTTTTTACTGATTTTTTTAATTTTCTTTTCAGTTTATATTTTGCGGATTCGCTCCCTGCGCAATAAAGCTGAAAAATTGAGGATTATTGTCGAAGAACGAACCCAGGAACTTCAGATTGCCAATGAAAAATTAGAAAAAATGGCCCGTACGGATCCACTGACAGGATTGTCCAATCGCCGCGATATATTGGAAAAGATCGAATACCAACTGATGCAATTCAAACGGTACGGTCACCGCTTTACTATTTTAATTTGCGATCTTGATAATTTTAAATGCATCAATGATACTTATGGACATGATTGTGGTGATTATATTTTAGTTGAAGCCGTAAAAATAATCAAATCCAGATTGAGAGAACAGGATATAGTCAGCCGCTGGGGTGGAGAGGAATTTCTGATTCTGTTGAGTGATACTGATCTGTATGGGGGGCAGATAACAGCGGAACGGATTCGTATAGCCCTTGATACCTATATCTTTTATTATTGCAAACAGGAAATTCATCTGACTATGACAATGGGATTGTGTGAATTTGTGCATCAAATAACCATTAGTGAATGCATTAAAAAAGCAGATGAAGCGCTTTATAAGGGAAAAGTGTCCGGCAAGAATCAGATTTGCCTTGCGGATACACCCAATAAGGTCACTTAATATTTTCACAATTACTATAAAATGAAGCCGTTTTAACCCGGGAATACACATCCAGATAAATGAAAAAAGGCAGGTACCTACATGTACCTGCCTTTTTTCCGCTAAGCGTATGCTGAATGAAATTAAGACTTAATCAGTTCAGGAAGACGCCAGACGTTTATACTGTGCGTAGCGCCATTTAGCGTTTTCCTCGGCCTGGACAAACAGTTCTTTGGCGATTTCCGGAAAGGTTTTTAACAATGATGTATAACGAACTTCACCTTCCAGAAATGTACGGAATTTACTCCAATCCGGTTCTTTGGAATCGAGGCTAAACGGATTTTTTCCATCTTTTTCCAGTAAGGGATTGTAGCGATAGAGGTGCCAGTAACCTGCTTCAACCGCAGTTTTTTCTTCGGCTTGGGATTTGCCCATCCCAGCTTTTAAGCCATGGTTGATACAAGGTGAATAGGCAATGATTAATGATGGACCCGGGTAAGCTTCGGCTTCCTGCACGACTTTCAGGTAGTGAGCCTGGTTGGCGGCTGTACCCATGGACACCTGAGCTACATAGACATACCCATAGCTCATGGCCATCATGCCCAGGTCTTTTTTGCGAATCCGTTTCCCAGCGGCGGCGAATTTAGCAACGGCGCCGACCGGAGTAGATTTTGAGGATTGACCGCCCGTATTCGAATAGACTTCGGTATCCAGTACTAAAACATTGACATCGCTACCGGATGCTAATACATGGTCCAAACCGCCATAACCGATATCATAAGCCCAACCATCACCGCCAAAAATCCAGATTGATTTTTTCACAAGATACTGTTTTAGATCGCAGATTTGCTTGGCAATTGCATTAGTTTCAGGTTTAACTAACGCGATGATTTTTTCGGAAGCGGCTTTTGATTTGGCAACATCATCCCGGCCTTCGACCCATTCATTGAAGGCTTGTTTGATTTCCGGAGAAAAATCAGTAGTCTGAGCTTCTTGCATCAACCGTTCCAGACGGTCGCGAAGCCGGTCGACTCCTAAGCCAATGCCAAATCCATATTCGGCATTGTCTTCGAATAGAGAATTGGCCCAGGCCGGTCCGCACTGGTTTACCAGGCTGGGACGATAGGGTGTGGCGGGAGCAGAACCGCCGTAAATGGAGGAACAGCCAGTGGCATTGGCCACAATCATGCGCTCGCCAAACAGTTGGGTAATCAGTTTCACATAGGGTGTCTCGCCACAACCGGCGCAAGCCCCCGAAAATTCAAACAAGGGTTGCGCAAACTGGGATCCTTTGACGCTGCTTGTCGCTAATATTGTTTTATAGCTGACTTTATTGAAGAAATAATCGGCGCGTTCAGTTTCTTCCAATTGCGTTTCCAATGGTTTCATTACTAAAGCTTTGCCTTTAGGCGCTGGGCATACATCGGCGCAATTGCCGCAACCCGTACAATCGAGTACGCTGACTTGAATACGGAATTCATAATTTTCCAGCCCTTTACCAATTGATTTCACGGTAGTGGACCCTTGCGGAGCCTGGGCTTTTTCCTCTGCGGAAACCAGGAAGGGGCGAATAACCGCGTGAGGACATACAAATGCGCACTGATTACATTGAATGCAGAAGTCTTGCTGCCATTCCGGCACATTGACTGCGATCCCGCGTTTTTCAAATTCTGTCGTACCGGAATCAAAGGTACCATCTTCACGCCCAACGAAAGCGCTTACCGGCAAATCATCGCCTTTGAGGCCATTGATAGGCATACAGACATTTTTGATAAAATCCGGAACATCGGCTTCCGCTACGGCTTCGACAGGCAGGTTTTTCCAATCAGCCGGCACGGTTACTTTTATGACATTAGCGCCCATGTCAACGGCTTTATTGTTGATCTCTACAACTTTATCGCCCTTGGAACCATAACTTTTCTTAATGGCTTTTTTCATCTCATCAACAGCTTTTTCATAGGGGATTACATTCGAGATTTTAAAAAAGGCGCTTTGCATAATCGTATTGGTTCTGCCCGGAATGCCGATTTCTTCAGCAATTCGGGTCGCATTGATGATATAGAAACCGATCTCATTTTCAGCCAGATATTTTTTGACTGAATTGGGTAAGTGATCTGCTACTTCGTTTTCATCCCATATACTATTCAGCAAAAAGGTTCCACCTTTTTTTAATCCCTTAAGCATATCGTATTTGCCAAGATAGGCAGGTACATGGCACGCGATGAAATCTGCCAAATTGACATAATAGGGTGACCGGATCGGAGCGTCGCCAAACCGTAAATGGGAAATGGTATTGCCGCCGGATTTTTTTGAATCGTAGGCAAAATATCCCTGAATATACTTGTCGGTCGCTTCGCCAATGATTTTAATTGAGTTTTTATTCGCGCCGACGGTACCATCGGAACCCAAACCATAAAATCTCGCTGCATAGGTCCCTTTTGGAGATACATTTGTTTCCTGGGTTATCGGTAATGAAAGATATGTTACATCATCGACTATACCAATAGTGAATTGGTCTTTCGGCTCGGCCATGGCCAGATTGTCATAAACGGCAATGATTTGAGCGGGTGTTGTATCTTTGGAAGATAAACCGTAACGTCCGCCGACGATGATCGGGGCGTTTGTTTTATTATAGAAAAGATTACGAATATCCAGGTAGAGGGGCTCGCCATTGGCGCCGGGTTCTTTAGTACGGTCGAGAACAGCAATGCGTTTGACTGATTTTGGCAAGACGTTAAAGAAATATTTTGGTGAGAAGGGGCGATACAGATGAACCGATATCAAGCCGATTTTTTTGCCCTGAGCGTTCAAATAATCGATCACTTCTTTGATGGTGTCGGTGATTGAACCCATAGCAATAATGATATTTTCGGCATCCGCCGCGCCGTAATATGTAAAAGGATGGTATTCTCGGCCCGTCATTTGAGAAATCTGCTGCATGTAACTTTCCACAATGTCAGGTACGGCGTCATAGTAACGGTTGCAAGCTTCGCGCGCCTGGAAGAATATATCAGGATTCTGGGCGGTTCCGCGCGTTACCGGGTGTTCCGGATTGAGAGCGCGATTGCGGAATTCCTGTAAAGCATCATAATCGATCATGGAGGCGAGTTCTTCATTTTCGAAATATTCGACTTTTTGAATTTCATGGGATGTGCGGAATCCGTCAAAAAAATGTACAAAAGGAATTCGTGATTTGATAGCGGCAAGATGCGCAATGGGAGCGATATCCATGATTTCCTGAACACTGCCGGTCGCCAGCAAGGCAAAACCGGTTTGCCGGGTCGCCATGACGTCGCTGTGATCGCCGAAGATCGAAAGGGCGTGGCTGGCAACTGTACGGGCGCTGACATGAAATACACCGGGCAATAATTCACCGGCCATTTTATACATATTCGGTATCATCAGCAATAAACCCTGCGAAGCTGTAAAAGTCGTTGTCAAAGCGCCGGCCTGTAACGATCCATGAACTGCGCCAGCGGCCCCGGCTTCGGATTGCATTTCCGATACTTTAACCGTTTCTTTGAAAATATTCTTTCGACCGTGAGCAGCCCACTCATCCACATATTCGGCCATTGTGGAAGAGGGAGTAATTGGATAGATGGCGGCAACTTCACTAAACATGTAGGCTACATGAGAAGCGGCATTATTGCCATCGCATGTCATAAATTTCTTGTTACGCGGCATAAAAATTGCTCCTTTATGGTTAAAATATTGACAAACCCGATAAATAATGAAAAATTCGGGTACCTATAATATATAATATCTGTTGGAAAAAGCAAGGCTAAAATCGATTGACAAGTCAATTTGACTATAGTTTTTTTGAAATTTGAGTAGTATAAGTTTGGTAAGTTTTAACCATACTTTCCCATCCCCTCAACTTTTGATCCGTTTTTTTTTCTTGGTCGCAAATACCGCAGGGTATCGTTATTTCTTGTCCTAAATAGGAGCAGATATAATTCATTCGGCACGTTTTTAATTCAATATAACGCATTATTTTGATTAACTCATCAAATTGACATATTCGAATTTCTTCTACCCGGTCATAATCAAACCATTCCGGGTCTAAATTCATTTTAAAAAGGGGAGGGTACGGGATGTCATTTTTTTTTACAATATTTTGCTCCATCAAATCCACCAGAATTCTCTTTACCATTGAGTCGTCAAGCTGGCACTTTCGGGCAAAATCTTGAATACTGAAACCGGTATGATTTAATTCAGTCAGAATTTGCTGATAGTATTTAATATGGGGGCGATGCGTATTAATAAAAAATTCACGGATATGACGATCCTGTTCATGGAAGAATAGTACCGCTGAAGCCGGTTGACCATCGCGCCCGGCTCGACCGATTTCCTGATAATACTCCATAAGCGAACCCGGCATTTGAGCGTGGATGATATAGCGTAGATTTGATTTATTAATTCCCATCCCAAGAGCATTTGTAGCCGTCAGACATGAAATTTCATTTTTAAAAAAACGGGTTTCCCGGGTTTGTCGTTCTTGTTTAGGTAATCCGGCATGATAAAATTCGGCGGAGATGCCAATAGTCCGCAGCCATTGCGCGGCCTGTTCCGTGCGTTCCCGCGTTCCGCAATAGATAATGCCGGGAGGAGGATTGTTTTTCACTAACATCCCCAAGCGACACCATCGTTCTGATTCATCTTTGATTGAAATAACGTTCAAAGCTATATTTGATCGTACAAGAGGACCCCGGTTTATCTCCATGTTTTCGCCGATCTGATTCTTGATATCATTTATGGCAGAAGACGTTAAAGAGGCTGACATTGCCAGCGTGGGTACTTGGGGGAAACGTTCGGTGGTTAATTCAACCAACCGGCGATAATCGGGGCGAAAATCATGCCCCCATACTGAAATACAATGCGCTTCATCAATCGCAATAAAACTTATTTGTAAATTATCCAGGTTCTTTAACCACTGCCGGGAATGGATCCGTTCGGGAGCAAGATAAAGGAGCTTCAGTTTTCCCGTTGTGGCTAATTTCAGAATATAGCGGTTAGTGCCCGGATATTGTTGACTATTGATTGCGCCGACAGGCAGCTTTAGCTCCTGCAATTGGCGGACTTGATCGCGCATGAGCGCAATCAGGGGCGATAAAACCAAGGTGATGCCCGGAAAAAATAAAGAGGGGAATTGATAACAGAGCGATTTGCCGAATCCTGTTCGCTGAATGGCCAGCACTCGTTTGCCCATTAAAATTTTCTGTATTATTTCCCATTGGTCGTCATGAAATCCGGGAATATGAAAAACCTGGTTTAAATAAGCTTCACATTGTTGACGGCTCCACATGCTTCAATCGCTCCCGTTTGCTTTTCAAATTGTCAATTTGGTAAAACGCCAAACGCTGTCCACCGTATGGAAACTCAATGATTCGATCGGTGACCGGAACCAACCATTTTACGGGGGGGAAGAAAAACCCCGCATCGGTTTCACAATCGCTTTCCATCTTGGACTGTAAAAATCTTAGCAACAACCGGTTGGCTTCAGAGGGATTTGAGAGCTTCCAGCCATAGGGGGGATTTGTGAATATCAATATTCGACGATGTGTGGTTTTTAATGGAAGGGGATCCAGCGCATTCCCTTGACATAATATGATTTTCGATAAAGATAATGATTCTTGTAAATTTTGTTGGGAAATCAGCAGATGATTAAAACTGATATCTCCACCATAGTAAATGAATGGAGCGGATTGTGACAGGGGAGGAGTGAGAGAATCATTTGCTTTGAATTGACCGATGGGTAGCGTTTGAAAGCTGAATTCCCGTTGGGGAGGTCGGTTGGATATCATGCCCGTTAATTCGTTCAGAACGGTGCCGCCTCCACAGAAAGGATCAATTATCATATCGTATTGTCGGGTTTTAAAAAATTGGAATCCAGCGCTGATGATATTCTCACGTAATGGAGTTCGTCCCTTTAATTTGCTCCAGCCCCGCTTGTACAATGGTGCTCCGGTTAAGTCCAAACTAATATTTAAACGGTTATGATCCATGCGAATATAAAGATTAACCGCGTTGTCGCCTTTTTGCTGGAACTTATATTGAAATTGGTCCTGGTAATAGCATTCAATCTCCGCGTTGACCCTTTCTTTTAGTTTTGTTTCCGAATATAACCAAGAGCTGATGCTGGCGCTGTTTATTTGTAGAGTGATGGGAAATCCTAAATAGTACTCCCATTTAATAGTTGAAATTCCACGATTGAGCTGCTTATAGGACAAACAGGGAAAACTCGCTATCCGCCAAAGAAATCGGATGCCCAACTTTAAATGGATATGGAGCGCCATTATTGTTTGCAGATCAGATTCGATTAAAATTCCTCCCAAATCCTGATTTAAAACTTTAAAAGAAGAAGTCAATTGGGATAGTTCCGCTAATGCATATTTTTCCCATGCGGGAGGAACAATATAGTAAAAATGTCCGGGATGATGAATAATATGGCGTTTAATTTTTTTTTTGATCTGGGAATCAATAGGACGATGAATCATGATTAAGTTGTCAGCTTTTTCGTCACTTCCATCTTGTAAGCATTGAGTTCCATTAAAAAACTTTCTTTAATTTGAGAAAAACGAGCTTTTTTTTCAGCGGAGGTAAGTTCACTGTTCTCTTCAATCTCATCAATTTCCATAAGAAATTTTTTATCAAGCAAATTAAGCTTTTGCTTAATCTGACGTCGAAAATTTGTCAGTTCTTTATATTCATTATTCGAAGCCGACTTTTCACCGGTTGAAATGTTTAATTTTTTTTTAGGGGAAATAATTTCCGTTTCATTTCCATAGCTAAGTTTTATCCGGTCCCGCTTTTTTATAATCGATTGATACCGATTCGACATTGAACTTAGTGGAATGGGATGCCTGGACTCAATTTTTTGACGGGATAAAATTTTATTCCATTCAGCATGATTAGCGATGAAATCAGCATCCGATGACCCATGAGATTTGGCAACTATTTTTTGACCTTGTATCTGTAGATTAGCATTTTGAGATTTTGTTTTGCTTTTAACAGATGCCTTTTTAATAAAAGGGTCTGTCCGAATTGAAATTTTAGTTGGCTCCTTTTCCAAATAAGGGTTTTCTACGGGTCGTTCAGTCCGAGCAACTATCTTATCGGAATTGATTTTATGTGAAGAGGCTGGTTTTTGTTTGTTACTACTTTTTTGTGGGGGGGGCGCTTTTAAGGTTTCCTGGATTGTTGTTTGTGGGGGGGCAGTTTTTGTAAATTTTGAGCTTGATGATGTTTTAGGTGTGATTATTATCTCTTGTTCAGAATTGATAAATTCATCATTATCGCTATTTGAAAGTATAATTGTATGCTTGGAAGTTCCGCAACCCTCCTCAACGATCTTTCTTGTTGTTTCAAGTGGATTGTGCCCGACGCTTTCCTTGAGTTTGGCCATACCTTGTTTCTCCTATTTAAATCTGGTTAACGATCTCTAAACAAAGATCGGCAAAATCCTGCGCCCCATTACTATTCGGCGCATACAAAAAAATTGGTTGCCCCCAACTACTTGCTTCGGATAAGGAAATATTGTTGCGAATAAATGTATTAAATAGTTTTGGTTTCAGATTGGAGTCTTGTTGGATCATATTGATGATTTCTTTATGGTGGCGGAGTCGCTGATCGTACATATTAATGATAATGCCATGAATAGTAAGGTTAGGATTCGCTTGAGCTTCAACGACTTCATGCACAGTTTGCAATAATTCGGAAAGACCCATCAAATCGAAATATTTTGCTTGTGTAACTATGAATATTTCATTAGCGGTAGTGAGAGCCTGAAGAGTAATCAAACTCAAGGAAGGTGGCGTATCAATACAAATGTAGTCCCATCGGTTGATAAAAGGCTCAAGCTTTCGTTTGAGTAAACTTTCCCTGCCAATTTTATTGCAGAATTCAATTTCAAAATTTTTAAGCAGGCTGGATGATGCGATCAAATCCACTCCATAGCGCTGGATAATATAATCATCCAGCGAATCAACCACTGGATCGTGAAGGAGATTATAAACGGACTTTTTATTTATGATGGGCTCATGGATTCCAAAATAAGCGCTCAGATTACGCTGCATATCCAAATCAATGGCTAAAACTTTACGATTATAAAAATGCTCAAGACCTTTGGCTACAGACGCGCAACACGTTGTTTTTCCACAGCCACCCTTTTGATTGATAAAGGCAATTATTCGTGTTTTTTTCCGCATGGGGTTCCTTTTTTAAAAAGGCAGGAATCAATCAATTCAAGGTCATCCCGTCATCGTTGTAATTATACTTAAATCTATTGTCTAATATACGTTGGCATTGTCGGTTTGTCAAGATTTTTTTTGGATTTGCCATTGATTTATTGGGAATCTTCAAACCCACAATATAAAAATTATTGCCAATTGAAAAAAATGGGAGGAATAAGCAATAACATACCAATAATCAGAAGAATAATTTGAAGTTTGATAATCCATTTCGCCCATTTTTCCCAGGGAATTTGGGTACACATGAGAACGGTCATGGTCACTGGTGAAGTGGGGACAATCATATTGCTGAAACCATCGCCGAATTGATAGGCTAAGACGGCTACCTGTCGGGTAATTCCTGTCAGATCTGCCAAAGGAACCATAATCGGCATAGTCAGAGCGGCTTTTGCGCTGCCTGAAGGAACAAAAAAATTGATCGCGCTTTGAATAAAGAACATGATTTGAGCGGAAACAACGGGATGGAATCGGGTCACGATATTGGTCAGTGAGTTCAGCATAGTATCGATGATGTGGCCATCCTGCGCAACAAAGAGCACTCCACGAGCTAAGGCAATGATCAATACCGTGCCCACCAAATCTTTAGCGCCGGCGACAAACGCATCGGTGAATTCTTTGATGCTCAAACGTCCCACGACAGCAGTCGCAAACCCTAAAACGATAAAAACGCCCGTTATTTGCTCAATATACCATTGGTATTTCAATACTCCGACAATCATGACAATAATTCCCATAATAAAAGTAATCAAAACGGCAATATGCTTTTTATCTAAATGAAGGTTTTGGGTCGCTGTTTCTAAATGCAATTTCGATCGGGCCTCCTGATCCTGTTCAAAAGTAATGCTGCTGGCGGGATTTTTTTTCACTTTCCTTGCATAGTACATGATAAATAGGGTGCAAGCGGCAGTGATAACGAGCCAACAGACCAGACGATAAGCGATTCCGGAAAAAAGGGGAAGCCGGGCGATTTCCTGGGCGATACCAATGGTGAAAGGATTCATGAAAGCTCCGGCAAATCCAGCCCCGGCGCCAATAAAAGGGATCGCAAGCCCGACAACTGTATCGTATCCCAATGCTAATGCCAACGGGACAAAAATCATTACAAAAGGAATAACTTCTTCGCTCATACCGAATGTTGCGCCGGCAATCGAAAAAAGAACCATAAAAAGAGGGATAAAAAGGCGTTGAACAATGCGATACCGTCGATAGGACCAGGCCACCCATTTGATGGCTGAATCGATAGCCTCAGTTTTTTGCAGCACTGAAAATATTCCGCCGATGATGAGCACAAATCCCATAATCAGTGTGGCGTTAGTGTCAGTAAAACCTTTAACTGGCGCCAGGATAATCGCTCCAAATCCCTGCGGATTCTTTTCGACTGCATGATAGGAACCCGGCTGAACCAGTTCGCGCCCGGTTGTTTCATCAAGGATACGCTCATATTGCCCTCCGGGAATAATCCACGTCAGCGCTGCCACCATTATAATAATAAGATAAACCAACAGAAACGTATTGAACGCTTTTAAATTTTTAAGTTTCATGGTATCAATACCTTTCGTTTGAGGTCGTAGCGTTGACCTTGAATCAGAAGGTCCAGACGAATATTCTGACCGCTCAGGTGTTGAAATTGATTGGCGGCAATATGAGTTGTTGCGGATGCATCAATGATCATTACATTCGAGCGCCCGATCACGGTGAATATCATTTGAGGATCAATGACAATCGCCGTACTTTCATCAATACCAATCCCCAATAATTGCGGATGTTCTAAAACCAGGCTCAATAACCGGTTTTCTCGTTTCCGTTTTATGAAATGCTGATCAATAATTACATTCTCAAGGAACCCGAATCCGGGGCCGGTTTCAATATTATTGGATTGAATGGATTTGAAACCATTTAGTGTATCGGTATTGAGTTTTTCATTACCCGTGATCATCATTTGACACATGATGGCCGCGCCGGCGCTGGTTCCGGCAATAATACCCCCCTGGTTATAGAATGAATGCAGTTGATCCAGGAATTTAGTGCCTAAAAACAAATGTGTGAGTTTGTTTTGATCGCCGCCGGTAAAAAATACACCCCCTACTTCCGTCAATTTTTGTAAAACCGAATC
The DNA here is from genome assembly GCA_964632485.1 of uncultured bacterium. Classification (GTDB taxonomy): domain Bacteria; phylum JAGOEH01; class JAGOEH01; order JAGOEH01; family JAGOEH01; genus CAZWDO01. Next base: position 309,289 of record CAZWDO010000002.1, read on the forward strand.
GCTATCAATTGTTGATGAATCGGCTAAGATAAAACGAACATTGTTTGCTCCGTTGGATTCAAATTGATGCCGCTGAAATAACGCGGCGTCAAGAGGATCCCCACTGGCAAGAGGGATGATGAGTAACGGCTTGTCCGGTCCGCCTGAAAGTTCGATGAAACGGCGAAACAGAGTATCTGGACGGGCCCCGCCGCCAATAATCATTAAATATCCTTTTTCAGCCGGATATAATGAACTAAACCCGATTAGTATGAACAAAATAATTTCAATTATTCTCCACATGGTTTCTCCTTTTTTAAATGTAATGATACAAAATAAAAAAAGAGATTCATAAAGTCAAGAATTTTTGAAATAAAAAATTACTTGACTTTTTTTTTTTTTGTATTACTATTTTAATATGAATTCAAAACTTGTAATGTCGAAATTTATTAGAACATCTTCCCATTATTATAAATTGAGGTATACTTGGTTTCGTTAAAAATTTGTTACTATAATAGTTACAGTTTGTGATTTTTATAGAATAATTTAAATTGACAATTATCATAAGCTAAATGAGGAGGCAATCTAATGTCTTTTACGATGAATTCTCCGATTGTAAAACAGTTTTCCAGCATTTTTGCCAATGCAGCCTATCTGGAATGTGAAAAGGGGCATAATGGCCGCTGGACTCGCACATGCCATACATTGGATAGTTCATTACGTGACTCGTGGCGCTACAATAAAAAAAAGATTGCCGGTAAAGTTTTATTAATTGGGGGAGGGATTGCCGTTGGGGTTCTGACGGGGGGCATCGGACTTGGGATTATTGCGGCGCTTGCCGGGGCAAAATATCTGATGACAAAGATATTTAATGAAATCAGCAATCAAAAACAAAAAAAACGATTGAGGAAATATATCAAGGGTAATCCTGAAGGTGATAAGTTGCGAAAGGGAGAAAATCTGAATTTATTGACGGAAGATGCTTGCGCAGCTATTAAAAAGACTTGGGTGCATTTACGGATTGCCACTGAACTTGCGCTTGATTATAAAAAGAATATGGGCGACCTGGCTCAACCTGAAACCTGTGAAGATGCCATTGCTCCTGCTCAAACCGCCATGAATTTTATCCATCATTTCGATAAAGGGCGTGGATATTTGGTGCCGGCATATCTGCTTTGCGCTAAGTTAATTGAAGAATACATAAAATTTTCCGATAATTGGTCCCAGATCAACAGCAAAATGGAACTGATTATCACGCAACAAATGGCCAATTTTCTCAATACTGGCGGTCAGGATTTTATAAAAAAAATGGGCAAACTGTTGAATGTGGATTCAAGTAGTTCAAACCTGATGGAGGATTCATTCCGGCCGACGACAGAATCCTCTGAAAACCTGGTCAACTATTCGGGTAAAGGGGTTTTCGGTCAAAAATCTATGCGAACCGTGGATATTGAGGATGTTTTGAAGAATTTGAACGACACCATGGAAAGCTCGATCCACGCCTATGAAACCCATCGCGCGCCAATTGATTTTTCAAAACATGCCCTCAAAGAAGCATTTAACTTATTGTCTCCAAATCAATTAAAAAAGAATAAGCTCTCCCGCTGGATAGGCATGGAATCGCAAAGTATCCTGCGATTTGAACTATTATTAAAACAATTATTGGAAAAATTTGACAATCCGAACATTTTCCGGAAAATACACCACCGGTTTCGTAACTGGAATTTGGCAAATTCAAAAGGTAAAAAGTTTATATCGATTTTAAATGAGGCTATTGATGTTGGATCCTCGGTCGGTGGGGTTAGCATTGGAGTTAGCGATGCTTTGGAGAAATCTTCAAAAATATTTATTAAAAGCGCTAATTCTCTGACCGCTAATACATTGTCATTTACGAATGAATGGGTGACGTTTCGCTATGGCGCCAAAAAAAGTATGATGGAAAGCGATTTGTTAACGCTTGAGGAGAACGCCATTGCAAATAGTATCACAAATGACAAGGATGTAAAAAAGTATGCGACAGTGGTTTCGGAAAAATTGTTTAAAAAAGCTGCTCATCATTTTAAAAAAGGGATTGATAAAAGTAAAGATATTGAAAAAAAATCCAGCGATGTATCCACTATTTCCAAACTTTTCGATTATGCGCAAGCCATTTACGAAGTGCACCACCATTTCGATAAGATGGAACGCTATTTAATGACCTCGATTCTTGTTTCTTTGTTTATGATGTTGAGAGTTGAGTTGTTGGCGGAAGAGGAGAAACGGATTATTACCTTTGTTGACAGTTTCACAAAACCATTTGTTATTGGCAATTTTAATCATATCAATTGTCTTTCCAAGGGCAGTATCTGCTATGGACCGCGCATCGACCAGAGCGGCAACTATTATGCCAAACCCCATGAACCCTTGTAATAATGTTGACAAAGTGATTGGAAATACCCATGAAATTAGTCCCATTTTTAAGTGATTCCCGTTGGGGATTTGCAGGTATTGACGGGAGTATTGTTATTGATTGCCAATATAATGAAGTTTGGCCATTTAATGAGGGACGCGCCAGGCTCAGGCAGGATAACCGGTTTGGTTTCATTGATGAGCAGGGACACGTCGTCATCGAGCCCAAATGGGATATTGCCGATGATTTCAAAGAAGGCCTGGCACGGGTCGTTAAAAACGAACGGTGGGGACTTATCGATCCGGAGGGCCGCGTAATGTTGGTATGTGAATTTGTTTCCATCTCAGATTTTGAAAATGGGATTGCCATACTTTATGACGGTAAGTTGTTCGGTTTTTATAATTGCGAGGGTGAATTAATTATTCCCTTGATTTATGAAGAAGTCAGCGTATTCTATGATGATATCGCTCTGGTGTCAAAAAATGGTAAATGGGGCGCCATCAATCGAAAGGGAGTGGAATTGATTCCATGTCAATTCACTGAGCTTTTTCCGCCCTGCGAAGGCCTGCTGCGATTTTGTCAAACCATTCAATCCGAAGAATCGACCCATGAACCGGAGGTAATGCAAATAGAAGATTTCTATGGATTTTATTCCACCGATGGAATATGTAAAATAACTGCCGGTTTTACCGATGCCGCAGATTTTTCGGGGGGACTGGCGCGCGCGCAGTGGACGGAAATTGTTGGAAATAAAAAAATCACTAAAAATGGCTATATTAATAAAGAAGGGCTTAAGGTACTGGAACTTGACTATCTGGAACTCAGCGATTTTTCTGACCGGATGGCCGCTATATCCAGCCTGGACAATGATGATCGTTTAAGATGGGGATTTATCAACACTTCCGGCACGGAAGCTGTTCCCTGCATTTTTGATTGGGTGTACCCATTTTCATTGGGACGGGCGATCGTCATTGATAATGGCTGCTATGGCGTGATTAATACACGAAACGAATGGATCATCCAAGCGAACTATCAAAAGATGATACACTTGCCTTCAGGTTTTTTTGCGGCTTTCGACGGCACTCTTTGGCATTTTATCTCACTTCAGGGCAGAGTACTCACTGATAATGGCTTTGAATCGTTTGACGATTTTAATAATGGCTATGCTCCAATTTGCCGACAGGGTCTTTGGGGTCTGATCGAGATTCATGGGCAACTGGTAATTCCCTGCATGTACGAAGAAATCCAACCATTTTCTGAGGGAGTAGCCGGCGCAAAACTGAATGGGAAATGGGGGTATATTAATGAAAAAAATAAATGGGTAATCCCACCGCAATTCGACAATGTCGGGTTTTTTCAGGATAATATTGCCAGGGTGATGCGACAAGATCACTGGGTCTATATCCATATCAACGGGGTTTCATATTTCAGGGATGATTAGTCGTATTTTTACTTGACTTTTTTTTAAAAAATGATTATATATACAAACTTAAATTCAGAATTGCTTCTATTTCCTGAACAAGTGAAATCGTTCGGTTCCGCGCATTGATTAAATGATCGGAGAGATAGCGACTGAAATGCGGTGTTGAATTTTGGCTGGCAGCGTAGCTCCAATTTTATGGACGTGATTAATTTCATGAAGATTTATATTTTAATTGCCCGATGAGAAGGAGGAATGACATGGTTCATGCGCGAATCATTGGTACCGGTGCTTATGTTCCTGAAGATATATTAACGAATCATGATCTGGAACAAATTGTTGACACATCGGATCAGTGGATTACGGAACGTACAGGTATAAAGGTCAGACATCGAGTTAAAGATGAAACAACAAGTGATTTGGCTGCCAAAGCAGCTATCCGGGCTCTGGAGATGGCGCAACTGGATGCCAATGAACTTGATCTGATTATTGTGGCTACTATTACCCCGGATTATATATTTCCGTCTGTATCCTGTTTGATTAAAAGCAAGATTGGCGCCAAACGCGCCGCAGCCTTTGATTTGAGCGCCGGTTGTTCCGGTCTGGTTTATGGACTTTCAGTCGCTAAAAGTTTTATTATTAGCGGTCAATACCGTCATATTTTGGTCATTGGCGCCGAAGTATTGACCTCCATTGTTAATTGGGAAGACCGCAATACCTGCGTATTGTTTGGTGATGGCGCGGGAGCGGTCGTTGTTGGTCCTTCTGAAGAACCGGGTATTATTGATTATATTATCGCTGCCGATGATAAAGATGCGATGGAACTGTGCCTTCCTGCGGGGGGAGTTGCGCAGCCCATTACGTGTGAATTGATTGAAGAAAAGCAGAATAAGCTTTATATGAACGGCGCGGCGATCTTTAAATTGGGCGTCAAAGCCATGGCAACAGTTTCCCGGAATATTTTAAAGAAGAACCACATGACACCGGCAGATATCGATTGGCTGATTCCCCATCAAGCTAATATCAGAATTATACAATCCGTGGGTGAATTATTAAAAATTGATCCGCAAAAAGTGATTATCAATGTTGAAAATTATGGGAATACATCCGCTGCATCTATCGGCCTTGCGCTGGATGAAGCAATTCGGGACGGACGTATTCAAAAAGGCCATCATGTGGTTTTGACTGCTTTTGGCGCCGGTCTCACCTGGGCTGGAATGTTGTTCCGCTATTAGCAACGTGCGTATCTACCGCGTCCTCTATTGGCTGTTCCTGTTCTCATTCGCGCTTCATGCGCAATTCCGCATATTTAATAAATCGGATACATCCTCTATTGGCTATGTTGTTTATAATTTATCGCAGGATTCAATTGTAAGCTCTCTCCATGCCGATACGTTGTTTCCACCTGCTTCCATCTTGAAAATACTGAGCAGCGCGTGTTTGATTGAGAATTTTAATCTTTCAGTTTTTACCCCTACTCGCATCGGTTATGACGGTATCATCGTCAACGATACCTCATTCCTGGGGAATCTGATCATCGACGCGGGCGGCGATCCTCTGCTTGAATCCGGTTGGGTTCCCTCAAACCAGTTTCTATCAGAATTGATCCTTTTTTTTAAAACAAAGCAAATTCGTACGATCCGTGGAAATCTGATTTTAAACTTAAACCATCTCCAGCCTACTCAACGAATGCCTTCGCTAACGGAGGATGATCAGCAATGGTGGTATGCGGCTCCCTATGGCGGATTCATGTTTCACATCAACTATTGCACCGCCACCTTGCAACGGTTGGCCGAGCAATGGATTTGCTCGGTGGAACCTCAAGCCGCAGATATAAAAATCCAAACAAAAATTAAAACGCTTCGTCATACGTCGGCTCAATTTCGAATTTTATGGAACGAACCAATTTCAGAATTAAACATTATCGCCGCAATCCCTGAAGTGATTCAGACCTACCGGCTAAAAATCGCCGTTCCCGATCCCGACTCCTGGGCGCTAAAGGTCATTGATCAGTCTCTCCGGGATGCAGCTATCCATACACAGTTGTCTTATCAATTCAACCGCTCCAAGCCTTCCATTCCACCTGTTGATTATCATCTAATCCATCAAATCGATCTTTTACCCCTTGATTCGATACTAATGTTCGCTAATCGCGAAAGTTCCAATCCCATTTTTGAACACCTTTTTTGTTATCTGTTAAACGATGTGGATCATGCAGATCAGTATTTAATGGAGTACTTCACAAAATACAGTAACAACCCCTTGAAAGGTTCTATTTACGATCATTCGGGTTTAGATGTGGCCAATTCTTTGTCACTGGCGGAATGGCTGGCATTTTTTAAGGGACTCTATCGTGAGAATCCTCAACTTTGGCGCCGAATGCAGGCAACCTTGCCCATCGGGTCGGAGATATTTCCCGGCGTAACGCAGGATAACGGAACTCGGGTTAAAACCGGGTTGTTGCCAAATGCTTGTGGGATGGCAATTATGGGTATGCATGAGGAAGATGAACTGGTTGCGTTGTTTTTCAATAAAAATTCAAATTTGGAAAATAGCCGGAAATTTTTCAGAATTATTTCTCAATGGGCGTATTCATTGTTCTATAAAAATGGTGAGGATGAAAAATGAAGCTTTTAATTCAACGGGTGAGTGAAGCGGCGGTATGGATTGATGATGCTGTCTATAGCCGCATCGACCGGGGAATTCTGGCATTGGTGGGAGTGCGTGATTCCGATCGGGAAGAGGATGCGTTATATTTAACTGATAAATTGATTCATCTGCGGATATTTCCGGATACCCAGGGTAAAATGAATTGTTCTCTGATTGATATTCATGGAGATTTGTTAATCGTCAGTCAATTTACATTATATGGTGATTGTAGAAGGGGCCGTCGGCCCTCATTTACGGATTCGGCAGCCCCTGAACCCGCCAAAGCGCTAATTGATTTTTTTATCGACCAATGCCGGGCAGCAAGTTCGGGCAAAGTTGAAACCGGAATTTTTGCCGCTGATATGAAAGTGCAATTAGTGAATGAGGGACCGGTAACATTTTGTCTTGAAAGCGAACGGCGAAAAGGACTCAATCAATGATGCCCCGATTCCATTTGGTTTTAGCCAGTCAATCGCCCCGCCGTATTCAATTGCTTCGGCAAATCGGTTGGGATTTTGAAATAGTTCCATCGAACCTGGAAGAGAAGTGGGAACCCCATTGGCCTCCGATAGAAACTGCCCGACAATTAGCGGTTCAAAAAGCCCGGGATGTCGCTAATCATCAGCTTTCTCGGGATGTTTTAATTTTAGCGGCTGACACGATTGTAATTATAGATAATAAAATCCTGGGCAAACCTTCTACCCCTGATGAAGCCTTTGCTTTTCTGAACCGTTTGAGCGGCCGCTCCCATCAGGTTGTCACTGGGGTATGTCTGATATCGCCTCTCCATCCCCAACCCATTGTAGAGGATGTTATGACCTGTGTTTGGTTTTCTCATTTGGAAAACCAGCTTATTGCTGAATATATTCGCGCGCATACCCCGTTTGATAAAGCTGGGGGGTATGGAATTCAGGATCGCGGGGCTCTCTTTATTGAACGAATCGACGGATGTTTTTTTAATGTAATGGGTTTGCCCTTGAATAGGGTATATCAAATGTTCAAGGATAACCAGCTTCTCCGACACCTGTCCTGATAAAGCCGTATGCCTTTTAGTCGTTTAGCATAACTTCAGATGTGTCTGGAACTTCAATGACGATGGGTCTATGTTCTAAAACAATTATTCGTAAAAAATGGATAATAATTGAACACATTTTAAAAGGCGCCTTGATATGAACCAAAAATCCAAATCGGAAAATCTTGGACGAAGGATAGTTTTTTTAGTATTTTTCATCTATACGGCTACTTTAGCCGATACGATTCAGTTGCGTTGGACCTTTCAACCGGATAAAACTGTTGATTTCACAGTAGGTGAGCGGGAAAGCGTTGTAACTCTTAAGCCGGGGCAAGGGATCAATTTCGATAAACTGATTGTAGATAGTAACACTACCGATTTTATTGTTGATTTAGTGACGGATTCTGTTGGCAAACGTTTTTATCTCAAAGCGCCTGACAATACCAAAAGCGCCTTTATCGACCTGGGAGAATACGAGGCTCATACAATACCCATGGCGCCGGAAAGCGGATACAGTCCCCAGCCGTTAGCGCTGCAAATCGGCCATACATACTGCCTGATGACTGCCGATGGCTATCATTATGCCCGGCTTTTTGTGGTCAAACAGCAATTGGAAACCCCTCAAGCCGGTCAAATCGTCACCGCTGATCAATGGGTTCCCGTTAAACTTACCTATACAATCCCAGTACCCGAAGATAAATTGGAATTATATGAATTGCCCTATCTGGATGAAGAAATCATTGTCAATGGCGAGATCAATCTGCAATCTTTGGAAGTCGTGGAGCAATTGACACACAAAAAAGAGCGGATAGATATGAGCCAAATCACTCAAATTGAGCATTATCCTCTGATCATGCGCGATAGTTTCGTATGGTGGAACCGGGGGAAGGTCTTGAAATATCAGCGTATGAAACGACGCTTTTCGCGCGTGGACCAGGAAGAAAGTTTTGTTGACCTGCATTTGGGAGACGGGCGGTTAGTGACTGCCTATCCCCCCGACAGCAGCGCAATTCTGTTTCGGAGCGGAGGCAGGATCGACTCTCTTTTTTTTATCGGTTTCTTCTGGATGGAAGAGATTGGCAAATCTAAATATCATCATCTTTGGCAAAGGACCTATCAGGAACGGAAAGAAAAGAAATTTATTCGCCGGATTGAACGTTAGAAATGGCGCGCAACCCTGCTGGTGCTTAGAGGTCATGTATTAGCCGCCGCCGGTGGTTTAATCGGGATCATTCTCATGAGATACGTTTTAACGGAGATACTCTTTGAATAGATTTAGAGTTTAGAACTGTTATCAGTTTACAAATAGTGATTTAGCCGAAAGGAGACAGAATGTTACAGAAAAATTTCTGGATCATAATTTTTTTATGGACGATTAGCATTTGGGCTCAGCCATCGTGGTTTTCTGGCAATAATAGCCGATTATTTCAGGCGGCTGCTCCGGAAGCCACCTATCAGGGAATGGCTGGGTTTTATAATCCCGCGCTCCTTGCCTACAATTTTGGAATGGAAACGCAATTTTTTTGGGGTGGAGACGGCGATTCTACTCAATGGCGGTCCTTTCATTTAGCCTTGGGTAAAATGGGTTTTGGGTATGCTAAGACGCATCGGACTATTCCACTGCTCAGCTCTATTTATTGGATGGATAAGACTAAAGTTGATTTCGAACAATACCGTTTAAGTGGGGCCATCGGCAATCGATCTTTCAGCTTTGGTTACGCTTATCTCTGGAATCGGGGCGATAGCTATTGGGGCGATCAATACCTGCTGGGATTTCTCTGGCGGCCGTGGCGCTTGCTTTCTCTGGGTAGTGTGGCGGAACAATTTATTAAAAAAGGCAACATGAGAGGCTATTCGATCAATTCTACAGTGGCCTGGCGTCCGTTTTTTTCAAACCGGATGACTCTGTTCGGGGGATATGAGTATGTTAATAATCAAAATTTGGATCTCCAGTCGGGAAGTTTTTCGGTGGGAGCTCAAATCAAACTGACAGACGGGTTAATGCTTTCGGCAAGTTATTATGATATGCCCAAGGATTATTTAAGAGCAAAATTTTTACCGTTTGTACCACTTTACAGCAGTATCGCCTATCCGGAATGTGAACAAAGTGAATTCCATTTGACACTAAGTATCAATCTGGGAGTGATTGGCGGATATTTATCCCATCATCAACTTAATAATAAGCCTACTGGTGGCTCGTCAAACAATAAACAGTATCAGACCTATGGAGCGCGGCTGGGATTTCCTCAGCCTTCCTTGCCCTGGTCGCATTTCTTCCCGAAGAAAAAAATATTGAAACTCACTCTGAATCAGGATTTATCATATAAAGCCATTACCTGGCAAGGGCAATTTTCAACCTATAGTTTGCAGGAGCTGATTCGCAAGGTTGGAGAGTCAAAAAGCGTGGATGGGCTTTATTTTATGATTGGTGAGCTGCAATCCGATCCGGCGCTTATTTATGAAATCCGTCATGAGCTGACAAAAATTCGTTCCCAGGGAAAGAAAATTTATATCTACTTAGAAAATCCCGCGCTTCTTTCTTATTATCTTGCCAGCGCAGCAGATTCAATTTTTATGGATGAATTAAGCGTTATGCCGATGCTGGGTTTGATCATGTCCAACACTTATTATAGCGGATTGTTGGAAAAAATGGGTATTAGCGTTGATGAATGGCGATTCATGAAATACAAATCAGCCATGGAACCCTTGACGCGTAAAGAGATGTCGGAGGGAGACCGCGAACAGCGGGAACAGTTGATCCAGGATTTTTATGCGATCTTGAAAGAGGGTATCGCAACCGGGCGCCAGTTGGATGATTCTACTCTGCTGACATTATTTGATGAAGAAATGATTATAACTGCCTCTCGAGCCAGAGAACTGGGTCTGATCGATGGTATTGGCCGGGCGGAAGATATTTTTACCGATCATAAGAAAATTGAGTTGGTTGGAATGGAAATGACACTGGGATTGAATGAGGCGCCCGATCAATGGAGCGAACCGGGTGAAATTGCGGTCGTCTATGCGCTGGGAGTCTGCGCCATGGACCAGGGAATCGAAGCCCGTAAACTGCAGCGGATCTTGAAGAAATTGAAAAATGATGATCAGGTGAAAGCCATTGTCTTGCGCATTGATTCACCCGGTGGCGATGCCCTGGCTTCGGATTTAGTGGCTAATGAAATTGAGAAGATTAAAAAAATTGCTAATTATAACTTTACTACTTATTTTTATAGAGAATATAACGTCAAAGAAGTTGATGTAATTATCGAAAATTATAAGAAAGAATAC
>CAZWDO010000002.1:320032-347430 GCA_964632485.1 uncultured bacterium
ATTGAGAAGATTAAAAAGAAAAAACCGGTCGTTATATCCCAGGGATGGCTGGCCGCTTCCGGGGGATATTGGCTTTCCATGTATGGTTCCCGCATCTTTGCAACTCCCTTTACAATCACTGGTTCGATCGGAGTGATTGGCGGATGGTTCTATAATAGCGGCTTAAAAGAAAAGCTTCACTTGACCAATGATAAAGTCAGCATTGGCCAACATGCGGATTTGATGCACGGCACGACGTTTCCGTTTTTAGGCCGTTTACCGGATCGTAATCTCAATGATATTGAACGAAATCGTATTAAAACTATGATTTTAGATATGTATCAACAATTTATGAAAAAGGTTTCACGTGGACGTAACCTGCAATTCGATAAAGTGGAAGAGATCGCCCAGGGGCGGGTTTGGACCGGTTACCAGGCTTTATCCAGAGGGCTGATCGATGAGCAGGGTTCGCTTTTCGATGCCATAGACGCGGCGCGTTTGCTGGCTAAAGTTCCTGCTTGCCATTTTAGTGTAAAAGAGTATCATAAACCCGGCTGGAATGCCTGGGATTTAATACGTCTAAGATACCCGGCAACCCAGGAAATGATAACTCATCCCGATTATCAATATTGGAAATTTAGAATCGAAAAAAACGGCAATCCACTAATTATGCTACCGGAGCTTTATCAATTATCGTACTAAACGATTAGAAGGGTTTTTTATTCAGGATTGGTTATGTCTGACAGACGTAAAAATTAAGCGATGGATCGCTGAAATGGAAATGAACCGATAAACAAAGCCTGTTGAACTTTAGCTGAATATGAAACCTTTTTCTTTGAATAGGCGAGTACAGGCTTCAACGGCGCGGGAATCAAATTTTTCTCCTGCCCAACGGTTTATTTCTTGCAGAGCTTTATCGATGCCTAAACTGGGTCGATAGGGTCGAAAATTTGTAATCGCTTCGACTACGTCCGCTACGCAAATGATTTTAGCTTCAATTAAAATGCAATCGCTTGTGAGCCCCAGGGGATATCCGGAACCATCCAGCTTTTCATGGTGTTGGTGAACGATTTGAGCGATAGGCCAGGGGAATTCGATGGGACTGAGAATTTCGCTGGCTGTTTGGGGATGAAGCTGAATAATCATGAATTCGGCCTGGCTAAGCCGTCCCGGTTTTGATAAAATCTCGGCGGGTACAATTACTTTTCCCAGATCATGAATAGTTCCGGCTAAGCGGATCACTTCAATTGTTTCCTCGCTTAGCCCCATTTCTGATGCGATGGCAGCGGCGAGTTCCGCTACACGTCGCTGATGGCCGGCCGTATAAGGATCCCGCTTTTCAATTGTCAGAGACATGGCCCGGATGGTGTTATGCAGAATCGTTTCCATCCGTATCAATGAAGATTGCAACTCGGTTTCGGCTTTGACGCGGGCGTCAACTTCTCGTTTGAGTTCCCGGTTAGCCTGTTCCATGGCTTCCGCCCGCGCTTCGATCAGTTTCACGCGTGTGCGGTTTTCTTCTGCCGTTTTGAGTTCTGTGATGTCAAAAGAAAATCCGACTACTCCATATATTTTTTCATTTTCATCGGTCATAAAATCCAGATAAAAGAGAAGTGTTTTGTTCAGGACGCTTAACTCAAAAGATGATGATACCCCCTGCAGGGCCATCCGATGTCCCTCCAAAGGAAGAGTTCCAAATTGATCTTCGGGAAAAATTTCATCAACGGATTTATTGATCCAATATTTTCCTTCTCCTCCAATGAGGTATAGCTGAGTTCCGTTTAAAGAATTAAGCGATAGCTCAAGGTCGGTTGTCCAGAGTAATGCCGGAATATGATCGATTATAATTTTTAAGCGCGCTTCTTTTTCCCGCAGGATTTGTTCGGTTTTTTTAAGTTTTTCAAAATCCAGACTCTTTTCACGCGCCAACTGCATTAATGACGTTTTATTTTCGATGAGTTCACGGATTCGTTCGATATACAGATAATTTCTATCTTCAATTTGAAGAGAATGGATATAGAGATGTATTTCTTCGGAATCGGGTAAGATTTCTGTCCAGATTTCTGAACGGCGGTACTGTTGGTTGGATTCGTCCGATATTGAAGGGGAGTTGTAAATAAAGTGATCGATAAAGGGGAATCTTTCAGCCAATAAAATTACCGAGTTCTGGGCCTCTTCCGGTCCCAGGAGTTGAGTGAACCAGGAAGGAATCGAACGCAAGGGTTGAAATCTGCCTTCACCCAGATTTTCAAACAAAACGATCTCAAGGGTATCAATCATTTTACCACAAATGATATCGTCTTTCAATTTTTGATAACGATCATCTAAATACTTCGTTTCGTTCCAGCGTTGCAGGAGCTCTCGCATGCTATTATCATTAATACCCGTATCAGACAAAAGAATCCATGTGGTGTCTATTCCCTGGATTAAATGGATATCCAGATAGTAATCAGAACTAATCTGCATATTGGGTAAGACCAACGTTGGCGTGGTCAACGGGATTAATCCCTCAAAAAAAGGGAGTTTATCGCTTAGAAGAGTCCCTTTTTCAAGTGGAGGAATTTCAAAATCGCTCATATTATCGCTTAAATTTAAAATAATTCCCGTTTCATCCAATTCGATAAAGCCGGGTAAAGTGAATAGATATTTTTTTTGGAGCAAATAATCCAGAATCAGATCGGGATATGCCATTTCATGGTTCCATCATTGCTTGAACCAGCATTTGAAAGGCTTCTTCAACCCCCACGCCGCTTTTCGCGCTGGTTGTTAAAACCGTCCAGTTTTTCTTTTTCAAATCATCCATTATTTCCGTATCGAATTCCCATTCCTCAGTCAGATCATATTTATTGAGGAGTAAAATAAAAGGAACGGGGCCCATGGTTTTAATAGCCAGCTCATGCAATTGAAATGCGCTGGAGAGAGTATGTTTGCGGGTGCCGTCAACGACCATAAAGAAGGCGGAGGCGCCTAACAGATAAGTAGTCTGAACCTTCTGGAAATCATCCTCGCCATGGATGTCCCACAAGATCAAATTAATGGGTTGTTCCCGCCATAACACTTGTTTTTGATCGATTTTTACTCCAATTGTGGTATGGTATTTTTCAGAAAAAATACTTCTTACATAGCGCTGGACCAAACTGGTTTTTCCAACGGCAAAAGAACCCAACATGCAAATTTTTTTCTTGATCATGGTTCAGCATCCTTTTTTTGGAGAATAATGACAATTCGGCGATTCTTATCTGAGTCTTTGATATTAAAAATTGGCTGAGTCGATCCTTTGGCCTCAATTTGAAAAATAAGCTGGGGAAAATCCGTTTCAATATAATCTCTCAGGAAATTTTGAGCGCGGCGCCGACTTAAATTCTGATTTAGAGTTTCACTTCCTGTTTTATCTGTATGACCTTCAATTATAAACGCATACTCATTCGAATTGGGCAACTTGAGAAATTCAGTAATCAGTCGCTTAATTTCTTGAATTTCAATTTCCTGACCATCCAGCGGGATACTCTGATTTTGAGGGTAATATATAGGGTGTGATGGCAGGCGTTTGATTATCGAATCCGATTCGGAAGAGATAGTATTTATAATAAAGTAGGAAATTCCCGGAATAGCGGCGCATTTCAGAGAGGCCTGGTCCCACCATTCCTGCGTGGCATTTCCGCTCAAAACCAGCGTATCGCCCCGCATTTCAAGCGTAACCGTAACGGGAGGGTCCAGCCGGGCGCGAATAGTTTGTAATAAAACGGAGGGTTCGAGAGAAAGATAAGCCTGCCAATCCCATTTGATTTCCGCGGGAATGAAAGAATGGGCGATTGAATCGGGGATTCGGGCTTCAATCGAGCGATCTTTGAGTCCGTGAATATAATAATGGCCATCCCGGTAACCACTCTCTGTGATTCGTAAACCCGGATATTGATGCAACTTCTGGATCAATTGGTTAAATTGATAACGATAATAGTAGCGATAACCTCCCCAGAAAATAATACCACTTAAAATCAGAGCGATCATAACCCAGGCCAGAATCGGTTTACGATGAGTTTCATCTTTCAATTGGTACTGGAGACAAGGAGTCAGTAAATCGCGATGCTCTTCGAATATAGCGGTCTCACCGTTAAACTGGTTAAGTTCATTGTAAAAATGTTGATGGATGTTTTCCAGTGACGAGCGAAAAGTAGTCCGCAATTCCAATGGCGCATCACCCCGAATAACCGATGCCAGAAGCGCCGCCGGGCCCTGTTCAATCCATACGCTCAGTTCACCCACCTGGATTGTTTCCAATTGTTCGTCATTTTTAATTTTGAACGAGTCGTGGACAAAATCCTGTATGGCTTTCAACATTCCGGAAATCATATCCCCCTCATCATTGACACCCAGGGTACTCTGTTGCGCCAGTAATAAGCCGGTTCCTCGATGGATCAGAAAAACTTGTTCCACTCTGAAGGCCAGGCTTTTTAACATAACGATCTCAGCGTAGGATCGACCCGTCAGCAAGGCTTCGATTCGCCATGAAATTCCCTTGAAGGTGAATATGTTTTCTAAGGAATGATTGAATGACTGTAGCATTGATTTGAAGTTTTCCGATACGGCCCGGCGAATGACCGATCCAATCATGGGATACATGGCTTCAATGAGGGGACGCGGGTTCTTTTTTATACTATAATGAATGGTTTGTTCAATAATTGGCGATATTATTTCCGTCAAGCGCTGATCGTTATTCCGGCATAATTCCAAGGCATCCGCCAAAATGACGCTGACTTTTTGCGCTAATTGTTCCGGTTGATTGATAGCTTGATCCAGCGCATCGAATTGGTCCTGATTGGGAACCTTCAATAAACGATGGAGTTCCTCAAGTGAAGGGTCGTTCATCATTGCATCAGTCGCTATCCTGGGCGCTATCATTGTTTAATCTCAGTACTATATCGGTCAACATGGCCGCTAAGTCCTTGCGATCAGTTTTTTTATCCGTCAGATTTGCAATTTCATCATCCAGACGGGTCCGAATTTGCTGATAAGATGACTTGTTTTCATTACTGAGCTGTTTACCCTGGTCCATTATCAATTGCCGAATTTCGCGTTGAAATTGGATTGAATCATCGATTTGCTTGCTGAGACGACTATTGCCATTGTCGATCGCCTCTTGAAGCTTTCGTTCCTTTTCCTGCCGGTCCGTCTGTTCGTTTTTTAATTGGTTCCCGACCAGACCGATTTGATTTTTAATAAAATCTTCAAGGTTTTTGAACATTTGCTGTTGTTCCTGGTGATATCGATTCAGTTCCTGATTGACGCGTTCTTCTAATTTTATCAATCGTTTTTCCGTATCGCGCATAGCTCCTCCGAAGAGCAGCTCCCTGACTTGATTGATTCCATCAGGACCCGTTTCATTCAGGGAGTTTTCTTCGGATTGATGGTTTTTTTCTTTCATGGAATTGCCTCCTTCATTATAGAGTAAAGGGTTGAATAATCTTATCAATATTATACGTCAATTAAAAGAGTTTGTCAAATTTTTTTTTTAGTTTGAAAAATCCGTTGAACGCCGGTATGTTTTTTATGGTTCATTCGCTAAATGGCGCCAAAGCATAATGGCTGTCATTATGCCAAAAAATTGTTGTCAAAGATCATTAGAGAAATGATGGCTCCGGGGAAGGTGGCGCGGTCGCTGTTCGAAGCGTATTATGCAGATGATCTGAGCCCTGGGGCTATAGAATTGATAACCGCTGTGGACTGGCGACGATTACGGACTATCGCGTGAATGGGTAGCGGCGTAAAGGTATATCTCAAAAGTCATGAAAATAATCTCTGCTTTTTTCACTTGACATTTCAACAAGACACACCTATATCAAATTGAAGCGTAACTTTGATGTACCGAAATACGATCGCGCCGATCCACTAATCAAACTCTTGGAGGGAAGAATGGCTCTATAAAAAAAGAAAAAAAATAAAACGGAAAGACAAATGCAATCCATTATCCCAAAAAAGTCCATTCAGAAAAATGACCCCGGGCAAAGTCAGCGCGATCAGGTTGGAAAGATTCAAAGATTCCTGGCTATGAAATATTTGTTTTAGCTTTTTATACAAAATATAGATCAATACGCCCAGCCATAGAATTCCCGCCATCCCCCTTTCCACCATGAAAGTCAGCCAATAATTATCTGCTACGTCATAATAGTTTCCTTTACCGAGAAAGGGGACATAATATTCCTGGTAATTTTGGGCATAGTGGCTGTAATTGCCTGAGCCGACTCCCCATACAGGATGCTGACTGAAAATTTGAGCGCCAATTTTCCATTGAATCATGCGATGCTGAACATCGAAATCGGAGCTGTATGTAAGACCGACAATTACCGATAGCGCGAACAGCGCGATAAATATCCGCCAAAGTTTCAACGAATGGCTGTAAAAAAATTTCCAGTGGCGGGGAAGGTGCTGAAGCGTAACGATTGGAATGAAAATCAGACTGGCGGCCACCCAGGGCGATGTTGTCTGGCAACGGTAAAGCGCATAAAAGAGGATCGATAGGGAAGATACGCCCCCAGTTGTTTTTATGACTTGGGCAAAGGCCGGTAATCGCTTTGTTTTTTTATAGAGGGATATCTGTTGACGCATCCGCATTATCAACCAAATAACCAGGCCGGGGATAATTGTAGCGATCAGGCTGCCACGCATACTATCATTGCCGAATGCCGAACCGGGGGAAAAATGTCGGTAAACCACCAATAAACGGGGGTTAAGTTCCAAATTGCGCTGCCATAATCTTTCAAAAACGGCTGGTTCGCCAAAAAATTGGACTGCCAGTCCATACACGGCGACAAAGAAAACCAGCCCGAGATAATATCGAATGAGATGAACCCGATCGGTTAATGATTCCCGGGTAATAAAATATAGAAATAGTATCCAACAACCGGTGAATTCATAATAGAACCAGTAGGAGACAGACCGGGCTAATGGAAATGTCTGCAGAGCGGAAATAAATCCTCCCGCCCACCATATTATAAGCGCCGGGATAAAAAAAGAATGGCGCTGAAATAACGGTTTTCTTCCCCATCGGATTGCGTAAAGGCTCCAAAGGGAAATCCAGAGCAAAGGCAACAGCCGCTGATAGGGGATTGTCAATGAACTGATTTCCAGGGGGGGGAGAAATTGATAGGGAATCAGACATAAAAACGCCAATAACAGTTTTAAACATCCGTTGGGTGTGAAGACCCATTGATAGACATAGTGTAAAAATCCAAAAAATCGGGATGATCTAAATATTGCAACAAAATTGGCAAGAAAACTTTCTTTCCAAACATGAGCCAGTAAAGATGCTGATGTCGGTAATGGACGAATGGTTCGAAAAACAAGGCTTAATCTTAGAATTTGAAGAAGATGTTGCGCCAATGGAAAGACAATAGAGGCCTCCAGAGTCTGGCGCCGGAAAATTCGTTCCATTATCAAGCGGGCGCTGGTCATGTTATACACCCAGATTGGCAATTAAAGTGTCCGCGGATGAGTTGCTATCAATATTGTAAACGGTAGCGGGACCCATTGATTTAAACCATGTAATTTGCCGTTTGGCGAAATGACGGGTATTTTTTCGGATCAATTCCCGGCACTCATCGAGCGATAATTTATTTTCTAAATATGCAATAGTTTCCTGATACCCCAGAGATTGCAGTCCCGGATCAGTGGGGGAATGGTTCATCCGTAAAAGGCTGCGGGTTTCCTCCACCAGTCCGTTAGCAAACATCACATCTACCCGTTCATCAATACGATGATAAAGGATATTTCGATCCCATTGCAATATAACCAGGTGGATTTTAAACGGATAGGAGGGTTTTTGCTGTCGGTTGAACCATTCGCTCATGGGGATTCCAGTATAATGGACAACTGCGAGATAGCGGACAATTCTCTGTTGATCATGCGGATCAATTTTTAATGCCGATACGGGGTCCATTCCCTGGAGTTGTTGATGCAGTTGGCTGAGTCCTTTCAGGATTACGTCGCGCCGCAGGGTTTCCTCAATTTCAGACGGAATGGGGGGGATGGGCGCTAAGCCTTCAAGCAAGGCCCTTAGATAAAGCCCGGTTCCCCCGACTATCAGGGGCAGTGGCTGACCCGCATGCCAGAATCTATCCATAATACTTCGGGCATCATGATAAAATCGGCCGGCGCTGTACTGCTCATGCGGTTCAATAATATCAATGAGATGGTGGCGAACTCGTTGAAGTTCCCGGGCTGATGGTTTTGCCGTACCGATATTCATCCAGCGGTAAACCTGGCGTGAGTCGGCCGAAATAATCTCAAGTCCGAATCGATCGGCCAGTTCCAGCGCAAGCGAGGTTTTCCCGCAGGCGGTAGGACCCGTAATGATCAAAAGGTTCCGGGTAAAATCGATCATTATTTACGGCCCAATCGTTTTTCCAATTCTGAGAATGTAATTTTAATCAGCGTAGGCCGGCCGTGGGGGCAGGTATAGGGAAATTCGCAGATAAACAGATCGTCGATCAGTTGTTGCATTAGATTAACGGTCAGCCGGTCCCCGGCTTTAACGGCCGCGCGGCAAGCTGTATATCGCGCGATTTTCTCGACGGCTTTGATATGAGGTTCTTTTTCTGCCGCCAGATCGTCCAGGATATCCTTGAGCGTGGATGCGCTTTCCCAATGGTGCAGATAGGCCGGAATCCCTTCGATCACTAAAGAATTGCCGCTGAATTCCTTAATCATAAACCCCATATTAACCAGAATATTATCCGTTTGGCGATAAAGTATCATTTCAGCGGATGTCAGTTCAACCACTTCCGGAAAGAGCAGGGATTGAGACAGTTTTTTTTGTTCGCGAAAATTTTTAAGGATTTTTTCATAGAGAATTCGTTCCCCCGCGGCATGTTGATCAATAATTACCATTCCGTCGCGTGTATTGGTAACAATATAGGTCAGTTGCAATTGCCAGAGATGGGGCATGACCTCGCTTGTGTTTTGCTCATGCTGGATATTTGAATCGAGCCGCTGGATTACTTTTTGAATATCCGGCGTCATGTCCGCTTTCCCCGCTGTGTGAGTAATGGTCTGCAATGGCAATACATCCTGGTAGCTGATTGTGGCTTTTGAAGGGATCATCGGACTTTGCCTCATGATCATTTTCAGTGAATTGTCTTTGCTGTAGCCACTGTTAAGCGCCTGTTGCAGCGCGTCGGTGAATATACGATATGCCGGGAACCGATCGTCAAATTTAATTTCCCGTTTACTGGGATGCACGTTGAAGTCAACCAGAGCGGGATCTATTTCGAGATATAAGACAACAAACGGGTAATTGTTTTTTTCAAGCATGGAACGATAAACTTCCAGGATCGCTTTTGTCACTAATTTATCGCGCACATAGCGGGTATTGATAAAAAGGTAAATCTGGGAATTTTTCCGGGCTAAGGCGGGTGAACCGGCAAAACCCGTTAGTTTGGAGTTGGATACTACCAATTCCACCGGCATGAGTTGATTTTCCATCTCATCGCCAAAGACTTGATGAATGCGCTTGATATGATCTTTGACAGGGGTATAGTGGAATAGTTCGCGATCATCATGAGAGAGACGAAACGCGATATGAGGCAATGCCAGAGCCTGTTGAGTTACTTCGGCAATGATATAGCGGAGTTCAGTGGAATTTTGGCGTAGGAATTTTTTGCGGGCTGGCACATTAAAAAAAAGATTCTTCACGCGCAGTGTTGTGCCAAAATCACGCGCCTGCTCAATAAACGCAGTTTCCCGCCCCCCCTCGATACGAAAGAAAGTGCCGACCTCTTCCTGAAAATGACGAGTTTGTATTTCAACTACGGCTACCGATGCAATCGAGGGCAGAGCTTCGCCCCGGAATCCCATGGAACGAAGAGTCTCCAGATCTTCAAAATTACTGATTTTAGATGTAGCATGGCGTTGAAAAGCCAGCCGTACGTCATTATGGGGGATACCATGTCCGTTATCGATAATCTCGATCAGGTTCTTGCCGCCTTCTTCGATATTAATGGTAATTCGTGTTGCCATGGCATCAATCGCGTTTTCCACTAATTCTTTAATCACCGAATATGGACGCTCAATCACTTCACCTGCGGCGATTTTGTTGACAACGTCCATCTCTAATAAATGAATGCGACGTTCCCTGCCGGAAGACGTATCAACCATCCCGTCGGCTCCAATCATAGGGGATATGGTTAGCATGCGGCTCCAGCCGGTATTCGTCCGGTTGCTCATAATTATAGACCTGGGTGGGGATATTAATGATCAATGCTTCCTCAGTTGAGATCGATTTCCAGCCATGATAGACTCGCTGGGGAATCACAACCGCTTTGGGGGCGTGGCTGCCCATATAAAACTCGTTGATTTGGCGATAAGTGGGAGATTCCTCGCGATTATCGAAAAGTACCAGTTTGATCATCCCGAGAACACAACATACCACATCATCCTGTAGCAGGTGATAGTGCCAGGCCTTGACGACTCCGGGATACGTCGTTGTCATATAGACCTGCCCAAAACCTTTAAAAAATCCGTCATCGTTGCGCAGAATCTCCATTAACCGTCCCCGTTCATCAGGTATGATTTTCAAATCCTTAACAACAACGCCTTCAATCCGCTTTTTCATGAGTCAATCTCCTTGGTTTATTGTTACCTCGTTGCCAATGCCGCCTCAAAGCTCCATTTTCCCCGGATACTATTGCAATTCCCTGATAAACTGGAATACACGCTTAATATAAAAGGATTCAGCTCTCTTGTCAATCTTAATTTTTCAGCGCGCGGGTTCCGTTTCAAAAAAACTGAGATAAAATGATGCCAATAAAAAAATATATTGGCGGGTGAAATTTGGGAGATTATAATCGGTAATTGTATTTAACAGGTGAATAATCAATACCCGCAAATAATCTTCGCGGTATGCTGGCGGAACCAACCGTCGCAACTGTTTCAGCGGGTCTATCCAACCCGGTTCCGCTTTTACTTTGAACGGGGTCTTATCACTGAACAAGCGATTGAGGGGATCGGATTCCTTAGCAATCCAATCGATGGCCAGCCATTGGCGCTCTTCGTCTAACAAGATAGGAATCATTCCCCGATGAGGAATGGGGATACGGTTCAGCCGGAGCATGATTTCATTCAAAATTATCCAATAATAGCTCCATTGCGGGCGGGGAGGCGTCAACGTGTAGATCATCAATTTTTGATCCTTCACATAAAAACCATTCCAATCGGTGAAAAGCGGCAGAATTATCCCCGGCGCCGCCGGAATCCGGGAAATCCAATTTGTATCTGCGTCATTTATCACTGATACTGGATTGGGTAACTTTACTCCAAGAAGGCATTCGGCCAGTTGATGGTACTTTCCGCTCCACATGGATGTCAGGTGATAATCATGTATATATCCTATTGAACGAGAAAACACGATATCAGAAGCGGATCGCGATTGATGATAATATGAAAGCGCGTAAGCAAGCTGTTGTTCAACTGGAAGATTTACAAAAGGAGTTCCCGCATTTTGAACGCAAAATTCAGGTTTTGCAATGGATGAATCTTGCCGATCCGATAAACACTCGATATAGCCGTCCGAGATTTTCCATAAATCTCTTCCTATATAAACTGGATCAAATTTGATTATAAGATCAGAGCCGTTATGCACATAATGGATGGATGGCCAAAGCCGTTTGAAATAATAACTTCTCATAACAGGATTATAATAAGATTTATTTTAATCAGCAAGCAAAGAATAGATTTTCGGTTAATTTTTTTTGGATGAATAAAATCATTGACAATTGAAATAAAAAAAATTAAATTGGGAGGAATCTTCAATCAACTTAAGGAAGTTCATGGATTCAGACTGTCATTTAAAAACGGCGTCGTTGCGCTGTGATTTGGATTATCAATATTTTCTCGTTATTCGAGCGATTTCAGCTTGCAAGGGGATAATTTAATGGTACAGCCCTTGCCCATAAAATTGCTCTGGGCGCCCGGGACCTATCCTCCTGAACTCTGTGGGATAGGAGATACATCTTATCATATTATCCAACAATTAAAAAGCAGATATGATTTAATGTTGTTTATTGATAGAGAATATATAACAGAATCGGATACAAGATGTTTTTTCTATAATTTTTCCCGCCCGCTGACATTATGGCGCTTATATAAAATTATTGGTAAGGAAAGGCCTCAGCTCCTTCATTTGCAGTATCCGACTCGTATATTTTATCGTTTGGTATGGATTGGAGTAGTCTCCGCGATTCGACTGCGCTATCGATCGTTGAAAATTATTACAACGATCCATGAGATTGAACCCTATTTTAACCCCTACTGGTTTTATCATCTGGGTTACTGGTTGCGTTTGATGATTCTCATCGCAGTTTCGGATGGTTTGATATCGACTCATCGCGCTGAATGGTTACGATTGCGTCGGATTTGTAAATTAACATTTATTGTCCCGCTGGCAAATACATTGACCGGCCAACTGGCTGCGATTCAGTCCTCCTCTCCAACATCCGTTGACCTTCCGGAAAAGCCCTTTATGCTTTTTTTCGGGAATATTAACTGTGGGAAAAATTTGCAGGCGTTAATTCAGGCAATCTCCGATGAACGGTTATCACACACCCTTTTCCTGGTATGCCATGGTAATTTGGAGAGGGAGCTAATGTCGGAATTAGAGCAACTTATTTTAAAATTGGGTATTGGCGATCGGGTGGTTTTTCATTATCAGTTGGCTTTAAAGGATATTATTATGTTGTATAATCATGCGGCGTTTATAACGTTACCCTATAGCGGCGGGATTACTCTTCGCAGTAGTGTGTTGCAAAGCGTAATTGCCTGGAACAAGAGGTTTATCGCTGAAATAGGGGATGCAACTCCATTATGGATCAAACGCAGAGCCGAAGAAACCTACACGGCAAAAACCACCGGGCGGGAACTGGCCGACCTGCTGCTGAAGATGTTCACACGCAACCGCATGGAGAAAATTCCTCATTCCGCTGCATTGGAAGCCTATTTCTCCTGGGAATCGATTGCCGCCAAACATGAATCGATTTATGGAAAATTATTAAGTGAAGGTACCTGAAGACCCTGAATCCGGAAAATGATTATTCCCGGATTCATGAGAAAAAATAGTTCGATCTAATCTGGCATGGATTAAATCGAAGCGAGCAATTCCTGGTATTTTGCCATGGGCCAGAATTCGTGGGGAATGATAGATTCGGCGCCGTCCACATAGAAGCGTAGTTCATTGAGTAACGGAATCAGTTTCTCAGCATTGTAGTATGCCAAATGATGGATGTTTTCGATTTTTTCTCCCTCTTCGATCTGGCTTTCGAAGATGTTCAGGCTGTGGACGATTTTCTCGAATAATTGGTTGGCTGAATCAAGCTGCTCTTTCAGCGCCGGAGCATTCAAACCGCTTTGAACCATGGGCGCGTAGGCCGAAGCCATTTGGCCGATGTGTTTGGTCAGAGCGGGTAATATCATCGTTCTGACTATATCCGTGGCAGTTTTAAATTCAATCAGTTTGATTTTGTTGTAAGTTTCCAGGCGGATTTCGATTTTGGAGTGGAGTTCGATTTCTGATAGGACTTCATATTTTTTAAACAATTCGATCGATTCTTCTTTGAGGAAATGCTCCAGCGCCGAGGGCGTATTGGGGCAGTTGGGCAAACCCCGTTGCGCTGCTTCGATCTGCCATTCTTCTGAATAATTGTTGCCTTCGAAGCGAATATGTTTAGTTTCCGTGAAGATATCTTTGAGAACTAATAGAGCATTTTTCTTGGCATCACCTTTCATTTGCGACAGGCGATCATAAATTAGATCAAAACCCCAGCTTACCATCAGATTGAAAACCGTCAGGGCATGGGAACAGTTTTGCGATGAACCTACCGCCCGGAATTCGAATTTATTACCGGTAAACGCCAGGGGAGAGGTGCGGTTACGGTCCGATATGTCCTGGGCGATTTTTGGAAGATTCTGGATACCCAGATTGATTTCGTTAAATACCTGTTCAGTAACCTTGCCGAGACCTTCGACTTCATCAAGGAGTCCGCTAAGATAACTACCCAGGTAAACCGACATGATTGCCGGGGGAGCTTCGTTGGCTCCAAGGCGGAAATCGTTGTCGGCATCGGCGATCGCCGCTCGCAATAAACCGCCGAAACTCTCCATGCCTTTCAGAATGGCGCCGATAGTGATTAAAAAACTGATATTTTTTAACGGTGATTTCGATGGTTCGAGATAATTTGCGCCTGTATTATCGCCGAGCGACCAGTTCATGTGTTTACCGGAACCATTCACCCCGGCGAACGGTTTTTCCGAAAATAGAACAACCAGATCATTGCGGTCGGCGACACTGCGCATAATATCCATCATTTGTAAATTATGGTCAACGGATAAATTGGCTTCCTCATAGAGGGGCGCTAATTCAAATTGATTGGGCGCGACTTCGTTGTGGCGTGTTTTTGCCGGAATGCCCCGACGGTAAAGCTCGCGATCCACTTCCTCCATAAAAGTTAATACTCTCCCCTTAATCGCGCCGAAATAGTGGTCCTCCATCTGTTGACCCTTGATAGGGGTTGCTCCAAAAACTGTACGTCCCAAAATTCTCAGGTCCGGACGGGTTTTATAGGGTTCCTTCGATATGAGAAAATACTCTTGTTCGGGTCCCAGATAGATTTTAATCCGTTTTGCCAGACGATTGCCCAACAGCCGTTGCATCTTCATCACCGCATGATTTAATGCTTTTTGGGAACGCAACATCGGGGTTTTAATATCGAGGACAAGACCATCCCAGGATAGATAAACCGATGGGATGACCAATGTGCAGCTTTCCTTCGCCTTGATTAAAAATGCAGGCGAAGTCGGGTCCCAGGCCGTATAACCTCGCGCCTCAAATGTTGAACGGATACCACCCGAGGGAAACGAAGACGCATCCGGTTCGGATTGGATCAATTGATTCGCGGAAAAGCGTTCGATTATCTCCCAGTTTTCATCATAACAAATAAAGGCATCATGTTTTTCCGCCGTTCCCCCCCGATGAGGCTGAAACCAATGGGTGAAATGCGTGGCGCCTTGTTCAATGGCCCATTCCTTCATCGCATGCGCCACATCCCCGGCAATCGTTTGGTCCAATGCCTCTTCATTTTCAATGGATGCCAGCAATTTTTCATAAATCTCTTTCCCCAATTTATCCTTCATCACTCGCTTGCTGAACGTCAGCTCTCTAAAAATTTCCTTGGCCTTGCCCATGAATAGACTCCTTGTTAAAGGTTAATTCTTAATACATCTATTAAAATACCTAATATTTTAAAAATTGTCAAGCAAAAAATTCATGTTTTGCAAAAAAAATTAAAAATTAGCTCTATAAAATTTAATTTTTATAAATTTTAGGAATCACTTTTATTATAAGACTAAATTGTTAGAATTATGTATGCTGATTCATTAACGGATTCCATTAGTAGCGGATGTGAGTAGGGGACTTTTCTATTGACGTTTGTTTTTTATAAAAAATGTTCTTGACAAACGACCCGTTTTATATTATCTCACAGTACTTGAAAGTTAAACTTCAATCAACCCAGGGAGAAGCTATGACCAATCAGACTAAAGAAGAGCGTTTGCTGCAAATGAGGGAACAGGCCCGGATAGGCGGAGGAAGCGAAAAAAAAGAACAACAGCGGAAAAAAGGCAAAATGACGGCTCGCGAACGGATTGAGATACTGATGGATCCCGGTTCCTTTCGCGAACTGGATATGTTTGTCCAGCATCGGACAACTGATTTTGATATGGAAAAAAAGAAATTTATGGGAGATAGCGTCGTTACGGGTTGGGGAACTGTGAATGGTCGGATTGTTTACGTCTTTAGCCAGGATTTTACGGTTTTAGGCGGCAGCCTGGGGGAAGTTCACTCAGAAAAAATATGTAAGATCATGGATATGGCGATGAAAAACGGCGCTCCGATTATTGGGATCAATGATTCGGGCGGCGCCCGCATCCAGGAGGGTGTGGTCAGTCTGGGCGCTTATGCCGAAATATTCTTGCGCAACACCTTGGCCTCCGGGTTGATTCCTCAGATTTCCGTCATTATGGGACCCTGCGCCGGCGGAGCGGTTTACAGTCCCGCTTTAACCGATTTTATCTTTATGGTTAAAAACACCAGCTACATGTTCATTACCGGCCCCGACGTCGTTAAAGCCGTTACGCATGAAGATGTTTCCTTCGAAGAGTTGGGGGGAGCATCTGTTCATTCTTCAAAAAGCGGGGTCTGTCATTATATGGCGGAAAATGAAACGGAATGTCTGGAAAGTATCCGTTCATTATTAGAATATTTGCCTTCTAATAATATGGATGAAGCTCCCCATGCCGATACGAAAGATGATCCCAACCGTATGGAATTAGAACTGGATACTCTGATTCCGGATGAACCCAACAAACCGTACGATATTAAAGAAGTCATCCGCCGGGTCGTCGATAACGGCGATTTTTTTGAGATTCACGAACGGTATGCGCAAAACATTGTAGTTGGTTTTGGCCATCTGGGTGGTCAACCGGTGGGCATTGTGGCCAACCAGCCGGCAGTATTGGCAGGTGTTCTCGATATCAAATCATCCCTTAAAGGCGCTCGATTTGTGAGGTTTTGCGATTGCTTTAATATTCCTATCGTTGTGTTTGAAGATGTCCCGGGATTTTTACCTGGAGTGGATCAAGAACATGGCGGGATTATCATCCACGGCGCCAAGCTATTGCACGCCTTCTGCGAAGCCACAGTTCCTAAATTGACGGTGATTACCCGCAAGGCTTACGGCGGGGCGTATGATGTGATGAATTCCAAGCATATACGCGGTGATTTCAATGTGGCCTGGCCGACGGCGGAAATCGCAGTGATGGGACCCGAGGGCGCGGTGAATATCATTTTTCGCAAGGAGATTGCGGAAGCAGAAAATCCGTCAGTCAAGCGTGAAGAGATGATCAGTCTTTATCGTGAAAAATTTGCCAATCCGTATGTCGCCGCTTCCAGGGGGTATCTGGATGATATTATTGAACCCCGCGAAACGCGTCCCCGCTTGATTGAAGCCCTCAAAATGCTCAATAAAAAGCGTGATATGAATCCACCGAAAAAACATCCGAATATTCCCCTATAAATTGACGGAATATAGTAACCGTTTGAAAGGATCAGCCATGAATCAAAAGCCTTTACAAATCACGGATACCATATTGCGTGATGCTCATCAATCCTTGCTGGCTACTCGTATGCAGTTTGAGGATATGTTAAAAATTGCCCCAAAGTTAGATAACATTGGGTACTGGTCGTTAGAGATGTGGGGCGGCGCCACTTTTGACAGCGCGATGCGCTTTTTAGGCGAGGACCCGT
The DNA here is from genome assembly GCA_964632485.1 of uncultured bacterium. Taxonomy (GTDB): domain Bacteria; phylum JAGOEH01; class JAGOEH01; order JAGOEH01; family JAGOEH01; genus CAZWDO01. The sequence continues at coordinate 337,356 of CAZWDO010000002.1, forward strand.
GGGAACGTTTGCGAAAACTTCGTATCGCCATGCCGAAGACGCGGCTGCAGATGCTGTTGCGCGGCCAGAATTTAGTGGGTTACAAGCATTATGCAGACTATAATGCGGAAAAATTTATCGTGTGCGCCCGGAAAAACGGTATCGATGTCTTTCGCATTTTCGATGCGCTCAATGATATACGGAATATGGCCTTTGCCATGAAAATTGCAAAACGCGAAGGGGGCCATGTCCAAGCCACTATCAGCTATACGACCAGTCCGGTACACGATATCCCCTCGTTTGTCCGCATGGGTATGGAATTAGCCGAATTAGGCGCCGATTCGATCTGCATCAAGGATATGGCCGGTTTGATTACGCCTTATGCCGCTTATGAATTGGTGGATGCGTTGAAAAAACAGATTGGATTACCCATTCAATTGCATACTCACTACACTAGCGGTATGGGAACTGCCGCTTTGCTGAAAGCCGTTGAAGCGGGTGTCGATGGCGTCGATACGGCGATATCCTCTCTTTCTTTATCGACTTCCCAGCCACCCACGGAAACGATGGTCGCTATTTTAAATCAGACTCCGCGCGATACCGGCTTGCATCTGGGGGATCTGGCGGATATTGCCCGCGATGTGACTCAAATTCGTAAAAAATATGCTCATTTCGAAACCGGTATCAGCCCAGTCGATGTTAATGTCCTGCAATTCCAGGTGCCCGGCGGAATGCTATCCAACCTGGTGAGTCAATTGCGCGAACAGAATGCAATGGATAAGTATTACGATGTTTTAGATGAAATCCCGCGTGTCCGCAAAGACATGGGTTATCCGCCACTGGTGACGCCCACGAGTCAAATCGTCGGCACTCAGGCTACATTGAACGTTCTGACCGGGGAACAGTATAAAATCATTCCCGAAGAAGTCAAACAATATCTTCGAGGCTATTATGGAAAACCCCCCGCGGAAGTGAATCCCCGATTGATCAAACAGGCCATCGGTGAAGAGATTCCCATTACCTGCCGACCGGCGGATTTGATTCCTCCCGGGTGGGAAAAAGCCAGAAGCGAAATCGGCGATTTAGCGGAATCGGATGAAGACGCGCTATCCTACGCTTTATTTCCTCAGATCGCCAGATCTTTTTTAGAACGACGCAAGAATAAATTGGGAGGGAAGGAAGAACTGGCGGCCGCTCTGGCTGCGTATCTGATTTTGCAGAAGAGTAGCGGAGCGCAAGACGCCGCCGCGCCTGCAACCACCCCTGGCTCGCAATGGAAAATCACCGCCCGTATGATGCAAATGAGAGGATGGTAAGATGAATCGAAAATTCAAAATCACCCTGGATGGCTCGGTATATGAAATTGAAAATAAAGATGCGATACTGGTCGTTAATAACCAGGAATTTCAGTGGCATGCCGATGAAAAAGGCATCCATATCAATCATAACCCGCATAGCGTTGAAATCAAAGAGAATTCGGCTATTATCGATGGAATTGCCTATCCGCTGGTTATCGAAGGATTTGAAGAAAAAAGCCCGCCGAAGAAGAGAAAAACTGGCGCATCCGGCGCTTTGAATGAGAGTGATCTGCATGCAATCATGCCCGGGTTGATCGTCAAGATCCTCATGGGAGAAGGAGAGGCCGTGCAATCCGGCGATGTGGTGATGATCCTCGAAGCGATGAAGATGCAGAACGAAATTCGCGCCGGCAAAGCGGGCATACTGCGCCATCTGTATGTCAAAGCGGGGGAATCCGTAGAGATGAATCAGCCTTTAGCGACCATCGAATAACGACAGAAGGAGGGGGCGACTTGACCCGGCATCCACGGATAAATTATCTTCGTAGCAGCGACTTTTAAATCGCTACTCCCTCTCCGTATCTTTTGATGGTTCTTGAAAAAAAAGCTTGACAAATCGCTTTTCTCCAATTATTATAGTATAAATCGATAGTCAGTTCAGCATTTATTAACATTGACCATGCGATAGCTGTATATTAAATTTTGATGAAAATGGAGCGCGGCATCCGGAATCCTGTCTTTTCCGTCATTCCGGACTTGATCCGGAATCCATAGGTAGACTCTATAACTCACCATTAAATGTTTAGTCCCTGAAATTTTTGAAGAGCCGATAAGCCGCGGAATGTTCCTGACGCTGCGCGCCGGAGAACATGCCAATAGAACCGATCTCTTCGGGACGGCTCATCGGCGCAATTAGTCCAAAATTCGGAGAAGATATGAGCCACAATCACAGTTATGAGATAGAAAATTACAATCGTTCCTTTGCTATTGGCGTTATACTTAATATCGTTTTCGTTGCTATCGAGGCCTGCTATGGGATATTTTCTGATTCACTTGCGCTGATAGCGGACGCAGGACACAATTTAAGCGATGTGATCAGTCTGCTGCTTGCCTGGGGTGCAAGCGTGCTTGCCACAAAAGCTGCGACAGAGAAGCGGACATATGGATTCCGAAAGGCTACAGTTATGGCTTCTCTGGCTAGTGCGATACTTCTACTTGTTGCCCTCGGAGGTATTACCTGGGAAGTCATCGAGCGTTTATTCAACCCGAAGCCTGTTGAAGGCATGACGATTATTGTGGTGGCTGCAATTGGGGTTGTCATCAATTCCTTAACTGCATTACTTTTTGTCAATGGCCAAAAACATGACCTAAATATAAGGGGCGCCTTCCTTCATATGACTGCTGACGCAGCGGTATCTCTTGGTGTTGTTGTCGCAGGCATATTCATCATAGTTAAGGATTGGCTTTGGATTGATCCTGTGGTAAGCCTTATGATCGTCGCTGTTATCCTTGTCGGCACATGGGGATTGCTTAGAGATTCCATAAACTATGCGATGGATGCCGTACCCGATAGCATCGATATCCCCGCCGTAAGGGACTATTTGATGAGCTTTGATTGTGTCAATCGCATTCATGATTTGCATGTCTGGCCGTTGAGTACTACCGAGATTGCGCTGACTGTTCATATAGTGGTGAATAACGATTCATTGGATAATAATTTCCTGGGAAACCTCCAGCAATACTTGCACGATCATTTCGGAATAGAGCATTCGACAATTCAGCTTGAGACATCCAAGGGTGAAAGTGGCTGTATGCTGGATAATCACAAATGCGTGTAGGAAGGGCTAACAAAGAGCTGCGCCGGACGGTAATTCTACTGCGCTATATTGCCAGCCGGTTATGCGGCGCGATCAGCTCTATGATCATATTCAAAAATGTTTTTGCAATAGGAGCGTTTGCTTATGATTGACCAACCTAAAAATATTCTTTTGGTAGAGGATGAACCCATTATTGCATTCATGGAATCTACGCAATTGCAAACGATGGGATATCACATTCAGTATACAATTAATGGAGAACAGGCCATTGAGATGGTAAGTAACAACAACAATCATTAAGGAGATTTTTCACCATGGACATCCCAAGAATATTCAACATCACCGAAAGCGCTCATCGCATCCACAACCCGTTTACACCCGAAAAACTCGCTACTCTCGGCGAGGCATTACGCCTGGAACCCGGAACTCGTGTACTCGACCTCGGCAGCGGTTCGGGCGAGATGTTGTGCGTCTGGGCGCGCGATTACGGTGTCGTCGGCACCGGCATTGATATGAGCCAGTTGTTCTCCGAGCAAGCGAAACGCCGCGCTGAAGAACTCAATGTCGCCGACCGAGTCGAGTTCATCCACGACGACGCCGCCGGCTATGTAGCCGACACAAAGGTCGGTGTGGCAGCCTGTCTCGGCGCCACGTGGATCGGAGGGGGAGTTGCCGGCACCATCGAGCTTCTGGCAAAGAGCCTCCGCAGCGGAGGGATCATCCTCATCGGCGAGCCCTATTGGCTGAAGTTACCGCCGACGGAAGAAGTTGCCAAGGGTTGCCAAGCCAGCTCGATAGCTGACTTTCTTTTGCTCCCGGAACTGCTCGCGTCTTTTGCCGACCTTGGCTACGATGTCGTGGAAATGGTTCTGGCAGACCAGAACGGCTGGGAACGATATGAGGCGGCCAAGTGGCTCACAATGCGCCGATGGCTCCAAGTGAATCCCGATGACGACTTCGCCAAAGAAGTTCGAGCTCAACTTAACACGGAACCCGGACGCTACGCCGCTTACACGCGTGAGTACTTGGGCTGGGGTGTGTTCGCGCTCATGTTGAGATGATGAGGGGTTTGTCGGGCTACTCAGAAAGTGGAAAAAACCCTTCATACCTGACAAGGCAATGCGCCCATTTCGACATCCAGTCTTCCCTGTCATTCCGGGCTTCGACTCGAAATCCACGGATCGCTATCCTGCGTTATTCCGGATATCGCTCCTTGAATTCAGAAGCAGACACTATACATTCCGGTAGTTGTCTTTCCGAACTCCGCTATAGAATCCACGAGTAGAGTTTATTACCCACCATTGAATTTTTAAACCCTAAATTTTTTTTGAAAAAAAACTTGACAAGCTAGCCGGGAAATATATATAGAAAATATGAAAACTTTAGAGAGCTATTAAGTCGCCGCATTGACCGAGCGATAGCATTCAAGAACAGTCGAACTTGAGCCGAAGGAAACATATTGAAACAAAACATAAATTATTTAAGGAGAAAATGTGGACAAAAAGAAAAATTATTTGCGTGAAATAGTCTTGACCTGGACAATAATAACAACAACTTTTTTTTGGACTTCCACTATGAGAGCGCTCTTTAAGCCGGAAATATCTAGCTGGAGTGTCTTCAGCATGGGTGGAAAAGGCTTTTGGGGAGATTTTTGGATGTTACCGCTAATCGTATTGTTTGCTCTGTTTATCGTTTATCTCGAAGGTCGGGGAAAATTGAGAATTTTATGCCATATCTTGCTAATAAGCTGGCATCTATTGATTAATGCCATAATTCTATATGGAAGTTTCCAAAATGATGCGAATATATCTTTCGGGACATGGGGTATCAGTATGTCATTCAATTGGCTTGTTCTGCCATTCGTGATATTCTTAATTCTCACTATCGTGTTGGCTATGAAAGAATTATCAGGGAAACTCATTGTACCCTGTTTTGATTGGACAATAATTAATTGGAAGCCATTCCTTGTTGCTTTATTGTTTTTTCCTGTAGCAATCTTTTTTTTCCGTTTAGGAACTGGGTTTAACTGGTTAATAAAAATAGCTGTAGCATCGACGATACTTCAATGGATTTTTCTATCTGAAGCTTTTGGTCGTCCATATAAGCTATAAACACTATAGTTGTAGCCCGTTTTATAAGTACTTTAGTTTAATAATTTTGAAGGCTGAAATTGTTTACTTTAGCTGTACTTGTCTATTGTCTAAAAGCGACGAACTCGTTAAATAATGTGAAGGAGCGCAGCGGCTGTCGTCATACAACATCATACAACGTAGGAACTTTGCGCAGACGTGAAATTTCCCGCGCAAGCTTTAGCGAACCCTTTTCACATTATAGATAATACTATTTTGGAGTTGATATGCAAATTGAACATGTAGCAATATGGGCAAAAAATATTGAAAATCTTAAATCGTTTTATATAAAATATTTTGATGCTAAATCAAATGATAAATATATAAATGGCACAAAGGCTTTTGAATCCTATTTTTTGACATTCTCTAATGGATCAAGACTTGAAATAATGCAAATGCCTGACATCCCTGATAATAAAAATAATGCTATCGATCAATATCATGGAATAATACATATAGCTTTTTCTGTTGGGAGTAGGCAAAAAGTAATTGATATTACTGAACGGTTGTTTAACGACGGCTATGAAATTATAAATCAACCACGGGAAACTGGAGATGGCTACTATGAAAGTTGTATTCTTGATCCAGAAAATAATAGAATAGAAATTACGGTATGACGCAAAACTATACTGTCAATAACAGGCAATATAGTTTAGGTAGTCATGAAGAGCGACCTTTGCTGTTTTCATTCGTACACCTAATCTTATGTTCCCGCGGACGCGGTGCGTCCACGGGAATACCACCGATAACCGCGGCATGTTCCAGTCGCCGCGCGCCGGAGAACATGCCAATGGAACCGATCCCTTCGGGACGGCTCATCGGCGGGATTGGGCCACCACACCCTACAACCCTAAGTAGGCTTTCCAATGAGCGAAAACACTCTCAGCTTTTTTTCTGTGATCATTGCCTTCATCGTGACACGTTCCGTCTATTGGCTTTCCTCTTTTCGACCAACCAAGGACATGCCGTTCGCCTATGGCCTGATTGTTGATTTCGGCATCTGGATCGGAGTTTACTTATTAACACAATTTATCTTAAGCAAAATAGTCAACAAATCAAATCCCAAGTGGGCCTAACCCATCGTTCAACGCTTTGGAAGTTAACCCAATTTACCTTGTCAGAGAAGGCAGCCTTTGATCAAACAACTCTATCTTTCACACTTCGTCAGAATGAAGCGGAATCTGTCCCCGCAGGAATCTCACTCAATTGGGAGAACTATAATATAAATATCCATTTCTCCAGGCGAAAGAAAAATATCTGGAAATCTACTTTGACTTAAATGAGAAATAATAAGCGTTGCCTGACATTATTTATGGCTTAATTCCCTGCATGGTGGACATTTACCTATCAACCAACAATAAGGAGCCTGACCAAATGAAGAAATCATGTATCGCAGCGGCTATTATTCTGAATTTTTTCGCTATCTCCACGGCATTCGCTCAATTCAACATGAATACGGTTTCGGTCAACATTGGCACGATTCGAACGCTTTTCCCCGATTACTCGGAATCGGAATACGAGGATTATCAGCGCGCTTTCTATCCTGAGCTTCAGATCGGGGGAGGGTTCTTCCATCGGGCGGTACAATGGGCTTTGTATTGGGGATATTGGTCGGATGGACTCGACAAACCTTTTGATTGGGCTGACTATGTGTCGTATTCTTATAGCAGTCATATAGTCGGATTGCGATTCAATGTTCTTCCGGCTTACTTTCTCATCCAAGAACCGCTTCCGCTCGGAGTTTTCGCCGGCATCGGGCAGCATTTCATCAATGTGGAATGGCTTGGCGGTTATAACTTTGCCGGTGAAGGCGGAAAAGACTTCACTGAGAACAGCGCCACTCTCGAAATCGGTGTGAATGGCGAGATAATGTTACTGGATCCGATTGGTATCCGCGTCGAGGCCCAACAGTTTATCCCGTTCGCAAGCGATGGCCTCGATCAATTCCAGAAAAAGCGACGCGTGTATAAAATCGGAGTCGTCTATAAGTTTTAACATCTTCGCGGCGCATAAGACAGGAAAGCCACGGAGTCCATTCAGGGGCGAATATCCCTGCGAACTGTATTGCAAATGCCAATAAAGATGATCGAGACTGCTTATTCCGGCAAAGCAATAAAATTATCAGATTCGTCAGTTGCTAAAAATCATTGAAAGTATTACCTTCTTATTGGAGGAGGAAAAATAAAAGATATAAACTCGCGCTTTACTGGAGAGTGAAACCCAATATCGAGGCCTAATCGAAATGTGTAAGGACGCCCAGGGCGCTCTTTGACCGGACATTTCATGCAGAGCTTGGATCAGGCTTGGCCTTTTGCTCAATGCCATTCGGAATATGTAAGAATACGGTCTGAGCGTCGCTCCAGGTCTTATGTTATTGCAAGCCAGCCAAGGTAAATATTTGCATTCACAGACGGCCATGGGTCTGGAAAGGATAGTGTTGGCTGGTAATCGCATCCAACTCGAAGCGCAGGTAATGCCCGTTTTTCGTCGCGTGAAAGCGTTTAAGAAGATGGCTCATCAGGCAGCGTATCGTTGGTCTGCGGTCTGGATTTCTTGAAGACGATTTGTCCTTGCTCGCAGTGGATGACTAATTCCTTATCGTCCTCGGTAACCTTTTGCGCTTCATTCTGTTTCAATAAATTATCCGCAAATTCCCTAATGACTTCGCCTGGAATAATATCCCGCATCTTATGCGTGCCATAGCAATAACCGCGTTTGTACGCTAGACGCTTTCCTCGATCCATAAATGGATTGTCATACTCCTGCCTGGTCACCGCATCCTCGCATCCCACCTTAAAAGCGGTTTCAAAGGCATCGAATGGGTCCGATTTCCTGGTTTGATGCTTGCAAGCCATTATCGCCTCTTTCGTTTTGCCAATTTAGGTATGTAATTTTTTGCTTCATTTCTAAACGTCAGTTCTTCCGGATATTAGATATGGCCGCCGAAAAAACTGAGCAAGTCTCTGAATGTGAGTCTAATAATAATGATCAAAGCGCTAACCGCCTGATAATGAGAGAATATTGATCGCTTGTGACACTAATATAATATAAAAATTCGATAAAGTCAAGGAGAATTTTTATATTGGATGAAGACTACTATATTCCTTCTGCGGAAGTTGGGTTAAAGCGCACTGGAGATCGGTGTCCGGCATGACGCTGTCACCTCCTCCGTCATTCCGGGCCCTCTTTTCCGTCATTCCGGGCTTGACCGCCAGTCCGGCTTCGGACCCGGAATCCAGTCTTTCTTTTACCCGTGGATGCCGGGTACGAGCCGTACTGGCAATCGGTGTCCGGCATGACAGCGGAGGTTTACCCGTGGACTCCGGGTCAGAGCGCGGCTGGAGCGCCATGCGAACGCACTCAATTTTTTCGCTTGACATGTGTTGCGATCGGCATTATATTGACAATGGAACCTACAACCTTCCAGCGGGAGTTTCGCCATGGCCAAACGCATTCCCTACGGATTGCAATCTTTCACCCAAATCCGCGAACAGAACTGTTATTATATCGATAAAACCCAGTATATAGAAAGACTGGAAACGCATGAAAGCTGGTATCCGGTTTTTCTGCGCCCCCGGAAATTCGGCAAATCGCTGTGGATCGACACGCTGGCCGCCTATTACGACATCCGGCGCAAGGACGACTTCGAGCGGCTCTTCGGCGATCTCTACATCGGCCGGAACCCCACGCCGCTGCGCAACAGCTATTGCATCCTGCGTTTCAACTTCAGCGGCATCCAGACCAGCGACGAAGCGGCTCTCAAACACAGTTTCAACATTAAAATCGCCGGACCGCTGAATAGTTTCCTCGCTGCTTATCAACTCCCCGCCCTCAAATTCACGCCAACGGATGCGCCAGCATCGATTTTAACTCAATTTGTCGAACATTGCAAACGGCATCTTCAAGAACGAAAAATTTATCTCCTGATCGACGAATACGACCATTTCGCCAACGAACTCTTCAGTTTCAACTATGAGCTGTTCCGGGATACCGTTTCCAAGACTGGCTTTGTGCGCAAGTTCTACGAAGTGATCAAGGAAGCGGCGGGCCAGTCCTTGGAGCGCATCTTCATTACCGGTGTCTCGCCCATCACCCTCGACAGCCTCACCAGCGGTTTCAATATCCCCTCGCACCTGACCACGAATGCTCAGTTTAACGAAATGATGGGATTTACCGAAGAAGAAGTTCAATACCTGATTGACGACCTGGGCTTCTCCATTGATATTCAGGAGATGCGGGACTATTACAACGGCTACCTGTTTTCCCCCGATGCGAAAACACGGGTTTACAACAGCGACATGGTTCTCTATTTTCTCAGTGAATACCGGAATGGACAGAAAGCTCCGGCGGAAGTGCTGGACATCAATATCGCCTCGGATCACAAAAAACTGGAACGGATTCTCGAGCCGACGGGGGAACGGCGGGCGATCCTGGAGCAATTGCTCTCCGGGGAACCGCTGGCGATCCAATTGACCCGCGAATTCAATCTCGAAGTGGGTCGCACCCTTGAAGACTACAAGTCGATGCTGTTCTACCTGGGATTTCTGACCGTGGGTTATGTTGATTTTGGTATGATATATTATACAACGCCGAATTATGCAATTCGGGAACTCTATTACAGTTTTTTCCGGCAAATTCTGTCGCGTGAAAGTGGATTTGAAATAAATGCGCACAAAATCCAGTTGGCGATCAGGAGTCTGGGACTTGAAGGCGATATCGCTCCCCTGGCGGCGATTGTTTCCCAAGCGCTGGCGAAGTATTCCAACCGCGACAGTATCCAGATGAGCGAGAAGCATATCAAGATGGTGATGATGGCCTATCTGATGCTGAGCAATGCCTATATGGTGTACAG
>CAZWDO010000003.1:0-28508 GCA_964632485.1 uncultured bacterium
GCTAACTTTTATAATCCCAATGGATTATCGATTCAATGAGCTTGGAATATCCGTTAAAATGTTGTTTTCGCATATTAAGGATGAAAATAATTAGTTTATCTCATTCATTAACTATTTGCGGGAGTGTAAAGTTGATAGGGCGTGAGCAGTTATGGCAAGAGCTATAAAGGTTCTCTTCAATTAGAATATTCCCGTTGTTAAAGTAAGTATTATGCGGCAGAGCGGATTTGTGACTGAAAAGCGCGCCATATACGGTCAATCTTTGGCGTTATCCAAAATACAATCCCGGCTAAGGCGAATCCGGCTAAAATATCGATCACGTAATGGTGTCGCAGATAGACTGTAGCCAGCGCCAGACTGATGCCCGGTATGAGCAGTAGCCAAAACAGAAGACGTTCAAAGCGAAACGCGTAGAGCAGGCTGATCAGAGTAATGGCGCAATGCAGGCTGGGAAAGGCGGCGCGGGATGACGAAGGATTGATATTGACGATTTTGCTCTGGGTAATTGTCAGCCAACTTCCACTAAAATCGCGGATGAATTGATCTGCCAGTACCAGACGGGGCGGGGCTGCCGGAAAGAGAATATAGAGAAAATAACCGAAATAAAAACAGAGAATCGTGCCCAGTAGAGCCATTCGCATCTCTTCATGACGTTTGCGCACCATTAACCAAAGTACCACAATCACGCTAATCAAGAAATAATTCATATAACTAATACTGAAGTAATCGGTCAGCCAGGGATGGTAGAATTGTTGAGCCCAAACGCAGGGTTGGATGCCAAACATCCACTGATCAATGGCGACGAGGTAGTGGTGGATATCATGGGGATTAACAAAATGAATGGTGTCATGCAGATTTGTGTAGATAGTCACGCAAAATACAAAGGGCATCACTTCCCGCAACCACCAAAGATAACGCCACCCCCATTTTTTCTTTAAAAAAGTATAGTACAACCCCATGACAAGCATGGTAATAACGAGTCGCCAAATTCCGCCATAAAATTTTCGCGGGATTTTTTCTTCCAAGGCCCAAAAGTACCAGTTGGCTCGAAGCGTAATAATCCAGGTAGGAATAAGAAACAGAAAGGCAATCCATTCTTCCAGACGGAACTTCACCCAGATCGAAATTAATCGTTTCATAGGGCGCGCTGATTAAAGATGAAAGTCAATCCAAAAAATATTCCCGGAGAAATGTATGAAAAAGAACCCCGGGTGTCATTGAGAGTGAGTCGGACCGACTGACTTCGGGAAAATTTCAAGCCTGCTTCAAGCGCGACAAGAGTTTGATTCATCTGCAGAAATGTCATCTGGACCGGGATCAGGATTTGCGTATTAAAACTAGTTCCAGAATCCTGGTCGCCGGGATAAAACTGATAATTGGTATAAAAAATTCCCATCGTGATCAGGCAGCCGCTGCGGATTTTGAATTGAGGTTCCTGGATGAAATGGTAATAAAAAGCTGGCCCCAGGCCAATGGTAAAAATATCAATTGAGAACTGATCTAAATTGGCTTGACCGTTGAATTTTATGGCTTTGTAGGTATAGCTGGTGGTCAAAGCCAGTCCATAATTAGTTTTTCCCCCAAACTGCCAGGGACAATACTCACCGTGGAATAGCAGTAGTTGATGGATTCCGGCGTCTTTACTGGGAACGTAATGGCTTTCCATCGCTTGTTGGGTGAAACTATTCATCTCGATTGGATTTTCCATACACCAGACAAGCGAAAATTGCCGGAGAGGGCGCAGAGTTGTTCCGCATTTGGAGGGCGATCCCATAAAAAACAAAAGAGAGACGGTGAGAAGAATACTTTTTTCCATGCGCTTAATATAATTATAATCGAAAAAAAAAACAATAGAAAATCATTAACAGCCAAAATGAATACCTGAAAATCTAAAACGCTATATTATCGACTACACTGGTTAAACGCTAAAACATAGTGGGGTTGTTAAAATAAATATAAAATCCACTCTAATAGTTTACTCGTCATAGTTCACAATATTTTTAATAAGTGTAGTGGGAACTCTGGATAAGTCTAGGCTTCAGTAAATTCTGAGGGCTGAACTAAAGTTGCACCTGTATTAAAAACAACAGTTTTAATGTTTCCGGGTTCAGAAAACCCTGCAATATCGGTGGAGCCATATTTTTGCCTCATTTTTAAGAGCCTTAGATTATCTCCTCTTCGTCCCCATGTTTCGGTATATTGACCGGGAAGAACATAGTCGCAAAAACATGTTGACAAGTCCACACCCAACCATACAACCCGGGCGGCGCCGCCAATACCGATTTTTTTTGTAAGATCGAAGGCATAAATTCGCTGGGAGGGGCACTTGAAACTGGTTCTGATTGTTTTAACCAGAGCTTTCTGCCAGCGCAGTCCTTCACTCCCTTTTTTTACATTCGTACGAAAGTGTTCAAGGCTGCCAATCAGGTAGATGCTGAGCGCCGGGCTGGTATGCCATTCTATCATTTTTTTGAATATGGCAATGGCTTGCTTGGTTGATGTCCCGACTGTTAAATGGGTTCCAGTGAGTGTCTCCCGGGTGCGACAAGTAAGGCTAAGGCAACTTTGCAGGTTGGGATAGATCAATTCGGTATCGGCGCCCAAATGATCTTCATCGATAATTAATGACATAATTGACCTCAAACAATGCTAAAGATTCATTGAAAGAAGAAGAGACTTTTTAACGGGCGAGTGCCTGGAATTCAACGCGTCGATTGAGGGCTCGTCCTTCTTCCGAGTCATTGGTGGCGCGGGGTTTAAGACTGCCATATCCTTTGGAAATGATGCGATCCTCTTTGATACCCTGGGATACAAGGTAGTCGCGAACTGCGGCGGCGCGGGCTTCGGAAAGTTTTTTGTTATATTCCACGCTGCCAACATTATCCGTATGGCCACTGATTTCAACCTTTAGTGTCGGGTATTCCTGGAGGAAACGAAATGCGGATTTTAGATCGGCAAAGGACCCTTCTTTTAAAACCGTTTGATTAAAATCAAAAAAGACCTTGAGTTCAATGGCCTGGTAGAGGGAGTTGAGTAAAAAATCTTTATGAATGATGACTGGTTGTTTTGTTTGGGGAGGATCAATAATCTCACTGGAGTATAGATAATCTTTGGCGGAAGCCATCAGATCAAGCTTTCCGGGTATTGTGAGGTTGAAGTGGTAGTATTCCAGAGTGACCGTATGGGTGAATAATTCAGTGATCAACTGATCGCTGCCTGCCGAGCGCATTTGAATTTTACCAATAAGTGGGGTTCGTTTTTCATTAGCCAGAATACGCCCGGTCAGTATGAAATAGGGTCCTTCAGCAATGGGAAGGTGATTGACTTGGAAGAGATCGAATCCGCCTTTGCCACCGGGGCGGTTGGACGAGATAACGGCGCCGGAATCCCCGGGATGGAAATAGAAGAACATGTCGTCGTAGGGGGTATTGATCGGTTCGGGCAGAACCTGGGGTTCCCCGGCCTGCATATTGTTCAGAGGAGCAAAGTAGAGGTCATATCCGCCTAAGCGGGGATTGCCGTTCGAAGCGAATATCAGATATTTCTCATCAGGAGTGATAAACGGAGATTCTTCATCATAAAACGTGTTGATAACCGGGCCGAAATTGACCGGGGTTGTGAAAGACTCTCCTTCACGACGACACCAATAGAGGTCTTTGCCTCCCTCGCCATCGGGACGCATACTGCTGAAAACCAAGGTTTTACCATCGGGGCTAAGGTAGGGCTGGCTATCCCAGTATGGAGAATTGACCTTAGTTATCAGTTGCGGGTTTTCCTGCCAGCCGGCCGCAGTAAGCATAAACGCTTTAAGCTCGGGATCCGCATGGCCTTCGGCTGTGGCGGCGACCAAATCGCTGCCATCGATTGATGCATAGACTAAGCCCGCTATTTTAAAATCGCCCAGATCAAGTTTCCTCAAATCTTTCCCATCGGTAATGGAAAAAGCCTGTTGGCTGCCACTGCGCGTTGAAGTGAAAAACACAACCTTTCCCAACTGGCAGCGGGTCAATCCAAAATCATCGCTGGCCGTGTTGATCTCATTCATGGGCATGACCTGGCCCTGCCATTGATCATTCCATTCGATCTTCTTGATAAACCCGATCTCCTCCAGCCGTCGTTCGGAACAGTTTATCAGGGTGAATGCCGTTAAAAGAATATATAGTTGTTTCATAGTGTTTCCTCTCTTTCTAATAGCGGTAAACCAGGGTGATTTGGAAGCCCAGCCGTAGCCATTGCGAATCCGGGTTGCCCATCTTCCTTAAATGGCCTTTCTCACGATCATCAGGAGTAGACCTCAGCTCAAGAAACTTTTGAGGTGATATTGGAAATGGGCTTGTAATCATTTTCTCAAGCGAACACTCCGGTACCAGCCAGATTTTGGCAGTAATGGGTAAATATAACCCTAATCCTGCGATTGCGCCCACAGAGAATGCATTTAAATTAGGGATATCAACTTTTTCGCTTTTGCTTCTTGACTTCATCTCTGATACATCCCAATAATAATTCACTGGAATAGGATACCCATAATAGTAAGCTACGGTATCGATTAATGTGGATTGTAATTCCCATTTTGAAACAAGGTTGACACTGATGTTTGCCCCAGCAAAAATATAAAAATTCTTAAATGTATATTTAGGAGCTATAGCCAATTGAATTTGTCCTAAATCATATTTCCATGCATCATTTGATGCTGTTAAATGTCTGTACACCCAGTAAGTAGTATCATTAGGAGGTGAATCTTCATAATAATAACGATAAAGTTGAATTTCTCCCGCCCCTTCGCTCTGCCATTGCTGATATCCCAATTTAGCAATAATTCCCCAATGACGATTGAGCCAGTAATCAGACCAGATTTGAAACCCGATGCCATTTTTGTCACCTTCTTTATAAGTTTTATCCAAATTAGGTTCGGTAATGGCCCCTTGACCAGCCATAAACGCATCCGTTTCCAGCGTGCCGCTGCTCGTCATATTGGTTAAGCTGTAACTGCCACCCAGCCCAATCAGCCAGCGCTGGCGCGGGTAAAAATTGAGCAGATCCTGGGAAAAGCGGTACTTATCGCGGAAAAAATCAGCTTGGATCGATATTATCAGCCATCCCATCAAAAGTAGTATAAAACCGATTTTTTTTAACATGGAATCTCCTCCTTTTGTTTTATCAACACTCTCAGTTTTTATCGCAGGAAGGCCATTGCCTGGATCGTTAGTTTTTGCGCCTTTTTGGTCTGACACGGTTGGCAGTTTAAGCCACCAATCTTCTATAAATATATCAAAAAATGCAGAATTGTCAATTTTTATTTTTCTTCTTGCTTTTTTTTACAGAGTACCCTATATTTTTTATGTAGAGTTGATTGTTGTCTATTTTATCGAGGAGAATATTATGAAATTTCTGTCTGAACACTATATTTTTATGTTTTTGGTGCAGTTCACGGTGTTGCTGGGCTTTTCCAAGCTGTTGGGACTCCTGTTTCAACGCTGGAAGCAGCCGACGGTAACCGCCGATATTCTGATTGGACTTATTCTAGGTCCGACGATTCTGGGTCGGTTATGTCCTTCGTTTCATGGCTGGCTTTTCCCTGCCGATACGATCCTGCAAACCATGCTGGATACCGTGGCCTGGATCGGCATTCTGTTTCTCCTCATGGAAACCGGCCTGGAGGTCAACTTCTCGCGCATCTGGCGTCAAAAAGGGCAGGCCGTGAAACTTTCTACGGCGGATATCATCATTCCGATCATAGTCTCCGGATTTTTGATCTACTGGCTTCCGGACCGATTTCTGCCCGTGCCGGAACAGAGGCTGGTTTTCACGATTTTCATGGCGACTATCATGACCATCAGCGCCTTGCCCGTAGCGATCCGCGGCATGCAGGATGTCAATATTCTCAAAACTGATTTAGGTTTTTTAATAATATCAGCGCTATCAATCAACGATATCATCGGCTGGTTGATTTTTGCTATCCTATTGGGCATTTTCAGTCATCAAAATGCCAGCGTCGGCTACTATCTCGGAATTCTGATTGCTACCGTCGCGTACACCGCATTTTCTTTAACCTTACTGAGAAAAGCGGCGGATTATTTGATTCGCGGCATTAAAATCCATTACGCCGAAAATATGGCTCTGGCTATTTCCCTGCTGGCTGTCATGGGTATGATCAGCGGCGCCATCACCATACAGATCGGCATCCACGCCCTGTTCGGCTTCTTTATTATGGGATTGGTGGCCGGGGAATCGGCGGCTTTGAGCGAAAAAGATCGCGCGACCATATCACGTATGGTTTACGCCATTTTTGTACCTATTTTTTTTGCCAGCATCGGGTTGAAAGTGGATTTTATAGATAGCTTTAACCCATTTTTGGCTATTTTCATCACTGTGGCGGGAATTGTCGGCCGCTATTGTGGCGCATATATTGGCTCAATTTGGGCGCGAGCGCCGAAAGCCAACCGCTCCACTATCGCCATCGCTCATACTCCGGGCGGTCAAATGGAGATCGTGGTCGGAATTCTGGCGCTCGAAGCCGGCTTAATTTCTCAAACAATTTTTGTGGCGATTATCTTTGGCGCTATTGTGTCCTCAATCGCGCTGGGGCCATGGCTGAATATAGCGATCAAGCGCCGTAAAATATCTTCTTTGTTACCCTATATCCAGCCAGGCCATGTTATATTTCTCCAGGCGGAAACTAAGCATAACGCAATCTGCGAACTCACTGACCGGATTGCCGGAAAGGCGGGAATCCCAGCCGAGCGTATTTGCCAGTTAACGTTGCAACGAGAAGATGGAATGAGTTCAGCGGTGGAATTCGGCATCGCTTTTCCTCATGCCCGCGTACCAGGGCTCGCCGCCCCTCTGATAGCCATTGGTATCAGCAAAAAGGGTATTGAATGGGATTCCCCGGATGGATTGCCTTCCCGTCTGATTTTTCTGTTAGTGACACCAGAATCGCAGGAGGATGCGCAACTTCAGTTTTTACGGCTACTCTCAACAATGTTGTATTCCGGGGATATTCGTGAACGGTTGTTGGCGGCGGATGACAGTTCACAAGTGAGTCAAATTTTGGGCGAATTTTTTAGTTCAAGATTGGTTCCGCCAAAGTAACGGTTTGCCCGGCAATCAGATTTAGAAGGCGGGCTGATAAATTAGGTTGGGAGCTGACATGTTCCGGGAAAGTAAATTTATAGGCTCATGATGGTTTTGCGTATTTTTGCGTTTAGTTCTATTATGTTAGTATAGACTTTGTAGAAAGGATATTGAATGGCGTTTAGATTTTCATCAAAATGTTTATATTTGCTTTTATTTTTTGCTGTGATATCGGCGTATGCGCGGGAAGTTGATTTGGTGGCGGGTTTTCGGGCGTCGCGGGTCTTGAATTCCTATCCAAACCGTCAGTTTCCCAATGAAGATTATTGGGTATCGGTCGGCAACCGTATGGCCGCAAAATTTAACGGCGCCGCGCCTGCCACCGTTTGGATTGTCAGTCTTTATATCGAGAATGGGATAACCCAATTTAATTTTCCATCCCCGGGAGGGAATTATCGGAATATTTGGTTCATCGGCCAGGACCAGAATGAAGCATACCTCAACCGGTTTGATCAGGAAGGATTTAAGGTCTGGCTGCAAGTGGAACCCGGTTCCGCTTCCATCGATACTCTAATGGAATTGGTGTTGCAGCGCTATGGGCATCATCCGTGTGTCCGCGGTTTTGGTATTGATGTGGAATGGTACCACACCAATACTCACAGCGGCGGTCGGAAAGTAACGGATGCGGAAGCCGCCGATTGGGAGGCTCGGGTAAAAGCTTATAATGCGGATTATACGCTATTTTTGAAACATTATGGAACATCCTGGATGCCGCCAACGTACCGCGGAACAATTATTTTCATTGATGACAGCCAGGGATTTACGTCATTTAATCAGATTGTGAGCGAATTTAAAACCTGGGGGTCTCGTTTTTCTCCCAATCCTGTCGGATTTCAATTCGGTTATCTCGCGGATCAACCCATTTGGGGGCAGTTTAGCGATCCCGCCGCTACCATAGGCCAGGCTCTTATTGATCAGATACCCAATCTTTATACTCTATATTGGGTCGATTTCACCGTGTTTCAAGTCTTCCCTCCCACCGGAATTGAAAACGAGTCCATTGGAACTCCTCCCGAATCAGCTCAATTGAAGTGTTTTCCAAATCCTTCAAACGCCCAAGCGACAATTTCCTATTCGCTCTATCAAGCTGGACATGTCCGCCTTGATTTATATAATATTTTGGGGCAGAAAATTTTAAACTTAATTGATCGATTTCAGTCTCCGGGAGATTATAAAATTGCATTACCTGCAACTTCATCAGGGACGACATCTTCTCCCTCAGGGGTCTATTTTATTAAGGGTATCATTGGCAATCAATTTGTAACTCAAAAGATAACGTACATGCGCTAAAAAAATTTCAGCGAGATATTTGTCAGGTAAACGGGATTAGTGGATATATTCACCGCAAAAGGGGGGATAGCAGTGAACAACTTCCATGAGTCCCTTTATCAATCCAACATCAAAGCTAAGCGAGGTGTTACAAATTCAGTCCATGAGAGTGTTGCTTTATGTCCCGGCTTCACGCATCAGACGGCGAAAAATTAAGTTGTTTGAGAAAGTGTATAGAGAAGAATCGCTGATGCCGCTGAAATATTAAGTGATTCTACCTTCTGTGAGCCTTCAATGGCGATATGATAGTGGCAATCATGCGTAACGTGTTGATCGAGTCCCTGCTCTTCATTACCCATAATCACGGCAATCGGTTGGTCAGGAGGGGTTTGACTCAGAAATTCGCGGAGTGGTTTTTTCCCTTTATGGCTGGTCGCAATAAAGCAGAAATCCGAGTGGTAATGGCGGATAAATTCGATAAGATTAGGGCAATGATAGATAGAGACATGTTCCATACCGCCTTCGCTGACGCGAAAGACAGAAGGAGAGGGAGTCATGCTTTCTAATTTGCCACTGAGCAGTATCGTGCGCCATCCTAAAAACGCGGCGCTTCGAATGACCGCGCCCAGATTATGGCTGTTTCCGATGCTGTCAAGAATAAGCAATCGTTTGTGGTGATTGATCCAGTCTTGGACCATTATCCCCTTAATCACTTCATAGGGAGGAATAGCGCATATCGCGGCTACGCCCCCATGGTGGACACTTTCACTAATTTTCGCTAATTCATCCGATGTCACCATGCGGTACACTTTTTGCCGGTGGGCCATATCCTGGCATAGTTCACGCAATGAAAAGGCAATTTCTCGGATGAAAAAAAGCCGCTCAATGAGATGAGGTCGGTGCAAAGCAATGGCTAAAACGGCATTCAATCCGGTTACCGCAATCACTTTATGGGATTTCATGGGCGCTCCTTCGTGTAATTTTTCTCTTTTGTGAATATAAGAAAAAAAAAATAAAATACAAGAGGATAAAAAGTGAAATTATCACCAAAATTAAAAATGATGCGGAATTTTATGTATCGCGTATATTGAATATGGGTTGGATAGAATCTGAATTACTAAATTTGAAGCAGGCTAATATTAAAATTGAACTTGACAAATCCGCTTAATTATTGTACACTTTATGAAATTCAACAAGGAAAAACGGATGACCCGGGAAATTAAAATGATCATCGCTTTTAGCGCTATCTATTTTATATGGGGCTCGACTTATTTGGCAATTGCATACGCTATAGAAACTTTACCTCCTTTTCTGATGGCGGGAGTTCGTAATTTAATAGCGGGTGGAATTTTGATGATATGGGCATTCCGACAAGGCCCCGTCATTCTTACCTTAGCCCATTGGAAATCAGCGGTTATTATTGGCGGTCTGTTATTCTTATGTGGAAATGGCGGGGTGGTCTGGGCGGAACAAAAAGTTCCTTCGGGGATTGCAGCATTGATTATCTCTACAATTCCTTTGTGGATGGTCGTAC
The DNA here is from genome assembly GCA_964632485.1 of uncultured bacterium. Classification (GTDB taxonomy): domain Bacteria; phylum JAGOEH01; class JAGOEH01; order JAGOEH01; family JAGOEH01; genus CAZWDO01. Next base: position 9,938 of record CAZWDO010000003.1, read on the forward strand.
TCAACTGGATAGGACACGATAAACTTCACCCTGGGAAGCGGGTCCTTAGCGGATTGGCTCTGGGATTTATCGGAATTATTATGCTAATTGATCCAGGTAATGTAATCGATTCATTGGATATTGATCTGGTTGGAACTATTGTAATTGTGGTGGCTGCCTTTTGCTGGTCCGCTGGTTCTCTTTATGCTCGTCGGGCCGAGATGCCGAAAAATCACTATGCCTCGACCGCGATTCAAATGTTGTCCGGAGGGATTTTATTGCTGGTCTTCAGCATGGGCGTTGGTGAATGGCAGGAATTCCATATTGCGTCAATTTCCTTTAAATCGCTGATGGCGGTACTATATTTGATTGGTTTTGGTTCATTGATCGCGTATAGCGCTTATAACTGGTTATTGAGAAATACGACGCCTGCAAAGTTGGCTACTTACGCGTATGTCAATCCGGTGATTGCTATCCTTTTGGGGTGGTTGTTGGCCGGCGAGCCGCTTTCCCTTCGCATCTTATTTGCCGCTCTTATAATCCTTTCAGGGGTGATTCTGATAACCGCTCAACAACTATTGGATTTTAAAAAAAAGAAAGCCAATCGGCGGGCTTGAATATTTATTTTCTTTCCGCCAGCTTTTCAGAATCAAAAAAATGCTTAAATTAACCAGCGCTGGAAATATCGCGGATTCTATATTCGCTTCAGGAAGGATACTATTGTGATTCTTGTCAATTTCAATTCTTAAAGGAGGTACTCGGATGGAAGGGTACTCATTGTTGTTATTAGGTTTTCTAATAATCGGATCGAAAATTTTTTCCCATTTTTTTTCAAAATGGAACTTACCCCCTATTCTGGCGATGATTTTGATCGGAATTTTAATCGGGCCGTCGTTGATGAATCTTCTTCCCTTGCCGGTGAATGGAGCTGGTGGGGAAGATTATGTTCGAATGAAGTTTCTTGCGGATATTGGCGTAATCTTTCTCTTATTTCTGGCGGGTGTCGAAACGGACATGGAACAGATGAGAAAAGTGGGTTTGAATGCCTTGCTGATCGCATCCGGTGGGATCACACTTTCCTTTATTTTAGGATTTTCCGTAGGTTATCTGTTCACGGGGGATATGCTACTTTCGATACTATTGGGCATACTATTAGTCTCCACCTCGGTTTCAGTTTCGGTAATGTCTTTGATGGAGTTGAAAAAAATCCAAACAGTGGAAGCGACGACTATTATCGGGGCGGCTATTATGGATGATATTATCGGGCTGGTTGTCGTGACTATTTTTATTGGTTTTTTAGGAGCTTCCGGGAGTGAAGGTTCCAGTATGTTGATGACCTCACTAGGGATATTAGGGAAGATATTTGCTTTTTTTGTAGTTTCAGCTTTGATGGGGATTTTTGTTATTCCGCCTGCAATAAGCTGGGCTAACCGTTTAAATACAACGACGCCGATGATTTCCCTGTGTCTTGGATTTATTTTTATTTTCGCCTGGGCGGCTCCTCAAGTGGAAGTTGCTTCAATTGTCGGCGCCTATCTCGTTGGCTTATTTATTGGCCAAACCAAATTTAAGTCCAAAGTCGGCGAAGAAATCAACACGATCGCTCAGGCCTTGTTTATCTGTCTCTTTTTTGTTTTCGTGGGTGTGGAGACCAATCTTCGTTCCGGTAAAATCGATTTGCTTTTCAGCCTATTTTTTCTTCTTGCGGCGGTGTTTGGTAAAGTCTTCGGCAACGGATTGGTTGCGCGGCTAACGGGATTTGACTGGAGAAGGTCCATGCGGGTCGGTTTTGGCATGATCCCCCGTGGAGAAGTGACATTAATTATCGCCGGGCTGGTATCTACTGCCGACACGCCTTTGAAGAAGGCCTTTCATTCTTCCCATTTTTTTGCGTCCGTTTTTGTAGTAATCGGCACCGCGGTGGTTACGCCCTTATTGTTAAAATCTGCTTTTAAAGATTAGGAGCCTGTTATGTTACACCGGTTTATCGATAAGTCGTTGATTTTTATCAATCCGACGACCCGGAACAAAAAAGAATTATTTCATAAAATCACGCAAAAAGCGTTGGAAATGGGATTAATTTCTGCGACGGATGAAATTATGAAAATAGTCGAAGAAAAAGAAAAAACCCAAGTGATGGAATTGAAGCCGCATTTTGTTTTCCCTCATGTCCGTTCAGAGACAATTACGAAATTATTTGTGATTATTGTGGTCTCTCAAAAAGGAATACCGTATGAGAAGGCTAAAAAAAATATGGCGCAGGTAGTTTTGTTTGCGGGTATCCCTAAAGATGACCATGAATATCTGAAACTGCTGGCCGCGATTTCCCGATTGTTTTCCAAGGAAGAGTTCGTCAATGACCTGTTAAAGAGCCAGGTAGAAGCGGACGTAATTTACAATATTAGAAAATATTCATTTCAGGCGGGAATAATCAACCAGAATCCCAAGAAAAATCTGGTAGTATTGATACTAAACACCGAAACTGACAATAAAAAAATTGCCTCGTATTTAATGGAGATTGGGATTGAACAGCCGACGATGATCGACGGAGAGAATTTGGGAAATGTTGCTTATTTTATTCCCTTTCTATCGATGTTTGGCGGCAAGGGTTTTAATAAATACAATCACGTTTTTCTGGGTATTAGCGATGATGACAGCGCGGCTTCCAGGTTGAATGAAATTTTGCTATCCGAAGGGATCAATGTTCGCGACAATGGAGTCGGTTCACTTTTTCAGGTTTCCTTAGCCGATTCCTACGGAGGATTTGGCGAGGATATTTTACTTTAAGAGAATCAGGTCAAGGCGCTTGATACACGACCCGGCCGCCGACCATTGTCAAAACAACTTTAGTTTCCAGCCACTGCTGCGGGTGGGTTTTGAAGATATCATGATCCAGGACAATCAGGTCTGCCAATTGTCCCGGTACAAGGGTTCCTTTATGGTATTCCTGCATTTCTGCGTAGGCTGGACCCTGAGTATAGGCGCGGATGGCCTGTTCTAGGCTTAATTTTTCCTGAGGATGCCAACCGCCGACAGGACCGCCTTCGGGGGCTTCACGGGTTACAGCGGCATAAATGCCCAGTAACGGATTAAGCGGTTCGACAAACCAGTCAGTGCCGAATGCAAGATGGACACCCGCTTTAAAAAAACTGGCGCATCGATAGGCCTCCCAATGGCGTTCACCAATTCGTTTTTCCGCCCAGCGCATATCGTCGATGGCATGGGAGGGTTGAATGGAGGCAATAACCCCCAGGTCCCGAAAACGGGGTAAATCGGCGGCTGTAACGCTTTGGGCATGTTCAATCCGATGTCGGCGATTTGTCCGCCATGGATTGGTTGTTTGAGCCTTTTCATACGCATTAAGTAGCCAGTGCACGGCCTGATCGCCAATAGCGTGGCACGCAATCTGAAACCCTGAAGAATCGATGCGGAGCACGAGTTCCGTCAGTTCCTCCATGGAGTAGATAGGAATTCCCCGGGTAGAGGGGTCATCATCATAAGGTTCAAAAAAGAGAGCGGTGCCGGCGCCCAATGAACCATCGGCAAACAGTTTAATCGTACCTAACCGAAGATAATCGTCGCCAAAAGGGGCTGAGATGCCGATTTGACTTATGGTTTCCCATTTGTCCACGCTCATCCAGGCATTAATGCGTATGGGTAATTTGTTTTCCCGCCGCAGTTGTTGATAAATGATGAAATCATCTCGGGATGTGTTATCCTGGATACTGGTGACACCAAGGGACAGAGCGTGTTGTATCGCAGTTTCCAACGCTTCGCGCCGTCGAGCCATCGTGGTGGTGGGGATTACGCGGCTCACGAGATAGATCGCGTTGTCTTTCAAAATTCCGGTGAGTTCTCCTGTTAGTTCGTCATGTTCAATCTCACCGCCCTGAGGGTTGGGGGTGTTTTTATCAACACCCGCCAATTTTAAAGCCAGGCTGTTGGCCAGCGCGATATGGCCGTCCAGTCGCTGGACCAGAACGGGATGGTTAGGGGTGATCGAATCGATGAGCGATTTGTGTGGAAACTTTTTCACAGGCCAGTTTTCATGGTCCCAGTTGCCATCAGTAATCCATGCGCCTACTGGCAATGTATCAGAATAGGTTTTAATTAATTGCGAAAAATCATGGGGGTCTTTTGCCGGGCGCAGATCGATACCCAGTAGATAAAACCCGCCGTCCGCCATGTGCAGATGGGCATCGTTAAAACCGGGCAGAACTAACTGCCCCTTCAGATCAATAACACGTGTTTCCGGTCCTTTTAAACTGCTGATTTCCTGATTCGTTCCAATCGCGTTAATTTTCTCTTCCTGAATAGCCAGCGCCTCCACCCAAACGGGATTGTCCATTCCGGTAAATATTTTACCATTAATGATTATTGTTTCAGCCATAACAGAATACCTGCTTTCTGCAAAAAGGGTGAGTGAAAAGAGCTGAGCGCTCACTAAAACGCAACCGATTCTAAAAAAAATAGAAAAAAAACGCATGGAAGCCTCCTTTTTTTGAATATATTATCTTTTAGTGGGTAAGTCAAGTTAAAAAAAATACTTGACAGGTGATAGTTTTTCAATTATAATACTTATAGGAATATCCTTATCAATGAAAAGGAGTAAACAATGCGCGCCGGAGCTGTTAATTCGACCGGTTTTATGGCCAAATCATCCGCCCGTAATACGCAGATAGTCATATCTGCGCAAAAGGGAAATGCCAGAGAATTACAATCCCAGGTTGACACTGCTACAACACAGGTGCTGAAACGAGCATATATGCCCTTTGAGGCGATTCAGCGCGACATGTACCTGAAAAATGGCGGTTTGATGGGCTTGGGGCTGGCTGTCGGTTCATCTTTGGATAAAACTGGTTGATTTTTTCGTTTTATTCATCCATACTTGTTTGTAAATTTTGTTAAAGGGATAGGTATTATTCTTTTTTTGTTCCAAAGGAGGCCCTGTGTCCGAACAGAAAAAATTATCGGCAGAACAATTTCTTGACCGGTATTTAGAAATGCATCCCACTTTGCAAAAGCATCAACTTATCATGGTTTTGCAGGATATCCAGGATCATTTCGGTTATTTGCCGGAAGATGCGCTGAACCTGGTTTCAGAGAGGTTGCGTGTGCCTCGCGCCCGAATTTACGGGATTGCCACTTTTTATTCTCAATTTCGGTTAAAACCGCTTGGCAAATATGTGATTCAGATTTGCAATGGAACTGCCTGCCACGTTAAGGGAGCGCCGGCGCTGATCGATGAACTGGAAGGGTTTCTGGGGATAAAAAATGGGGAAACGACCAGTGATGGCAACTTCACCCTATTAACTGTCAATTGTATCGGGGCCTGCGGATTAGCCCCTGTCATCATGATTAATGAAGAGATATATGGTAAGGTTACTGCTGATAAGATCCACGAGATTGTCAGCTCTCTCAAGGCAGGTGAAGCATGAGACCGATCGGATTTGAAACCCCCAATCGAGATTTTGTTTATCAGGCGCTTGGATTGCAGCCCGTTAGCGAGAGTGTGGCTGAGGGCAGTTTCTGCGCGATTTTCAATCGCCAGAAAAATCTCTTTGACCATTATATACTGCTCTGCAGGGGTACAGGTTGTCAGGCTTCGGGGGAACCGCGTCTTTTCCAGAAATTTAAGGAGCGTTTGGAGGCCAGGGGAATTGACGATAAGGTTCTGATGGTTGAGACCGGTTGTCGGGGATTATGTGAGATGGGTCCATTGGTGGAAATTTTGCCGGAAAACATTTTTTATTGTCAGGTGAAAGATGAAGATATCGATTTGATTATTGAAAAGACAATTGTGAATCATGAAATTGTTTCAGAGTTGCTTTTTGATAAAACTTATATCCACGCGGAGGAAGTGCCATTTTATAAAAAGCAACACCGTTTAGTTTTGGAAAACTCGGGGGTTATTGATCCGGAGAATATTAATGACGCGGTCTGCCATGGTGGTTATCAAGGTTTGAAACGAGCGCTTTTTGAGAATACACCCGAGCAGGTCATTCAGGCAGTCGCTAAAGCTGGTTTGCGAGGGCGAGGCGGCGGGGGATTCCCAACGGCAAAAAAATGGGAGCTTACCCGCGCGCAGAATGAAAAAGACAAATATCTGATTTGCAATGCTGATGAAGGAGATCCCGGGGCTTTTATGGATCGTAGCATTATTGAAGCCGATCCTCACCGCTTGCTGGAAGGAATGATTATCGCGGCTTATGCGATCGGCGCGGGAAAGGGTTTTGTATTTGCCCGGGCAGAATACCCTTTAGCCATTAAACGGTTGAAAATTGCCATCGAGCAGGCGCGGCAATTGAATCTGTTGGGGGCGGAAATAATGGGCAGCGCCTTTAGTTTTGATATTGATATTATACAGGGGGCCGGAGCGTTTGTCTGCGGTGAAGAAACCGCTCTTATCGCTTCCATAGAGGGCAAGCGTGGAATGCCCACAATCAAACCGCCATATCCATCCTCGCATGGGTTGTTTGGCAAACCCACCAATGTGAACAATGTGGAAACATTTGCCAATGTTCCATTGATTCTTAAAGATGGCGCTGAAAAATATGCCGCCATTGGAACGGCTACCAGCAAAGGAACTAAAATTTTTGCTTTAACCGGAAAAGTTAAACATACGGGATTGGTTGAAGTTCCCCTGGGTATTACGATTCGGGAAATTGTTTATGATGTTGGGGGAGGGGTCCCTGATGGCCGGGCGTTTAAAGCGGTCCAGACAGGCGGGCCGGGCGGGGGATGTATTCCTGCGGAATTCTTGGATTTGCCGGTCGATTTTGAATCCCTTAAGGGGATTGGAGCCATCATGGGTTCAGGCGGACTGGTTGTATTGGACGAGGATACTTGCATGGTAAGTTTTGCAAAATATTTCCTGAATTTTACCCAATTTGAATCGTGTGGGAAATGTATTCCCTGTCGGGAAGGCACCAAGCGCATGTTGGAGATTTTGGAACGAATTACGACGGGGCATGGCACGATGAAAGATCTGGATCGTTTGGAAACACTGTCTATGGTTGCCAAGTTGACATCAGCTTGTGGCCTTGGCAGTTCCGCGCCCAATCCGGTGCTTAGCGCTCTCAAGTATTTCCGGGAGGAGTTTGTGGCTCATATCCGGGATAAAAAATGCCCGGCCGGAAGCTGTAAAAACTTCATTACCTATCATATTTTACCGACCTGCCGCGGATGTACCCTTTGCGCCCGGGTATGCCCGGTGCAAGCGATTGTGGGGGAACGCAAAAAACAGCATCTTATTGATCAGCAAAAATGTATCAAATGTGGTGAATGTTTCCGTAAATGTCCCTGGAAATGCATTGCCCGAGGTTAGAGGAGATACACTATGGATAAAAAAACATGTAAAATTCGGATTGACGGGATTTATACCGAGGTCCCGGAGGGGATTACGATACTTAAAGCCGCAGAATCGATCGGCATTAAAATTCCCACATTATGTTATGATGAGAAATTGAGTGTCAGCGGCGCTTGCCGGCTTTGCTCCGTGGAAATCAAGAGCAATGCTGCATTGGTACCGGCCTGCGCTTATCCTGTTTCTCAGGGCATGGAGATTTATACCCATTCCGCTAAAGTGTTGCGGTCCCGGAAAACAATCATTGAACTGCTCCTGGCCAATCACCCCCAGGATTGCTTGATCTGTGTCCGCAATGGGAATTGCGAACTCCAGAAAATTGCGGAAGAATATGGAATCCGCGAGTGGCGGTGGCAGGGTGAAAAACGTCACAATCCGATCGATAGTTCCTCTTCGGCCATTAAACGACAGCCTGATATGTGCATTCTTTGCGGTAAATGCGTTAAAGTCTGCAAGGAAGTGCAGAGTGTTTACGCCCTCGATTTTTCTGGACGAGGATTTAACACCGTCGTTTTGCCCGCGTTTAACCAGCCGTTGGCGGATACGGTCTGTGTGCTTTGCGGTCAATGTTTACTGGCATGTCCTACCGCGGCGATTGTGGATAAAAGTTACACCAAAATCGTGCGGAAAGCGTTGGATAATCCTGAAATGTATTGTGTCGTACAGGTTGCGCCGGCAATCCGCGCTTCTATCGGCGAAGAATTCGGTATGGCGCCGGGAACTTTAGTTACGGGGAAACTGGTAACCGCATTGAAACGCATGGGTTTTAAGCTGATTTTTGATACGGTGTTCGGCGCTGATGTTGCGGTTATGGAAGAAGGAAGCGAATTAATCGAACGGATAAAACAGGGCGGCCCCTTTCCGATGTTTACGTCCTGCTCCCCAGGCTGGATCAAGTTTATGGAACATTTTTATCCCGAATTTATTCCCAATATGTCGTCCTGCAAATCACCGCAGCAGATTACCGGAATATTAGTTAAAACTTATCTTGCGGAACGGATGAATATCGATCCGGCGAATATTTTCAATGTGTCAATCATGCCGTGTTCAGCCAAAAAATTCGAAATCGAACGGCCGGAACTCCGCCTGGAAAACGGAATTAAAGAAGTGGATGCAGTGCTGACGACCCGGGAACTGGCCCGGTTGCTTAAAACCTATGGCATCAATCTGCCGTTACTCGAAGACGGCGAGTTTGATCAACCTCTGGGCGAAACCTCCGGCGCCGGGGTGGAATTCGGTGTCACCGGCGGGATGATGGAAGCTGCGTTACGAACTGTGGCCGAAAAACTGGGGGGTGTTGACCTGAGAAATGTAGAATTCAGTGTAACCCGCGGGTACCAGGGTGTTAAGGAAGGGTCTGTTTTTGTCGGTGATTTGGAGCTAAAAGTCGCGATTGTCCATGGTTTGAAGAATGCCCGGTTGATTCTGGATAAAATTAAGTCAGGGGAAACGTTTTATCATTTTATTGAGGTCATGGCTTGTCCCGGAGGTTGTGTGGGTGGCGGAGGCCAACCCCTCAACACCAACGATGAAATCCGTAAACTTCGTATTGCCGCCATATATCAGGAAGACCGCGCGAAACCCATTCGCAAGGCCCATGAAAATCCCGCCATTAAAGATTTATACCGCTCCTGGCTGGGCGAACCGATGAGTCCAAAATCCCATGCTTACTTACATACCCATTATGGACCCCGCAAACCCCGGGGTGTGTAAATAGCATTGAACGTGGGGCCAGCTCTTCAATCAATCAACAGGAGCTGGCCCATTGTCACTTTGTAATTCTTGCCAAAGATACTATTTTACACCTTTTTCAATAAAAAAAAGGCTGTATTTTTTATCGGTACCCAGGATATGATTTTGGACCCATTCATTGAGGAATTTCATCACTTCGGTTGTTAACATAATTTTTCCTGATTCGAAATCCCGTTGGAATTTTATGGCATGCTGGACAAACGAAGCATGTTCTGTAAAATGGGATTCCGCATCAGGATAATGGAACTGCTTCATCAATTTTTCCTCAGTTTGGAAATGTTCGCTGGTATAAGCAATCAAAGCCTGAAGGGTCTTTTCAAGTTTATCTTTGCCTTTTCCCTGGCGCATGGCATCATAGAGCTCATTGAGGTAAGAAATGAGTTTCTGGTGTTGCGCATCAATCGTGGCGAGACCGACGCTAAATTTTTGATCCCATTGCATAATCGGCATACACAACTCCTTTTTTTTGTTCCGGTTGATTGCCGGACCCGCTTAGAATCGTAGGTGTGGTGATCCAGTTTTTGGCTTCCGCGCTGTTTTTAGTTTTTAGAGCTTGTGTGAATTTTGTTCCTATTATGGGATTGAATCGCCGGGAAGCCCTTGCGGATGATAAAATACGGGTTTGGCGCTGGGATAATATTTAATTGCTTTTCGATAACGGGAGATCGCTTTCATATTCTCCATGCGGAGCGCTTTGTCAATGACAAAACCTTCTTTGATGGTAACCTTGGCAATAAAAAATTCAGGTACGGCGGTTACGTCTCCCAGATTAAATTCAGCTTTTGCCGAATCTTCCAGCCGTCTGGATGCCACCACATGTTTTATTACTGGACCGAAGCGGCCTTGAATTAAAAGGGAAGGGTCTTCGATACGGAACATTTTGACGAATTCTTCTTCCGATGTGCCGATTTTCAAGGCGCTTACCAACCTCACTAATTCATTATTCGTATCATAAAACAGTGGGTCGCTCAGTTTCAGTTTTTCAATATTATCCTGTTCATCTCCCGCGCAAAACAGAAAAAGAAAAAATGCCAGAAACGTCAAATAACGATAGCGTGACTTTTTATACATTAGCTCTCCTTCTTGGTGTTCTCATCAATCATACCCAGAACATAGGCATCCTGCCGTTTTTTTACTTCATTCAACGAACTAATTAAATCATCTCGAGTGCAAATCCCCTTTTTAATCAGAATGTCAACAAGGGCCTCAACCGATAGCATGTTGAAATACACACATTGTTCAGTCGTCAATTCGCTGGATAGCGAATTAAATTTTTCCTGGTTCATCATTTTTCCCTTCTATGGTTTAAGTCGGTAAATAAAGACTACGAAACTCATCCTGGGCAAAAGAATCAGTCATGCCAGCAATATAATCACATATTAAGCGTACAAACAAGGGTCGTTGGCGATTTTTTTGGATAATACTTTGACGTTCTGAAAACGGTTGCAAGCGCAATGAAATTTCATTGTTTTCAAGAGCAAAGCGTTTCAGCGCATAATCCGGTAGTTGTAAAGGGTTGTTCATATAAGCTTTAAACAGTTTGCGTAAAAAATAACGTGTTTTTCCTTCTAAACGATTAATCCGGGCGCTGTTGATGATTTCCTGATAAACGAAAATCCGTAATTCACGATATTCCTTCTCAATCGCATGACTAAAAGAAACCAAATTTAGCGCTAAAAGTTCCCTTTTTTCACAGAAAGCGGCATGATTGTCAATTTGGTGGGTATTGAGAAAGTCAATGAGATTGCGGTTGGAATGTTCAATTACATCCGTGATCAACAAATTGACGAGGTACCGAATCATTTCATTTCGAATCTCCTCGTTTTTTTGAAGGGGATGAAAATTTTTAAAAATGGATAAATTCCGAACCTGGGATAGATTCACAATGTGGGAACGCAAGCCGTCTTCCAGGTCATGGGTTTGCTGGGCAATCTCGTCGGCGATAGCGACAACCTGAGCCTCAATGGAAAGTAAAGGCGGATGAGGGTCCAATAGGTTTCGATCCATTCCCGGGTATTGAATATCCGGGCGGATACCGGTATGCCGCAGAATTCCTACTCGAACTTGCGTGGTCAGGTTTAGTCCATTATAAGAGTAGCGCCTTTCAAGTTCATCAATGACGCGCAGACTTTGATAATTGTGTTTGAAACCACCCAGTTGGGAACGGATTTTTTCATTGATCAATCCATCTAAAGGGTCCTGGCCCGACATGACCTGGTCGAGAAAGACTTCGCCAATATGCCCGAAAGGCGTATGTCCCAAATCATGGCCCAAAGCAATCGCTTCGGTCAGATCTTCATTTAACCCAAACGCGCGGGCAATCGTTCGTGAAAGTTGGGATACTTCCAGGGTATGTGTTAGCCGGGTACGGAAATGGTCGCCGTCCATCGCCATAAAAACCTGGGTTTTATGTTTGAGTCGGCGAAAAGAGCGGGCATGAACAATCCGGTCGCGATCATGCTGAAAATCACTTCGAAAATCTTCAGTGTTTACGGGTTCCGCATGTAGCCGAACTCCTTCACCATGGTAAACCGCATAAAAAGCTAAATGTCGGTTAAGTTGGCTAATAAGAGTATCGCCAAAGCGCAAATAACTTATCATGGTTCATCTTTTATGGGTATTGAGTGTTCTCCCGGGTAGGCCAGATTCAAGATGACCGCTTCCGATACCCGGGCATTTTTTAACCGGATCATCTCGCCGATGGCAACACGATCCGAGTAACCTCTGACGATCATCGTCTGAAGGAATTCCCGTCGAAAATTCGATTCTCTCAGACGAATCAGGTCGTTTACTGAAATTTTCAAAGGGGATTGAATATATTTGATGATCATCGTTTCTTCGATATTGTTTTTTCTCAGTCGGATGATCTCTTGCAACGAACTGTGCAAATATCCATTTTGCTGCACGGAACGAACAAAACGATCGCTGAAATTATTTTCCCGGAGTTTTAAAATATCATCAGGGGTTAATTTCGACATTTCCGCAAGTAAAAAAGAAAAAATTCCTAAAAGCGCCAGTATCAGGCCGACATACTTTGCCATGGTTTCATCCAGTAAATAGTGAGTGCGCTTGCAAAGGCCAATCCACAGGCAATCAATGCCGGCCCATATTCCTGCATGATCGCCATGCCGCTGCCGTACAAAGCGCTATAGATTAAAACAACACCGGCGATCCAGCAGATGAACAGTCGTCCATATCCGCTATCCGGAACGATTTCGGGCATCAGTTTCCTGAATTTACGCCAGCCGATACCGCCGGGATGGACCTTAGCGTAAAACCGCTTTAATAATTCCTGATCAGCCGGTTTAGTCAGAAACGTGACCGCCAACCAGGCGATAGTAGTTCCAAAAACTGTAGGATAAAGTGTCAGAGGCGGTTCAAGATGAAATACATATATGCTGATGGGGTAGATAATCAGCGGCGCAAGCATGGCGGAGATTTCAGACCAGGCGTTCATGCGCCACCAATACCAACGCAAGATCAAAACCGCTCCGATTCCGGCGCTGGCATTGATGATAAATTCCCAGGCTCCTGAAATGGTTGCCAATACATATTTGGTTACCAACAAAGAAATAATCGATAGGATCAGGATGGCAATACGGGAAATCATGATATAATGGGCTTCGGGCGCTTCGGCACGAATGAATCGGCGATAGAAATCGTTGATAATATAGGAGGTTCCCCAATTGAGTTGGGAAGAGATAGTGGACATATAAGCCGCTAAAAAAACTGCGATTAGCAATCCCAGTAATCCTGCAGGGAGGTAACGTACCATTAATTTCGGGTACATGACTCCGGGATCGATGGTATTTTCGTAGATTTCAAGCGTTTGCAGGAATTTTTCGTCTTGAGGCAGGGTGCCTTGCTGGATCATTTCCTGCTTATGCTGGTAGGCATTTTCCACCTGGGCAAATATTGCGGGATCTTGATTTTTCAACTCGTTCAAATCCGTGGCTCTGGGCAGGAGAACCAGCGCGCTGAGCGCTACCAGAATCCAGGGCCAGGGGCGAAGAGTATAGTGCGCGATAGTGAACCATAAGGTGGCAAAAAGCGATTGTTTTTCATCTTTTGCCGACATCATCCGTTGGGCAACATACCCACCGCCGCCGGGATCAGCGCCGGGATACCAAGAGGCCCACCATTGCAGACCGATATGGGCGAAAAATGCGCCGGCGCTTAGCGCCATAACTCCCCCTACGACTTTTGTCCCGGCGGGGATTTCTCCAATACGGGGAGTGAATTGTCGAACCCATTCCGGGAGTTGGGCTTTCAAGCCAGTAATGCCCCCAACCTGTGGTAAATTAATAACAATCATCGCTAATACGATACATCCGACCATGGCAATTACAAATTGAACGGAATCAATGCGAGCGGTACCTAACAACCCGGATGCTGATGCATATATCGCGATGACGAACATACAGGCGCATACTAAATAAAAATCGTTCCATTGAGGAAACAGAACATAAAAAATTTTCTGCATGGCTTTGTTAACCCAGGCTAAAATTATTACATTCATAAACAAACCGAGGTAAAGAGCGCGAATTCCTCTCAAAGCAGCGGCGACTCGACCGGAATACCGAATTTCCGTAAATTCTACATCGGTCAGAATTTCAGCTCTGCGCCATAACTTGGCAAAAAAGAAAACAGTCAGCATACTGCCTATCGCCATATTCCACCAAAGCCAATTGCCGGCTATTCCTTTTGATGCCACTAATTCTGTTACTGCCAGGGGTGTGTCGGCGGCAAAAGTCGTCGCCACCATCGCCGTTCCGGCAATCCACCAGGGTAGGTCACGATTGGATAGAAAAAACTGTTGGGTGCCGCTGCCGGCTCTACGGGAATAGTACACAGCGATTGATAAAACAATGATGAAATAGATTCCTACTACTAAACCATCCAGCCAAGTCATTGTCTCTCCTTTTTTCTGCTAAGGGTTCGCGTTCGATTTCAGGGTTTCAATGCAGGAACTTTTGCGCGCAGAAAGATTTCGGACAATTTCCCGAAATACTCTTCACTAAATGTGAGCAGACGGGCTTCCGCCGGTGACCGGAATACCTGGTAATTGAGGTATTGAACTGGGGGATGGATGCCCTGGAAGCGGAGCTGGTAAGCCAGCAAGAGTTGAGAATTGATATCGTAATTATGAAAGAAAAAATCGTTTATGTCTTTTTCCCCATATTTGGGGTCGCCCACAATCGGATGTTCGATATAGGCCAATTGCGCTCGTAATTGATGTGATTTTCCGGTGATTAGCTCCATGCCGACCAGGCTGATTGTCTCGCCGATTGCCAATGGAAAAATCCGCGATTCGCAAAGAGCCGATCCGGGTACATTGATATCATAAATTACGGCGATATTTTCATCCTGGGATTTTTGAATATAGTGGCGCAATGATAGTTCGCGGTTAAATTCGCCTTTAACGACCCCGAGGTAAAATTTATGAATTTTCTTTTCCCGCATGGATTCATTCAAAACGCGCAACGCCTGGTAGGTTTTCCCAAAAAGCACTAACCCCTCTGTATTGCGGTCCAGCCGGTTAATGCTGCTGGCCACAAAATCGCGAAATGCGCGGGGATTCTTTAAACGCAGATAGCGGTTTACTAAATGAATCAGATCGTCATTCTGGTCGGTCAGGTTGCTCTGACTCAAAATCCCGATGGGTTTAAAAACGACCATCACATGTTCGTCTTCATAAATGATTGGAAATTTGGCTAATAATTGATCTATTTCTTCCGCGGTGATTGCAGGTTCGTCTTCATCCGGGATTGCCAGGGCTTCGGTTTCAGCTTCCAATTCTTTAAGCGAAAAAACGATGCGATCACCCGTGCAGAGGATATCGTCATAATCGCCTCGCTTGCCATTGATCTTAACGCGGCGTTTTCGGATTAATTTGAAAATAAAATCCTTGGAAAACTGGGGATATTGTTTCAAAAGGAATCGATAGAGGGGCCGGCCCTCTTGAGTAAATGGGACAATCAATTCTTGCATGGGACCTTCAGTTGTTTATGATTCTACAGGAATAATACAACGATTTTTATAAAAATCAAGTTTTATTTTGTGGATTGCCATAAGTTTTCAATATAAAGCTGATATTTTTTCTTTTTTTCAGCTTGCCAGGCCAATTCTGCCTCGGATACACGTAGATAAGTCAAATGAAATTTTTCTCTTGAAACAGCGAGACGATCAAGTGTCTCAGGAAACGGTAATAATGCAGCAAAACGGGGAATCAGACGGCAGTATCCGAACTCTTCAGCCAGTTTGTCATCGCTGGTAAATACGGGAGCATTTGCGGAGCGCTGAAGATGAAATTCATTTTTATCCATCAGCTCTTCTCTGATAATCTTGGGAACTCCATCCACATCTAATTGATAATAGCCTACATAGAGTTCATGGCGGATTCCCGGTATGACTGTGAACAGCTTCGAAAGGGGGGGCAGATGTGCGTTGAGCTGAAAGGCCAAGAGATGGAGTGAACTCAAGGGGATGATATCGATATTTTGGGCGAGCGCCAGGGTTTTAACTAACGTCGCGCCAATGCGTAATCCGGTAAAGGAACCGGGTCCGACAATGGCCAGAATGCGGGATATCTGTTCCAATTTGATTCTGCATTCAGTGAGTAAAATATCAAGTTGTTCAGGCAGCATTTCGGCATGGGTTCGTCCGTTTTCAACCATTATCTCACCGATCCATTTAGTCCCGCGCCACACCGCCAGTTGGCAACGCTTTGTTGAAGTGTCCATCGCTAATATGGTATGGTTCATGATGTCAGTTCCAATTTCGCAAGGTGATCAAAGAAAAAACCAGATTCATCATCATCGGAAAAAAAATACGCGGTTCGCCGATATTCAGTATCCATCCGGATGAATATCCCGATCAGAGGAGAAAAAAGTAAATAATCGCGGACCTTATAGGCCCATTCAACAAAAAAAATGGTGCGTTCATCACTTAGAATTTCATCCAATCCCAAATCCTCAAACTGGGACCGACCCCCCAATCGATAAAGATCAATATGGAAAATACGGAATATTTCAGTTTGATATTCATGGACCAGAGTGAAAGTAGGACTATCCACCCAATCGGAGGCGATGCCCAAAGACTCGATAATCGATTTAACTAAGGTTGTTTTACCGGCGCCTATGGGACCATCCAGAGTAAAATGAATCCCGGATCGGAGCCCTCTAGCCATCCAATTCCCGAGACTGCAAGTCTGTTCCAGATGATTGAGATCGAAACGGGTTTGATATTTCATTGAGCCAGTTTGGATTTATATTCCTGATACGCTAGCGCTAAGGCATCATCCGACAGGCTGAGAATTTGCGCAGCAAAGAGCGCGGCATTTTTCATTCCGGCTTTTCCGATTGCCATACAAGCCACGGGAACTCCTCCCGGCATCTGTACAATAGAATATAACGCATCCACTCCCTGAAGATGCGAACCGGGCAGGGGCACGCCGATGACTGGCAAGGTTGTGTATGAAGCGATTACACCCGGCAGATGCGCCGCCATCCCTGCACCTGCAATTATTATCTTGATACCTCGGTCAGCGGCCTTTTCGGCTAATTGGCGAGTTCCTTCAGGATTGCGGTGAGCCGATGAAAAATGAATCTCATAATGAATTTTGAATTGTTTGAAGATATCTTCCAGCGGTTCGAGGAAGATTTCATCTGAACGGCTACCCAGGACAATTAATATATCACTCATTCTATTCCTCCTTTTAGACTGGATCTGTAGCGATAAAAATTTTTAACTTGACTTTTTCTTTAAAAATCGATAAAGTATAAAAAAAAACCACCCCTGGAGGGTGGTTTTGGGAGTGGAGCCTACGGGGATCGAACCCGTGACCTCTTGACTGCCAGTCAAACGCGCTCCCAGCTGCGCTAAGGCCCCACAGTTCGCATAGTATACAAAAACTTCATGTTTTTGTCAAGCTTTTTTTTTAATTTTTCACTATAATAACGAGAAAGGACGTAATATGCTCGTTGATGGCAAAGCTTTTCGAACTGTTTGGATGGAGGGCATGACTGTTTGCATGATTGACCAGATACGGTTGCCCCATTTTTTCGAGATTTATCGCAGTCCTGATTACCAAACGACAGCCCGGGCGATACAAACGATGATAGTACGTGGCGCAGGAGCGTTGGCCGGGGCGGGAGCCTATGGCATGGTACAGGTCTTCCAAACCAGTGTGGATGATAACGCTATTTGGGCGGGTTATCAATTGATGCGCAGTACCCGGCCCACCGCTCAAAATTTATTCTATGCCGTTGATCGGGTCTATCAGGCGGGAATGCAGGGAGACGACATTGGACATCGCTCCCAATTGGCGCTTGAAGAGGCTTCGCGGTTATGCGACGAGGATTCGCAGTTAGCCGCCCAGATAGGCGCGAATGGTAACACGCTAATTGCCGATGACGCGCGGATTTTGACTCACTGCAACGCCGGCTGGTTAGCTTTTGTTGATTGGGGAACTGCTTTAGCGCCCATATATCGCGCCCACCAGGAAGGAAAAAAAGTGTTTGTCTATGTGGACGAAACGCGGCCATTGCTTCAGGGAGCGCGCCTTACGGCGTGGGAATTAGCCGGGTACGGAATTCCCCATACGATCATACCAGATAATGCCGCTGCTTATTATATGGCTAAAAAACAAATCGATCTTGTGATTACCGGCGCCGACCGGATTGCCGCCAACGGGGATACCGCCAATAAAATCGGCACACTGGACCGCGCGATTTTAGCAACGTATTTCGGTATCCCTTTTTATATCGCTGCCCCCACGACGACTATCGATTTTAATACCCCCAACGGCGCCAATATTCCGATTGAAGAACGATCACCCAATGAAGTCCATTATGCCTCCGGAATTCTGGACGACGGGCAGTTTTCTCGTGTCCGGCTTTCACCGTCCGTGAGTCCCGCCAATAACCCCGCTTTCGATGTGACTCCGCATGAGTTGATTACCAAGTATATCACGGAAAAGGGGATTCATTCAGCCGGTGAACTTGCTCAATTAAAATAATGGGTTATGCTAATCTTTCTTTCCAAGTTTAACCCGCTGGAAAGCCCAGCTACTTGTAAAAATTACGTTTGCTCTGATTGATGGCGCGGTGTAATTTTCAGTTTTTCCCCGCTTCAAAAATAAATTGACAAACCCCGTCTTTTTCATTATATTGAACCGTTGGAACCCGTCTGATGTTTTAGCTTTAAACGGAAGGAAGCCTATGCGATCGCTCCCAGTCCTGCTCATTTGTGTTCTATTCGGCATATTATCCGCGCAAGAACTCAAACCGATTACCTATCAGTATTTTGCGAATCTGGGGATTGGGTACTTGCGACCGGAAGGGCAGGTACAGGAGCTCATGTCGGGGGCTTCATATTTGCAATTAGGGTTTCATTACCGGGTTTTAAAGAGATTAACCGGTGGGATTGATTTCAATATCGCCAGTTTGCCCCCGGAGTTTAAACATGTGGAGA
>CAZWDO010000003.1:28518-57939 GCA_964632485.1 uncultured bacterium
ATCGGTTATGAACAGGATCGGCGTTGGTATCAGATTGGGACGGAGTGGCGGTGGCATTTTTTACAAAGTGAAGCGCCTTTGCGCTATCGATACCGGAACCTGTTTTCGCCATCCTGGGCTTTTTTCGGCGGTGTTAAATTTAATTATTATTATCATGCCTTAATTTTCCGCATACTGCAAGTCAAGCAAACTTTTTGGGAAGAAGATCAGATTAATTTTGCCCGGCATGGGCTTGGAGCTGCCTGGGGTCTTGGATTTTTTAAAGTCTTCGATATCGGCTTTGGCATCCCGGTTGGTATCCAGTTTTGCGCCTGGTACCACCAGGTATCCAGTCGCGCCTCAAAGGCAAATTTTCAATATTATGACGGCGTGGATTTTTTCGATCGCAGTGATCCTCTGCCTCGTACTGCTTCTGAATCTTATCTCCAGTTTCAGCTTTCCTTTATGATTCTGAGTATTAAGTGATGAGTATTTTGACGACGATTTAGTCTTTAATCAGTTGCTAAAATCTAGCCATCAATTGAATAGCAGAGTTAGCAAATGTTATATGTCATAATTAAAACTTGTGGCAAAATAAATATTATAGTATCGAATTGAGATGTAAGACTGTTTCAATGGGATTGCAAGCGAAGTCCGAGCAGCGCCTGAAAACCGCCGATTGCTTTGGCATCCGCACCTAATTTGTCCCGGAAATATCCAGCCTTGCCATAAACTGCAAGTATCGGAGTGAGTTCACAATCAGTTTTTATGTAAATAAAATTCTCGCTATCAAGTGGTGAATAGAAAAGGTCATCGATGGATGATGAACGGGTGAAATGGCGGAAATAAAAATCGGCATAGGCGAAAACCGACCATTTATTCCCGAGTAGAATTCCCGCCAGAACTTTAAAATTTTGTTCATACGAAGGGAATGATGTGATAAGCGATTCATGGTATAATCCGTTATAGTCGAATCTAAATTCAAACGCGCCGGAATATCCGACGTTCAGATGTAAACCCGGGCGCCATCCTTTATTTTTTTTTGAAAGAAATTGAATCTGGAACCGTTCGGCTGAAACTCCACCTCCCAGTGTAAACTGGTTGAACCGATGAAATAGCGTGTATTGGATTGAGATAATATCCAAAGTGTTTGGATTCGCATTGTCAATGGATCGGTATGCATATTGCCCATGGACCAATTGCTGAAACTTTTCCCCGTTATAATAATAGTCTCCTTGCGCCTGGTTTATTGCTGCATTGATTTTGAGGTTTCCATAATGGAAGAATTGACCTTGCCGACTTAGACTCACAAAAATTGTCCTGTCTTCTTTCAATCGGCGCGACACATTCCCTGAAATTTGGTAAGTAATTAATCGATCCGCTGAGTTGAACCCATATTGGACCGGAGTGATCCTTATTTTTCCTTGATAATCATTCGGATCATCGCGATAAAACGCATGGAAAAGAGCATCGAATCGGCATAATAAGCGAAATTTATCCGTTTCCCATGGATTATCTGAGCGGTAGAATCCCCATTCATTTTGGAGACTCAACCGGGTTTTCAGCGCGAAAACGGGGTGAACAAGGCCCAGTAGTGCCAAGAAAAAAAAGATGAATTTGTTCATGGAAGCTTTTGCTGAATCCGGGCGCGGTATTGTTCCAACAAGAGTATCGTTTGCGTGATTAATAACAGGTATTCTTCCGGATCAATATGTTCGCCAGATGATTTTTTGAGGATTTCGGCTGTTTGCTGCATGGGATAGGAGGTCTGAATATCCAATTGATTTACCAGGAGTCTGAGGGAATGAGCGTTTTTGTCAAAAAAACCGCCTACTTCTGTTGTCGATGGATCGTTATGAGTGTCATCCGCATAGACCTGATCGGAAGTTTTATTCTGATATAGCGGTGTATAATTAAGATTGCGTTCCAACTCGATATCCTCGAGAAAGGCAAATTTTTTTTGCTGAAGTTTACGCCAGGCAGTTAACTCATGATGAGACTGCTCCAAGATATGAATATTGGAATCAATCTCATTCAGGGCTCCCTGGACATAGTCTATA
Source organism: uncultured bacterium (assembly GCA_964632485.1). GTDB lineage: Bacteria > JAGOEH01 > JAGOEH01 > JAGOEH01 > JAGOEH01 > CAZWDO01. Next base: position 30,558 of record CAZWDO010000003.1, read on the forward strand.
TAGATACAATTTTCAAATGTTTGAGATGAATCTAATTTGGGAAGATTTTTAATGCGATCCCAATCAAAGCTGAGTTGAAGTACTGACGGTAAGCAGGTCAATCGGATTTCGGTTAGTTCAGTGATTTGAATTTGAAGCTCTGCTTTTTGTTGAGCCGAACGGGTTTTATTAATCTGATCTTCCAACGAGTCGATTATTCCTGCATAGAGAATGTTGAGCTTTTCCCGGTTTAATTGCAAGCTGTCACTGAGTATTTGATATTCCCTGGCGGTTTGTTTAATGTGGCGTGAGATATCGAGGCTATTTGCCATTAATTCGCGAACCTCTCGGTTGCTGTTGTGGGATTCATTTTTAGTGTGTTCTATTTCCAGGTTGGTTTGATCCAGAATCTGGTAAAGAGAATCGAGATGAATTTGCATTAAATGGGCCTGATTTTGTTGTCGGCTAATGGTTTTTTCTAATATAATTGGTCTTTGCGCAAAGAGAGTAGATGAACAAAAAAGGAGGATAAAGGAAAATTTTTTAATCATTATATCAGTCCGAATTTTTCGAGTTTATAATAGAGGGCGCTGGTTCGGATACTCAGGGTTTTAGCCGCGCGATTTTTATTGCCCCCTGTTTTTTTCAGAGCTTTTTCAATCAGTTGTTTTTCGAATTGGAACAGAGCGTCATCAAGAGGGGTTGAATCGTCCGGGAAAGCGGGGGATGAAAGGGTAGGTGGACATAATTGACGACAGGTTAATTCATAGGAAAGTTCAGATCCTGGAGAAATTACATACAATCGTTCGATCATATTCTGCAATTCACGCACATTACCCGGCCATGTGTAGTTTTGCAGGAGCTCCATTACCTGAGAGGTGATTTTTTTTTGACGTTCGGGGCGGGTACCCGCGAGGTGAGTTAAAAAATAGCGCACCAGAATGGAAATATCCTCGATGCGTTCGCGCAAGGGTGGGATATCTATGGGAATTACGCAAATGCGATAATAGAGGTCTTGCCGGAATTTTCCGTCTGCCACTTCCTGCTGCAGGCGGCGGTTCGTAGCGAAAATCATACGTACATCGACACTGAGAGTTTTTTCGCCGCCTACACGTTCAAATTCTTGTTCCTGTAATACACGCAGTAGTTTGACTTGCATCAGGGGTGAAATATCGCCGATTTCGTCAAGAAAAAGTGTTCCTTGGTGCGCTAATTCAAAGCGACCTTTGCGGGCTTTTATTGCTCCCGTAAAGGCGCCTTTTTCATGGCCAAACAATTCGCTTTCCAATAAATTGTCGTTCAGCGCGGCGCAATTAACCCGAATGAAGGGTTGGTGATTCCGATGGCTGTGATGGTGTATCGCCCGCGCCACCAGCTCCTTGCCGGTACCGCTCTCTCCCTGTATCAATACTGAACTATCTTCCTCAGCTACCGTGTTGATCATGCGGAAAACTCGTTGCATCCCCTCTGATTGTCCAATAAGTTCCTGACTGAATAAAGCTAAATCTTCCTCTAATAATCGATTTTTTTCCTGGAGGGCTAACAGTCTCCGGTCCTGGTTCAATTTTTCACTGATTTTACGGACCCGTACTCGTAATTCATCCGGCGAAAAGGGTTTGGTTAAAAAATCAATGGCGCCCAGTTTCATGGCTTCGATCGCTGATTCAATCGTGGCATAGGCGCTGATTAGTAGTGTTTCTGTATTCGGTGATACTCTTTTGATTTCTTTCATCAGGTGAATACCATCGAAGGGCTCCATACGTAAATCGCTGATTACAATAAAGATAGGGTGGGAATTAAAAAAATCCAGGGCTTTTTGGGGATTGCCGAAACTATATACTGTATAGCCTTCCCGTCTTAAAGAGACTTCCATGCCCATACGCATGGTGTCATTATCCTCGACTATCAGAATTTCAAAATCAGCAGCTTGTTTTTTGTCCATCAATCGTTTCCTGTTGTCATATTATTGGTGATCACAAATACAGATCCCCCATCGGGATTTTTTTCGATGGTTATGGCGGCCTGATTCTCAAAACAGAGTTTTTTGCAAATCGACAAGCCAAGCCCAGTGCCCTCAATCCGGGTGGTAAAAAATGGATTAAAAATTTTTTCCAGTAAGGGTTCCGGTACCCCTGGGCCGTTATCAGCTATACGTATCTGAATATTTAGGTTGCTTTTTGCGGCGCTGAAACAGATTTTGCCGGATTCCGCCATCGCTTGAATAGAATTTGTTACCAGATTCAACAGAATTTGACGAAAATGGTTCCCATCGAAATCAATCATCAAAGATGAGTCGATATAATTCTCATACGCAATTTGTTTTTGTTGTAATTCAATATTCATCATCTGGCGCACTTCTTCGACAGTATCATAGACATTTACGTTTCCGGGTTGTGCCGGCATCGGCCGACTGTAGTTCAAGAAGGCTGTAATCAGGCATTTCATGCCGCTGATTTCGTCTAACACTTTTTGAATATAGGTTATATTCTTGTTGTCGGTTTGTAAATCTTCTCGTATCAGGCCGGCTAAAAGTTCCATTCCTCCTAAGGGATTTCGAATTTCATGAGCAATTTGGGCCAGCATTTCCTCTTTCTCCGACTGATGATGGATCAATTGGAGCCGCATCCGGTCCAGAGTGTTTGCCAGGATATTGAACTCCCCGCGTACATGTTGTGGGACTTGGGACTGAAATTGTCCGTTCCCGATTTTTTCGCTGAATTGCGCCAATAGGTTAACTGGTTGGATAATCAAGCGGGCCAGGAGGTAACTTCCGGCAAAAACCAGTACCAGTCCACCGCCACCGATGGCGGCAAAAATCCAGGCAAGGAATTCAATTTCGTTTAACCGCGCGGCATTTTCCTGGATTGCCAGCCAATATTCATCGCTTAAGCGATAAAATCCCCACATATACCATAAGCTATCTTTGCCTTTAAATGGAAGGGTTGTAAAGATCCCATCCCGGTTCATGGTGAGGATATCACGCTTATGCATCCGCAAATCCGGCTCTTCCATCGCTTTCAATGCGGCGCTGTCCGCGCGGATAATTATTCGCAAATCCTGATCAAAAATAAGTAAATCGGGATTATTAATCCGTGTTGTAATCGTCACAAACCGTTCCCGGTAATACTTCAATCCGCGATTTTCCACCGATCCGCTCATTAAATAGGGTAAGTATTTCACTTCAATCATGGCCGCTACTAATTTTAAATTAGTAGCGATTTGAGATTGGAGTTGGTTAAGATAAATTTTCCGGATTGTGTAATAGCTCAGGAGCGAGATAATGGCGATTAACAATACCATGATGCAGGAGAAGAGAATCATAATATAGATTTTAAATGAGATTCGGGGTCGCAGCAGTTGTCTCCTTGCTTAAAGATAGATACGGAATCCCAGCCACCATTGAGCGATTCGGAATTCGTTGTTTAAATCGGGTTCAAAAAGGGCATTGACTTTAAATTGCGGAGTAATCGCAATCTCGAAATTTGCGAAAAGGTCTGTGTGTTCATCCGTCATGTTCCGGGTGGGTTCGCGATATCGCTCTCCAAATTGTTCTGTTCTTGTAATCTTCCGGTTTTCGATCCGTTCGCGAAAAGTGTACCAGGCGGTCGTTTGATCCTCAATTTTCCATTCTTTGAGTGATTTGTTCAAACCCAGATCCAATCTGTAGTTTTTTGTGATTTGAAAGCTCAAGATGATGGGTAATTGGTATTCCCAACAATTTGACTGATATTGCCACTCGAGTTTTTTATCTTCTGTAAGTTGGCTTTGATAGGTCGAACTGTCTTTTTTTTCTTCATAATCATTATAATATCGATTGAAATAATAGGATGCCTGTGAAGATTGAACGGGTTCCATCATATTGATTTTCGTTAGGGAATAGGAGTAATAAAGACCGACTGACAAGGTTGCCTTTGCGGATAGTTGGCGGTTCAGACTGATCATAACTTGGTGTAGGTTCTGCTTTTTAGTTCCGTCTCCCTGACGGATATCATGGGTTTTTGACCATGAAAGATAATCAGATGAGTGTAGATTATATTCCCAGCTTCCCTGATAGAACGATGTATCCAGGATAGTCGAATGGTTAGTTAAATCGCGGCTGATTTGCCGATAGGTATAAAATGCGCGCAAGTACATATCCGGCCGAAACTGATTGGAATAGTTAATGCTCAGGTATTCGCTATGCCCGTCATGTTGCCAAATCTGATCGGTATGTGAGCAATACAGGGATCGGTAGAAATTTTGAGTGTTTTCTCTATTTTCATAATAATAAAAAGAAGAATCACGATATTGAAAATTTTGGTCGGTTTTTCCGGCAAGATAACCCACTTTCAGACCCAGTTGAACACTTGAATCGGGGGCGAATTGAATACCCCCGGCTAAATCGCTATGATGGTAGTCTGAATTTTTTTCCTGATAATAGTAGTAACTGTTAATATATTCATTTTGTGGAAAATACTCTCCTCGAGTGGCATTCAGGTAATTACCTTCTCTACTGTGGGTTACGCCGCTGAAACTCAAACCCGTCGAAAAGCGGGGAGAGAATTTCCAGGCCGCAGTAAATGTGTATTTAAATCCGCGGGTGAACATCTCGTCTTCTCCCGACGCGCGATCAATAACTGGAATATCGATATCGTTGATATCATCGTATTCTGCATTTTTAGCCCCATAATAAATCCATGCCGGCAAAGAATAGAATTGTTCGTTCTTGCGGATCAATTGAAATTCAGCGGCGAATTGCAGTCTCGATAAACTCAGGGGGAAGGGACGCCCTATTAAGGCCAAGGTCAGAAACGGTTGTGGCTCGCTTCGGGTTTCAACTGCCCATTGGGGATTATAATAGATTAATGGACTGTAATAATCATAAGTCCCGTAATTGAGCCCATAATCGCGAACAATAGCCGACTCGGTTCGATCTCCCCGCATATCCGCATAGATAAGTAAATTGTTTGTGTCCAGATCGACAATAGATGCAGGATTTAGCCAAATGCTAAGGAAAGGGTCTTTTACTAATCCTGGCATTACATTGTTGAATTGATGGATACCATAGGGATTCAGATAGAAGGAGTTGAAATAGATATCCGATTCTTCGAAGCTTTTTTCCAGGGATCGCTGGTCCCAGTATTGGCCCCACAACAAAACCGGCGCTACCATTATTAAAAGTAAGCGTTTCATATCACCCTCGCATTGTTGAGTTACATAGATTTTCGATGGGCATCCTGTTTTAATCTCGCAAAAAAAACTGATTATTCAGTTTTAACGTCACCGATTTTCCCGATAAAGAGAATCGATTGCGTATGTGATTCATGGATCACAAAAAGAAAGGGGCGATTGACCACCATTGAAAACTGTTCCTGTGGAGGCATGCTGGTAACTTCAAAACTTATGGATGTTACAGCGGCGGCTTCAGCGCCTTCTTCATCAACTTCTATAAACGTTTTGTGTTTGACTTCGCTGATAAAGATTTTTTCATCTGTGATGTTGCTGAAATTAGCCGTGATGGGATTGAAAGCGGCCTGCATTCCGAGGGCTTGTAAAATGTCATTCAACTGGATTTCATATTCCAGCTTGAATTTCGGCAGATAAAGAGTTCCTGAATCGGGTTCCATTCTGTCGAGCATCGATTGCCAGGTTAAACCATCCAGTTCATTGATCAAGTCAGCGAGATTTTCTCCATCTGTGGGCAAAACTACTGTCATTCGAAAAAGAGAGTCGCCATACGGGAGATCAATGGCTTGAAACTGATCATTTTTGTAGTAATCAAAAAGGTTTTTCTGGATCATCATCCGGCAGGGAGTATTGCCGTTCGACGCCGATTGAAAATTGCCGTTATATGTTTGTTCATGATTGAACTGATAGCTCCACTCTCCTTTAAAGTAAATTGCATTGATCAAAAACATAATAACCATCGGGTCGATTTCGTCGATGATGGTATCTATTTTATCATGAGTTTTGTTGGCAACCCATTGATTAATAATATCTTTTGCGCTAGAAAGGTTGAAGTTGAGGGAGTGAACCTCTGCCTGGTACCAGGTTTGATTAACGGACAGAAAATCGGGTTTAATGGAGAAGCCCTCTTGATACCAAATTGAATTGGCGATTTCGAAGATGACTTTGGAATCAAGTTCCATCAGGAAAGTGATCAGACTTAAATACGCCTGGTTAATTTCATCCAAAGTAAGATCGTTCATTTTTATCATTTGCTGCATTTCTGCCAGGGTTTCTCCTGCTGCGCCGTTTAATGCCATTCCCAATGCTAAAGAAACACTTAACGGAGAGATAAAAATGTTCACGCTGCTATCCGCTTTGTTGATTTTACTAAAAAGTTCAAATCCGAAGGTATTATCGGTGTTGATGATTTGGTTTTCGGCCGCGCTCATTTGCCGTAGGTCACGGTTTTTGATCTTATGATTTTCTTCAGTATCCGAACATGTTACGCTCAGTAATAAAAATGAAACGCCAATTAGTAGCATCCAACTACGCATAGATAGACTCCTTAGTTTAAGTGGTGAGTTTTGCCTTTAATTGTTGCAAAATTCATGCCACCTGAAATTAGATTTTCCGCATAACGACTCCTGTCCGCTAACATCTCCCCTTGCAATCTATTTATTAATATACGCAAAAGTTAAGTAAAAGCAAAGTGTTATTAACTCTATCAGAAATTTGAAATGTTTTCAGAAATCTGATAATTTTCCGAATTTGTAAAATTTTCATGAAATACACATCTTGGCTTAAATTTTTAATATTGACAGGATATCAGTAGTTATTGACAAGAGATGGATGTTGTGTCATTAAGACCGATCTACCCCAAGTTGCCGCCGATACGACAACCATTCATCAGCGGTGCAAAGGCTTGGCGAAGGTGAACGGGACTTTCGAGTGGAAAAAAGCATGCTGGGAGTCCGATAAATAACTGTTGTCTATAACTGGAACAGCCGATACAACGAATTATCCATTCAATGTCAGATCACATACAATTTTTTGGTAGTATAGTTTGAAAAGCATGAAAGGTTAAGCCCATTGTCTAAAAAATTATAACTCTTAAAGCCATTTTTTCATTTTGAAATAGAAAAAAGTTGCTAATGCAGGAATGGATGATGCCGAAAAAATAGCGATTAACACGTAAGGGCTTTTTTGCAGGGGAAGGCCGACATTCATACCGTAAAAGGATGTGACAATCATAGGGAAAGTGAGAATGATCGTAATGAGTGTCAGAAGTTTCATGACGACATTCAGATTATTTGAAATCACCGATGCAAAGGCATCCATTAAACCGGTTAAAATGTTGCTATAGATATTAGACATCTCCTGGGCCTGTTTGCATTCAATGATGATATCTTCGATGATATTGTCGTATTCTTTGTTCTTAGCGTCCAGTTTAAGTATGTTTTGCCGGTTGAAGCGGTCGAGCATTATTTCCATTGATTTGAGTGAAGTGGTAAAATAGACCAGGCTTTTTTCAAGGTTGAGAAGTTTGAAAAGTTGTTTGTTTTGCATCGACTCCTGCAGCTTACTCTGGATTAAATTAGTAATATTGTTTATTTGCTTTAAATATTGGTGGTACAATAGAATAGTACGCATAAAGAGCTGCAGCACGAAGCGTTCCTTAAAATTTGTATTAAAATTTCTGACTTTTCCCGCTAAAAATTCCGGAATGACGTCATTGCCGGCTAATGAAATGGTAATAATGAAGTTGGGGATAAGGATAATACCCATGGAATCGGTTGAGTAGAGTAAGTCTTTGTTTTCTTCATCAAAAATCGGGACTTTAATAATAATTAATATTGCGTGCTCATCGACTTCAATGCGCGCGCGTTCATCGGGATCGATGGATGCCGTCAAGAAATCATGGGGAATGTTGAATGCTTTTGCGATATAGTCGAGTTCTTCTTTTTCTGGATCTTCAAGATTGATCCAGGATTCACGCTCGAAACGGCCGATTTTTTCAAGTCCTTTGTCGCGGGTCTTATAGACATCGATATTTTCAAAGGGTTCCCCTTCTTCATCAAGGATATAATTTTCTTTCGGTTCGGGCAGTCGAATCTCTTCTTCTTCCTCGGCTTCCCGCGCTTTTTTTTCTTCAACTTCTATTACAGGGAAAAAGGATTCAAAAATTTTGATCTTTTCGGGGGAAAATCCCTGATAAAAGTTTTCTTCATCCTCATCGGACATATAATAAGCGAGCTGCGCCAATTGTTGATCAGAGAGGGCATCAATCAATTGTATGCGTAGTTCCGCATCCAGGTTTACAAAAATATCGGAGGCATCTTCGGGATCAATATGAGTGATTACTTGAAAAACTTCAGGAGTTTCGAGAGCGCTGATAAAATCAGCGGCGACGGAAGGAGTATTTGTGGAGCAAAAGTATTCCAGATCATCATATTTTTCATGTTGCAGCATTTCTCTGAGCTCAGGTACCAGTAACGGGTTCTTCATTGGATTGCTCCCTTGTTGGTTACACGATTAATTGAGGGCATCCATTGGAACAGTAAAATTTTCAGTATCCCCGGGCAATCTTCATTATTATCGTTTTGAACCCAAATTGATTTACTTCAACGGGGAAGGGGCTGAAAATTTTGATTCCTCACTGGTTTAATATAATTCATTTATGGAAGATTGTCAAGTTTTTCTCTTTAAATCAATTAATGTTTATCGTCGTTTTGAAAAAAAGGGATTAAGAGCGGGTACAAAGTTGACGCGCTGCAGATGATTGAATCCGGGAGATAGATATTGGGAGCTTTGCCTGCAAAATTGGTAGCGATCCCGCCGGCTTCCTGGACGATTAATATGCCTGCCAGATAATCCCAGGGACAAAGCCGGGCTTCCCAAAAAAAATCAAAATGACCGGCTGCGACATAAGCCATATCCAAAGCTGCTGAACCCATGCGGCGCAGTCCTTTTGTCAGTGGAAACGTTTTACGAAACATATCGATCCAGGCTGGCAAATGGTCCAGGTTCTTGAAAGGAAATCCGGTTGCGCCCAAAGCCTGGTTTAAAGAATTAATTGTTCGAACCCGGATAGGATGATTTTGAAAAAAGGCGCCCATTCCCCGCCAGGCGAAGTATTCTTCCTGTAAAACCGGATGGTAGATATATCCGGCTAAAGGTTGGCCCTTTTCCAGCAACGCAATGGAAATCGCAAAGTGGGGGATTCCATGGATAAAGTTCGTGGTTCCGTCCAATGGATCGATCACCCATAAGTATTCCCCGGTGTTTCCGCTAGGGCCGCTTTCCTCTGCCAGGATGGCGTGATCCGGAAAATGGGCGCGGATCATTTCAACAATACGAAGTTCACTGCCCTTATCCACAAAGGTTACGTAATCATTTTGCTGTTTCTCGTTAACATCGCTGGAGGAGAGTTGCTGAAAATGCGTCATTATAAAATGACTCGCATCGGCTGCTGCCGCTTTGCACAATTCATAGCATTCCTGATACATAACAATCCTCCTTTTAAATTTAATACTCAAAGCGCAGTCGTATTCCCATTTTATAATATCCATCGGTTTTTTTTTGACCGATAAGCGATAAATTATTGTTAATCAAATATTCAAGCGAAATAGCGGTCTGTCCGACTAATCCCATTTGACCGCTATAGGAGATATAGAGCTGAGGGGTGATATATTTTCCAATGGTCAAATTGGAAAATTTTAAGCGTTCCACCATGGATTCAGCGCCGCTGGACACGGTGGGATCGGTGGAATTAAATTCCAATTGATCGAGTCCCAGGTAGTTGCGCGCACGCAGGCTTAATTGACGGGCCAACATACCGGTGATAGCTTGTCCTGCTTCCTGGTTGAGTGATCCCGATTTGCGGCCATCTACCGAGCCGGAAAAAAAGAAGGCAAAGATTTCTTCCTGGGAGAGAGTTGTGGGTGAGCTGGTGAATAGGAACTCCGGTTTCGTCAAGGTTCCACCCAAATGCAACTGGATGGTCAGATTTCGCAGGCTAGTATACGCATCTACATCCAGCGCGGGATCGATTACTTCTCCTTTACTAAAAAAAAGTTCGCCTTTTGTAATTATAAAAGTATAGCCGTAGAGAAAAATTTGGCCTCTTTTAGCATTCAGACTGCCATATACCTCTGGAAAAGGCGCCGGGCGCTCCAGCCAAATGCGGATTTCTCCGCCTGTCTCAACATTCATTAATGTGTTTTTAACCCAAATATTTCCAGGCATTTGGAGGATCAAATTATAAAAAAAACGGGTAGAATCTTCTGGCGGAAGGGATTTATTCCCGAATTCATCGGTCAGGTTGAATTCGTGGATGCGAATGGATCCAGTCAGATAGGGTAGGTGGCGCAAGTGAGTAACATGTAAATCGGCATCCATCATGACATCGCTTTTTATGGGTAAGTAGGCAAAATACAAATTGCGTCCCGTGAAATCGAGATTGTAAAGTGAATCTTGGGGGGAAAGCCATCCCTTCAGGGAAAAATTTCGCGCCACAGATTTGAGCGGAAAAAACCAGCGCCAGGGGTTCCATTGGTTGGCTTTTTTTTGTTCCACGGTTTTCCCGCTGAGCGAATCGACCCAAATCGTGTCAAGATTGAAGCGTAGCGCGGCATGGATATTTTGCAGCGGGGTTTCTAAGAAATTGAAGAAAAGATCGGTAGAATCCAGATGGAGCCGACCCGCGATGAGCGGTTGTTGCAAAGAACCGTCAATGCTCAGTTCTCCTTGATAATGGCCGGTTAACAGGTATAATTGAGGTAAATAGGCGGCAATGAAATATGGAATATCTCCTCCGCCCGTCAATTTTATTTCCATGTCCCTTCCATTAAGACGGGTGTCGATCCATCCCCTCCCTTGCCAAGAATGTTCAAAACTTGATAACCGGATGTCCATCAGCTCCATGTTGTGATTGAGCCAGTTTAGCGCGAGTGACAGCGTGTCGAATTCAATTTGATCTAATTGAATGCGGGTGAGGGAGATGGAGGCGGAACCAGAAAAGGATCCAGCGCTATCGATACTCATCGTCGCGGCAAAATTGCAATTAGCGTTAAAATCACTCCATTTACCGGTTGGAAGAAAAAATTCCCGCAAGCTATCTATGGTAAAATTTTCACCGACCATTTGCAAATGGCCTTCACCCCGGGTAAGATGATAACTGGCCTGTATAAGTATTTGTTCATTCTCCCGTTTGATTCCGATTTCCGGCGCGTCTATCCATCCTCCGGGTTCGATGGTCGTAATATAGGGGGCATCCACACGTAGCCTTGAATTACGGATAAACAGGAAACTACTATCTAATTGAAGTTGGTATGGAATTTGATTTAATGCTAAAGATCCATTCCATTCACTGACGATATCGTAGGGTAAAGCAACAATTATCGGATTAAAGATTATATGGCGGGGGTTTTCAATTCGTACAAGAGCATGCGCCCTGGGAAAAATAATCTCGTTTTTCCATAAGACGCGAGTCACCGAGAAGAGGGCTCTTCCCTGGGTTAGGTTTTCGGTATCTACTGTATCAGCAATGACCCAGATTGAATCGAAAGATAGAGAATCAATGGCGCATTTTTTGATAAATCCGTCAATCGAGAAAAGGGGAGTTTGCTTATCTTTATTTCGTTCGTAGGAAATTTCCATTTGAGCGTTTTCCACCTCAACCCTTTTTTTTTCGATTGTTTCCAGGAATTGATCGATTGAGCAGTCGAGTTGAATTTTGAAAGTCGTATCCGTGAGATTCAGAAGCGCCTCACCATTGTAATTGCACCCATTAATTGAGCCCACCCAGTCGGATGTTTGCAAGTTTTTGCGTTCAATGGTAAAATTCAATTCATTGTTCCAGTTTATATTAATGCCGCGCCATTCACCCAGCAATTTTTGGCTCCAGTTAACTTTTTTGCAGGAAACGGTCATCCAGTTCAAATCGTTTGCAATTATTGATCCAGTCCCGCTGATGCGGGAGATTCCATATTGGCCTTCAGGCAGGAGCCGCAATGAATAATTTATTTCCCCATTAAAGAGAAAATTATTTAAATCGATGCTGCCCCGGGTGAGTTGGCATTCATTTTTATTCCAGGCAATCAACAGTGAGTCAAAGCGAACAGTTGCCGCAGAGGGCAAGTATTCAATTCTATGCCAATGGGTGTTTACCAGTGTGTTATCAACGTTCCCAACACTGAGAAATCCGTTTTCAAGGATAATGTTTTGGCGATCAATTAAAAATTCACTCTTAATGAGTCCTGAGTCGATTTCGATCCACGGCGGAAAACTTTTTTTAATTGAATCCGGCAGCCAACGGGCGAGTTGCCCTTCATTTAATGTAAACTGGCCTTTTCCAAGATAGTTGGAAAAATTAAAAACGCCCTCAGTTTTGAGTGAAAGAGAGTGAACGTCGCCAGCGGCCAATCGCCAAACTAAGGTGTGAGGATCAAGTTGTATGAAAGAGAGTTGCGCATTGAAGGCCGTTGCCGGTAGTTTTTCCAGATGAAGCCCGTCAACCGTCAAATCGGCATGGATTGAGTCGCTGGAACATTCCACGAATGCAAGAAGGGCCAGGGTAACGGGTTTATTTTTCCAGCGTTCGATTTGCAATTCTTTGATGCGGATGCGCCCTAAAGCCAGGCGTTTCCATTGAGGAAATTGAAATTCAGCCGCTGTAGCCTTTTCCTGTCCGCTATTCAGGGTATCCCAAAGCGCAATGATGGCGGAATAATCCGCCATGGCATGTTCGATGGTCAGGGAGAGGTAATTGCAACTGGTATCCTGAAAAATTGTGATATGGTCGAGTTTTAGCAGTTTTTTCCCTGCGTTTGCGATCGTGATATAATTTAAATGATAGAGTTTGGACTTATATTGCCATTCTCCGGCGCCTTCAATGGATAATTCAGCGCCGGGGACAGGGGTCCAATTAAACTGAAACTGATGCTGGCTGAAATGGAAATAGAGGAAGAGGACGATTAAGAGCAATTTAATCAGATAAAAAAAAACCAACCCACCGATGAGGATGAGTTGGCCGTTGATTTTAGTTAGAATGAGCAATAATCGGGAGATTTTTCCCATGATCTTAAAATTTTAACTGGAAAGCCACCTGGTAAGATTGGTTCCCAATCGAGGATTGAATGGCAATATTCTGTTGGGATCGGAAAATTCGCATGGCATCAATCGCGCCGACCAGATGGTTTAGTATCACTCCGGCAATCATAAAGGAAGCGTTATTATAAGCGCTTTCGCTGTGGTTGCGCAGCTTTTCGTAATGTCGCCGATGTTCGTCCGTTTCCCATTGCCAATAATCGAGCCATTCATCGGCATAAGGCTCATTGGCGGCAACCAGGTCATGGTCGTAAACGCTCATGTAGAATTTCAAATCGCGAAAAAAGGCATCATTTTTAGTTTCGGGATTACGGATTCCGGCATGTTCAACGGCGTAGATGCGATAGGCTTCTTTTTCCCAATCTCCGGTTTTTTTTAATCCCCAATATCCGATCAGCAGGGCGATATCATTTAGCAAATAGACCCGCGCCCGTTGGGGACGGTTCAGTTCCCGCATTCCCCAGGCGGGGCAAACAATGGAATGGAAAAGAACTTTTTTCGGGGTGAGAAGCGGCGTCGCTTTTGGCTGGGCGTTGATAACCATGCATCCAGCCAGAGTGATTAACAATAAATAGCGCATAGAGTACCTCAAAATTTTGCGGTAAACATCAGGGTGGGATTCATGCGATAGGAAGTTAAGTCGGGTTGGAATGCGAATTGAAACCCGCTCTCCTTCAGCCCGGTTGCCTTTTCCACCTGCTTGTCCATGCGAGTTGCTTTCCAGGCCGCCTGAATGGCGCTGCCTATATGATTGAGGGCAACTGCGGCCAGCATGTATCCGGCTTTTTTGAACATCGCGTTACTTTCGTCCCGCATTTTCATATAGGTTTGAGCGTTCTCCGACCAGTATTCATTAATATTGATATCCATGCGAATACTATCTTCCAAGTTATATACTTCGCCACCTGTTAAATATCCGATAAATTTCGCTGAGTCAATGATGCAGGGTTTGCCGTCATCCCAGCCGACATAAAATTGGCGGTACTTGCCGATCATTTCGTAATATTGCTGGCTTTTGAAACCTTCCTCATCCCAGTCATGGGTAAACTGTGGCGGCAGGGAGTCTTCATCGAGGCGATTCACATAAGCCCAAAGGGGTTTGTAGTTTCGGACCCAGTTTTCATACACATCGGGCCGATAATGGAGATCGGCAAACGCCTTGAATTCATCTTCCTTGTCATTTCCCTGTTGGTTGTAATCCATATAGAGGAAAATAGTAGCCGCTTCAATACCGACAAAAGCGGCGGTAAAGAGATAATCATGGTTGGAGAATTGTCCCCATCCCGGAATCAGGGCAGATTGGAAGAACCGTTTTTTCGGGGTGGTCATGCCGCGATTTTCCAAGGGTTGAATGACTTCCTCCGTTACCGCCGGCAGGATTTCGGACGGAGTATTCATGGTGGCGCTATCATCAACTATCGGGGCATTTGCTGGAATGCCGGTGGAATCATTTTGCGCTAAAACCATTTCGGGATGAGCGAACAGTAGGTGATTGTAGGAAAAATTAATTTGCGCCTGCGCGCTAAGTGTCAGGATCATCAGGAGAAGTCCCGACATGAAAGTACGATACATAAAACCGCCTCCGTTAAGTGTTTATTTTATAACAGCCATTTTAAACCAGGTTTTAAACTCTTTACCTTCCCAGACTGCTTTTAGCAATCCCAGATAAAGATCGCTCTCCAAGGATGAAACATCAATCGGAACAATGTTTTCCGTCATCGGGTAGGATGAGCCGGCTAAGGGACCGATCATTTTTTTCCCGCTGACATCATAAATAGTGATGTTAATTTCCGCCGGTTGATAAAGATAATAATAGATAGAGGTCATCGAGCCGTTTACGGGATTGGGAAAATTATGCGCTGTGGATAGTTCGAACACTTTTTCCGAGGGAATAGCGGCTGTGTCGATGGGTATCCCGTCCGGATTTTGGAAAATATGCTCAAAATTATACCCGGCCATCGGCCAGCCAATCCGATCAGCGGTTAACTCAGAGGGATAGACCGCAACCGTTCCCATATTAGTGACCGTTGTCAGAGCGAAATCACCGCTGCCGGCGGGGGTAGAAACCAGCTTGAGCCATTGCGGGGATTCGGTAATAGTTCCCTCAATGGATAGGGAGAGTTCATTATGAAAATCGCCGTTCCCGTCAATGACCCATAGACGATGGTCCGGTGTGGCCCAGAGAATGGATTGTTTGCCGGTCTCTTCCATATCCGCCAACACTGGGCTGGCAACAGCTTGATCATAGGGTTCGGTTCGTTTGGCGGTAAATGGGAAGTTGCTGACAAGGGTTCCGTTATAATTAATGGCATAGAGGGCCTGGTTTGTCGCGACAATCAGTTCTGGAGTCGGGTCGTCGTCGATATTGCCCAGTACGGGATGGGTTGTGATGGGGCCATTATCGAGTTGGACTGGGAACCCGTCACAATAGTACCCCTGGTCATCGAGCGTATGGAGAGCGCCGCACTGATCGAGCGCAATCAGTTCTTCCCGTTGGTCGCCATTGAAATCCGCGAGAATGGGCTGTCCCTGGGGCAGGCATTGCCCGGCCAGTGGCCAATTGCGGATTTCTCCATCGCCCAGGGGGTCCAGGAGTAAGACCCGGCCATATTCCGTCAGCGCTACCAGGCCCCACTCCCTTTGCGGGGAATAGGTCAATCCGGTGATTTTTCCCCACCCGGTATTCCAGACAATGGCTGTATCTAAGTTAACAAGCCAGATTTCGTCATTGCCGGGTGAAAAAAAGAGGGAATTGAGGGAATCCTCGGGGTTAAGTTTAACCAGGATTCCCGGGCCTTGATTGAAAGTATCATCTGTTTCCAGCGCGGATGTTTTTGACATTCGCGGCGAAGAGTCCGGCTTCCCGGTCATACGGAACAGATTACAGGTACGATCGGATTCACTATTCATATTATAAGCAACCACTTCACCGGACCGATAGTAGATCAGTTGATCCTGCCGGGGATCGCTTAATTTACCCATAAGGGGCAATTCCTGGCAGGAAATCGCGAATAAAAATCCTTGCGAATCGGGATATTGCGTGGGATCCCATTGATGGTAGGTTTGCAGTATACCCCGCGCGAGTTGGTGGATACCATATAAATTACCCGCTTGGTCGAGCGCCAGAAAATCATTGAGCGTATCGGCGCTTTGCGGAAAAGGGAATAGAGCGCGTAGGGGAGCGCTGACACCCAAATTCAGAGTCGAGGTTGGAAACCATTTTTCCCACGATAGAGTAAAATTCATAGCGGGCCCGCTGGCTGAAATATTCATCACGTGGAGGCCGGAACTAATTCCGCTATAGGAGTTAGAATTGGGTTGAGTCGAGGGTCCGAAATGCGGGTTGTTGTCCGCTGAAAAAAAGTCAAATTCTGTTCCCAGTTCATTGATAAAAATGCCGATATCATGGGATCCGTCGGCTTCTTCTACAGACAGGAAGGGGTGGGCGGGGTCTAATTGCAATGTATTGGCTTGCCAGTTATTTGGAATTTCGTCTTCGGTAATGTAGTCCAATTCTGCCACGGATTCATCCACATGCCAGATCAGCATGCCGGAACCGGGCAGCAGATAATCATAGACCGGGAGGAAATTTTTATCTAAATCAACGGGTCCGGCAATAACTCCGTCTTTGAGCCAAATAGCGATATCACGTTCGCTGGGGTTTTGTTGCCGGTTTTCCACTAAAAAATACTCGTTTGCGGTTATCGGTATCCGATAGATTTTCCCGGGGGACTGGTAAATTTCGCAGGCATTGACAGTGACATTTTCAGCGGGTTGGTTGAGGGTGATAACGTCATTGAATCCGGCAAAGGCGCGATGGAACGGGTCGGGGTAGCAGGGCAACAGTCCATGTACGAACATATCGCCCAATTGCGCGGTCAGGAGATTGCCGGCATCCATGAGGCTGAAGTTTCCGACGACGGGACGAAAATCGACAGTTGAATAGATATCGACAAATCCCAACTGATGGCCAAATTCATGCGCCAGCACACCGTTGATCACGCCAATGCGGCCATCCTGGCTGGTTGTTTCCGGAATCAGCATCACACTGGCGACATGGTTGGCTCCATTATCAACTGGAACCGGTGTCCCGAGAAAAATGTTGGCTGAGGGCAGATCGTCGGGACTATTCCCCAAGCCGGCCATATCCGACTGCCAATCGGACCCGGCATGAAAGAGAATAACCACATCCCATTGTGAAAAATCAAGTTCCGGGTCGGTCGAATCAGCCATTAAAACGGCATCGTAAACAAACTGGGCGAGGCTTTCATTCCAACTTGAATAGGGGCCATTCTGGCCATAGCGCTGCATCGTCCAGGCCAGACGATATGCCTGGTTCTCAATTTTGGGATAGACTTGATATGAGAGTTCCAGCCGTCCATCGCTAACCGCCCGGTAATAACGGTCCAGGGCGTCGAGATGTTTTTCAAAATAGTGGCGATTATGAGGGGTCCGGTCAAATTCGTGTCCTTCTTCGTAAAGGAATTGCGTGGTATCGCGTAAATCAAACAATCCATTGCCGGTAGAAGCGTCTTCACAGTCCGCTTGAAATTCAATACGCAACGCCAATACCTTCAACTGCCGGATTGCGGGTGTTCCCCTGGGTAATCCCCATTGGGTTTGGCGCGCGATTTCCGGCAAACCCGCCTTGGGGTTGGCTGTTTGGTGGAAGGAGGCAAATCCGCTTTTTCGCGCAAGGGGGTGGGGGCCTTCAATCGGTTGGGTTTCAAGCGTTAGCGGGTGTTTAAGCGGGAATAGGCGGTCACCGCTAAGCGGATAATATCCGATTAAAATGCTGAGTAGTATTAATAAGCAGTTTTTCATTACTCAAAACCCGGTCAGATGCGGAACAGGAGTGAGAAAAGCATCTGGTTTTCCAGGGGGTGTCCGGTGTCGCCTTTAAAATAGCCGAAATCGAACTGGAATTTTTCCCACAAAATGCTGGCGCCGAAGGTGGGCGCTTTAACTTCGCCATCCTTGTCGTAGTAGTATCCGGCGCGGAGTCCGATGGCCTTGGCGTACCAGTATTCAGCTCCGCCGCAATAAATTAAGGAGCTGAATTTGTCTTTAAGGTCTTCTCTGGACACTCCGACCATATCAATATCTAAGTCCATAGTAGCGGTTACCTGGTTGTATTCTTTGTTAATGATTTTATAAGCGGTGCCGATTTTTAAAACGCGTGGGAGAGGATCTGCTTGAGCGGCGTCAATATAGGCCATTTTTGGCCCGACATTGGCGATGGAAGCACCCACTTTCCATTCCGGTTTGAACGGCATGGTGTAGAGGATCCCGGCATCTACGGCAAACGATTTGCCAACGCCCGAACCGACTTCCTGGCCAGCGCCTGCGGATGCGAGGTGCGAATGGATATATTTAAATGTTCCTCCCACGGCCAGGTAATCTCCGAGATAGGTTCCATAGGATAAAGAGAGCGCGAATTCATAACTGGAAAAGGAACCTTGGGGAGTTCCGTCTTCGCCAACTCGGTCCTGGGTGCCCAGGAACATGAAGGTTAAATGGGCGGCCACATGCCCGATATCCTTGATGTTTCTTCCCCAGGCGAAATAGGAAAAGTGCATATCATCCACAAACTGGCGCATCCAGGGCGCGTACATCAGCATGGCCTGATCTTTCTGGATGTTGACGAGTCCGGCCGGATTGAAGTATGCCGAGCCAATATCGTCGGCCATAGCTGCATACGCCCGTCCTAATCCCCATGAACGCGCATTGGGTGGAATCCGTAAGAATAATACGGTTGCCCGGCTGATATCCCGGGCTTCGGCGATACTATTAAAAATGGTTAGTACCAATAACAGCAAAAAGATGTTGGTGCGTTTCATTGAATATACTCCTTTAACGAATCTTTACTAACTTGTTAATCTGATTTTTTTGACTACCGGTAAATGGTTCTCGTACCGTAATCCGATAAAAATAGGTTCCCGCGGCCAATTCATCACCGGCCCAATCTCTTCCGTCCCATTCAAAAATATTCTGCCCAACGGCAGCCACTCTTTCAAAACGCATGATCCTCCTTCCGGTCATGGTATAGATTTCGATCGTCGCCGTTCCACCGGTATTGGTTTCTAACACAAATTGAGTGGAGCTGCGAAATGGATTGGGATAATTATAAACTTGCTGGAGTTCAATCCGGCTTTTATTTTGAACTAATACGTTCAGTTGTTTTTCCGCCGGGTTGTTAAAATTATCATAACAGCGGAATAAAAATGTATGATAACCGATACTTAGCGATTGGAAATGATAAGTAAGGGAGCCCTCCTGGTAGGAGTTCGCCTCATTTTGGAAATAGGGGGTCAGGTCGATGCGTTGTTGGGTATCGTCATCAATCATCAGCATGATTTGATGGCCGGGCAAACCGGTTTGATTGATCCCGTTTTCATCATAAAATCGGATGCTCAGGACAGAATTAGGGGTAATTTGAATCTCCTTCTGTTCGGGCGCCGGCAGGTAGTCAAAACTTACCGTGAGTTCCGGCGCGGTGGTATCGGTCCTGGAACTCGATTTGCCCGTCAAACGCAGGCGGTTATAAAATCCATCTACCTCGTAGTCTCCGGGCTGATAATATTTCAGGAGAGCGGTTCCTGACTGAAAACCCAAATCCAGGGGCACAATCAGGCGCGCTTGCACGGTAAAATTTTCAATTTCGGAAAATCCGTGAAATAAGATGAATCCCGGCAGTTGATATGTTACCGGGGTGTAATTTGGTATCTGGTAAACAATCGCGCGGTCGGGATTTTGCAGCACTACTTGTGTTTTACCGGATGGTTCGCCCAATGTTTGTGACAAGGCCTCCACCGGGGCGGTTATAGTAATTGGATCTCCGGCAACCAGTGAATCAGATCGGTCGAGCGGAATATTAATCCGATATCCCGGGCGAAGCAATGTCAGGTAAGGATCGCCCAAAAGGTTGTATTGGCGGTTGTTGGTCAGGGAGGGATGATAGGCCATTTTGGCCATACTGAGCGCCTGGCCGATGGGCAAGCCATATTTAAGGGCGTAAAGCAGAAAGAGTCCATTCAGCGACTCGTTGGTTCCCGGGAAACTGGCCCGGTTGGAAGCGATGCAGGCGATAGCGCCGGCATCGGCTTGAAGCAGAAGTTTTTCTGCCAGGCAATATCCGTTGAGCATATCATAGCGGCCCACATCGCAGGCGGAAGCGTAAAACAGAAAATATTTGTTTTGATTGGTCAGTCGCTGAACATCTTCGCTGCCCTGGAAAATTGTCTCGTGAGCCAGACGCTCCCAACTACCATGCCCGGTCCAATTGAAAAGAAGGGCCCCTTCATTCAGGGCGTTGCGCAGGTCCACCCGGGCCTGGGGTTTCACTAATTTGCTATAATTCATTAGATATATTTTCTCTTTGAGCATGAAATCCGGAATATTGGGTATGATGAGGTTTTCAGTATTGACGGTATGCATCACTTCCACCTCGTTAGGGTATTGGATATTATCCTCATCATCGGCGGAGATAACGATACCATCGCGCCAGTAATCGCTGGATTTCCGGGTTTGGAATGAGATAAGTTTATCAACTACGCTGCGGGCTTCGGTCGTCGAGGTAACCGGGATGCGTCCAATCGCCAACTGAGGG
This sequence comes from uncultured bacterium, assembly GCA_964632485.1. Lineage (GTDB taxonomy): Bacteria > JAGOEH01 > JAGOEH01 > JAGOEH01 > JAGOEH01 > CAZWDO01. Next base: position 51,181 of record CAZWDO010000003.1, read on the forward strand.
AAGGTTTCGTCCATCGCTGTTCCCGCGCTATTCAAAAAAAAAGCAAAAAAATCGTCGCTGACGAGATACCCGTCAGGAGTCGTGAAAGAGGTTTCCCATACAGGCAATCTGGATACGACGACATCGGAGAGAGTTCCCCGAAAATCGGCATTCCCATCTCCGAAAAAGAGCGCGTATTGCAAACGTTCTTGCTGCTGGTTCCAAGTATTGCTGGCATAATAGAGGAAATCGCGCAAAGCGACGGGTTCATGGGCGCCCCAGCCGAACTCATGGTAAATGTCGGCCACATTAATCACGCGGACAGTAATCCCGTCGCGCTGACGGTAAAATTGCGCCAGGCGTTCCGCTTCTGATATGAAAATGGGATGGCAAATCATCACGTAGGTGGCGCTTTGATCGGGGCGTCTGAGATACGCCCAGTTTACCGATTCCAGCCGAGTGGGTTGAAGTATCTGCGAGCGGTAGAGGGCTTTCAGTTGCAGGGATTCCGCCGGATTGAGCTGGATGAACAGAGATTGACCTTGCAGTAACGGTTGAAAGCGTTGCGGATGAAAAATATCGCTAATGCCCAGCAAGAAATCGGGCGGGGAGGAATCATTTTTAAGACTATATTGCAGCGTCCTGCTTTCCGAGTCGGCATCGATCGGGGAAAAAGATTCGTGGTTGCGTCCCCCATCCAATTCCAATCGTTCCTGATATTCGAGAGAAAGGGCGTTAATATACAAATCCTGCGTGATGGAGCCTGGAAAATTCATTTGAAGCTGGTTAGTTCCGGCCAGCATGGACCCCTGCGAGATCGGAAATTTAATTTTTGAATCATTGATCGGGATATAGACAAAGGTGTCTTTTACCAATTGCCCATTGAACGATATTTGTATCCGTTGAGACGTCCCTCCGCTGTTGCGGTAAAATTGAACAGTGAGCAGGGCGGTAGAATCCGCCGCGGGAGCCGCCGTTTCGAGGGAGGCGCTAAAGCTCTGAGCGCTGGTTGCTGATATTTTGGCCCAATACCAGTTAATTCCATTTCCCAGGGGATGTAAGAGCAGATTTTGCTCTAAATAGATGGTATGCATGGCGCTGGATTGCGAGGATTGCGTGGGGATATCGACGGGAGTCGAGCGCAGGGGGATTTCTGTTCGCCGGGGTTGAGAATCGAGTACCAACCAATACCAGGTAGTGTCGTCATAAATAGAAGAGGAACCCGTATTTTTTTGATAGTCCCAGCATGGATTGGCTATGGCATAAAACAGCAACTGATCATTGGCATCCCAAATGCCATTGCCATTATCCTCAAATACGGTGGGCACTTCCTGCCATTCAACCCGAGGCTGGCGCAGGTCATAGGGCAAGCTTTTCCCACCGGAGAAAAAAATGCGGAACTGGTTCGCAGAATAATTTGCCACATTGTTGATGTTTTGTGAAATCCGCTGTCCGGTAATTTTATACAATCCGGAAGCCGTCACAGGGATTTTAATATATGCCAGGTAATCCTCCATTTCAGGCACACCCAAGCCCGGAGTATTCCTTGGATCCGGGAAAGCTTGGGTTCCGTCTCGATTTTAACGGGGCGGCAATCCGGGTTTAGCGCGATCTTGCGCAATGATGTGGGCAATGGGAGTTCCAGACCGGGCGTTAGCTGCGCGGGAAATTGATATGTCACTGTGATTCGCATTCGACGGATAATGATGGCCTCGCCTTTTGATTCATCATAGCGCGCCAGTCGAATCGTCCCGGTGGCGATTGGGTATCCTTCCACGCGCGCCGGTGGGTTTAATTCGACCCAGTTATCGTCGAATATTTCTGAAACAGTGTCATCGGCTATCCGTGTTTTCTGTTGATCGATTTGAAATGATTGCCGGCGCTGCCAATCACGCGCTGGGTATAATGTGGAATCGAGTATCTGCCAAGAAATATCATAACGCAGAGAAGACGGAATAAAAAAACTGAACGTCAGGCCGGGGACAACCCGGGTTCCCGATGGAAACTGTTGAGCGCCATCAATGATGAGAAATGGGGCATCGGTAGCGCCGCCTATGTTGAAGGTGTCGACCTCAACTAACAGCTCTAACACCTGGCGGGTTGACGTCATCACGGTTAGATGGGCATCGTCTGCTACTAACGATACTGTTCCGTTAATTACTAACAAAACTAACAAAAATAATATTCGGTTTAAATACATAGACATTAAAATAAAAATTCTTTGGCTAAAAGTCAAGCTAAAAATTACACAGTATGGGTGAATGACTGCATAAACCAACGAATTCTTTCCGCTTTCTTGTCATCGCCGCGTAGGGCGTACCAGAACGCCTGATAAGCCAATTGCTGAATCAATGTGTACTTGTTCACCAATTCGGGGGGAGTGGGCAATCCTGCAATATGTTCCATAAATTTCTCCTTTGAATGAAGAGTGGAAGAGTGATAGGCTCAATAATTATATACTGCATTTATTGTGCCAAACGAATTGAATTTTTAGTTTTGACTTGACATTTTCATTTTTTACTATATATTATAATGAAATGCAATATTCACCAATGGTGATTTCAGTAGAAGAATGAGAAAATAGTATTAGGTTTGATTAAAATCCGAACTGACCTGATTTTGGCGTGAATAGCGGATTACGGGTGATTTGGGGCATGGATGGAATGGTCTGGATACGGTATTTGAAGACAGGTTCGAGTGAACAGGATGAAATATATAAATGAAAAGAGGCGATTATGTTAATGAAATTTTTAGAAAAGCTGTTTGGTTCGCGGCAGACGCGGGAGCTGACGAAATTTTCGCAACGGGTGAAATCGATTAATGATGTTTGGGAAACGTATACGCAGGTGAGTGAGGAAGCGCTGAAGAACAAAACGCAGGAATTCAGGGACCGTTTGGTTGCGGGGGAGACGGTTGATGATTTACTGCCTGAAGCGTTTGCTACGGTTAAGGAAACGTGCCGCCGTTTATGTGGCGCAACCTGGCAGGTTCGGGGCATTGAACAGACCTGGGACATGGTTCCCTATGATGTCCAGTTAATCGGGGGAATGGTTCTGAATGAAGGCGCTATTGCGGAAATGGCGACTGGTGAGGGAAAAACGCTGGTGGCGACTTTGCCGCTATATTTAAACGCGTTGCCTGGGAAAGGCGCGCACCTGGTAACGGTTAACGATTACCTCGCGCAACGTGATGCCGAGTGGATGGGTGAAATATTCCGGTTTTTGGGACTCACGGTTGGCGTAATCATAACAAATCTGTCGCCGGAGCAACGCCGCGCCGCTTATCAGTGTGATATTACGTATGGTACCAATAATGAATTCGGATTTGATTATCTGCGCGACAACATGACATGGGAGAAAGACCAATTGGTACAGCGCGATTTCCATTATGCTATCGTCGATGAAGTGGACAGTGTTCTGGTCGATGAGGCGCGTACGCCATTGATCATCTCCGGGCCTGTGGAGCAGACGCCTCATAAATACTATGAAATGCGCCCACTGATTGAGCGCCTCGTAAAAAAACAAACAATTCTGGTTAATTCCATGGTCAGCCAGGCAAAAACCCTGATCGAAAAAGAGAAACCTACTGATAAAGAGTGGCAGACAGCGGGTGAGCTTTTACTGAAAGCCCAGCGTGGATCTCCTAAACATAAACAATTGCACAAACTCCTCAAAGATCCGGAAATCAAGAATCTGGTGACGAAAACTGAAAATTTTTTCATGCAGGAAAAGAAAATGCATGATCTTGATGAAGGGTTGTATTATATCATTGACGAAAAAGCCCATGCTGCTGATTTGATGGAAAATGGCCGTAATGAGCTGAAACCCGGCGAGCCCAATTATTTTGTTCTGCCGCCTCTTAACGAGCAGCTTTCGATGATCGAGGGAGATGAAGACTTGAACGACAAGGATAAAGTGGAAGCCCGGGAAAAAATGACGCACCGCTACCAGGAAAAAAGCGATCAGTTGCACACAATCAGCAATCTTTTGCGCGCCTATGCGTTGTATGAAAAGGATGTGCTCTATATTGTGCAGGAAAATAAAGTCATTATTGTGGACGAATTTACTGGACGATTAATGCCGGGCCGACGCTGGAGCGATGGCATGCACCAGGCCATCGAAGCCAAGGAAGGTGTGCATATTGAAGAAGAGACGCAAACCTATGCAACGATTACCTTGCAGAATTATTTCCGAATGTATGCTAAACTGGCCGGAATGACGGGTACTGCGATTACCGAGGAGGGTGAATTTTTTGAGATTTATAAATTAAATGTGTTCAATGTGCCCACGAATCGCCCTGTTCGGCGGATCGATTACAATGATGCCGTTTACCGGACACGGAAGGAAAAGTATCAAGCCATTGTGGAAGAAATTATCCGTTTTCATCAAAATAATCAGCCGGTACTGGTCGGTACGGTTACGGTAGAAGTTTCGGAAATTATCAGCCGTTTTTTAAAACGGCGCAACATTCCTCATAATGTCCTCAACGCCAAATATCACCAGAAAGAAGCCGAGATTGTTTCACTTGCGGGACAGCCCGGATCGGTGACAATTGCCACCAATATGGCGGGTCGCGGAACTGATATCAAATTGGGCAAAGGAATTGTCAAATGCGCCGATAAGAAATTCGGCGCGGACGAAAATATCAAGTGTTTTCTGAATACTCCCGGAGTTAAGGATAGCGACACCGATGTGGATTTGAAAAAGTGCCGGCAGGATATTCCCTGCGGGTTGCATATCATTGGAACCGAACGGCATGAAAGCCGCCGGATTGATCGGCAGTTGCGGGGACGCGCCGGTCGCCAGGGCGATCCGGGGTCTTCCCGTTTTTTTATTTCGTTGGAAGACGATTTGATGCGCCTTTTCGGCTCTGATCGCTATATTAATATCCTTAATAAATTGAAAATGGAAGAAGGCGAACGGATTGAGCATCCAATGATCACCCGTTCAATCGAACGCGCTCAAAAAATGGTGGAGGGACATAACTTCGAAATCCGTAAAAATCTGCTGGAGTACGATAATATCATGAACCAGCAGCGGACAATTGTCTATAAGAAACGCCGGGAAATTCTTATGGCCAACGACACGGTCCCCCTGATAAATCAAGTGATCGAAGATACCGTTTGGGACTTGATCGATATGCATACGAACGATAAGCTGCCGGCCGAGGAATGGAATTTAAGCGCCATTACGGGGGATATTCGCAATATGTGCCGTCTGCAATTGGAGATCGATCCCGATACTTATGATGAATTGACCCCTGATATTCTGGGCAATGATTTGATCAAGAAAATCCAATATGCTTATTCCAGTATCCGCCAGCCTTTTGAACCTGAGCGGCGGCAATGGAATGAAACATTTATTTTGCTGCGCAGCATCGATGAGAAGTGGCGTGAGCATCTTTATGAGCTGGATAGTCTCCGTCAAAGTGTCGGATTGCGCGCAATTGGTCAGAAAGATCCGTTGATTGAGTATAAAAAGGAAAGTTTGGGAATGTTCCAGGAATTGCTGGGGGCGATTGACCGTCAGGCGTTGGGCGGGCTTTTCGGCAGTATCATGGTGGCCATTGAGGGCATGAACAAACAGCAGCAGATTAATTTTCAGCATCAGTCAATGGAACATCTGGGCGCTATCCGAAAGCAGGCGATGGAGCAAGCGCAGGCGCGACAAGCCAATAGCGCCGGCGATGAAGAAAATGGCGCGGCGCCAGCCAAGGGTTATACTGTCCGCAATCAACAGCCTAAAATTGGCCCCAATGAACCGTGCCCGTGTGGAAGTGGGAAAAAATATAAAAAATGTCATGGCCGGGTAGGACAAACGGAGGAGTGATTTCGGTCCTCAGAGAATGCTCAGCAACCAAGATGTTCAGTTTGGATATTGAATCTCCTGCAAGGCCCTCACAGGAGATTCAAGTTGCATACACGATTTTGAGTTCGCTATTTTTAGTTTTTTACCAAAGAAAAATATAAAGCCAACTGTTTTCTTTACAGTATCTTAGATCTGACCCAACTGATTAATCCGCCCTTAGAGATCAGCTCCTGCATAAATTCGGGAAACGGTTGAATCGAATATTGGGCTCCCTGGGTGAGATTTTCGATTATTCCCTGGCTAATAGAGATTTTAAGCCGATCACCCCCGCAAATTTGCGTGGCTTCGGGAAGTTCAATGATAGGTAATCCGATATTGATGGCATTGCGGAAAAAAATTCGGGCAAAAGAAACGGCCACAACGCAACTGACGCCAACAGTTTTAATAGCCAGGGGCGCGTGTTCACGCGAGGAGCCGCAGCCGAAATTTTTGCCGGCAACCATGATATCGCCGGGTTTAACGGTTTTAGCAAACTCGCTGTCGATATCTTCCATGCAATGGAGCGCCAGATGCGCGGCATCTTTAATATTCAGGTATCGCGCCGGTATTATAACATCTGTATCGATATGATCGCCAAAACGATGGACATTGCCTTCAAAATTCATTACAACACCTCCGGGGTAGAAATCAAGCCCGTAATAGCGGAAGCGGCGGCTACAGCCGGACTGGCCAGATATATTTCACTGTTTTTATGGCCCATGCGGCCGATGAAATTGCGGTTGGTCGTAGCGACGCATTTTTCTCCAGCGGCCAGTATTCCCATATGACCGCCCAGGCAGGGACCGCAAGTGGGGGTGCTGACTACCGCGCCGCTTTCGATAAAAGTTTCGATGTAACCGGCTTTAAGCGCCTCCAAGTATATCAGTTGGGTAGCCGGTATGACGATTAGTCGCACGCGTGGGTGGATGTGTCG
>CAZWDO010000003.1:57949-120679 GCA_964632485.1 uncultured bacterium
AGCGGCAATGGCTAAATCAGAGATGCGGCCGTTGGTACAAGAGCCAATAACAACCTGATCAATGACAATTTCGGGTAAATCAGCGGCTGACCGGGTATTCTCCGGTAAATGAGGGCAAGCCACAGTTAATGGAATCTGATTTAGATCATAAGTTATTCGGCAAGTATAAATTGCATCGGTATCCGCTTCAAATGTCCGGGGAGGTCGCGCCTTATGGTCCATTAGGTAGTTGCGGCAGAGCGCATCAACGGGGAATATGCCGTTTTTGGCGCCGGCTTCTATGGCCATGTTGGCAATGGTAAACCGGTCATCCATTGTGAGGGACGCCACGCCGATTCCGCCGAACTCCAGGGATTGATAGCGAGCGCCATCAACGCCGATCTCACCGATTAGATGTAGTATTAAATCTTTGCCGGAGACCCAGGGTTGAAATTTCCCTTCTAAAACGATCTGGAGGGCGTCGGGGATTTTGAACCAGGCTTTACCCATGGCCATCCCGGCAGCCATATCGGTGCTGCCGATACCGGTAGCGAAGGCGCCAACTGCGCCATAGGTGCAGGTATGGGAATCCGCGCCGATGATTACGTCGCCCGCGCTGACCAGCCCCTGCTCGGGCAGCAGCGCATGTTCGATTCCCATGCGACCCACTTCAAAATAATTCACAATTCCCATCTGCTGGGCAAACTTGCGCATCTGCCTGGCCAGTTCAGCCGCGTAAATATCCTTATTGGGTGTGAAATGATCCGGTACCAGGGCAATTTTCAGCGGATCAAAGACCCGGTCAACGCCGATTTTATTAAACTCATCAATGGCGATCGGGGCAGTAATGTCATTTCCAAGAACCATATCCAGTTCAGCCAGAACGAATTCTCCAGGATCAACATGTTCCCGTCCCGCATGCGCCGCCAAAATCTTTGCGGTCATGGTCATACTCATGAATGCGCCTCCTGTCCACTGACGACTTTATTGATAGCATTCAGATAGGCGCGGGCGCTGGCCTCAATGATGTCAGTACTCAGGCCCCGGCCAACCACGCATTCATCGTTATGCGCAATTTTAACCGTCACTTCGCCCAAGGCATCTTTACCGCTGGTTACCGCTTTGATATAATAGTCATTCAGCACGACTTCCACTCCGGTCGCCCGTTCAATCGCGCGGAAAATCGCGTCGACCGGGCCATCGCCGCATGCCGCTTCCTCCACCAATGTGTCGCCTTTTTTAATCCGTACGGTAGCGCTGGCGATTAAAGTGTTACCACTGGTTGTATGAAAATATTCCATGCTATATATCGGCTCAATCTGCATCGCTTCTTCCTGGATTAATGCTTCCAGATCGCGGTCCATGACGTATTTCTTTTTGTCCGCCAGATCCTTGAACCGAGTAAATGCCTCGCTGATTTTTTCGCTTGATAGATCGCTGAATCCCAGTTCTTTCAGACGTTCTTCGAAAGCATGTCGTCCGGAATGTTTTCCCAGGACCATCTGACTTTGGGAAAGCCCGATCGATTGAGGCGTCATTATTTCATAGGTTTCGGCATGACTGAGCACACCATGCTGGTGGATGCCGGACTCATGAGCAAAGGCATTGGCGCCGACGATTGCTTTGTTGGGTTGCACCTGAACGCCGGTGATATAGGACACGAGCGCGCTGGTACGGTGAATCTGCTCGGTATTGATTTTTAAATCAACGGGATAATGGTCGTGACGGGTCCGAAGCGTCATGACGATTTCTTCCAGCGCGGCGTTCCCGGCGCGTTCTCCCAGTCCATTGATCGTGCATTCCACTTGTTGCGCGCCGTTTTGTATGGCGGCTAAGGAATTGGCCACGGCTAATCCCAGATCGTTATGGCAATGTACGCTGAGAATGACCTTATCAATATTTTCCACATTTTCCCGTATATTCTTTATAAATAGACCAAATTCTGCCGGAGTCGCATATCCAACCGTATCGGGAATATTGATTATTTTGGCTCCGGCAGCTACGACGTGATTGAGTACTTGGTAGAGAAATTCGGGCCGGGTGCGAAACCCGTCTTCGGGAGAAAATTCGACTTCGCCACAGAGTGAACATGCATATTTGACCATGGCCACCGCGCGCTCCAATACTTGCTCCGGTTTCATTTTTAATTTGTAATGCATGTGAATGTCTGAAGTGGCAATAAATGTGTGGATGCGAGGATGTTCCGCATATTGCAATGCCTCCCAGGCCCGGTCAATATCCTGTTGGGTAGCTCGCGCCAAGCCGGCGACTCCTACTCCTTTCATTGCTTTGGCAATTGCTTTTACTCCCTCGAAATCCCCTGGCGACGCGATGGGGAATCCGGCTTCCATGATGTCCACTCCTAAAATCTGTAGTTGCCGCGCAATTTCCAGCTTTTCCTGGACGTTGAGGTTTATCCCCGGTGATTGCTCGCCATCACGTAAGGTCGTATCAAAAATATAAATTCGCTGACTCATTAGATCATACTCCTTTCCGGAATCGTTAAATCATTTTTAACCAACTTGATTATATTGGCTCAATTAATGAATAATTATGACTTTTTTGAAACAAAGTCAAGCAAAAAATGAAGTATGAAAGAATTATTCGTTGACTTTTTTCATTTTTTTCCTATATTCAACGAAATGCGCGCCAATCCGCTTATCCAGATAATCATCCTGATGGTTTTATCCTTTTTGATAATAGTCGGATACGCTTTATTGGATAAACCGTTATCTTTTGGAAGCTTCACTCTGGCTCCGGTTGATTTGTATCCCCACGAGGACGTAGCGGAAACCGGGATTGATTCCTCGACCGAGTTGCTTTCAGGGGAGGTCTCTAAGGAGGTTGACACTACCTGTCAAAAAATTTTGTTGATCGGGGATTCCATGTTGGAAGGTTTGATGCTGCGGTTTCGAGACTATGCCGAGTTTAATCAGCATGAATTGATTTCGGTCATCTGGTACAGCTCTCAAAGTGAATGGTTCGGCACATGTGACACACTCCGGTATTTTATCCGCAAATATAACCCCAGCTATGTTATTCTGGTTCTGGGAGCGAACGAACTATTCGTTAGCAATATTATCCGTAAACGGTATCGTTATGTACAACATATTGTCAATCAGATAGATTCTCTGCCGTTTGTCTGGGTGGGTCCGCCGAACTGGAAAGAGGATACGGGAATCAATGAATTGATTGAGAAAGTAGCCGGCCCAAGCCGTTACTATCCCTCCAAACAATTGACACTGAACCGTAGTTCAGACGGCGCGCATCCGACTCATAAAGCCGCCGCCGTGTGGATGGATTCCTTAGCTCAATGGATAGAGACTCGAAGCCATCATCCAATCCGTTTGGAACAGCCCCCATTTCACAACAACCAGCGTCCTCGCCTGGAATTACTGCAACCGAAAGAATTCTGATTATGTACCTGAATAATCTGGTAAATGGTTTTTTGAAGTACGATCCTGCTACTCCTATGTTATTCAACAGCAGCGCTTTTTTTATTTCGTTTATTCTTTTTTTGTCAATTTATACCGTTATCTATCAGAAAAGCAAGTGGATGATTTCCCTTTGGGTTATTGGCTACAGTCTGTTTTTTTATTATAAGTCCAGCGGTATATATTTTGTATTACTTCTCGTGACAGCCGTTATCGATTACTACGGTGCATTTTTAATCCGGCAGATGAGCGATAAATTTTCCCAACGGGTGATACTATTTTGGTTATTGGTATTACATTTCGGATTGTTGGGCTATTTTAAATACACTCATTTTATTATTTTTAATCTTCAAATGATTCTGCAAAAAAATTTCGCCTTACAAGAGATTTTTTTGCCGGTAGGCATCTCTTTTTATACGTTTCAATCGGTCAGCTATGTGCTGGATGTTTATCAGAAAAAGCTTTCCCCCACCCACAATTTTCTGGATTATCTTTTTTTTCTGTCATATTTCCCACAACTGGTTGCCGGGCCAATTGTTAAGGCCAATCATTTTTTGCCGCAATTAGAGACGACTATTTTAATTTCCCGGAATAAGGTTTGGCAGGGTTTATGGTTGATTATGCTGGGATTAATCAAGAAAAGTGTAATTGCCGATTATATTTCTCAATTTAATGATTTAGTTTTTAACAATCCACTGGGGTACAGCGGGTTTGAAAATTTGATGGCCATATATGGCTATACATTGCAAATCTATTGTGATTTTTGTGGGTATTCCGATATGGCGATTGGTTTGGGTAAAATGATGGGTTTTGATTTGGGTCAAAATTTTCGCTTCCCGTATCAGGCATTAAATATTACGGATTTCTGGCGTCGCTGGCATATTTCGCTATCCACCTGGTTGAGGGATTATCTTTATATTCCGTTGGGCGGAAATAAAAAAGGGAAAATCCGCACCTATATTAATCTGATGATCACGATGTTATTGGGGGGGCTTTGGCACGGCGCTGCCTGGCGCTTTGTTTTCTGGGGCGGTGTTCATGGAATGGGCTTAGCGCTCCATAAAGCCCTGTCGCCGCTGTTGGATAAAATTCCCTCAGGACGATGGGTTCGTGGGATTTCCTGGCTGCTTACTTTTCACTTTGTCATTTTTTTATGGATTTTTTTCCGCGCCGGCGATATTGCGATTTATCCGATTGTGGCAGAACAAGTGGACTTACAACCTCAAATCATCAATGGTTATCGGGTTGCTTGGATGATGATTGACCGGGTATTGAATCAGTTTGATTTTTTCTATATCATCCCTTTCTGGAAAGCCCGTAAATTATGGTTATTTCTATTAACCATCGGGTTTGCCATGCATTTTACGCCGGAACATCTCTGGAAAAAATGGCAGAAGCGGTTTCCGCGATATTCTTGGGGTGTGAAGTTTTTAGTGTTTTTATTTGTCGCGCAATTAGTGATTCAATTTTCAGGACAGTCGGTTCAACCGTTTATATATTTCCAGTTTTGATCAGTGTTTTCAGGGAACAGGCAATTTGTAATTCAATGGATTTACCCGTTGGATTATACTACACGTCGTAGGCAAGAGATGTAGATGGGGCCACGCCCTCCGGCCCTGTCCGGCAGAATTTGGCGTCCCCATTTTGTTTGTTCACTTAAAGGGAGTTCCACCCTCAGATTTTCGACGCAATGTTTTTTTTTATGAAAAATACGGTCAATTACGCCGTCATTTTCCAGCGGCGAAAGAGAGCACGTGATGTAGAAGACAATTCCTCCGGGTTTAATCATGATCAGGGCCGAGCACAGTAGTGCATAGGCGTTTTGGGCCAAATGGCGCGTCCGGGCCGGAGACCATTGCCCTAAATGTAATTCTGACTGAATCACATGCCGTTCCGATGAGCAGGGAGCATCCAAGAGTATTTTATCGTAACATGATTTTTCTATGCGGCATCTCGCTGCCGCATCCCCCTGAGTAACCTCAACTTGCGTTCGTAATTCTGTGGGTAAATGTGTGTCAAGAACTTGCCGTAACCGATGGACCCGGGCCGGAGAGCGGTCATTCGCTACAATTCTGCCCTCTTTCTTCAATCGGGTCGCCAGCGCCAGGCATTTCCCACCCGGCGCCGCGCACATATCCAAAATGCGTTCATGTCCTTCGATGGCTAATGCTTCAGCCGCCCAATTCGATGCTTCATCTAAAAAATAGGATTTCAGTAACAATCCCTTTAATTCATAATATACAGATTCCCCCCTGAGAGCTGTTTCCAATTGCGTCCACCGATCTCCCCATACCTGTTGATAATAGTCGTTGAACTGGATTTTCATCGAATCCTTTCGTTTACATAATAGGTTTGTCTTAAGAAAACGTGTGAAGTAACCGATTTCCCTGAAAATTTGTAGCCGTCTTAGTTATAAATCTATGACCCGTCATGGGATGTTGTGATTTTCCCATCAGAAGACTCTTGCAACCGGGTATTCCCGGGTTAATGGAATTCTCAATAGATTTCTCAGATTACTATAAGTATACTCGTAAAATTTTTAAAGTCAATAAAAAACTATCGGATATAAAATTTTAATTTTAAGGGGAATAAAATATAAAATATTTGACAATGCCCTGTTTGTTGGTTATCTTTATTTTATGAGTGTAAGTGATTTGTTTATTATTTGGGAGCGGCATCGATAGAGAATAATAATGAATTTCACTGGGTGTTATTTTAAAATCGTTTAGGAGAAAAATGTTTTGAATCTGGAAACCATGAATTATCTTTTTGAGAATATGTCGTTGGGGGTTGCGCATCATCGTTTGATTTTCAATGATCGGGAGGAACCCATCGATTATGAGTATCTGGACGTGAATGAAGCCTTTGCTGCCATGTTCGGCTTAAAATTGCAGGATATTATTGGGAAACGGGTGCGTGAAGTGTTTCCTGATATTGATATGTTCGATTTTGATTGGATAAAATTTTATAGTACGGCAACACGGCAATGCGCGCAGCATTCAATCACTCGTTTTTCAGAATTAACCCGTCGATGGTATCACATTAATATAATCTGCCCGACTATAAATGAGTTTATTACGTTTACAATGGATATTACTCATCTGAAGGAATCATATTGGAAACTGGAAACATTGCTGGGTTCTACTGACGATGTTATTCTTGAAATTACCGACAAGTTAGAAATTCAAGGGATTTGGTCTCGTCGTCATGATTATCCCTTTTCAGGTGAAGACAAGAGTTTTCCGGTGATGGCGTCAACATTTTTCAGCGCGGAAGTTTTTCCTCAGGTCCGTGAAAAAGTGATTCGGGTAATAGAGGGTGGTGGTGTAGAAAAATTTGAATTCTTTTGCGGTCTGAGTCAGAGGGATCAATGGTTTTTAGTTAAGATCACCCCGATCTTTCGAGAAGAAAGGATATACTCTTCCGCTTTGTTGGTGATTAGTGATATAACAGAGCAGAAGCAACTCACGCTTGAGCTTGAAAAAAATAAAACTGTATTGCAAACGATTTTTGATGTATTGCCCATTGGTTTAACGGTTACTGACTCAGATGGCCAAATAATTGATGCCAATGCTATGTCGCAAAAAATATTAGAAATTTCGCGTTCAACTCAATTGGGGCGTAGTTTCGATGGTCCCCAATGGGAAATCTTGCGCCCGGACCTCACACGAATGCCGGCTAATGAATTTGCCAGTGTCCGCGCATTGAGTGAAAATCGGGTGATAAAAAACATTGAAATGGGTTTAGTTATCAATGAAAATCAGATTCGTTGGATAGTTGTAAACGCGGCGCCAATCCCCCTTCAGCAATATGGAGTGGCGATTACTTATTTTGAAACGACTGAACAGAAAATGATGCTTGAAAAACTGCGGCGTCAGGAAGAGCTTTATCGGAAACTGATAATGAGTATTCCCGATGGAATTACGTTGACGGACGCTGAGGGGAGAATTGTATTTTGTTCGCCGCAGACATTGTCCATCTACAAGATTTCGGATATGTCCAACGTTTTAGGCAATTCCGTTCTGGAATGGGTTGATCCTGAATATCGTACGTTTACCCAGGATATTTTAAAAAAAATTATTACCGGAGAAATTGAACAGTTTGGCCGTAATGTTCCTGGCCATGCCCGTCAAATATTGAAAATGTTAAAATCCGACGGCTCATCCTTTTTAGGGGATATTACTGCTGTTCCTCTAATGGATGATTCCCGTAAGGTTACGGGTATAATCGCCATCACACGGGATGTCACGGAACAAGTTCAAATTGAGCATCAAATTGAGGGATATTGGCTTCTCGAACGTCAACTGGCGATTATCTCCAGCATATTACTTTCGAACCAGCCGGATGCTGTTATCCAAGCGCTGATAGTTCTCCAGAACACTGTGAATCCCTTGAGTGTTTACTTTTTTATTCGTTCCTATTCTGCGGGTTTTGAGAAGATGTCTATAAAATTTCACACATTTCGTAAGAAAATGGATATTGCCGAAGGTCGATCAAAATCCTTAGATTTTCAGTTGACAAAAAAACAGCTTCACCAGTTAAACCAGGGAAAAATGATTTTCAGCAATTTAACCCGCCGTCAAACGGCTGATCTCAAGTTTCCTCCCAATATGGATTACCAGGTTCTTCTTATGCCTGTTTTGGCCGATGATCAACTATGGGGAGCAATCGCTTTAGTGGAATTGAAAGATCAGATTCATCATATTAAAAAGAATAAACTATTTTATCAGACTTTTAAAAAAATAGTCAATATTGCAATCCAGCGTCAAATAAATGAGACAAAGTGGTTAGAGGCTAAAAAGAAGGCTGAGGAAGCGAATATTGCAAAATCCAGTTTTTTGGCAAATATGAGTCATGAAATTAGAACTCCCATGAATGGGATTATTGGCATGAGCGAACTGCTTATTATAACACCGTTGACTCCCATTCAAAAAGAGTATCTGGATGCAATCCGGAAATCCGCCTATTCGTTGTTGGATATTATTAATGATATCCTTGATTTTTCAAAAATCGAAGCCGGGAAATTCACCCTTAAGTCGGAACCCTTTGAAATGCTGAATTTATTGGAAGATGCGCTTAACCTTATCAGCCTTAAAGCCGAGGAAAAAAAACTGGAACTTCTATTGGATTATAATCTAGAAATTCCTCGCATGCTGATCGGTGATTCAATCCGGATTCGGCAGATTGTTTTGAATTTTCTCAGTAATGCGGTAAAGTTCACTCCCCAGGGAACCGTTAAATTATCATGTGGAATAGAGAGTTCTTTCGATCCTCAGACAGACCATCATATTGAATTGTGTATTTCAGTTCAGGATACAGGAATTGGTATAGCTCAAGATACTCAGTCTAAGGTATTTGATAGTTTTACTCAGCTTGACGATTCAACTAGCCGGAAATTTGGCGGTACCGGTCTTGGGCTCGCAATTTCACGTAATCTTGCTGAATTGATGGGTGGGCATATTGCCCTTGAGAGCCGGGAAAATTCCGGTTCCATTTTTAGCCTTCATCTATGTCTCGATGTTCCTAAATTCTCTTCAGTATGGGAACAAAATTCGGTAAAAAAAAGAATCCTTATATTAGATAATCGTACACAAGCTATGCGCTTGTTGATTAAAATTCTGGATCAAACGCAACACACACTGCAAATTTATGAGGATATTGAAGGATTAATCAAGGCTTGTTCCGGTGAAATCGATTCTTCAGACTTAGTTATTATAATGGAATATCGACACGATACCGCAAATGAAGCGGAGGGTTTGCAAAGGATTCTCAGCATAAACGAACGCATCCCCATAGCGGTTTTGGCGCATAAAATCCAAGCGCTAAACGCGATAATACCCTCAATGCCGTCCAACAGTTTGTACACTATTTATAAACCGTTAACTCCCCGTAAATTAATTGATTTTTTTAAGCAGCTTAACGATCCGACTCATAGAGCAACTGAGGAGAAGCCGCGTCATATTCTTGATTCATCTGTATTTTCAGCGAATAGCTTGAAAGTGCTGGTGGCTGATGACAATGAAATTAATCTGAAAGTAATCAACGCCATGTTGACAAAGCTGGGGTGTCGGGTAATATCGGCAGAAAATGGCGAAAAGGCCTGGGAAATCTACCAAAACAATGAGTTAGATTTAATGTTTTTGGATATACACATGCCGGAGTTATCGGGGATTGAACTTGCGCAACGGATTCGCAGCGTCGAGAGGGATAGCCGACATCTTCCCCTTGTCGCGTTGACGGCAGATGCCATGCCTGGTGATCGTGAAAAGTATCTGCAAGCCGGTTTTGACGATTATATATCTAAACCTGTTCAGCCGGAGCAGATTGTGTCGATTATATTAAATATGAGCGTTCGGGAGAATCTCCAGGATGCGGGAGATTCTATAAGCGAGGAGGCTGTCTTTTCACTTCCCTCGATATCTTTTAATCATCAGTCATTATTGCGTAAAGTCAATAATGACACTCAGGCCTACCAGGAAATTCTGGATCATTTTAAAGAAATTGTTCCAGAATACTTAAAACAGCTTCAAGAGAATTTTCTGACAAATAATTTTAAGCAAATGCATTTTATCGCTCATAGCATCAAGGGGATAGCTGCTGAATTGGAATGTATTCCACTGGCGAATTCTGCCCGTGAATTGGAAGTTTATCTTCATTCTGAAGCTGAACCTCAACGGCGGATCATTGAGACGACCCTGGAGACACTCAGTTCAATTTGGCAGAAGATATTATTTTGAATCA
Source organism: uncultured bacterium (assembly GCA_964632485.1). Lineage (GTDB taxonomy): Bacteria > JAGOEH01 > JAGOEH01 > JAGOEH01 > JAGOEH01 > CAZWDO01. Next base: position 68,104 of record CAZWDO010000003.1, read on the forward strand.
ATCCGGCGGCACTCGATCAGTTCTTCTGACTGATCGTTCACCAGCAAGAAAGCGCCTGATTCGGCATTGATAACCAGGCCTTCCATTTTATGATCGGGTAGAGAATACTCAACGCTAATTCCTTCGTGTTCAGACCATCGGAAGAGTAGAGCGCTTTCGTCGCTGATAATCCAAAAGCAATCTAACATTGGATCGTAAGTGATTCCGGAATAATCTAATGCTTTATCAAGAGCAATTTTCCTGTTAATAGAAAAATCTGAATTCAATTTTACTAATAACCCGGGATTTTTTTCGTTTAGGACAAAGAAAACTCCATCAGCAGAAATACAGATTCCTTCAAGACCGCTGTTTGCCGCTCCGGTCAAGTCCAAATGAAACCGCGCCAATTCATGCCCGATAGTATCCAGTTGAACGATATCGCGCAGCCGTTCTTCCGCGACCCACAGGGTCGTGTCAGAAAGTCGCAATGCAATTCCTTCCAGATCGTCCCCTTGCCAGTCCAGCATTTTGATCACTTCTCCCTGGCGGGATATCAGATAAACCCGATTTGTCTGGTCACTGACTGTCCACAAGTAATTCTGATCGATATGCCAACACAGGTCGGAAGGTTCAGGAACAGCCAGGGAATACCTGGCTGTTACCTGCATTTGATAGGAACTATCTCCGGGTCCTGATTTTGCGCGCGCGCTGCATAATACCAGATTCATAACAACAAGAACCGGGATCAGTCGGTTGAATTTCATTGATTAGAGGCTCGGGGAGTGGGTGTTGTGAATAACTGCCAGGTAGCGGAACCATCGGGATAACGTCCATAAGACACATCATCGGTCTGGGCGCCAAAGGTAATTGAATCGATCACAGTCGTGCCGTTGGGAGCAAAAAGGCCAATCGCTTCGCCACTACCGGAAAGCTTGATATCAACATGTAGAATACCTTCGCTTGTTTCCTTATCCGCCCAAAACAATAAAAACCCGCCCGCAGGAATGGTCGTCGAATCTGGAGCGCGATCGGGAATCTGCCAGGCTGTGGGTTTGCTAAAATCATCGGTAATGTACATGCCGGCGAGATTCACGGATTGGGGTCCGGGGTTATAGATTTCAATCCAGTCTTCTTTGTCGCCAAATTCATCCTGGATAATTCCGCTGTTTCCGGCTAAAAATTCGTTGACATAAAGGACAGGAGGAACATACCCGACCTGAAATGACAATGTGTCGGAATAATCGATGAGTCCACCCTGATCTTCTGCTTTGATGTAAAAGTAGATAACGCTACCATCATTAAAAACACCTAAATTGGCTTGGTAAAGCGTTTGATTCAATTGAAAGTCGGCTTGATTGGAAAAAGTTTGCGCGGTTCCATAATAGATTGATACGGTTGATAGATTATTATCGGCATCGGTGACTTCAACCTGGATGACGACTTCAGTCGTTGGAGACAGAGTTTCCGGAGTAACCGATATATTGCCGATCACCGGCGCGCGATTCGCTGGAGCGGTGCCATTGGCCACTCCCGGGGACGGATTATCGAAAATTATCCAGGAAGCTCCGCCATCAGTCTGCCGTCCATAAGATTTACCCAATTCCATTGCGGGAAGATCGACCTGGTCGATTCTTTTTTCGTCCTGATCTTCAAACGTAATCTGTTCGCCGGCGCTGGAAAGTTTGAAATTTGTTTGAATGTCGTCGCAATTCCACACCAGAAACCCTCTTGCGGGAACAGTCGTGCCCTGTGGGAAAATTGTTTTGTTGCTGATCGAGCCGGCATCATAGAGATAGAACCCACTAATATCGACAATTTGATTGCCGGGATTGTAAATTTCAATCCAGTCCGGGTCTCCGGTTGACAACAGTTCATTGATGTATAAAACAACATCTGAATCCTGGCTTGATACCGGGTCTTCATCGGTACTGCAAGCCATGCCTAACAGCATAAACGCAATTATTAAGAGTAAAAACAAACGATACATGGGAAACCTCCCTGATTAAAAGTTTACAAGAGTACGCAATGCGATATAACTGAAATCGTCATTGCCGATGTATTTGCCGCCGCCAGTGGCATATTCGGAATGATCGACCCAAACATAGTTTAACATAAAGCGCACATTGGCATTGGCGTACCAATTGAGCGCCAGTGTATAATTGGCTGCTTTGCCGCCCATGACGGGGGCATCCATATCGGTGAGATTGATAAAGCTGGCGCGAGTAGCCAGCTCCCAGGCCCCGATCGAGTGAGCAGGCAACGGAGAGCTGAGTTCACCCTCGGTTCCGTCATATTGGCGCGATTCACCGGTCAAAAACCAGCTAAAGAACAGGTAACTGCCATTAAATTGAATAGCAGCCAGGTCGTTGGAACGCGTAATATGCGTTCCCATGTATTCTCCCTGCAGGGAGAAGGGGCCCCAGACAGCAGCTCCCTCAAGGCCATAGATCAAGTAATGGTCAACATTGACAATATTGCCGGATTCGAGAAATTTGACACGGCTGACTTTGGTCTCGGGTCGGACGCTGAACTCGATAAACTGTTCAACGCCATCTTCTGGAGCTAATGGCGTCAAATAACCGACACTGCCCCCCAGATGGAATAAGCGTTTTTCTTGCCGGAAGGGAGCCAGGGCAATACGTCCCGCCATCCCATATCCTTCATCTTCGCTTTTTTTATCGAGACCCGAAAGATTTTCACCAAAAATGGCAGTGGACGCATACCAAAATGAACCCCAGCGTGAAACTCCCAAGCCCATGCGTCGATCCGGCGCAAATTCATTGGGGTAGGCCCTTTCCAAAAAAGTCAACATGCGCGAGCTGGTTAATTCTTCCAGACTGAAGGGTGGCTTGAATTGGCCAAGTTGAATTTCCATTTGATCAACGCCGCGATAACTCAGCCACATATCTTTAATTTCCAGTGGTTCATCTTTTTTGTCTTCGTTTTTGATATAGGGTGAAAAATTAAAATCCCATTCGGCTCGCCAATCTTTCCAAAGTTTTACCTTCATTGCGAAGCGGGCCCGGCGTAAATCAGTTCCACTACTGAGGATATCTTTGTTCTTGTTTTCAAAATATACCGCGCCATCCATAAACATCCGCACATCAAAACGGGTTTGAAACTGTCCGTCATTCGATTTAAAAATTAAAATCCCATCTTCCCAACCGACTCGACCCTCCTGGGCGAAGGTCATGGTTAACATTAAACCTGAAAACGTAATCAGCCATAAAAGTTTTTTCATCATTTTTCCTCCTTCAGGATGGAAAGTGTTGCTAAATTGATCGAATCGATATTTCTCCGTGAAATATCGTTGTATAGCGCGAAAAACTGTTTTTGAGTTTGCATTTTTACAGGATGACCCATAGCCGGAGAAGAGTTTTTTACTGGCTGCATAAAAACATTTTGGATAAAAAAGAGTAATATAAAGCAGAGTAATCCGGTTATCATTGGAGTGAGCGCCCAGCCAAGGGCAATTTTTCTCAATAAAATGAAATTGATTCCCTTACCGCCCTTCATGATGCTCATTCCGATTACGGCACCGATAATCGCTTGTGAGCTTGATACTGGAACTAATGGTAATGTGGGCAATCCCAAAATAGTCAGTATCTGTTTTATGCTTTGGGATGAAAATAGGAAAAGAACCAGGGATTCCGCCAAAACTGCAACAAGGGCGGTTAGGGGTGTCAGGCGGAATAGTTGGTTGCCAACAATTTTCATGAGTTGATAGGAATGAGTAAATATTCCAAGCGCGATGGCAATTCCGCCAAAGAGAAAAAGCAGTTGCTCCCCACTTAATGCGAATCCCCAGGGCGTTGATATTCCAGTGAAAGGACATGCGGAGACAAATACGCCCATTACATTGCCGATATTATTAGCGCCCAGACTATAGGCTCCAAAGGCTCCGATAATTACCAGCCCATATCGCATTAGATAATCCAGAGTTAGTAAATGGATTTTTGTTTTTTTCCACCAATAATTTAGCAGCAAATAGATAATAATAGCCAGAAGGGCCGCTAATATTGGTGATAGTATCCAACTGGAGACAATCCGGATGAGTTGTTCTCCGTCGGTGGGGGATCCGGTAAAGCAATTCCAGCCGACAATTCCGCCGATAATTGCCTGGGTCGTAGAAACAGGAAATCCTACCTTGTTCATGGCAACAATAACTAAGGCTGACGATAAGGCGACGGTAAATGATCCGGCCAGAGCATTGATAGAACCCAGCACGCCCAGACTCTCGCTGACTCCGGCACCGCCGATAACGGCACCAAGGATGACAAATATCCCTGCGACCAGGGCTGCAACGTGGAACCGCACCATTCGTGTTCCTACGGCCGTGCCAAAAAGGTTGGCCGCGTCGTTGGCGCCCAAGGACCATCCCAGGAAAAGGCCGCTCAGTAAAAAAAACCAAATAATCATATAACGCATTCCTACATAAAACGTTTAATTGCCGCAATGGCTAATCGGTCACACACGTCCTCGGCGGCATCGGCGATCTGCTCAATATGATAGGTAAAGTATCGCTGATGGATTTTGTAACTCAATCTATCATCCGTGAGAAATAGCTTCCGTTTTATTTTTTCAGCAATACGGTCCGATTCCTTTTCATAAAAAATCACTTTAGTGATCGCATCCCTAACCGAGGCCAAATCGTTAAAATAGGCACGATCTGCAGAAACAGTATATTCGACTGCTGAAACAACGGCATCGCACAATTCTCCGAAATAAAGGGTCAGATCGGCCCGGATACGCGGGCGTTCCACTGAAAATTGCTCTAAGGTCTCATTAAGCATATTGAGGACTTTATCGGTGCTCTCCAATAATCCCAATACATCTCCCCGATATTCGGGAATCAGGGTCTGTAAATATAAATTCTCTTCGATCAACCGTCGAAGCTCGTCCCCTTTACTTTCAATCTGGCGCAGAGAATCCAGCCGGCTTTCAAAATCTTCATCCTGACCATCCAGATAGAACCGAAGACCTTGTTTGAATAGCAATCCCCCCTGCACCACTAAATCAAAATAGCGGTCGATTTCCGCTTCCAGTTTTTTTACTTTTTTAAATAGAATTGGCATTCGGTATTTCCTTTTGATTAGGTATAAAAGCAGTTATCCTTTTAAAACTTTGTCGGGAGAAGGCTGGGAGATCGCAATTAGATCGCGGTAAAATATCAAATATAGTATTGCCATCAAGCCCCCGATAAAGAATGGTAAGCTGGAACGGGACTTTTTTTTAAGGGATAATGTGATTGATGCGCTGCGTCCGACGGTCAGCGGCCCCGCTTTCAGCTCAACAAAATCCTGATGGGTTTTTCGGGTAAGACGGAACGGGGCATGAATGCTTTTTTTAGCATTATATTCCGGTACTGTTTTGTTGATGCGGTTGACCTGTAAATCCTTTGGGAAAAAGATCGAGAGCGTATAAAATTGGATTGTCTCCGCCAAAGAATTGGTGAGGGAATACTCCCAGGTCAGATTGCCAAACGGACGCTGTTGCCAAATTTCATCGGGATTGAATCTCATTTTAGCCATCAATATAACAGTATCTTCCATGTTGGGAAGTTGGTTGAAAACAATCCGTAATTGGTCGCCGGCTTCTTTTTCTATTCGGCCAATACTATCGCATATTTTTGAAGGGCTGGTTATATTTTTGAGCGGCAATTGAGGCGCTGGAAGAAATAATTCTGCCTTGTCCAACTCAGCGACCACGATCCGCGCTTGCCATGTTACTCCGCCTTGATCATCAAAATCCAGAATTTCCTCCAGGCTAACGATTGCCGACTGACAAGGTATTACGGAAAGAATCGACATTAAAAATCCAAAAAGCGGGGCCGTGATTTTCATCATTGGAACCTCGGTGTGATACCCAGAATGCGGAACCAGGTAAATCCGGCGATGATGAGCAAGATGGCGCCAATTGTTGTCATAATGATACCATATTTTAAATTTTCCAATGTTGAATACTGTCCGGTACTATACATAATTACGTTTGGCTTGGCATTGATGGGTAAACTGATAACCCAATCAATCGTAAACGCCGCTGGCAGCGCCAACCAAACCGGATCAAAGCCTAGCTGTTTGGCCATTGCAATAGTGAAAGGGATCATGATTAAGGTTCGCATCGTTTTACTGGTAAAAAAAAGATGTGAATACATATTAACAACAATTACAATAACATAGACCAGCCAGAAATTAATCCCGGGTTGGATATTTAAAAAATCGAATAGACGGCCAACTAACCAGTTGGCCGCGCCGGTATCGTTCAAAGCCAGTCCACCGGCGTAAGCGCCGCAACTGAAAATCATCAAATGCCAGGGAATATCGGCTTCGTTCCATTTTAAAATGCCGATTTTCGGGAAAAAAGCGATTAAAACGCCAATAAAAGCGGCCATAACTGCAGAAATATCAAAACCAAACCAGGATAAATGTTGTTTGTCAGTTACCCAAAGAAAAATTACCATTCCGAAAATCATCAATGATTTGATTTCTCCGATTCCGATTGGACCCATTTTTTTGAGTTCCAGTCGCATGCGTTCCAAACCTCCTTCCAATTGGGGTACCTTCTCCTCGTTTTTAAGGCGAAAAACCCAACGGGGACCGATAAACCAGCCGATAAGCATGGCTGTTACTACTACCGGTAAATTTGCAAATAGCCAATCGCTATAGTAAATGCGGGTGGACCCCATACTGAGGATAAAAGCGATCGCGATAATATTCGCGTTACTTCCGGTCATGAAGGCAGATGAGCCGAAATCGATGGCTTGCATGTTCTGCAGCAACAAGTTTTTCCCAAAATTATTGCTGTTTTGGTGAGTAGATCCGTAGATTGCGGCAATGACCAGCAGAATTGGCAGCAGCATTGCTGCCCGCGCGGCTGTAGCTGGAATCAATCCTGCCAAAAAAAGGTTTAGTAAAAAAAAAGCGAGGGTGATTTGATATGCATTATGTCCAAAACGGACGATCAGCGCTAAAGCCAGTCGTTTGGCAAGATTAGTCTTGATCATCATGGAGCTGAGGATAAAAGCCAGCACATTCAACCAAATCACATCAAACCCTAATACTCCCAATACATTCTTCTCGCTCCACCCGTCGAAAAAAACCAGCATTCCCATTAAAAGCAGCGATGTCACGTAGGTTGGAACCGGTTCAGCCACCCACCAGATCAGCGCTGTTGTAAAACAAGCAATTACGACCTGCGCAGCGCGTGTCATCCCTTCCGGCGTTGGTAAATAAAAAAGAACTAAAAATAAACCGATACCGAGAGGGAAACCCAGATATTTCATCCATTGATCTCCCTTACTGCTCGGACGAGTTGGCAAATCCGCCAGACGATTTTTACTCAGGTCTAATAAATCCGTTTTGTGCGCTGCCGTCATAACCGATTCCTTACCATTGAGTATAAGGTTTTTTTGATAGATTCGAATTGAAATAGCGGGGGTCTTCGGTAACTTCCTCCCCGATCCAATCCGGTTTATCAAATTCCTGATTGATAGTATTTAGTTCAATTTCGGCCACAACCAGTCCTTTATTTTCACCAAAGAATTCATCGACTTCCCATTTTAAATCACCTTGGGGAATAACATATCGTTTTTTTTCAATTAACGGCCGCTCACATAAATTGGATAGCATCTCATCGGCATCTTTACCTGGAATTTTATATTCATATTCCGCACGGCTGCCATTGGTTGTTATCCCTTTGATTGTCAAAAAACCGGTTTCCCCGATGGTTCGCACTCGTACGACCCGTTCCTTAGTCGAGGATAAATAACCTTGCCGATACGTTTCGCCTTGAGCCAGGGTCTGCCAAACCGAACCTTTGACCAAAAATTTGCGTTCAATTTCCTGCGCCATAGGTTTACTCCTTATATTTTAAATAGTTTAAAGTTTGTCGAATTCGCGTCGATTGGCGCGAAACTCGAGCTCTCAATAATCCCATCCGACCACTTGTTTCATTGCTTTAATATAATTCACATTCTCATATTGGGTGAGTTTCAGTTCCCGTACAGTCTGCATGACTAATTGGGGATCGGTGTGTTCGACCGCGATGGTAGAAACTCCTTGCGTATTGAATTCAACTTGGGCAATTTCAACAATGCAGTTATTAATCGTGAATCCGGTACGCCGTTTAAATACATTGACCGGCTTGAGGTCGCGCTGGCTGCCAATGATCTGGTTCATATAAGTATCATAGGAAAATTCATCGCCGTTGAGAAAGGGGATTGGGATATTGAAGGCTTTAAAAACGAGCGCCAGATCAGTAATATGAATGGGGAATGCGGCTTTCATGATGGGGGACCATTGTTCGAGTCCATCGGGATTAACTCGGAGCAGGGTTTTGATATCCATTAGTTCATCGCGGATTTTAGTATTGTCATTGCTATTTGCGGAAAGGATATAGATTTCGCGGCTTTCGCGAGTTTTATCAGCGGGATGAAGGCGTACTTCAGTTTCGCCGGCTCCCAGATCAATTCCAAAGGTGCGCCATTCCCAGCGGGGGATGATTTTTTCCATGGGTTAACTCCTTTTGAGTGGTTTGTATTAATTTGAAACGTTTCATATTTTAAAAAAATTAAAATGCGCCGCATGATTCGCGGATCAGTATCCGAATCGGCATGATCACTTTTTGAAATTCAGCCTGTCCGCCCATCAACTGGGGAATGAGCAGTTCGACTGCTTTCGCGCCAATTTTCTTTTTGGGCAGGGCAATCGTGGTCAGTTTAGGAGAGGTAAATGATGCCTGGGGAATGTTGTCGTATCCGACAATGGCGATATCTCCCGGGACATTCAATCCTTTTTCTTTGATTAATTCGATCGCGCCGATCGCCATCAGATCATTTGTGGCAACTATCGCGCGGGGCAGATCGCCCCGGTCAAAAAAATGCTGCATGGCATTTCGCCCGCCTTCGACGCTGTGTTCGCCTTCTTCCACCCAGCGCAATTCAAAATCTGCTCCGAACTCTTTGAGCGCGGCCTGAAATCCCAATAGGCGTTCATTACTGCCATACAATCGTTGCCGTCCCGCGCGGAGGGTTAAATAATCGCTGATCATACCCAGCGGACGATAGCCCAGCGACAACAAATGTCGCGCTGCCAAATAGCCTCCATGTCGGTTGTCGGTGATTATTGTATGCACTTGTGAAAAACCGTAATCGCATTCAATTGCAACTATAGGAAGGTCATAACGTTTTAAATAGTTTTCAAGGTTCCGTGGAGGGAGAATTTCTCCCAGTAGAATAATACCATCGACTTGACGGCTAAGAAGAAGCTCAAAATTTTCAATTCCCAATTCTACGTCCTCATTGGAATCGCAGAGAATGACATGATAACCATGATCGCGTGCGATCAAGTCGATACTACGGATGATGACGGGGAAAAATGGGTTAGTTATATCGGGAGCAATCACGCCCAGCGTCCAGCTCCGCCGAACCTTCAGACTGCGGGCGGTTACGTTGGGTCGATAATCCAGTTCTTCAATGATTCGCAATACAAGTTGGCGTGTTTCGTCTTTAACCCAGGGTTTGTTGTTGATCACTGCGGAAACGGTACCTAAGGAAACATGGCTCCGGCGGGCAATCTCTTTCAAAGTCACACGAGCATCCTTCATGAGAATCCTTTTTTGAAACGTTTCAAAATATATAATAATTTTTCTTCGGCTTGTCAAGTCCTTTTTTAAAAAATTTTAATTTAATTTTTTTTTGGGATTATGTTTAGGTCTCTTCATGGGCCCGAAGAAAATTTGGTGTTGTTTCTACCTCTTCATATTGGGTGAGTCCTAAGAAAACGACATTGTAAAGATGCTGGACCAGGATATAAAAGACGATAGGAATGGCCCCGGCAGAATTAAAAAAAGTTAAAACTACCCACAAAATTAGCGATGTGTTGCGGTAACCCATTACAAACGAAAAAATAATTCCTGTTTTTAGTTTTTGACCCAGCCAAAAACCACAGGAGTAATTCATGGATACTAACAGGAAAACAGTGACTAACGATAATTCCGGCCAGGGGATTCCGCTTTTTTTTATATAAGCGGACGCGAGATTGACCGCGACAAATATGATGAATACAATGGCAAATGAATTGAAATAACGGAAAGTGGAACTAAATTTAATCAGGCTGGTTTTGGGAATTATTTTTTTTAAACTCCAGGCTAATATAAAAGGAATAAACATTATCAGTATTAATCGGGCAAAAAGCTTAACCAGATTGCTTTGTTCCAGGTTAGTATTTAAAAAGAGACCGCTTATAAGCGGAATCATTACAATCGCCAGCAAATTTTGGATCAAAACGTCCCAAGCAACGAATTCGACATCCCGATCAATTTTTTGCGCCAGAAGAACAGCGCCCAAAGCAGTGGGCGCAATTGCTATTAGCAAAAAACCGGGGAATAATTCAGTTGGATACCAGGCTTGAATGAGGGTGATACAGATCACAGGCACTACCGCATAACGCCAGATGCTTGAAATGAACGCCCTTTTGAGAAAAATCCGCCAGTTGTTCTCAAACTCAATATTTAGAAAGGAAAAAAAAAGAGATACGCCTAAAGCGAATGGGAGATAATCTTTCAGCGCATTCATGGATGGCAGTAGATATCCTATCGTCATCGCCGCTAAAATCGATAAAGATAAAAAATGTTTAGCGAGTACAGTATTGCCGCGCTTAAAATTAAAATTATTCATGGAGGTTAATCTATTAAAAAATAAGTTGTTTGTCAAGATGAAAAAAATGAATTAATAGCTCTTGACTTTTTATTTAAAAATGTTATTATATATGTAAGATGCAAAATAAGGTTATAATGAGATAAGCTGGTTATAAATTCCGAACCGGAGGAGAATCGTTTAAATGAAGTTAGTAAAAATTAATATCGAAAATAGGGACATAGTTTATATTACTGAGCATGTTATATTCCCTTAGAAGGATAATGGCCTATTATTATTCAATACCAGAAACAACAACCTTATGGCGATCTGTGAAACTGAAAGAGATTTCAAAGAGGGGGTCATTGATGGTTAGCGGTATTGAAGAAAAAACGATGATGAAAAAATAACTTAATTATAAATTAAATTAGGAGAAATTAAGATGAGTGTCAAAAAAAGCTACAATCCACCGGAAATATTTAGTTTTAATATGCTGTCCAGCCAAACCCTCGGTCAGACATCCTGCGCTGACGGCAGCTCAACCGTCAACTGCCTTGCCGGTTATAATACTGCCGGCGCTTGTAATACCGGACCTTCTGCCGTTAATGTCTGCAATTCGGGAAATCAGGCATCCGGGTACTGTTATAATGGGGGAAGCGCCGGATTTGATTGCTTGCCCGGTACGAATGCCGGATTTCGGTGTAATGCCGGAGGTAATCCTGCTGATAGAACTGGATGCCTGGGAGGCAGCAGTACTAGTTCTCCATGTCTTGGAGGATCTTCCCCTACGAATACTTATCGTTGCAATGCAGGAGGTAATCCCAGTATTCCAACATGCGCCAATGGAAATTTTCCTGATAGTTATGCCTGCGCGGTAGGGGATGACGCTGAACGGGAACCGACTTGCACCGGTGGAAACAATCCGGAAAGTGGCCCGTGCAATTCGGGTAACACAGCAACTGGAGCGCTCGGATGTCAAAACGGATCTACTCCTGTGGGACAACAGTGCGCCCATGGTGAGGATCTTTGTACGCCCGGAGGCTCTGACTCCAGCGAACATGAATGCAGTAACGGTAATTTTGCGGGTCCCCAGGAATGCTCCGCAGGGGGTAATCCGGAATCAAACTCATGCATTAACGGTTTTGGAGAAGAAGGCTGTCAAAACGGCTCCTATCCGGCGGATTATAATTGTGATAATGGTGGCAGCGATGATGCTTGTATTTCTGGATCTTCAACATAATTTTCTCTAAGTCCGATGCTTAATTTTATCAGGCGCTTTTGCGGCCGATCGCAAACCAGCTCTGTGGTGTTGGATTTTAACGGTTTTAAAATCAAGCTTTGTCTTATTACTAAGCATCAATTAAAACCAAAATATCATTCCTTTATCCATCCCTCTGGCATCAGCAGCGATATAGTCATCGATTGCCGTCAATTATCTCCCGGAACTTCTGAGGCATGCCATGATCTACAATTGAATTCCTATCTTAAAAATTATTATTTCCACTTCCGCGGTTCCTTCGCTGACCATGGAATAGATCAACAGGATATCAATTTGAAACGGATTGTTGATCCGGACTATTACCCCCTTTATAATCGCTTCTGCTGTCAGTTCCTCCACGGGTTAAACTGGCCGGATGAGTTGGTCATTCTCCCTCTATCCAATTATTGTATTTTATACTATCCTGCAGAAAAAAAAGGGATATATTCCTGGCGAAACCAATATCAAACTAATTTTATTATTTCAGAAAATCTTTTTTATTTAACGCTATCTCAATATCTGGCGAAGCAGAATGGCGTTTTTTTTCACGGCAGCGCCGTTTTGTATCGTAACCAGGCCTATTTGTTTCTGGCTGAATCAGGCGGAGGAAAAAGTACTATATTGAACCTATGTAAAGAATGCCAATACTTTTCAGATGATGGTGTGGCTCTGATTAACCAGGACAATCAATTTAAGGTCCTGCCTACGCCTTTTAGTCATTTTTCTCATTCCTCCTCTTCGCAAGTCACGACCCCCCATTTAATCCAATCAATATTTATTCTGAAAAAAAATACTTTTAACTCGATTGAACCGGTTAGCAGAATGGAGGCTTTACCGATGATGCTACATCATCTCCATTATTACTTTTTCATGCCTCCCAGCCTATCGCGTAACGTTTTCGAAACGTGTTATCAAATCATTTCCAAGGTTCCTGTTCATTACCTGAATTTTCATATCCGCGATGATTCTGTTTTTGAAGATATTTACCGTTTTTTGAATACGGTGAATCCATGAATTCAGTATCGCATCAAAATCCATCTGTTTATGCGCATCCTATTGATGTTTACATACTGCAATCAGATAATCACTCTCAGTATTATTTTTTTTATTTAGCGGTGTGATGTTACGATCAATCTGACCATAAAGCGCATAATCAAACCTTCCTTCCAACAGTTGGACAAACTCTTCCAAATTTAATTCTTTGACATGATGGGGATTGCTGCTTGCGCCTTTTTTTCGGTTTGGGGTCGAAATGATTGCCGTTCCATTCGGCTTGAGTATGTTTTTAATTATCTGTATAAACCATTCCTGATCATATAAATGCTCAATTATTTCAAAAGCGATGACTCCATCAAATTGTTCAGAATAAGGGTACTCAAAAACGTCTCCCTGCTCAAACTTCAATATTGAAGTCTGATAGTTTTCACGGGCATGATAGACCGCTTCCTTATTTTTATCCAATCCAAATCCGGAAGTAATGGATTTTTGTAACACATATAATCCATAGCCTGATCCAGAGCCAAGATCGATGAGATTTCCTTTCAGAAATGGTTTAGCAAAAAGATAACGGGCGACATGCTCCTTAATTACTTGACCAAAACAGAATCGATCAAGCTTGGGCGCGATGCGTTCCGGATAGAACCTGTTGCGATATATCTTCAACAGCCAGTTATCGCTGGTTTCAAAATCAATCACTTCTTTTTTATAAAAATATTTTAGTTTCCAACCGTTTTGGTTGATTATATCCGTATCCCAGAACAGATCAAATATTTCCTGCAAGATGACCGGGGATAATTCCGGATTGATAATAGGAAAAAAGTTTCCATTCAATTCTTCATAATCACAGCTCCGAAAAAAATTTCGGTAATTATTATACTCTTCAGTCTGAGGAATTGGAGTGAAGATCATCAATGTTGCAGTCCCACCCAGCTTATGAGCAAAAATAATGGAATCGATAATCTCCTCCACAGTCTGTTCAGGAAGTCCGATGATAATATAGAATAAATATCTTAATCGATACTTTTTCAATATATTCACCTGTTCGAAAATTTTGGTCATTTTGGCCGGCTTATGAAAGCGGTGATAATAAACATGGTATGAAGCGCTCTCCAAAGGTATAAAAAAACCTTCCAACTGATTGATCTTGAAAAAATGCTGAAAAAAATCATCGGTAAGCTTATCAATCTGAAACCCGTAAGAGCCATCGATGCTAACCGGATACTGATTATCAATTAAATAATGAAGGAATTTCATCAGATTGTTTTTAGCCAGCATCAAATTGCTATCCCAAACCATGAATTCCCTGATCCCTAACTGATAATAGTATTGAAACTCATTTATAATCTTTTCATAAGAATAGAAGATCAACTGGTTTTCAACTTTTGGCACCGCGCAGTAACTGCACTGATTCGGACAGCCTTTGATAAACCTCATAATTGCCCTATCAGGCAGATAGTCTAACAATTGCATCAGCGGATAATAATTATGAGCGTCCTCAAACTCTCCACAATGCGCATGATCGCATTCGGGGAAGCTGAATCCATCGGGAATCAGGATTGCCGCCGGCCCGCCGATCGTTACCCGGCACTGAGGAAACATCATTTTAATGATCCGGGCAATTTTTTTAATATTGTAAATATGATATGTAAATGTAGCCGTTATCATCACTTCATCAGGAATATCATTCCTTGATTTCAAGTCATTCAGCATTTTTCTGAATCCACTGTAAGGCAATCCGTAATGATAAATCGGTTTTTCTAAATTTTCCAGTTTTTTCTGTCCTAATTTCACAGCGTACCCATAATAGTATGGCATAAAATCATAAAAATATACATCATGTCCCTGAATCAATAAATAATGTGCAATTCTAAGCAATCCAGTCGGAATATTTCTTCCAATGGAAGTGGACATATACTTCCAATACTCAGGCGTATCTCTTACGGGAGGATTAATTAGCAGGTATTTTCGGGGTTCCTTTTTCTGTTTGGATTCAAAGAAAAAATATCCGCTGTTCTTGATCCGCAAATCGGGAAGATTCAGTTTATGATAGTTCAATTCATCGAAAATTCCTTGCCTGATAGAGGGATGATGACGCCATTTTTCTTTCAGGCGAACTAAATTTTTAATACACTGAGAAACCCTTCTCTCGCTTTGAAACGATACCCCATTGATATGAGTGATGTATATATTTTTGCTGATTCCAGTTTCAAATCCGAATTCTTTTGCTCGCCAGCAGAAATCGACATCCTCAAAGTACCCATACCCAAAATCCGGATCAAATCCACCTATCAAATCCGTCACCTGTTTTCTGATCATCATACAGAAACCAAATATAAAATCACATTTTTGGATCGCCTGAAGCGTCGGTATCCCGACAATGAATTTGTTGAATGCATTTACATCTTTCTGAGTGATTTTTTCTCCAAGGTTTACATATCCCGAATAATTAAAAAAAGGGATATTCGTCAATGGACCCAAAACTCCCAGTTTGTCGTCGCTTCTTATGGCATTTAGCATTAATTCCAGCCATTGGGGCGCTAATGCAATATCATTATTAAGTATGACTTTATAATCTGCATCGCTAAATTGTAACCCGCGGTTCACGCTGTATATAAACCCGCGATTGATGCGATTGGTAATTAATTTAACATGGAGAGTATCCCGCATATCGTTGAATCCGTCAGGAAATGGTACATTACTGCAGTCATTGATCATAATAACCCGATAATTCGGGTATTGGGTATATTCTCTTATCTTTTTCAACAAACGCAGTGTCAAAGTCAAATGATTAAAAAAAGGAATAATTATATCTACACTTTCCATTTAATCCTCTTTGGAGTGAATTGGTTTATGATCGACTGTTATTCGCCGGGGGCGCTTCTTTTATTACACTCCCGTACGATGGGGAGTTGCAACTGTTAAACCATTGTTTCAGAAGGTAATTCAATAAAAATGAATAAGGATTGTTCTTTATTTGACTGATCAGTCCGATCACTTTTGACCGGAAAGAATTCTCAACCTTATGCCAGATGGGAGTATCGCTCAGTAGGTGAAGATGGAAATTAATGATTGGCTTTTTCTCAAGATATAATCCATCATCATGAGAATCGATCCGATTGATCAGGGGATATTTCCAGGCTCCGATATTGCAAGTATCAGGGAATACAGTATATTGATACTGGCCGGTATTGAGCACAATCTCCAGTGGTTTTTGATCTACAAAATATTTGCGTTCGTTTATGATTTTCCCCCAGTCCTCCACAAACTTCATATTCCTGACTAACACCATACCGCTATTATACTTGCCGACATAATCCAATGTTTTAACCTTAAGAATGGAGAAATGGCCGGTTTGATCCGAAACCATGACATCATAGTGGCTTGAAAGAAACTCATTAAAAATGGATTGGACCGAATATAAAAACAACAGATCGCAGTCAAGTAAAAAAGCATATCCGTTCTGACGGATTGATTCCATGCAAACTGTTATTTTATGCGATACAATCCGGAGGAAGTTATCCTGTTTTTCGAGTTTAAGGTGATGACCATCCGAGCAATCGATAATTGGGATAGTCCTGATATTTGGACAGAAAGAGAGTCTTTCAGCAGAAAAAAAATCCGTCGCCACAATCCATTCGCAGGGCTGGAATAATTCGAGGCTGGTTTTCATCAACATGAACTCATTAACCGTGCGTTGCGTACATACACACGTAAAAACGATGGCTTTATGCATCTGAATCCCCAGAAGATTGAACGTGATTGAATAGTACTGAAGTCAATGGATTGAGGAAACAAAGCGCCTGACATTCGAGTTGTTCCAGCTTTTCCAGTAAAGGAGGAAATACATTGCGATAATCATAACAGCGGGAAACCAAGATGTTTTTTTCACCCATTTCCCGGGCTGGTTCCTGATGATCCATGAACCAAACCAGTGATGATACCAGTTCTGCCATATCCACCTCATCGTTCCGAACAGAAACCAAATACCCGTTATCGCCATCCCTGATCAGTTCATTCAAAGCCTGCCAATCGGTAGTGATCACAGGTAATCCGGACGCCATGGCTTCGATCACAACACGTCCGAATGTCTCGCCCTCAAAACTTGAGAGATGAACCAGAATATCAGACTGTTTAAAAATAGCAAATTTCAATTGCGGTTGATCGATCAAATCGCCCCACCAGCGGACATTTGTCGATACCCCCCGCATCGAAATCAATCGGATAATCGACAGATAATATTCTAATTTCTCTGGCAGATTGGAAATAATATGAAGCTGCCATTTTTTATTTTTAAACGCTTGCTGAATAGCCGGAATAATCCGGTGCAGATGCCGGTAGTTCTCCAGACGGCTGCAAAAAACAATCTGGAAAACATGTTGATTGCCCCCGGACCAGGGGATAATTTGACGTATCATTTCAGAATCAATCGGAATCGGGAAATTAATGGATTGAAGTCCGGGAGCAAGCTCAGCCATACGGTCAGCCGTATAATGGCTGAAAGCCAGTAATAAATCTTTATTACAGATCAATCCGGCGATTGAAATCCATCGGTGCTTCCAAGGTTCTATAATAAATGGAAAGAGAATGAACCCTATATCCAGATTGGATGCATAACGATAGGAAAAGAAATCAAAAAGGATGAACACATCATTAAAAAAAATAAACCGAATTTCCTTTTTGACGACATCGTCAAACCAAATTTTAAGATTGGTTTTTCGTGGACTATACTTCAGAGGGATCATTTCTGCATACATGGAAAAATATTGTAACAGTTCGGTAATCGTAATTTTATGGCTGACATTTGAAAAACGCTGGATATCAAAATAAGCAATTTTCAGTTTGGGTGAAGTCTTAATCATAACAAACCAACCCGGTGAATAAACGACAGAAAATTCTTTTCAAGTATCCCGCGCCATTTTAACCAGTTCTGACGGGAGATTTGGCATGATCTCTCATAATACTCCGGTTCATGCAGTAATCGTCGTAACCGAAAAGAATAGGCCTGAATAACCTGTTCGGGGGCGCAGTTTTGAATATCAACCAGATTCTGATCATCCGGAATAATTTCCGGAATACCGCCAATTCTGTTCGCCAGAATCGGAATTGAATATGACATTGCTTCAAAGATGACCCGGGGACATGCATCTTTGACAATGGAAGGAACCAATAAAATCCGGGTTCGAGAATAAATACGATAGATCCTGGGTGTTGAATTGATAAAAACCAGATTCGGGTTGAGGGGGCGATTCAGTTTGTTGAAGAATGTTTTTTTTCCTGAAACAGCCACAAATATTTTTTCGCGGAACAAGCAGGACAATAGAAAAAAAAGATACCCTCCTTTTTGAGGCAAAAAATTGATCAATGTGATCCATTCTTTGGCGCTTGGTAAACAATCAGGAGTTTTGGTATCCACGATTGGATAAAGAACAAAAGAATTGATTCCATACGCCTGTTTTAATTCTGTTTGAAGAAAAACGCTGCTGACAGAAACAGGCACTCTTGCGAGCGCCGCTATCAATTCCATTTTATATGGAAATGAAAACTGAAACTCAATCGGTTCCATCGATCGGATAAAATGAAAAACCGGATAATCTCTAGCGGCTTCCATGGAAAACAGATCATATTGAGTTGTAAAAACCAGTCTTGGGACCCATTGATCAATATACCGGCGCATGAAATCCACTAACTCACTCTTGATCTCGGGCGCCTGCTGGGAGTATAGCATACCAATCGGAAAGGGAGCGCGGATGAACATAAACCACAACCGATTGCGTTGAAATGTCATTATATCTTCCTGAATCAGAAATTCCGAGACATCCGGATCAGCGGTAATCTGTCTCTCTATTTTATTCCAATTACAATTTTTATCCCAAAAATGCGCAACGGCGCATCGGTCATAATATTGCTGAATTGACTCTAATAGCGAAATCAAAGAGAGAGTTCCACCATCGTTAAAATGAATATTAAAGTAACCTGTAGATAAACGAATAGCAGAATGTTTGAAAAGAGGTGAAATAGCGCAGCTTTTCTTCAAGTTTCAACTCCCGAATAAGCGCTGGAATTTCTGAAGGAATTTTCCCTTTAAACCACTTTTAAAATTAATTTCTAACCTATTGTTATTGCAATATACTGCTATTATAAACAGGGATAGTGCAGAAAAAAAGGCGCTGACTGTAATTATAAGGAATGTCTGCAAATCGCCCACCTGAAAAAGCCATGAAGAAGATTTATCATGCGCTGAATTTTCATGTCGTGATAGCAGTAGAGAGTCTTCTTCAAGAAGTAAATACAACATACTATTACCCGGCTCCAATCTTCTAAGACCCCAGCCATTGTCATTATTTCTATTATGATTGACAATCCTGCTTTGTCCCCCACCTCTGCCACTCCTCCAGATTTCATTAAAAGAAGGTTTACTACAATTATCCCACACATCTCTATACTCAGCTCGTCCAGTTAATATTGAAAAACTAAGAATACTTATAACTAACAAAAAATTCTTAAACACACATTAACCTCCAATCTACGCGAAAAAACCACAGATACCATTTTATTATTCACAAGATACTGGTTAATAAAAATAAAGATAGGAAAATTTAATCGCCCTACCGTGAATATAATAGGAATAATTTTTATAAATGTCAAGAGGGAAATAAGTATTTAAGACTAGATAGTTTTTAAGATTCCACCGACATTTTTTGTCGAATTTTCCAAATGCGCTCTGAAATCAGAAAAATTTGACATGCCAAATTCCATTTTTATATGTTATTTTTATTTCCATGAGGCATCAAGTTGTCTATCACGCTTTAATCATTTGAACGAAGAGTTCATAAAATTAACTCTTTGTTCAGGCAATTCCATTGAAATTATCTTTGAAGTAAAAGTGAAGCTTGGATCGAATAGGAATAAAATTGAGAAAAACACCCTGTCGATATGGAATGAGACGGGTTTGAAAGCGATTGACTTCGCGTTATCTTGATACGAATGACGAACCGCGCTCGATATCCGGATTGTGAGCAGGTCCTTATCGCGCTTAAGGCGTTGGAGAATTGGCGATACGTCGCGGCAAGTTCTTAGCGTCTCTCATGCTGCCGAATATGTGGTAAAATCGTGGACTGGGTCTTACGTCAAGAGGATAAATGTCGGCAATGGCTGGATAGCAGCGTTTGAGATTCAGTTCGTCGCTAAATAAATTATGGGTATTGAATTGTCTGGTTTATAAAATACGCCAATGGAATTAAACCAGAGAAATTAGCGAAGGTTTGATTAGTGAATTCGATATTTGTTTTATTAGCTTGACTTTTGAAATTAAATTGATTATAATTCACTTGACAGATACTCATTTAGTCAATAGTTTAAAATATTGAACTAAATGGAACACAAAAAGTTCTGGAGTATTTGTCAACTTTATATTTTTTTACTTGCAGATTTCATGTACTATTATTATATAGAATGAACATTGATTTAAAGGAAATGAAGATGGACATGGTAACGAAACGGTTCCGGGAATTGATGGACCGTTTAGGCAGTGAAGAACAAACGATCATCTTTCAGCAATTTGAAATTCAAATGCAGGAATACTTGCATGATAATTTGGAAAATATTCGACTGGCAGATCAGTTTTCCACCACACTGGCGAATCATAGATATCAAACGTTGGTCGATTTAATCCCCGATATCGTGTATCGTATTGATCCTGAAGGTATTTTTACATTCATATCTGATTCAATAGTTTCATTGGGTTATACCCCTGAAGAATTGCTGGGTGAGCATTTTTCCACTATTATTCATCCGGAGGATTACCCTCTTATATCCAGGAAACATGTTCTTGGGCTATTAAAGGGCAAAGCCACGGGTCCCGAGAAAGCGCCTAAGCTTTTTGATGAGCGCCGGACGGGGCCGCGAATGACTAAATATCTGGAAGTTCGGCTCATGCCTAAAGGGAGTGGGGAAATCGCTAATATGCAGGAATATATGTTTGGAACGGTCAATTGCTTCGGTGAAGTCGTTTCGACAGGGATATATGATCAACAGTCGGGGCAGGAGAAAAAGGTTCTGATAGGGACTGTCGGTGTTGTTCGCGACATTACGGCGCGCAAGAAAGCCGAAGAAGAAAAGAAACGATTGGAGCAACAACTGTATCAGGCCCAAAAGCTGGAAGCGATCGGTCGTTTAACTGGAGGCATTGCCCATGATTTTAATAATATGCTGGGTGGTATTATGGGTTTTGCGGATTTATTGAGGCGCCGGATTAGTGAGAAAGACGAAGTCTTAAGGCATTATAGCCAGGTTATATATGATACCAGCCAAAAAGCGGCGGGGTTAACTTCCAGTTTATTAGCGTTTGTCCGAAAGGAAAAAAGTGAAATACGGGTGATTGATTTTCATGACGCCATTCTGCGAATATTTAAACTTATTGAACATACTTTGGACAAACGTATCAAAATTAATCTGCAATTGCTGGCGGAATGCGCCAATTTGGAAGGGGATTCAGCCCAACTTCAAAATGTGCTGGTTAATTTGGCGATTAATGCCCAGGATGCCATGCCCAACGGCGGTGCAATTATAGTGAAAACTGAAAATATTTCCATTACGTCTTCAGATAATTCCGTACCTCCTCCCGGAGAATATTTTCACTTGCAATTCATTGATGAAGGGCAGGGAATTCCGGACGAGTTGAAGGAAAAAATTTTTGAACCTTTTTTTACTACCAAAGATCCGGGACGCGGTACCGGATTGGGGCTTTCTATTATCCGATCAACCATTGAAAACCACAAGGGATTTATTACCCTCAATAGCGAGTTTAGTAAGGGAACTACTTTCAACCTTTATTTCCCGCTATCCGGGGCTGTTGTATGTTCGACCGGAGAAGAACTTGAGACAATCCCCCAGGGCAAAGGAACGATTCTTTTTATTGACGATGAAGCTGTTATCCGTCAGGTTGTTAATGAAATGTTGAAAGATCTCGGTTTTCAGATTGTAATCAAAGAAAACGCCCGGGAAGGCATCGATTTTTTTTCTCGCCATTATCAGAATATTGATCTGGTGATCATTGATTTGATCATGCCTGAGATGAATGGTTATGACTGTTATCTGGCATTAAAGGAGATTGATCCAAACATGCATGTCATTATTGCTTCGGGATATGCGGTTAATGTCGAAACAAAAAAAATGATGCGGGAAAAATGCTTGGAATTTTTACAAAAACCGTTTGAGATAAAACGCTTGGCCAAGTCGATTCAAAAAGTTCTAAAAAAAAATTGTGTGCCAACCTCGGCTCATAGTGAAATGCCTCCGATGAAACCCTCAGAAAAATAATCTGAGTTCTTGTTAAATCTACCCATACGTATTCAGTATTTTGCGCATTAATAATTGAGGAAAACTACGGTTAGGAATAGTATGGGCTGATGGATTGCAGAGTTGCCGGGTGGATCGAAATTTTATGATAGCTCAGTAAATTTAGTCCGATTAGAAAGAGGATTTTATGAATTTTGGCGATAAAATCGAATTCAGTATTATATGTGCGCTCATCAATTTATTGATGGCTATCGGCATACCTTCCCATGCGCAGTTTTATCTAAATGAAGTGGAGGTGTGTTCAACCCGAATACTGGAAAACCGCGATCTGGTTAAAAGTGAAGTCAATGCCACTCCAGCTATGGGCATTTGGACCTCGCATGCGCAGATATTCCAGGCGTTGAGTCTTGCCGGATTGGATTGGACGGCGCGCGGGAGTGGCCAGGCAGTGAATGATTTTTCAATTAATGGCGCTAACTTTCAGCAAAATCTAGTGCTATTGGATGGAATGCGGCTGGCCAATCCTCAGACCGCGCATTTTAATCTTGATTTGCCGGACGCTGTTTTTAATACTAATTTCTGCCAGATTGGAATAATTCCGGGAAATGCTTCGAGTATTTACGGATCCGACGCTTTTGGCGGGATACTGCAATTCACCATTCCGGACATTTTGCGCGAACGCCAGTCATTACAAGCGAGCTATGGTTCTCATCAGACCTTCCGGGGAGATTTTCATATCCAAAAAATTACTGGATATCAGCAATGGCATGGCGCGCTTTCGTTTCAACGGTCAGCAGGATATATGGCCAACAGTGACTACGAAAACGTGGGTTTCTTTTTAAAGCATCAAACACTCATACAACCGGGATTGAGCGCCCGGAACTATCTGTTTTTTTCAGACAAACGATTCGGCGCTAATAATTTTTATGCGTTATATCCCTCCCGGGAAGCGACTCGTTCTTTTTTTGCAGCCAACCAAATGGAACTGCGTTTAAGAAAAAATTGGTGGGCAAACAGCAAGATATACGTCAACCGCCATACAGACCATTTTGTTTTAATTCGAGACGACCCGTCTGTGATGGACAATCGACACACAACCACAAGTTTAAATGGAGAGTTTCAGTTATCGAACGATCGATGGAGCGCGGGAATATTCTCTTCTGTTGAGGAAATAGAGAGTAATCACCTTGGCGATCACCGCCGATGGAATCTGGCTTTTTTCAGCGAGTATGGCCGGATTATCAACCAGCGATACTTTTTACATTTCGGATTGCGGGAAGATATTTACCCTAATGAGCAAATCATGAGTCCCCAGCTTGGTTTGGCTTGTTTTCCAATTCCCCGGCTACGGCTGTTTGTTCATGCTGGCCGTTCGTTTCGTAATGCTTCGTTTACCGAACTCTATTATCATTCGAAATCCAATATAGGCAATCCTGATTTGAAATCAGAATCCGCCTGGTCATTTGAGCAGGGTATTGATTGGAAGTCTCCGAGTTTGGAAATTCGTTTCTATTCGTTTCTGCGGCGGGAGGACCAGTTAATCTCCTGGGCGCAAAGTCCGGAAAACGATACCCAATGGCAGGCCAGGAATATTGAGCGGTTGATAGTTTGGGGTCAGCAGTTCAGTCTGGATCTGCAAGTATTCACTTCAGCCCAGTTAGGATGCGGTTTTTGGTGGTATCATTACCGTACAGATCACATCACCGATCTAATCGAAAAATATTTTCGGCCTCAATATCAATTAGCTTTCAACTTGAATCAGAAACTCACCCCCTTTTGGGGGTACTCCGTGGCATTTTATTATAAAAAAAATTATTCAATGTCAGAATATTCGCTGCTCAATTCAGGAATGATTTTTGAAATTGGGGAATGGTGGGTCCAATTGGCTGTCGATAACATTTTGAATACGAACTATGAAAGTATCAGGTACTTGCCGGCTCCTTCCCGTGAAATGTTGCTAAAAGTGGGTATTGAGCTATAGGCTTATTGCTATGGCAATAGAATTTTTATGCGTTCATTATCGATGGGAAACAGCAATTCAAGGATAATGAGAAGGAGTTAACGACCACAATAGGAATCAATCTTATCGAAAATAGTAGAATCGGTTTGGGAAAAATAGAGGTTATAAAAATTGGTTTCACGGATTAAGTCGAGCAAGGTGTCCAATAATTGCATGGTTAAAGAGGCCGGAAAATAGCGTGAAAAATGATGGTACTCTTTGGCGATTTTTGGGAGGAGTTGCAAACCAGGTGAAAATTTTTCTATTTTAAGTTCTTTGCTCTGATGAATAAAGAAGAAATGTTTCAGCGGCAAGTCGGGAAGCAAATAATGGCGGGCTTGATAGCCATACTGATAAAATGGAGATGGTGAAACATAAAAACCATCTTCTTTTTTGATGATAGCGATTGTATCGTCGCTATAGCACTGTTTGTGTGGATTCAATCGGGTTAGTGTGCTCTTGCCCTGGTTTGAATGTCCAAGGAACGCAACTATTTCTCCGTAATGTTCCAGTCCGGATCCATGGAGCAGTAAT
The DNA here is from genome assembly GCA_964632485.1 of uncultured bacterium. Taxonomy (GTDB): domain Bacteria; phylum JAGOEH01; class JAGOEH01; order JAGOEH01; family JAGOEH01; genus CAZWDO01. Next base: position 92,803 of record CAZWDO010000003.1, read on the forward strand.
CCCTTATTACCGATTAAGACGACACTCCATAATAGGATGAACAGATTGATATCCAATACTATTTCTTGTGGGGAATTGGGCTTACAAAACAGAAACGCGGTCAAATGGTCCGGGAAAATTAGTATGGTATAAGTTACATTTCCATACGAAAATCCGTCAGCGCTATCGAGTTGAAATTGGGGGTGGCTTTTTTGAATAAAAGAGTTTATGAGCTCTTTTTGGATTTGCAAATTTAACTGTTCCTCCCCGGAATAAAAGGATGGGCTTGAGGAGTTTCTGTTTTCATCAGAGTGCAAAGTGTCGGCGCCGTTCAAGTCAGCTGTTGGGTACGGGTGGCAGTATAAATTGAACGGGCTACGAGTTTCATCGACTGATGTTATGATATAATCTTTAATTTTTGCGGGTATTACAATTTTTTTCGCGGTTTCCGCAATGATTTTTAATGGGCGAAAAGGGAGTTGGACATAGATGCGCATTGAAAACGATTTAAAGAGCGTAGGCGCCGGACGCGCAGTTTTCAATTGGCGCTTGACCCTGCCGGCACCCGGAAAACGAGGGAAAAGCTCCAGTGCCGCAGCCGGAATCGGCATTGCTACCTAATTCGCAATTGACATTGAGCGCTTGGTTTCCTTCCGCGCAAGCCGACTGGATTTCAAAAATGTCCGGGGATTGCATGAGAAAACCGGCGGTTGTGCCAGTAGCGCATGTATCATTCGGGACCGTGCCATTATTGCAAGTTCCGGCGCGTGCGCCAATACCGGAATTGCATTGATCCCCACGCGCTAAATTTCCATTATTGCAATCCGTATTAACATTGCCTCTGGCGGAATTTCCATTGTTGCAGGCCCGATCGGCAGATCCCCCCGATAAACAATCATTATTGTCAGCGACTGACCCATTAATACAATCCGCTGCAGGTAGAGAGGTATTGTTGCCTGTAGCGCAACTGGTTGCTGTATAGGATCCGGTCGGATTACAAGCTGCATTGGCGTATCCACCTGTACCGCATTCATTTGCTGCATAACTGCCGTATACATGACAGGCATTGCCCGCTTCATTGCCAAAAGTTTCGCAGCGGTTGCCGGCGATGTTGCCTGCTTCACAACGATTATCGGCAATTCCCCCATTTGGATTGCAACTTCCTGTTCCTGTAGGAATACTGCCATTTGGGCAATCAGCCGTGGCGACATTCCCGGTATTGCAATCTCCGGTAGTCTGTCCGTTGACCTGATAACTTAAATAATCAAAACTAAAAATTTCCGGTGAAATATAGTTTCGTTTCATTCTCAATGCCCCCTAAGCGTTAGGTGATTATAGGCTTTTTATAGTATCGCCGCGACTATACTTGAAAATGCGCGGGTGTCTGCATCAAGTGATCAACTCAGAGCTTTTTTTAATCTCTGCCATGGTTTATGTTCATTATCCATCGTGTTTCAGCATCTCATAAAAAAACGATGTAGCCTGTGGCGAAACCGTGACTACAGATAGCTGCCCGGCCTTCGCCTTTGTTTTAATATAATAATCAAATTTAATTATAAGTCAAGTAATATTTTAATGTTTATATATATCATGAAAAATACAAAATCGTTCAGATTTGAACACTGATCAAATTGACCCGTCAAATTTAGCAAAAAAATGGCAGCGACACGATGCGATGTTGTTTTTTAATCTATTATATGATAAGATGTTAAAGTCATAAGTGATTATTTTAATATTTGGCACGAAAAATGCTAATTATATCATAACATTAAAAACGTAAGGAGGCGGTTTTGCAGTATTCCCGAAATTATATTCAGCAAGTTTGCCGAATTTTCGGTATTATCATAATTGCATTTGCTCTTTCAAAAGCTGATCCTGATTGGAATCCGGTCATAACCGATAATAATGGTTCTGTGATTGTCGAAGGTTCCGGAGCCAAAATTGGGACGGAGTCCATGGAAAACGGTGATTGGGTAGGAATTTTTGCTTATAATCCCGCCACCGGAACCAATGATATTTGTGCCGGCAAGATCATTATAGGCGAATCACAGAATACGGGGCCGGTTTGGGGGGATGATCCTTATGTGTCCGGGAAGAACGGTTTCAATTCCGGTGAACTGATGGTCTTTAAAATCTGGGATCGAAGCTCCGATCGCATATATGAAAATGTAACCGTTAGTTATAATGCGGGCATTTTCTACAATGCTACCGGGAATTATGCCGCCAATTCCATTTATCATGTTTTGTCTTTGGTAGCGATTGTGGGAACCCAGAATGTAGCTCCATCTGTTCCCGCCGAACCCAATCCCGCCGATTTAGCTGTGGGGATCTCGATTAACACGAGTTTAAGTTGGAATGCCTCTATTGATGCGGATGGAGATCCTGTGGTGTATGACATATATTTTGGCGAAGGAACCATACCTGCGCTACCAGAGCAGATCGGATTGTCGCTGCCGAATTATACACCGCCCTTGCCCTTGACATTCGGTAAACTTTATCTCTGGCAGGTTAAGGCTCGGGATAATCGTGGTGGAGTGAGCTCCGGCCCAATTTGGCGATTTACAACTGAAGCGCCGCCTAATCAGCCGCCATATTTTCCCAATAATCCAACGCCAGTGGATGGCGCGACAGGTGTCGGCCCGGCCCCGACGCTCTCCTGGTCCGGAGATGACCCGGATGGCGATCCGGTCAGCTATGATATTTATCTTGGCGCCGTAGATCCCCCTACGGTTGCTGTAAGTTTGAACCAGACAGCCACAAGCCTTGCCTTGAGTGAGCTGACGGCTGGTTCGATTTATTACTGGATGGTAACGGCTCGGGATAATCGTGGTGGAGTGAGCTCCGGCCCAATTTGGCGGTTTACTACCGAGACGAGGCCTAATCAACCACCATCTCAACTTACTTTGCCCATTCCAGTTCATCAGGCTATCGGGGTTACCATCAATCAAACGCTTTCCTGGAATGCATCCACCGATCCCGAAGGCGGGACCATTACTTATAATCTTTATCTTGGCATGGGCGCCTTGCCAACGCTTCCCACTGTCAGTGGACTCGCGCAACCCCTATATACTCCACTCACTCCACTCAGTTACGCTACTGAATATTTATGGCGGGTCGTCGCGATTGATGATCTTGGAGCGAGCAGTTCGAGTGAAATCTGGAGCTTTACAACGGAAAATATCCCGATTACGCCACCCTCGACACCTATTTTAATAGCGCCGGCGAATGGTGAGAGCGAGCTTGATCCAGATGTACAGTTTCGCTGGTCCATGCCGTCCTCGCGCCAGTCTCTCCCCAACCAGGAACAAATGCTTTTTCAGTTACAAGTTTCCTCCACGGATGATTTTGCTTGGGGTACCTTACTGGTCGATTACGATAATATTGAACAAAATTCATTGCTTATCCATTCAATTCTTGATTATAGCTCACAATATTATTGGCGGGTTCGCGCCCGGAATACTCAGGGCAGCAGCGATTGGACCGCTGGATGGAATTTCAGTACTCGCGCCCCTGATGCTGAAAACCATCCCCCGTTTGAACCCTTCCAACCCACTCCTTCCGATCAGCAGCTCAATGTCTCTATAGTGACTGATCTGGCTTGGGAAGGAGGCGACCCGGATGGTGATCCTGTTCATTATCAGGTACTGATGGGAATTGAGTCCCCCCCAATTACGACGGCGATGAGCCAATCCCTTAACCAGCGGTTCTCACCGGGCGCTCTGGACTATAATAAAACTTACTATTGGCAAGTGATAGCCGCTGATGATAAAGGATTGCAAACCGTAGGCCCGATCTGGAGCTTTACAACTCAAAACGCGCCCAATCTTCCTCCCTCCATACCGTCTGGACCGGTTCCTGAAGATTCGGCTCAAGGCGTGGATTTGGCTACTACCTTGTCCTGGATGCCTTCAACCGATCCGGAAAACGATCCAGTCACCTATGATCTCTATTTCGGAGCGTCTTTGTTTCACATGATTCCAAAGGCGCAGGATTTACCGGAAGCATCCTTTGCAGACGATCTTCAGCTTGCAGTTGGAACGCGGTATTATTGGCGGGTAGTTAGCAAGGATGATCATGGAAATACAGCCAATGGTTCCATTTGGAGTTTTAATACGGATACACTTGTGTCGAGGAATCGCCCCCCCTATCCGCCTTCTAATCCCAATCCCGCTCATGAAGCGGTATTGGTGGACTTAAATCCACAATTAAAATGGTCGGGAGGGGACCCGGATGGCGATCAAGTCTATTACGATATCTTTTTCGATACGGTTTCACCGCCAATTAATCGTCGAGCCGCCGCGCAAACTGCGGAATCGTTTTCAATCGTCAACCTGGAATACAATCGCATCTATTACTGGCGCATTATTTCCGCTGACAGTGAATTCACTGTCAGCGGTCCGATTTGGAAATTCCAGACATTGGCGGAGCCGGAGCCGATACCATTAGCGCCAGTATTAATCAATCCCGAAAATGAAGCCGATTCGGTCTCTATAACTCCTGTTTTCACCTGGCACCATTCCGATTATGTCAGGATGTATCATTTTCAGTTAGCCGTGGATTCTACGTTTCGAGAAATTGTTCGCAGTATCGGGAATCAGGCGGATACCAACCTCACGCTCAACCAGGAATTGGTACGATCAACCCGATATTATTGGCGCGCGCGCGCTACCAACAATAGTGGCGCTTCCCCCTGGTCCGCGATCTGGAGTTTTCTTACCATTCCAGAACCCCTGACGCTTGATCCCCCGGAATTGATTGCGCCGGCGAATTACTCAACCGAAGTGACCAATAATCCTATTTTTCAATGGAATGAGGTCATTAATGCGCAAAAATATGTATTGCAGGTAGCTACTGTATCGGATTTCAGCAATTTTGTGATTGAACTCGCCAATTTGTCTGCAACGACGTGCAAGCTTGAAGGATTGGCACCGAACACTCGATATTGGTGGCGAGTAAGGGCCAAAAGCGGCACCATTCGCGGCGATTGGTCCGCTGCCTGGGAATTCACTACGACCATGGGATTCGATCGTCTCTTTGCCTATATTCTACAACCCAGCGCGGATACATCCATTATAGCGGGCGAGTCGGTCAATTTTCAGGGTAAAAGATATGACACGGATAAACCCGTTGCTTATCAATGGGATTTCGGGAATGGACAATCTTCGCAGGAACAGGAACCCGGTTTTATTCAATATTCCCAACCGGGCGTCTATCATGTCCGCTTTTCGTTCGAAATCGAAGGCTTTTCCAGCGATACCGCCAGGCGCATCGTCTATGTACGTCCCGAACCCTTTGTGCGTAATCTTCTCTTTACGGTCTATCCTTATCATTTCACGAATGATAAAGTTCTGTTCCGCTGGAAAACAAATGCTGAAGCTCAAGGCGTTGTTCTCATGGGCATTGATAAATCCGACCTTTCTCTGCGTCAAAGCGCTCCTTTGGAAAAACTCGAACAGATCATTCAAGTTCAACATATAAAACTACACCAACTTTACTATTACCAGATTTTTGCCTTTAACCGCGAAGATACCGTTTTCTCCGCAGTCGATTCGTTCATAATTCATGAGTTCGCTCAGGATAACACTCCACCATTTCTACTGGAGCAGGAGCATTATCTGGATAACGATGAAGTAATCTTCCGTTTCCGGTTAAATGAACCGGCTATGCTTACGCTACGCTATGGTTCAGCTTCCGACCAGCTCATTTATTCCTATCATGTTCCAGAGTATCATGATGAGCACTATATTCACCTGCGCAACCTCGATGCCGATAGCGTTTATTATTATCAGTTGGAAATGATTGACTTGGTAAACAATTTGGGTTATTTCCCGAATCCATCGTCATCAAGGGGATTGTCAAAAAATTCATCGACACTCAATTTCTCAACTTTATCGGTTCCAGATTTGACATCGCCCCGTTTTATTTCCGGGCCTGAGGTGATCTTGAAGGATAACCACTGGTGTATTCATTGGACAACCAGTAAACCTACAAGTTATCAGCTCAATATCAGCCGGGAAAGTGAGATTGTATCTAAGTTCAGCGATGCATATACCTTCCGGTGCGATAATTATATCATCATCAGTGGCTTGGGAAATAGCTATCAGGTGGATTTGAATATATGGGACGTCAATCAAAATGAGGAAAACAAGACTATTTACTTTTTAACTGACTATAGTTCGCCTGAAGGAGCTATTATCACGACTCCTTTAAATACTCAGGAAATCAATGATGTGCTGAGCATGGATTGGAAAACGGATGTTCCCGCCGCTACCGCCATTCGCTGGGGATATGCCGCCGAAGAGCTTAACCTGGAAATGCGTATTAATGATCTGACAAAGGACCATTATATCGCCTTGCCTTCGGTTAAAAGGAATACGCCGGTTTACTATCAGGTCAAGAGCTGTTTAAACATGGACCAGATTTGTGATGATTGGAGCGCTATCAACGTTTTTGAATTTCCCGTTGCCATTGAACTGGATAATTCAGACAGCATAAAACCGTCTGTACCGATCGAACTGATCAACTATCCCAATCCGTTCACTAAACGCACTGAAATCAGATTTGTTCTAGAGCGGCCGGGGGAAACTAAAATCTCAATCTATAATATGATGGGGGAAATGGTGAAACACTGGAATCCCATTTTTTGCCGCAGTGGAGAACACTCTCTGGAATGGAACGGCATGAACGACCATTCAGAGTGGCTTGGAAGCGGTATATACTTCTGCCGTATTGAATCTTCATATCATACGGCAATCCGTAAAATGATGTATGTGCGATAACGGATACAAGGAGGAATTATGATCAATCTGCAATCCTCCGGATTAAACAGTGTATCCGGAAACGAAGATTTGACTTATAAAGCGCCTATGGATGTAATAAGTTCCGCTGGAACAATTCATGTTTTTGATTATCAGTTATTATATGAAATGGAAAAGCGTATTTATGATTTAGAAGATTTGCTTTCTCGAACCATGGGTGAATTGGAAGAATTAAAAAAAACGACATCAAACCTGGGGAGAGATGCAAATTCTGATGCGTTGACCGATATTTACAACCGACGGGCTTTCGATCGTAAAATCATCGAGGTCTATGATGTCTACAAACGGTATGGCATTCCTTTTTCTTTGCTATTCATCGATATCGATCATTTTAAGACAATCAATGATACCTATGGTCATCGCACTGGAGATACAGTACTGGTGCTGGTCGCCAAAACACTTAAAAATGTCTTGCGTCGAACTGATTTTCTCGTGCGCTACGGTGGCGATGAATTTTCGATAATTTTGTATAACACCCGATTGCAACAGTCGAGTGATGTCGGTGAGAAAATACGACGTCTAATCGCCTATGAAAATTTATCCAAACGTGAAAACGAGGATTTTCATATCACGCTGAGCATCGGTATCGCCTCTATCCGGAAAAGCGATTCCGTGGAAAGTTTTATCCATCGTGCGGATGAATGCCTCTATCTCGCCAAAAAAAAAGGACGTAACCTGGTTATTGATGAAAAAAAACTGCCTAAAAAAATAACTTGACAAAAAACCAATCATGAACTTATCTTATAATATTCTTAGTGTTTTTTGTGCTTTGATACCGAACGGATAAGTCAGCCAATCAGGTTTTCTAAAAAAGGAGCGACGATCGATTGAATATGAATATTGGTATGTTTTGCCATCATCCCCAGCTAATGCATCTTGTTATGTTAATTAGTTTAAAATTAAGTTATATATTATTACAAGCAATAAGTTCAGCAGGCATGCTCCGTCAACTAAAAAATTTTGTGGGTCTTCTTATGCTTTTAACCTTGACAACGGCAGCGAACCCTGTTTTCAAGCTGTCTGCTGATTACTATCCTCCTTCTTCGTCTTATAGGAATCCATTGAATATTGATCCGCGGCTCCGGTTAATTGGAGGTAGCTGCTTTGACGGAATGGCCTCATTGTTGGTGGAAGTCCCAGCAGCGACTGAATATGATTATTTTGATATTTATCGGGCATTATTTCCCGCTGGTCCTTATGAACGAATTGGAAATACTCAGGGCGCTTATTACCCCCCAACCAGTTTCCTGGACCATTCTGTGGAAAATGACCGGATTTATTACTACAAGGCTGGTTTGGTCAACGAAAACCAAACCCTGGACACATCTGATTATACAGTCGTGATTCCTTCAAAAATTCATCATTTGTTGCCGTCTCCATTATCAGGATTTTCTCCAGTCATTGATGGGCGGCTCGATAGCGCCGAATGGCATGACGCCCAACAATTAGTGATTACTAATCATATGGGCGTCAATGGATTTATGCCGGATTCCCAGGTTTACCTATATTTAAAAAACGACAACAATTTTCTTTATATGGGCATTGAGGATTTCAATGATGATTTATCACTATGGTCCGAAATTGGTATCTATCTGGATTATAATCATGATAAATCCTGGCCTGTGGATAGTGGCGGCCATGAAGGCAATTTTTATCTGAAATATAATCGAGGTCGCGCTAAAGTTTCTTTCCGACCCTTGTTCGGGCAATTGCCCAATGTATATTCCGCTTCAATTGATACATTAGTGGAAGGAATTGAGTTCGCGGCATCGGCGCCCAAGGGGCATGCTCATTGGGAGGTTAAGGTTTCGCTGAATGATGGATATTTTATTGCTAAAGAAGGTGATACGTTGGGTATCAGGCTGTATGTACTGGAAAAAAACAGTAATCTCAATGCCTGCTTCCCCGCTGCGGCAATTTGGATTGATCCTCGCACCTATGGTGATTTGATAGTCAGCTCACCATTTAATGCCATCCCAGCTCCGGCATTTGCCCCCTATCCGCATCATAGCTCAATTATTTATCATGATTCGGTAAAATTGGCGTGGAGCGGTTTCGATAGGCAGGGCGATCAATTATATTATGATCTGTTATGGGGAGAAACTTCGCCTCCCAACCAGTTATTGAGTCATCTGCAAACCGATTCATCATTTTCAATAGCAGGTTTGGTGTATGATCGCTTTTATTATTGGCAGATTAATAGTTATGATCAGCAATACATTACTCCTGGACCTATATGGCAATTTCGCGTTGAGCAAGAGCCGAATACGGCTCCGAGCGCGGCGTGGGGGCCGGACCCGTCCGACGGCGCGACGGAAGTATCTCCGGGGTCGGGTTTGAGCTGGCGGTCGAGCGCGGATATTGACGGGGACCGAGTGTACTACGATTTATATCTGGGAGCGGTCGAGCTGCCGTCCGTCGCGACGGTAAGGGATTGGGGGGATACTCTGTGGACGCCGCCGTCGGCGTTATCGTGGTCAACTCTCTATCGGTGGCGAGTGGTGAGCCGGGACGGACGGGGTGGCGAGATGGCGAGCGACATTTGGAGTTTTACAATCCGTGATACTATCAGGGATCCAGTTGAAGAGGATTCTGAATGTTTCGCGCACCCCATTCCTTTTACTCCAAATGATGATGGTATCAATGATCGCGTGTTTTTTAAATATCCAGCCGACAGAAATGGCGCTTCTGTTAAGATTTTTATATTCGATATGTTTAATCACAAAATCAAAGAAATTAAACAAGCGGATTTTTGGGACGGCCGGGACGATAATGGTAAAAAAATGAATAGCAATCCCTATTATTATCTTTTGGAATTGGATGGAAAAATTGTATGCAAAGGTTTAATCTATATAGCGCGGTAATCATTTCATTTCTGTTTTCGATATTGGCCGTTCAGGCCCAATTGTCTCCTGATTTAGGCATAGCTTCCAAGGTCAACAATAACGGTCCCTACTACAATCCCGCGTTGATTCCAATGTTTGAGGGCACATATATCAATTTGCAATATATGTCTTACAATTTAGGTTTTATCAATTCCGGAATTAATAGCGGGCATCTCCTAATTTTCCATTCACGAGCAGGTTTAGGTTTCAGCTTGCATTATCGCAGCTTTTCAACTTCAGTGCTGAATAAGTCCGTCTATTCCTTCGCGCTTTCCAGACAGGTGTTGTCCAGGCTGAGTCTTTTTTTGAAACCCAATTATTATTATAACGCTTTTCAAAAACAAAATTTTGTTTATAGCGAAGGCGATAACCCCAATGACCCAGTTTTTTTCAACGGTTATGCAACCAGTAGTTTTGGGTTGGATTTCGGTTGCTATTCTCAACTTGGTCCGCGGCTGGGTTTGGGTATCAGCGCCTGTAATCTAATCAAAGGTAGTACAGGTTTTATTGATAAATCAGGTTCATTCGAGGATGGTTATTTGTTGACAGGCGCGGAATTGCATATAGGATATGGCATTGATGCCTGGCTTGATAGCCGTTATTATATTCAAACCGACCAGCGAAGTTTTTTATCTTTCGGCGGCGGGTTGCGTAAATCCCTGTATGAAGGCCAATTTTATTTACAGTCCGGTTTTTTCTCCGAGCAAATTGCCTTGGGAGGTGGCGCTTTTTTTTCTATCGGTATTCCTGTTCGATTTGATTATAGTTATACCTGTTCAATCAATGAATTGGGGCGCGAAACTGCTGGAACCCATGGTCTGGCAATATCATTTCAACTGGGTAGTGAAAAACTGCTATCGACTTCCAGTGAACATGATCGGGAAGTATTTGCCAAGCCCGAGCGAGTAATACTGGAATATAAAGGTGAGCCGTTGAGGTTCACCAGGGTCGCTTGTCGAGAAGCATGGCGCTTGCTTCCAACTTGCGTGTATTACATTAATGACCAGATAATACCCGATTCGAAACGTTACCGTCAATTCAATTCTTCTGAGTTTTCCCGTTTTCAGTTGAGCGATATATCAACATTGGATATGGCAACGGAACTTTCTGAGTTGAATATTCTGAATCTGTGGGGAAGTCAATTGGCAAATCATCCCGAAACTGAGTTGACAATTAGCAGTTATTATTTAGAATATCCGCGGGTTATTGTCAATGCCAGCGGCCCTGACGATTCGGTTGCGGTCAATACCAGCGACAGTGTTATGCTTATCGATCCCATCTCGATTTATAGTAACTCGACTCGCGAGAATCCGCGCACAAAAGCTGGCCGCGAACAGCTTACTAAACGGCTTGAATGGTTACGGCGCTATTGGAGTCAAACCTGCGGGATCGACATTTCTCGAATAAAAACTGAGTTATTGTCCATCTCGGCGCAAAATATATCCCAGGCGCGTCGGCTTACCGAACGTGTTACTATCCAATCTCAAAAGCCGCGTTGGAATTGGCTGAATATTTCCACGGGGGATACCAGCGCCCGCATTGATCAATCCTTGATATTCAGTTTTTCCCATCTGGATTCCCTGGGGCGGCAAATATCTCATGAAAAATTGAAAGGCTTGGACTGGGAATTAATACCCATATTGGAAACTGGCGACACCTTGCCGGGGACATTTTACCTCGATTCGCTTCCCGGTTACTGTATTTTCACTCCGGATAGCGGCTATGCACTGGATTTGGAAAACGGATCCACTATATCCGCGCAATTAATAACGCGATTTAAAGATGGCGCCTTGTCCAGCAACATAGTACCAGTCGTTTGGGACTTATCCCGTATAACCGAAACTCTTACTATACTCAGTCTAAGCGGCGGTCTTGAGCGGGACCCGAATGATGATCTCGAACAAATTTGTCGTTCAATCATTGCCTATTTGAATACTCTTCAACCTTTTACATTATCACAGATATCCTTGGATGGCATTTACAGCGTCAATGCCGAACGCGACAGGGTTGAAGATGCTCTGAAACATATACAGGGTTGTTTGGAATCTCAAGGGATTGCAACCTCGGCCTATCGCTTGCATACGTTTATCGATTATGGGCATGACAGATCGGGAAGTCGGCAGATAGTTGCGGCGCCTTCCTCCGGGTGGGTGATCGAATTGCAATTAAAACGCATCAAGCCCTGATAGTGATATCCGACACTTCATTCTGATGAATCTGTATTGAAGCCTGGCGCCCGCTGATCAGTTCTCAAAGTTGGCCCCTGAACCAATACATTAATTTTTGTGAGTTCCAGCTATTTGAACTAACTAAAAAAATCTCTTGCATTTGGGGAAAAGATTTCTTATAATAATTAAACCTGAAGTATTCGTTTATAGATGAACATGATTTTAGCCGATATCCGAACTGAATATTTTTATCAATGATTTCGGAAATTGGAAGCAATATTTGAAGTGGCGGTTCAATGTTTGGCGTGGAAAAATTGGAATGTCCAAGGCTTTTCAGAATAAAATGGATTGAGATTCAAAGATTGAAGTTTATGGATATTGATAGTAAGATTATACAGATTAATGACATATTTTATGAAACAGGCCATAAAAAAAACAAATTAGATTGGTTCTACCGCTCACGAGCTATGTAGGTTGTATCGGTTTAAAGGTTTGCGGGTTCAAGTATGATTTTGAGATGACATTGGGAAAGCATCGCTGCCGGCCATGAATGGACGAAATTTTTTAAAGGAATTTTATTTGTAAATTTTAGTTAAAGTTATTGGAGGAGTGAATGGTACAAGTGGACATCTTTCCTTTGCCCGCTATCAGAATTATTAGGGAGAATGGGCAGTATGTACTGGATGATTATAATCGACTGATGGAAGAGTTGACTCGGGGGCGGATTGGAAAATTTTCAAAGCGCCCGATTGAGGATATCTATGGAAATATACCCGAAATCGCCCATCACTTCAAACAATTGAATACTAATAATCGACAGATTGATTTTACCCTCTATTACTGCAATCGCGATATGGCCATCCATGATTGGGTTCGCTTTCACATGCGCTTTATCAAAGATGATTGTGTGGTCATTTTTCTCGAGATCATAACTGATTCAGTAAATAATAATATTGAACTTCGAAGCCGTCAGAATTATTTCGAGGCAATTCAGGATACCCAAACTGAATATGTTTGCTATTATCTTCCCGATGGAACAATTACTTATGCTAATCCGGCTTTTTGTGGATTTGTCAACCGTTCGTTGACGAATATTGTAGGTGAAAGCATTTTTTTAATTTTAGCCGAAGATCAAGTTGAGAAAGCCGATAGTTTCAAGAACGCCGTAAATCGCATGGATACCTATAATGTCAGCATACATGAATTCAAGACTACCAACCATGCCGTACATTATGTACGATGGACCGATCGCAAGATTTTTGAACTGGAAGGGTTGGTGGTTGTTTATAAAGGTATTGGGATTGATGTGACATTGGAATATGAAATGGCATTGGAACTGGAAGTTAAAAACCGCAAGCTGGAAGCCATCAACCATTATAACAATCTTCTGATCGATGTGTCTGGACGTTTTTTAGAAGCACATGAATTTCCATTTTTGCTGGATGAGGTATGCAGACGCGTGATAGTTGAAGTTGACATCGATTATATAGTCCTTTACAATTATCAACCTGCCGAGAAGCAGTTTCTGCGTTTGGATTTCTGGTCGGCTAATCAAAATCAAGATTATTTCCCACCATACCGATTGGAAGGTGTTGATGAGAATGCTGGTCGCTGGGTAGACAGTGTTCGAAACGATAATTATAGCCGAGCAATGTCAGCTAGTAATGCGAACAGTAGTTTTTCCAATTATTTCAGGGATTTTGAAATAGTTTCCAGTCCGGTATTCTTCCAGGGTAATTCTTCAGTATTTTTTCTGTTTTTACGCGCTAAGCCTAAAATTTGGACTGAAGAAGAAATTTCCATGATCGCCACTTTGGCCAATATCGTATCATCGGCTTGGAATCGTCATAATGCAACCGTTTTACTGATCGAGACCCAAAAAAAACAGATGGAAAGCGTCAAATTACTAGATGAATCAAACCGCCTTTCTTCAATAGGTATCATCACAGCCGGCATTACGCATGAAATTAACCAACCATTGAACAATATCCGTTTGGCCGCTGAAAACCTGATTTTCATGCTCAACCAGAAATCGGATGAGTTGGAGAATTATTTGCCCGAAAAACTGCATCGCATTATTCACAATATGGGGCGGATTGATCAAATTATTCGACATCTGCGTTCATTTATAGTTGATGAGCATAGTCAAAGCCAGCGTATAGATTTAAATCAGTCCGTATTAGACGCCGTGCAACTTGTCGAAAAGCAACTGGTGATTCATTATGTTACCAAGACCCTGGTACTTGAACAGTCCTTTCCCCTTATCATTAAAGCCAATCCGATCAATATCGAACAGATTGTCATCAATCTGGTCAATAATGCATTGCAAGCGCTGAACAAATCTAATACCCTGGTACGACGGATTGCGATCGTCACTCGTATCGAAAAACAACAGGCGATATTGGAAATCGCCGATAACGGTGGTGGAATCTTACCCAAGCTGAGTGAAAAAATCTTTAAACCATTTTTTTCCACCAATTCAAAAAATAAGAATATGGGGTTGGGACTGGCGATCGTCAAACAGTATGTGGACAGATATGACGGAATGATTTCAATTCATAACAATGATCAAGGTGGCGCCACTTTTACCATACGTTTTCCATTGGCAAAATAATTTTATTTAATTTGGGAGGAATATGAAGATATTGATTGTCGAAGATGAGTACGAAAGCCGACGTGAACTGATACAGTTTATAGTTAATCATACTGGCCATGAGGTTTCCGAAGCCGGTAACGGAGTTGAAGCTTTACAACTTCTTAAGCAACAATCCTTCCAAATGATGTTGACTGATATTCGCATGCCGGAAATGAATGGCTTGCAGTTGCTGGAAACGATTCAGCGTAATCCATTGGGATCGGATATGGATATTGTCATGATGACCAGCTATGCGGACATTGATACTTCGATTAAATCAATGCGGCTTGGGGCTCGGGATTACCTGATCAAGCCTATAAGTCTCAGTGAATTGGAAGTTTTAATTTATCAGGTGGCCGAACGGCATAGCCTTTTGACCGAAAATCGTGAACTAAAACAGCATTTGGATGAAAAAGTTGAAGAAGTGATCGGCGAAACCCGACAGCGTTATAAGGAACTTCAACGCGCCTATGCGGAAGTAGTAGGAATTGGGCAGATTGTTGTCCAAAGTCGGCGGATGCGGGATATCATTCAACAAGTGGAACAATATCACACGGATCGCGCGATTCCGGTGCTGATCGAGGGCGAGACAGGGACCGGTAAGGAAATTATCGCCCGTTTGATCCATTATGGTAAAGAATGTGTTTCCACTCCTTTTATTAGTCTGAATTGTTCAGCTATCGCTCCTACTCTTTTTGAAAGTGAATTGTTCGGCTATGAGGGAGGCGCCTTCACCGGATCTTCCCAAAAAGGGCAGAGAGGCAAATTGGAATTGGCGGAACGAGGAACGGTTTTTTTGGATGAAATCGGTGAATTGCCTTTGGAGATGCAACCCAAATTACTGCGTGTGCTTCAAGAAAAAGAATTCTATCGGGTCGGAGGGCTTAAACAGATCAAGTTGAATGTTAGATTGATCTTCGCCACTAATCAGAACCTGCCTGAATTGGTAAGAAGCCATAAATTCCGCAAGGATTTGTTCTATCGTTTGAATGTCGGCCGCATAATCCTCCCGCCTCTCCGGGAACGGAAGGAAGAAATCGTGCCCATGGCCCACCTCTTTCTTCATGAATTTACTACGCAAAAAAAACGACAGTTCATCGATTTCACGCCCGAGGCCGAACAGATGTTGGAGCGCTATAACTGGCCCGGTAATGTCCGCGAATTAAGACACGCCATTGAGCGCGTTGTTGTTCTTCACAATCGTCCCAAGGTGCAAGCCGATGACCTGCAATTCATTCTCGAAAATGATATTTTCCTGCCCCAGGAAAACCCAAGCGCCCCTCTTGCGGATACTGATAAACCTCCAATGAAAATCGACCTTTCCCGCAATATCGATATCAAATTGCCGGAAGACGAATTGAATTTGGATCTGCTTGAAAAATTCATTGTCGCTAAAACCCTGGATAAATTTAATGGAAACAAGACGAAAGCTGCGGAATATCTGGGACTAACCCGCAGCGCTTTGCGCAGTCGTATGGAGTGATACGGTTTTATTTCGCACAAATGCGCGAAAATGAACGCTCTATTTAGATCAATCTTAGCTACCCCTTCTTTATACATTTTTATAACTAATTGAATCATAACTGATTAATTATAGTACTTAATGTTGGCACAAATACTGCTAATAATATATCAATTGTTTTGTATAAATAAACAGTTATTGGGTTGTCATTGAACCCACAAAGAAAGGAGCGACTAAAGGAGAATGTGGATTTGGATTTTCTGTTCGTTAAGGCACGTAAAAAAATCAAAAGGAGTGTATTGCAATGAGGTTTTTTAACAAAACGTTTCTTGTGTCAGTATTCAGCATTTTGGCTATCGTGTTCAGTTCCGCGATTGCCGAATTAGTAGTGCATGATGTGGATTTGGGACAAATCACCCTACAGCGTAATGGCCAGACTTTCTCCGCAAAATCCGGAGCCAAAGGTCAGCCCCTGGCCGCTCAGATGGTCGATGAAGCCTGGGTGGACGATGACTTCGGCCCATTTACGCCGGGTTGGGACACAACCCACTTCGCTTCTATTCAGACTGCCATCGACAGCCTTAACCCTGGTGGCATCATCCATATAGCCGCCGGCGCCTATTATGAAGATATCAATATCAGAAAACCTTTGCAACTAAATGGTCCCAATCTGGGCGTCGATCCCAATACCGGTGTTCGTGGGCCGGAAGCCATCATCTTTCCAGCAACCTGCGAGCCTGATCCCTGGGGAGCAACGGCGCGCTCGATTGTTTATATTGAGGTGTCGGGTGTCACCATTAACGGATTGAGCTTCAATGGCGACAATCCCACTTTAACTAGCGCGTTTGATTATAATGGAGCCAATATTGATGCCAGTGAGGGCATCGCCTCCTATGAAAGCGTGAGCAATATCGCAATAACTCACAACATTATCCAGAATATCACCTATTCCGCAATTGATCTTTATAATTATGAAAATGGCTCGCCGGCCACTTCCAATAATCTGATCGCGCAGAATCTCTTTGAGAAAATCAGCGGTTATTGGTATGGCACACCGCCGGCGCTGAATTTTGGTATCGGCATTTTAATCTACAACAATTTTTATGCCGATATCTTGGATAATTACTTTTTTGACGTACGTGTCGGAATCCAGACTGGTAATTATTCGAAAGCCAATCCAACTCCTGGATTGTCCAACAATATTGCCAACAACCATATCGAATCGATCCGCCGTGGCATTTTCTACAATCTTCACTATTCCAATGCCACGCCTTTTACTGTGGCGAACAATACTATTACTTCGGCTCCCGGCGCGACTGAAAACTGGGGTATTATGATCAGCTCCCAGCAGGGCGGGGTATCGGCGGTTTTTCTGAACAATAGTATCACAAACACGTATATCGGTATCAATTGTTGGAATGATCCGACCTCAAACAACATCACGATTCAGGGCGGCTTCATCACGGGCTGCGAATATGGTATGCGCATTGATAATTTTGATGGTTATAAATCCAACGGCAATTCGACAAATGCCATATTGAACGGAGTTACTGTTTCCAACTCGGGCGTCGCGGCTCTCTGGGTCAAGGACAATCCATCAAACGACATCGGCGCGACTGTTTCCGGGGGGATCCTGGCTGGAACTATTTTTACGAATAACCCCATCGACGTGCTGATCGATGGAATTGACGCTTCCGCAACCTCTCAAATTAACGGTCTAAAATGGCAGTTCGTCAATCTGGAAGTTACCAATCCAATCCAGACGGCGATCAATCGTCTAAGCGCCGGAGATGTATTGCTAATTCCGGCCGGAACATATAACGAGAATATCGATGTCAATAAACAGTTAACCATCATAGGCGCGGGTAGCAGCAGTGACCCGACTGTTAGCACTATTCTCACCCAGACATCGGCCGGTGCCGGAGATTCAAAAATCGGCGTGATCCAGCTTACCGCTTCCGGAACTCCCGGGGCGTTTGTGGGGATCAAGAATCTGCGTGTGCTGCCAGTGAATCTGGCCGGTATCAGTGTCGGCCGCTTCTGTGAATCGACGGGCGCGAGCATTGAGTATGTAGAGTTGCGCAATGTCCATGTGATCGGCTCCTATCATACCGAACCCTGCGGAGAACAGGAACGCGGATTGTATGTCGATCTTACGTCGAGCCTGTCCCATTTATTGCTTGATCAGTGCGCATTCAATGGGCTGGATTATGGCTGGTATATACAAAAAGCCGTTAGCGCGGACCCCAGCACGGTCTCTGATGTGCGCGTCTCCAATACTGAGTTTAGGGATAATATTGCTAAGGGGTTTTATGCTGAGAAGCTCGATAATGCTCAGTTTATCGGCTGCAATGTAGTTAACAACGGCGATGCGACCTGGGGAAATACCTGTACCTATTTCAAACCTTGGTTGTGTGGGATCGATATCAATTTGAAGGCCGGAGCCTATCAGAATCTGGTGTTCGATAACTGCGTATTCAGCGGCAACGGTATCGGTGAAGCCAAGGAAGGTTGCGGTTTGGCAATCAAGGCGCGAGATGACGGAGCAACGTATGGCGTGTTTCCGGCATCTTTGAGTAATGTGACAATCCAAAACTGCCTTTTTGATGGAAACGAACGCGGCATTCGCTTTGGCGAGCCCGGCAAGAATAATCAGGGACCGGTCAATGTGGTGGTTAGCCAAACACGGATTATGAACAACGCCCAGAGTTATAGCGGAACGGATGGATCAGCCTATGGTGGCCTGATCAACCACACTCAGTCGCTGGTCAATGGTCAGTCAAATTATTGGGGTGGTAGCCTGACCAATAGTACGGGTCCGGAGGGCGATGGCGACGATGCTTTCGGCAATTTGGCCTTCGAACCCTATTATATCGATTATGCCATGACGACGCTGAGCGAAGGCGGGCAGACCTGTCTGGGACATTTTTGTTATGTTCCGAGCGGCGCTTCCGCCAATATTCTCCTCTGGAACGACCTGACCGTGGATGGGATTCTGCTGGAAACGGGCGACGAGATTGGTGTCTTTAGCAGCGATCCCGCGAATCCGGACGGCGTTTTCTGCGTGGGCGCGGTAATATGGAACGGCGCTAATACCCAGATTACCGTATATGGCCGGGTCAATGAATACGGCATCATTGAAAAAGGTTTGCTTGCGGGCGAACAAATGGCCTTTCGGGTATGGAAACAGGCAACCAATGCTGAATTCAACTCGGTCAATTCCACTTATAATCCAAATCCGCCCTATACTATCACTACTGGGGCTTATCAAACCAACGGTCTGGGCAGATTGACTCAATTGAGTGTAAGCGGCAAGCGGGTACACAATGTTACGCAGAATTTGTATTATCTCGATATCCAACCGGCGGTGAATGCCGCAACCGCAGGCGATCTGATCGAGGTGTTTGCCGGTACCTACCCCGAAAATGTTCTTATCGATAAATCACTAACTCTGTGCTCGAATCCTGCTGACAATGCGGCCAATACCTTTGTCCCCGGGAACGCTGGCTCAGCGGTTTTCACCATTGATGCCGATAACGTGACGATTAGTGGATTGACCATCAGCAACCCTACGGGGAAAATGGGGGTCTATTCCCAAAATCATTCCGGGATTACGATTGTAAACAATACCTTCACTGACATTGGCAGCGCGGATGGCACTACCTCCGGCAGTGTGTTCGCGATTGGCATTGTTAGTACTAATGCGGCCGTGAACAATATCACGATTATTAATAATATTATCAATAACATTTACGGTGGCGATTTTAAAAGCGCCAACGGTATCGCCATTGGCTGGTCAACGGGCGTTTCAGACATCACTAATCTGCGGATTCAGTTTAATGCAATCTCCCATATCACGAGTTCGACGAAAGAGTACCCGGCTGGTGGCAGGGGAGCGTATGGCATCATTTTGAATCATGCCCGAGGAACGGCTGGAAATACTGGCCGCACCGTCAGTCCTCTGATTTTAAACAATGCGATAACTGATCTGGAAGGCTTGTGGTCGCATGCCATTGGTCTGGAAGGCAATACGCCGGATGCCAGGGTCAAGGGTAATGTAATCACCAACCTTATCAGCCACAAAACGCCATCTGATGCTGTAGGCGTAATGGTGGAAGATAATCTATCCGCCGCAACGATAACAGTCGATTCGAACAAGTTTATCAATACGGCTATCGGTATTGCCAATGTGACTGGGATAGGACCTGTGGTTGCAATTCACAACTGGTGGGGATATGAAGGAACCGCGCCGAATTACGCAGGTGGCGGCCCTCTGCATGTACCATTTAATCCATCCGATCAAAGTCTTAACCCTACCGGTCAGGGTGCGGCTGCGACTGATTTCGTAAGTTTTATCCCTTGGTGGGAAGATGAAGCCATGACTATCGAAGGCCCCCAACGTCAAAAAAACTTTGTGCTTCGCCGCGGTTGGAATCTGATATCCTCCTATGTTATACCGAATGCCAAGCGCATGAAGGAAGATATCTTCACCGGCAAAAACTATTTGATCATCAAAGATGACCAGGGAAAAATCATATTCAATCCCTTGAATATTGATCAAATTGACGATTGGGATTACAAAGAGGGTTACATGGTTTATATGAACCAGGCTCAACCCCTGGAGATTCAGGGACAGGCGGTCTATCCGGAACTAAGCTCCCATCGGATCAATGTGCCCACCGGCGTCTGGTCCTATATTCCTTATTTTCATACTACCGAGGTGAATCTGCCGGATGCTCTGGCGAATTTGGATTTAACTACGGTATTACTGGTCAAGGATCAGGATGGTAATATTTATTTCAGCGATGGAACAACGACCATCAATACCATTGGAAATATGAAGCCGGGGCAGGGGTACCAGATCCGTCTTAAAAGCGGGGAGAGCGATCGTTCGTTCAATTATCCCGCCAATACAGTATTGCCGAAGTCCTGCCAACCCTTGACTTCAAATCAGCATCCCAGTCATTTTGTTGTTCCCTTCGTGAATACGGGTAATAATGCAATTCTTTTAGTACATAGTTCATCCTTTTCTGATGGTGATGAAATCGGAGTGAAGACCGCTGCCGGACGACTGGTTGGCGGCGGAGTATTCCAACAGGGGACAGCCGTCGTGACAGTTTGGGGGGATGATGTGTATTCGGATGAACTCGATGGAGCTCAATTGAATGACGATTTGTCATTCTGCTATTGGCAAGCGTCATCGCGAGAAGAACAGCCCCTTGAATTGGTGTCGCTATTCGATATGCTCGCCAACCATTCAAGCGAATCAGAACTCTATTACCAACAAGATGGATTCTGGACTGTATGGTTGGAGAAGAAAAATGTAAAGCCGGGGTGTTTCGAGTTGGGTCAGAATGCTCCCAATCCTTTCAATCCAAGCTCGGTGATCAGCTACACTCTTGCCGAAGCGGGACTGGTTAAGTTAGAAGTGTTTAATATCACTGGCCAGAAAGTAAGCACTTTGGTTAATCAGGTTCAAGATGCCGGACATTATGAAGTAATTTTTCATCAACCGGGACTGGAAAGCGGCCTCTATTTTTACAGATTGAGCTGTGGTTCTTTTGTGGAAACTAAAAAAATGACTATTTTGAAATAATCGCTCCAATTCTGTAATGTCAGCGGGAGAGTTAGGCTCTCCCGCTTTTTTTTGTCGATTTAAAAAAATATCGTGAATTATCGCCCAGGCCTAATAATATTTTCATACGAAGGACTCGCTAAAACTTTTTTTATATATGATTGAAATTTTTGTATAGATAGATTCAGTATGATACCAATGGAATTTTATCTTGACAAAGATGTAAAAAGTTGTTAAAATGAATGCATGAGTGCGCAAATTTTTCAGAAAAAACCCCTCTGGAGCTTATAAAACAATCGGATGATACTTTACACGGCGAAAGAAAATGGACGCAACCAGGTTGTTGTGATGCGCTGATGGGCGTGAAGGCTTATGCTCTCCAGCGAGTAGAATAGAAAAAGGGCGGTCTGTGCAGGCCGCCCCTGGAGTGTGGGAGGGAATATGAGAAAAGCAGGGTTAGAAACTGCCGAATTTAACCGCCATGTTCAGAGATGGACCGCTGAGATCGCTGTTTTCCGTATTAGGCAGATCAAGGCCGGCTACTACCCGGTAAGCGGCGCCGAAATCAATACGCATAAATTTAAACACATTTAATTCAATCCAAATTCCGGGTTCGAAAACAAAAAACGCGCTGCTTTCATAGATTTCGTGTTTTTTATCATCATCCCAATCACGTGGATTGGTATAAACCAGGCCCCCGGCGCCAATGAGAGCCGAGGCGGCTAAATGAATCCGTTTGTGGGGGTGGTTGATATATTCCATATAGAGGCCACCCCAACCGCCTTCCAGGCAGGCGACTGAATCCCGCGCCTTAAAGGGTTCAATTCCGCTCCAATCGTAACCATCGACTTTGTGGCTTGTTACAATGCCGTAACCCGCGCCACCGATTACAAAAGAATGGTTGAGCAGCAGACCGCCTTTGCCGCCGACCAGCATGGCATCTTCACCCTGGATGCGGGTATAACGAACTTCGGGTCCGCCGAATCCTCCCAGTTTGATATCGCCGCTGAAAAAAGTTTCCATCGGGTCTGTCTGATTATTAGTGGGCGCCGTATATTCCTTTACGTAGAACTTGTCGATCGGCTCTTGGCCGGTTTGGAGATTGCTGTCAATTTTACTTACTGAATCCCCCGGGATAGCCGGTACTATGGGATCAGCTACAATCATGGCGGTTGTCATTAAAACCAGTAATGCGAATGTGTACCATTTCATAATATTCTCCTCTTGTGAATTGAAGTTATTTGGTGATTGTTGTATAAAGTTGAACGCCGCTTACTGAACCGAAATACCCGATTCCGTTTTGAATCCCTGATTTGCGGTATCCCTCAGTCTGATACATGTAATTATAATAGTTCTGGTCGATGCTGAAAAGCGTCAGTCGATAGCGTCCATAAAAGACGAACATGCTGGAATAAGCATCTTCGATAATTTTTCCGTTGGAATCAGGCAAAAAGGACATAAAGAAATTAATTTTACGCGGTTGTTGGCTGATAGGATCTTCATATTCATCTTTATCTTCGGGTTTCTCATGGCCGAAAAAGACATTGACATATTCGGCATCCTGCCAGGATTCCATGCAGAAGGTTTCATAGTAGCAAATGATGTTTTTTTCGCCGGGTAAAATTTCTGCATGGGCGACTATTGGATACTTTTTGTCAATAGAATCATAAACCATGGTTGGGAATTGAGTAGTCGAATCGGTTGAATACCCGGAATTGGGTTCAACTGTAAGTTTCTTAGGGATTGTTGTTTCCGCTTGGATGGTTGTGATAAGACTATCTCCGGAATCGGTATAAATATCGACCCATAATGTGTAGGCTTTTCCTTCTTCAGGTTTAAAAGCCCGTGATGAGTCGATCATGGTCATCGGATCAAAGTAAAGGGGGTAGGCCTGTCCTTCATAAGCTGCTTGTGTCAGGGAATAAAATTTATCATGACTGGGGTCATATATTTTCACATCCGCTTTAACGAGCATGGATAGCAAGTTCATTGTATCGGCATGCTCAATGCTTTTACCGATTTTTATAGCGTTTTCGATTCCGATGGGTTTCCCCTCTTCCAGCAATCCGGCAACGTAATAAAGATCATTTTCGTAGCGCGCATCAGAAGTGGGCGAACTGCATCCCAGGATCAAAGCTAAGGTGATAAGCGCGGGTATTAATATGATTCGCATGGTGTTTCCTTTCCTAATTTATGGTTAATAAACGCTTATTTAGAAAACAATATTCACGCCGACGAAGGGAATCCGTGGGAACATGGTAGCATCATCGTTTTTAATAGTAAAAAGCATTGGATTCTCCGGATTTATTTGCGGGGTGTAAGTGCGGAACCAGACGTTTTCAGAATTGAAAACATTAATAATTTGGAGATAAGGCTCAATCGCCCAGGACTTATGATCCCAACGCATATTCAGATTGACATCAAAACGGGAATAATTGGGGAGCCGAAAACGGTCAGAGTAGCTGTAAATCGGGTTGAGTTGATAATCGTTGTTGACATACCAACGCTCCGGCTGGTAGTAGGGTTGGCCGGTGTAATAGGCATAGGAAAGCCCGATTTTCCAATCGGCGCCCCAAATCTTTGAGGGTAAAGAATAGGTTTCGACGACATTAATCTGGTGTGTCCGGTCATATTTCGGATAATAGTATTCCGTAACGCCATTATTCGGATTCATATTCATGTTTTCGACTTTGCGGCGTGTAATCCCGAAAGCATATCCCACAAAACCTTCAAAGTTTTTCCAGTTGGTTTTGAACAATATATCGATTCCATAGGAAAAGCCTTTACCCATGTTGAAAATATCGCCCAGCTTGCCCGTACTGTTGTTCCATTCCCAATCGGTTTCCATTCGGTA
This sequence comes from uncultured bacterium, assembly GCA_964632485.1. Classification (GTDB taxonomy): domain Bacteria; phylum JAGOEH01; class JAGOEH01; order JAGOEH01; family JAGOEH01; genus CAZWDO01. Next base: position 117,179 of record CAZWDO010000003.1, read on the forward strand.
TTCAACCAGATGGTCGTAGTCTTTGTAATAGGTTTCTATATCAAAGTCGATTCCATCCCAAAGTGTCGTTTTGTACCCGACAGTGAAGTGATTGGAAACTCCGGGTTTCACCGATTTGTCCAGGGGAAACCAAAGATCGAAAGGACTAGCTTCACCCATATTGACGGAAGTCAGGAATTGTGAATAATGGCCATAACTGAAGAAAAGAGCGGATTCGAGGCTTAGTTTGCGGCGGATTGAAAAGCGGGGTTCAATAAAAATATCGTTTCGTCCGCTTGCGCCAGGCAGATTTGATGAAGTATGATTGAATGCGCTCCGCACGCCTAACTGCAGCGTCCAAACCGGAGATATTTTCCAGCTTTCCTGCGCATATAAGGCTGTATTATAATTTTTGGTATCTACATTGGGCATGTGACTGGTATCGGCATTATCATCTTTGCTTGTGAATCTGAAATTGATATCGAGTTGTTTCATTTCAAAACCGAAATCGATCGCATGGTCTTCATTGGGTTTATAATTCATAATTCCCTTGATGGAAAGATCGGTTAAATTGTTTTCGCGTTTCATAAACTCCTTTTCACTATCGGTATCAATAATAAAATCTGAACCGTAATGACTGCCGGCGAGGATGAAGTGGGAAAAAAATTGGGGGCTGAATATATGTATCCATTGGGAACTGAAGGTTTCGTTTCCCCAGACAAACCGCAGGGTTGAACCAAAATCGAATTTTAAATTGTCTTTTCCGAGATAAGTGCTGAAACTCAATTTGTCCTGATCGGACAGGTCTATATTGAATTTAGCGTGGCCATCATAGAAATAATAATTGGGCAAATCGGCGGAGAGAAACATGTCGACAATATCAAGATAGGTTCGTCGTCCCGAGACCATGTAGGAACCCTGATGGCCATCGATTTGCCAGGGTCCTTCAACCGTTGCGCTTGTGCTGAGAATGCTCAAGCGCGCGATACCATCGAATTCCTTGCGGTTGCCGTCTTTGTTGGATACATTTAATACTGAGGATAAGCGGCCGCCGTATTGAGCGGGATAACTGCTTTTCAATAATTCAACGTCCCGAATCGCGTCCGTGTTGAATGTACTGAAGACCCCGCCAAAATGAGTAGGATTGTAGACATCAATTCCGTCGATCAAAATCAGATTTTGATCCTGGCTGCCACCACGTACATAGAGACCGCTGGAATAGTCGGATATGGCTGAGACTCCGGGCATGGCCTGTACCGCGCGAAAAACGTCGGCTTCAGCGATCTGCGCCGCCTGCTTGATCTCACGCGTTGTCGCATGCAAATTCCCGGTGGTGATGAAATGTCCGTTGACCGCATCGGCGGAGTCTTCAACAACAATCTCCTGCATGGCAATTTCACCCGAATTCAGTTCCAGATTCACGACCATCTGCTCATCTATTCCATTAATGGACAGCTTGCGACTTTGGGATTGATAACTGATATGGTCAAAGAGAAGCTCGACTACTCCGGGCTTAATGCCTGTAATGACATAGTAACCTTTATAATTTGAAACTGACCCAATATGCTGATTTTTTACAATCACATTGACATAGCCGATCGGTTCGCCGCTATTGGCTTCGGTAATAAAACCGGTAATGGTTGCAGCTTGAGCCTGGATCAACAGCGCTGTCAGCAGCGCGAAAATCCTGCATACTCGAAAAAACATGGTTCCTCCTTGTAAATTTAAAACTTGATTCGCAATTTCACATGTCATTTTATAATTGCATCATTCGTGCCAATTGTATAAATTATTAAAAGTAATCTTGTAACATATTGATTTATAACATATTATATTTTATAGCCGAAAATTTGTTATTTTGAAAAAAAGATTTTATTTGGCTGAATTGCTGATTTTTCAGCAACACTACGTTGTTAAATCAACACTGTTAAAAGTGGGGTGTTGATTTGAACTGCTTTTTTCATCTCATCCCTTATGATCGAAGGTGTGAAATCGCTTATTAAAGGATGAAAAGGAATGAGTGGCTAGTCAGAATTCTATGTATGGACCCGTGCATGGGGGAATAGCCAATCGTCCGGGATGTTCTGATATTCTAGAGTCTATGATTTCCTGAAAGATGTAATGCTAAACGCAATTTTATCGATAAATAGACACGCTTCCATAGCGCAAAACAAGCATCCTCATTTCATTAAAAGAATGGAAAAACCTATTAACAAGGGCTGTTCAATTTTCTAAAATAGTCAAGGCTGGTGGAGCAGAAGCGTATCAATGGCGGCGGATAGCTCCCGGTTGAAGGTTTCCGGGGTTTCCAAGGGGAGAAAGTGGCCATATCCTGCAATGATACGGGTTTCGAAGAACGGCGCATGTCGTTTTCCTGCTTCCGTATCTGTGGGCCGTCGATCGGTATTGATGCATACGACCGGAAGCTGAACTGAATCCAATCCTTGCGCAAAAGAATAATGCAATAGATCATTAATAGAGGCAATTGCTACATCCGCTGGCGCCGAGCTCATGTCCGCAATAATTGTATCTACCAGCAGGCTATCAGATTTTTTTGAAAAAACTGATCTCATAGACATGCGTGTATTTCCGGCAAAGTCACTTTTCAGAAAGTTGATATATTGTTGAATCCCTTCTTCCTGATTGACGTTTTCGACATTCTGCATCATATCCACGGCAATCAGGCCGATCACTTTCCCCTTGAGCAATTTGGCAGCTTCAGTGATTACAGCGCTCCCCATGGAATGCCCCACTAAAATGAGATTCGATAAATTAAGTTGATTTACAACCGCCGCCACATCTTTACCATAAGCTGATATGCTCCAGTCCCTGCGTTCCAATCCGGATTGGCCATGCCCTGCCAGATCAAGCGCAACGACATGAAAACGTCCGGCAAAAACCGGCCATTGATAGCGCCAGTAGCTTCGATCGCCACACCAGCAATGGACAAAAACAATGGCAGTATCGCCCACGCCTTCAGTTTGGTACACGATTGAGACAGAATCAGCGCTACGGACTGAATCTACTACGAATACTCCGGTATTCTCTGCTTTTTTTCCACACACACTCAGCAAAATTATCCACAAACAAAGCATGGATAGAATTAACAGTTTCTTTTGGATTTTCATTTTTGACTCCTTGTTAGTTAATGAAGTTATTCTAATGAACCCATAAAATTTTTCGGGCAATGGGAACATTATCGATTTGACCGATCAGCAAATAGATGCCGCTGGCGACTGCCTGGCCGCTATCCGATAAGCCTTTCCAAAAAAATTTTTGAGAACCGGCGGCGAAGCAGCCGTGTAAGAGATTGGCTACTTGACGTCCATTTAAATCGAATATGCGTAAATATCCCTGAGCATTTTTTTGGGCAATTACTTCAATAGAGATAAGGTGACTGCCTGGGTTGGGGAAAAGGCGAATGAGGGGTGTTTCTTTCATTCCGATAGCTGTTTCATCTATTCGTGTTTGTGATTCAGTTTTAAAAGACCAAACCGGACCGGGCATTTGATAGCCATCATT
>CAZWDO010000003.1:120689-206022 GCA_964632485.1 uncultured bacterium
TAGGCCACTACCCGCCAATAATAGCGTTTATTTTCACCCAGGGGAGCTGTTGGCTGAAACGAGGATTGAGTCAATCCTGATGCCAGCAGTGAATCGGGCCAGATAATGTTTCCCGCATATAGGTCATAGGTTAATTCATCGCCGTCCGGATCAGCGCAGGCCCATTGAAAACCGGTATGAATACTCACCAGGCTGTCTCCGTTGGCTGGGAGCGGGTCACGAGGCATTTCCGGTGGAAAACTCCATCGGACCGTGTCCACCGCTTCCACTTCTCGGCCATAAATGGTAAAAACCGGAAGGGTTGTATCCATTTCCAACAATTGAGCGATTTCATTCAAATCCAAATTTTGGGAGGGCGTCAGGCGGCGGACAATCCATCGCTCGGGCGCGATCCAGACGGTATCGGTAAGGCTAAAAATTGGTAAAGCCGCCAGGGGGCTGACGTACCCTATTGACGAGGTGAGTACAAACCGTTTGCAAGTGAATGAACCAATTTCGACTTCCACTGTTTGATCATTGAGGCGCCGTCCTTTGGTTTCGAAACGTAGAGGTATTTCAAGCGAATCGAGGGTCAGGGTTGTATCCCAACTGAAGATTGAATAACCGGGGCTAATGACGGGGTAATCGAAATCGTAAATTTTATACCAACCGGCTCGATTTTCAAGCGGTAGAACGATGCCTAACGAGTCAAGCCATGAAGTTGTCATTAATTTTTTCATGGGATTGAGATATAACCAGGCATCCATATTATCAAAGGCGACAAACCCGCTATCATAAATTGCATTCTCTGCCGTTCCGTACCGGGTTAATACAAGACTGGCAGTCCGGCCGTTATAGGGGAGATTCGTTTGAACTAATGAGTCAATGCTGTAAGCGGCCAAATCGGATTGGGGCTGGTTCATACTATCCAGAGGTGTTGTGGCGTAGTACCAGTGAAAGCCGGCATTTGGAGGAAACCAGGATTGGGCGTTTTGAGCATGGCTGATAGTTAGATAGAAACACAGAACAACGGAAAACAACACGTAGATAATTTGTTTCATGGGGGTCTCCTTTTAGAATATCTGGAATGGTTTATGTTGCATTCTCAACACGAAACGTCCTTGTAAGTTAAAGCGATTCGACCCTATTGCGGCCATTGGCTTTAGCCCGGTACATCGCCATGTCGGCGCGCTGCATAAAACTCTCAAAACTGTCGTCAGTTTGGAATGTGGTGATGCCGATACTAACGGTTGCAAAGACTTCCATGCCGTCGCCAATGTCAATTGCTTTATCAGCAACTGCCCGTTGGATGCGCTCAGCTACGAATAGGGCTTCATCCGGGGGAGTTTCGACTAATAGTAACGTAAATTCTTCTCCGCCCCAACGGGCTACCGAATCGGTATCCCGAATTTGGCGAAGAAAAATATCAGCAATTCGTTTGAGTAGCAAATCACCTGCTTTGTGTCCATATCGGTCGTTTACCGCTTTAAAATGGTCCAGATCGATCATCATGATACTTAGAAGCTTTTCGTAACGTTTGGCGCGTTTGATCTCCTGTTCAACAAGCTGGTAAAACCGGCGGCGATTAAAAAGGTGAGTTAGTTCGTCATAACTCGCTAAATTATTAACTTTTTGAAACAAAATGGCGTTATCCAGAGCGATTGCCGCTTGGGCGCACAGTGTTTTCGCCAATTCCAAATCGGTTTGGCTGAAAGCGTTCTCCCGGGGAGAAGATAACAGAGCCATCCCCTCCAGTCGATTGCGATTTACCAGTGGTAGGTAGATCACATTGGGCAGCAAATCGATTGATCGGCCGGGAAAGATTTCAAAATTTTGTTTGATTACTGCTTCGGCACCCAGCGCAGACATTACATCGGTGAGCCAACGGCGCAATTCATCGCGGGATAGTGTTTCATTACCATGTGAAACGGCGGCCCAGTCTTCACCCTGTTGGTATAATGCCACTCCAATTTCAAAAGGAATCATCGTCTGTATGCGGTCAAGTAAATAATTTAAGATTTGCTCTGCATCAAGTGTTGAATTTAAAACCAAAGCAATTTGGTGCAATATTTCGGTCAATTCACGTCGTTGACGCTCGGTCTTCAATATTTCCGCTTGTTGGATAGCATGTTCAACCGCCTGTTTGAGAGTGACAAGCGTACGGATACGCGCTATCAATTCCTGCGGTTCAAAGGGTTTAATAACATAATCATTGGCGCCGACGCTGAACCCCTGCAGTAATTCTGCGGTACGGTTCAACGCAGTCAGCATAAGTACCGGCAACTCATAAAAGGTATATTTTTTACGGATTTCACGGCATACGTCAAACCCTGACAGACCTGGCATCATAATGTCAAGCAGGACTAAATCGAAGGGAGGCGAGTGAATTATTTTTTCCAGCGCCTGGTCGCCATTTTCAGCGGTGTCAATGCTCATGTTTTCCATTCGCAGATAATTGAGAAGAACTTGAATATTGATGGGCTCATCATCCACTACCAGCATGCGAAGGTGATGATCCTGAATTAAAGGCGACTGCCATGACGAAGGAGGTTGATTGGGTAGGGCTTGCTCGTCATCAGAACTCCCTGGGGTAAAAGAAGCCGTTATTCCAGGCTCCCTATGCCCACTAAGCTCTGCATTGAGCTCTTCCAGCAAATCCGCTTGACGGCCAGCTACGATATCGGATTCAGTAGCGGATGTACGAAGATAGGGAAGAAAAACTGAAAATTGGGAGCCTTCATCTATTTTGGATTGAACAGAAATTTGACCGTGATGTAATTGAACCAGGTCATGGCTAATAGCCAATCCCAGCCCCGTACCTCCATACTGTCGGCCGATGGAACCATCCCCCTGTTCAAAAGGTTTAAAAATAATCTTCATTTTTTCCGAACTTATTCCGATTCCGGTATCACTGACTACAACTGTTACGCCTTTTTTTTCTATGAAACCTTTAAAAACAATGCGGCCTTTATGAGTAAATTTAATAGCATTGCCCACTAAATTTTGAAAAATTTGTTGCAATCGGTCGGGGTCACCCATAATAGAAGGGAAATCAACAGGAATTTGATTTTCGATCATTACGTTTTTTTTCTCCACTAAGGATTGATTGAGGGCAATTAAATTTTCAACTAATTCAAAAAGATTAACAGGTTGGAACTGGAGGGCGAGCTCTTTTTTCCGGAGGCGCGAAAAGTCAAGAATATCGTTGACAAGATTCAACAACCGCTTGCCGCTTTGAACGATCAAATCCAAATTTTTTTTATGGATTTGATCATACTCGCCAGAGATCCCGTCACGCAATGATTGAGCCAGACCGATAATTCCGTTTAAAGGTGTTTTCAGCTCATGGGTTGTATTGGCTAAAAACTGGTCCTTTAATTCATTCAGATCCTTTAGATTTTCAATCAGCATTCGGTTTTTCTTAATTTCACGGCGGTGGTGTTGGTCGCGATATTTAATAATTCCGGCGATGCCGCCGATAAATACGAACAGGTAAAAAAAATAGGCCCATTTACTGGCCCACGGCGGTGGATTGATTGAAAAATTTAAAATTAATGGTTTTTCATGGCATTGACCATCGCTATCATATCCCCTGACCTGCAAGGTATAGTTTCCAGATGGGAGATTGTTGAAACTCAGTTCATGACTTTGACGAAGATCGGTCCAGCCGTCGGTGATATCATGGATTTCGTACATGAAATAATGTTTTTCAGGTCGAAAAAAATCGAGTAAGGCGAATTTTAACCATAACGAGCGGTCTCGCCAGGATAATTCCAGTTTTGCTTGAGTGGTAAGCCAAATTGGATTTATGGGCTCGTCATTAAGGCGACAGCCTGTGAGAGTAACGGGCACCGATTTTTTGCCTGGGACCAGGTCTGAGGAGTAAAAGGCGGTAATTCCATTGATCCCGCCAAAGAACAATCGATCATCCGCATCACGGAAATAGGCGCCTGCATTGAATTCGTTGCTTTGCAGTCCATCCCAGGCATCATAATTGCGAATTTTCAGGGTTTCCCTGTCAATACAGCTTAGTCCCTGGGTTGAGCTGTACCACAGTTGACCCAGTGTATCGAAGAGTAAGGCATAACCGCTGTTGGATATTAATCCATCGGATTCGCTAATGGTCCTGCACCGCAATGTTTCAGGGTACTCTTCTTCATTGAGAATTAAATTGATCCCACCGCCGTAAGTCGCCACCCATAGCCTTCCCTGCCGGTCCTCTTCAAGAGCCATGATATAATTATGGGATAGACCGGATGTATTCCCGGTTTGATGTAAATATCTGATGAAGTCATTCGTCTGTGGACGGTATAGGTTCAGTCCCTCTGAAGTACCGACCCACAATCTTTTCCGGCTGTCTTCGTATAAATGAGTAATATGGTTATCTGTGAGGGAATGAATATTTTCCTGGGAATGGAAATAATAATCAAAATCGTCAGTAACGGATTGAAATCGATTTAACCCTTGGTTTGTTCCAAACCAGAGGGAACTATCCGATCGCTGTAACATAGTCCACACAACGCCGTTACTCAGTGTTCGCGGCGTATCCTCATCAGGAAAGTAATAGAGAATGCGTCCGGATTGGCGGTTAATCCGGGATAACCCATAATCACTTCCTATCCATATCGATTGATCGTAATCATGGAGAATAGACCAGACTCGATTGTCTAATATCCGATGAGAAGGGGGAGCATCAGCCGAAAAGTGTTCATAGAGTTCACCTGCTGTGGAGATTCGGTATGCGCCGCTATTCGTACCGACCCACAAATCGTCGTCTGGATCGCGTTGAATAGACCAGACCATATTATTTTCAAAACATCGGTAAAGAGAGAATTTTTTGGCAGGATTGAGTTTACACACGCCTGAACCGTATGTGCCAACCCAAATCAGTCCGGAATGATCCCGGAATACTGAGCGAATGCTGTTGTCGCTGAGGCTGAACGGATCGGCAGGTTGATGCTGGAATAATTGCCAGGTATTGCTATTCAGGTTATAATATCCCAATCCGTTCCAAGTGGCGATCCAGAGAGCGCTGTCGCCATCAGTGGAAAAATCGTAGATGCGGGCATCCTCTAAATCGTTTGCCATCTCTTTCTGTAGCGGCGCCATTATCTGGCCCGAAGATAAATCGAGATAATGCAATCCTCCCCGGAAACAGCCGATCCATAAACGGTTCCCCAGTATCGTCAGAGAATAGATTGTGTAGGAGGGTAACCCGGGAAGTTCACGATTCCCGGGGGAAATGTTTTTAAACTGGCGGGTTTGTCGGTCGAAATAAATCAAACCATTTCCATTTGATCCTAACCATAAATTCCCAGTTGAATCCCCGGTAATCGCTAAAATTCGATCAGAGCCAATCGAACTATTTTGAGTCGTAAAATGGCCGAACCTGTTTTTTAGCGGATCATAATAATTTAATCCTCCTTGGTCTGTTCCCAACCATAGAATACCATCCAGGTCGCAATATATCGCGTGGATAAAACCATCGGTTAGTGAGTTTGTATCAACAGAATTCGGTAAAAACTGAACAAATGAATCTGCCTGGGCAACGTAGCGATTTAATCCTTTTTCCGTTCCAATCCATAGCTGTTGCTGATGATCCAGCGCCAATGATCGTATGCGTGAGTCAGAAATTGATTTGTTTTGATTGGGTTGATAGCGATAAACTATGAAACTGTATCCATCATAACGGTTTAAACCGTCCGCAGTAGCCAGCCAGATATAACCGGTTGAATCTTGGTTTATCGCATAAATACTATTCTGAGAGAGCCCTTGACGAAAATCTATATTTTGAAAAATATAATGGTTCTGCTGGGGATAACTGGTATTGGATATATATAACATCAACCAAAGGAAGCCGACAAAAAATTTAGTGTAACTCATATCTTGTTTTGCGGCTTTGAGTATTGATGAGTTAAGGCTAACTCTTTTATTTTTATTCTCAGCAAAAAATCCGTCCAGCGTTCATATTTGATGTAATAAACTATGCTTTTAGCATTGGTCCTTTTGATTGGAAAAAGCGATCAATCTGATAAATTTGACCCGTGGCTGAATGTCACTTGCCCTCGGGGGGTTTGAAGATATATTATGACGCCAGCCATTGCGGTTATGCGTCCTAATTATCCCCTCACCCTGCCCTCTCCCCCAAGGGAGCGAGGGTAAATGCCTCCTCAATGACACGTTTTAATTCCTCGATGGCGATTGGTTTGTCGAACCAAGCGATTGGGTTGATTGTTTTTGCTCGTTCTTTTAAATCCTGATTTGGAAAACCCGTCATAAAAACAATAGGGATGCGATGTCTGAGACTAATTTTCCTGGCCGCCTCAATTCCATCCATTTTCCCTGAAAGTTGAATATCCATTAAAGCTAATTGGAATTCTTCTTTTTCAATGAGTTGGACAGCCTCTTCTCCACTGGCGACTATATCGCATTGATAATAACCCTGATGGGTCAGCTCCATACGTAACCCCATAGCGATAAATGCCTCGTCTTCCACTACCAGAATTTTTTTTAATTGATTTGACATGGCGTGCCTTTCAAGGTTTATTTTCAAAGCGACAGATACAGCTAATTCCTGGTATATTCTCAAAAGTGACGGCGCCGTTTAATTGATGCTCGATCAAGGCGAACACGGTTTGAATTCCGAGAGATTGGATACTGCGAAAATCGAAATCAGTAGGTACTCCTACGCCATTATCAGTAATTTTCAATTCCAGTATGTTTTCGTCTAATTGGGAAAAACAGACAATAATTCGTCCGCTATCCCGGCCAGTAAATGCATGTTTGTAAGCATTTGTAATGAGTTCATTGATCACAATGCCGCAGGGAATCGCCTTGTCGATGGTAATGGCAATAGGTTTTGCCTCGATTTCAATTTGAATTTCCCGCCGATTGATGCCGAATGTTTGTTCGAGCAATTGAACTAAGTCAGTTATATAATCAGCCATTTGAATATGGGAGAGATCCTGGGATTGGTACAGCTTTTTATGTACTAATGCCATGGCTTCAATTTTTAAACCAACTTCGTCGCATATTCGCTTGACCTCGGAATTTGTAGAGTAGGAAGCTTGCAAGCCCAACATAGAGCGTATGACCTGCATATTGTTTTTAGTGCGATGATATAATTCACGGATCAACACTTCTTTGTCGCGTAAGGCGGTTTTAAGAGCGTTTTCAAATGTGCGGCGCTCGGTTACGTCAATGACGAATCCGATCATTTCATTTTCCGTCAGCCGTACCGCATGAACAGACCAGTATCGGATGGCGCCATCCTTGCGCACATAACGGAATTCGCCCACCGCTTTGCCGGTTGTGATTGTTTCTTTAAAATGCGCGCGCGCGGATTCGCGATCACTTTCGTAAATCAGGTCATCGAGATTGGTTTGCAACAGTTCCTGCCGGGAGTATCCCGTTATAATGCTGGCGGCAGTGTTAATATTGCTATAGCGGCCATCCGGGTTAGCCACAAATATTCCATAAGGGGCATTATCTATATAGTTTCGGAATCGTTTTTCATTTACTTCCAATAGTTGTATATTATCCTTGCGGACTAACTGCTGGATCATAAGCTTTCCCAGTAACATTGTCCCGAGTGGATAAAGCAGCATGACCGGAAGCGTAATTCCCCGAATGACGTTTAAATTTGTGGGAAACGGCAGAATCAGCATCCAGAGAACCATAATCAGATGAACTAACAGTCCCATTTGGTAAAGTTCTCCTGCTGATAATTGGGACAATTGGGGGCGGCGGAAATAGCGCCACATCATTCCGATACCGGCAGAAGTCAGGATTACGCCCGCGCCGGGCCAGGCTCCGGCTCCTCCCTGGTGGAAGCGAAATAGCAAGCTAATCACGGCGGCAATTGCAGTCGGCGCGATTCCAATATACAATCCGCTTATGGATAAAAGAATAGAACGTGTATCAAAAATAATGCCGGGAAGGAACCGCCAGGGATTGAGCATGATAATTATGCATATTCCACCTAAAATGACACCCATAGAAATTCGTACTATCCAAGCTCTCATCCGAAATTTTTCCGCAATAATATCATATAAAAAAACCAATGCGATCAACATGGCTGTATTATTGATTAAGGTAATAAACGATTCCGTATTCATCAATCTCCTCCAGACACAGTTATTGTTTATAAATCCTGTGGGTTAGCTGCTTATCAGAAATGCCGTATCAATTCTGGTTGATTTTCATTCAAATTGATAAACATTTTAATTAGCCCCGCCCCATAAACCAATTTTTCGCTGCATTCGCCACCTGCCCTATTACCGGTTTTGATTTGGAATCATGGGGAAGAATGGTAACTCGCTCCTAATCGGTGAATGGGAAAGTAACCGGGAAAAATCCTAATTTTACATTATTAAAATACGTTAAAATTGGGTGTAAGTCAAGTTTTTTTTCAAAGAAGAGAAAAAAAGCGTTCTGGATGTTTAAAGCCAGTAAATGAGGGATTACCCCCAATCAACTTGCCAAATTTAGGTTGACTTTTCAGCTTAAGAATTGTATTATGTATTTAAAAGGAGAAAATTTATGAATCAACCGTTCAAATTAGCAGGCTTTATCATGTTTTTTTTAGCCATATCCGCATCAGCTTGGGCGAAGATAGTTACAGAAACCCCAATCTGTATTTTAGAGATGGATGAGCATCCCTGGTCCAATCCGAGTTGGTCGCCTGATCAGCGATACATTGCGGTTACACGGCGTGATTACCAGGGATTGTGGGTCTTTAATTATCAGAGCGGGGAATTGCGGTTAATCAACAGTGAGCCGGGCGGGGGATACGGATATTCATGGTCGCCGGACAGCCGCCAGATTTTAGCGCGCGTGAGTCGTTATGACGGAGTTCGTCGATTGCAGTCTGTTAAACTGATCGCCATTGAGGAGTCGCAAAGGGAATGGCAACTAACGGAATATCTTCCGCATCTTCGGACTCTACCGTTCTGGGCGCCCGCCACCCAATCTGTGTATTTATACCAGAGTGAGCGATTCCAACTGATATATGGAGAAAATCCGGTAACGAAAACTACTTTATGCCAGACGTCAGGCCAAAATCTACTTTTGGCGCGCTCAGTTGAACAACAACCCTCTCAATTAGCTCCTTTTCCTGATCAGGAGTACCTTAATCTGTGTCTATCGCCAAACGGCGCGGATATTGCTTTTGAAGTGTATGGCGGGAATTTGCATATAATGTCCTTGGACGGCGCGATGCTGATCGATGTGGGTCCGGGTAATCGTCCGCGCTGGTCACCCGACGGTAACTGGCTGGTTTATATGGTTACACGCGATGATGGACATCAATTTATGGAAAGCGACCTTTATTGCAGCTCCCGGGATGGAAAAATCCATTTCGCTCTGACGGAGACCGCTGACTATATGGAAATGAATCCGGATTGGTCTCCGGATGGACGCTATATTGTCTTTGACGATTACCTTAATGGTTCCGTCTATTTGCTGCCACTAACCTATACCGATAGTAAATGAGGTTTATATGCGAACATATTTCATTATTATCTTGATTTTCAGTTCATCTGTTCTTTTTGGGCAGGTCACGGGCCTTGCCGGCTGGGATATTTTTCTCGATCCGGGGCATAGTCAAAAAGAGAACATGGGTATTTACAATTATTCAGAAGCGGAAAAAGTAGTCCGGGTTGGTTTGGCGTTACGAGAATTATTGTTGACGACGACCGACATTGACACAGTCTATATTTGCCGGGACGATGATACGGATTATGTTTCATTATCGCAGCGGACTGACCGGGCAAATTCATTGGGAGCGGCATGGTATCATTCGATTCATAGTGATGCCGGCTCGGCTACAGTCAACACTAATCTTTTGCTTTGGGGGCAATATGCTTCTGGAGTTGAAAAGGTTCCTGGAGGGGGCCAGGGTATGAGCGCTATCATGATTGAATATTTGAATAATGGTTATCGTTCATCCGGACGTTCCTGGGGCGACTGCTCATTTTACGGTTGCTCAAGCGGGGGTCCCTATCTGCATGTTAACCGCACGACGACCATGCCTTCCGAACTCAGTGAGGCCGGTTTTCATACCAATCCCGCCCAAAACCAGCGTAATATGAATCAGGAATGGAAAAAACTGGAGGCCTATATTTTTTATTGGTCTATCCTGAAATATCATGGTTTGGCAATCCCTCCCGTTGGAATTGTCTGCGGGATAATCCGTGATCTGGAAAGCCAACTCCCCATTAATGGCGCCTCGGTTAACATTCATGATCAAATTTACACAACGGATACCTATGAGTCGCTCTTTTATAAATATAGTAATGATCCGGAGCAGTTGCGCAATGGTTTTTATTTTATTGAGGGAGTACCACCCCAACAGACGGCGGATATTATTGTCACGGCCACTGACTATTATCCGGACACTACTTCGGTTTTTGTGATCGATTCATTTTTTACGTTTCAGGATATCTCGTTAGTTTCCACCGTACCGCCAACTATCATCAGCAGCGAGCCTACGCCGAACGATTCAACCTACAAAATCGACAACCCGATTGTCGTTTATTTTAGCCGACCCATGGATACGGCTAGCGTGTCGGCTGCCTGGGACCTTAATCCTGATTGTCCGGGAATTTTTAAATGGAATAGCTCCCGAACATCTTTAACCTTTACTCCGGTTGCTCTTTCAGCGGAAACTCAGTATCAATTGACGATCCAGGCCACGGCTCATGATCAGTATAACCATCCCCTGGATGGGAATGGAGATCAATCCGGTGGAGATGCTTTTGTATTGAATTTTCATACCGGATATCCTGATGTGTTGCCCCCTGAGATTATCAACGTCAATCCAACCGCTGGTTCGCTGGATATTGAACTTAATCCTATCATAACTCTGGTATTTAATGAACCCCTCGATTCCTTGTTTTTTTATGATACGAGTTTTGTGTTAAGTCCCTCTGCCCAATTGGATGATACGGTTCAAACGGTGATGCATTATTATACGTGCAATAGCAGGGGTATTGTCAGCTTGTATCCTCAGATTGAACTTCAATCCAACACACGCTACCGAGCGCGGATTAACCGGGGATTGAAAGACCGGTATGGCAATATTTTAAACAGGACTTCCCGATATTATTTTACAACGGGCGCGTACCGTTATATGCCGCGCGTTATTGATAATTTTGATTCCGACCCTCAACTCGGGAACTGGTTTGTTCCCCAACAGAGCGGAAGCACGACTGGAATAATTACCGATAGTACGTATCGATCCAGTGATTCATCCATAGCGATTCCCGGCGTTGGAACCCATTATTCCATGCGCCTTGATTTTGGCTGGGACACAACGGACAACGACTGGTTGATCCGTGAGTATCTTTCCGGCGGTTCCCCCCGATATGTACAATTCACGGCAGAGGATCAATTGCAGGTTTATATCTTTGGAGATAGTAGTCTGACATTATTTCGTTTTGCTGTTGATGATGGACTTCCAGCGGAAAGCGCTTCTCATCATGAAGTCAGTGAATGGATTTCTATCGACTGGTATGGCTGGCGCCTGGTCAGTTGGGATTTAGCTTCTGACCCGGTTGGTAGTTGGCTTGGAAATGGTGTCTTAGAAAACAATTTGCGTTTTGATAGTTTTCAACTTTCTTGGCAACCCGGAGCGAAAAGTAGTGGAACTCTCTATTTCGATGATTTGCGAGTTGCCCAGGTTGCGGTGGATGTGAATGAAGCCGAAGGGTTGGCGCAACTTTCACCGATCACTCGAATGGCGAATTATCCCAATCCTTTTAACGCGCAAACTCGCATAGAATTTGAATTGCCTCGTAAGGAACATGTGACGATCCATGTTTATGACATGTTGGGGGAAAGAATTGAAACTTTGCTTGATCAGGTATGTCCGGCAGGAAAGAATGCAATTATTTTTGATGCAACTCCTTTTCCTTCCGGTGTTCTTTTCTATCAATTGAAGACGGAACAGAGTGTTCTTACACAAAAAATGTTACTTTTAAAATAAAAAGCGCGTTTACAACGTTTTTTTTTTGAGTTACGGAAAAAAAATGAAACTATTTTTTTTAAGTTCCGTATTGATTATTAGAACGTTGGAAATGAGATTTTAACCGGTTAAAATTTTCCAAAAAAAAGTTAAGAAAAAGTAAGACAAGGAGAAGAAAATGAAAAAGCTAATCGCGCTTACCGTCCTGACCGTTTTGGTTTTAACCGGTTTAATGATTGCCAGTGAAGAAATTCATACCTTCATTCCCGATGGCGGGAAATTACCCAAAATCGTTGACAAAGTTGAACCGATGATTGATCCAAACGATGTGGCTGAACCTTATTACGGGAAAGTTTTTTTGAAAATTGCTTTGAATACAGATGGAAAGATTATGGATGAAAAAATTGAAGTCGTAAAAAATGGTTCAGAAAATGATGTTGTTGCGAAAGCCGCAGTAGATGCCGTAAAAAAATATAAATTTACTGCTGCAGAAATTGATGGTAAAGCGGTGAATTACTGGATAATGGTCCCCGTAGATTTTTCTAAATCCTGGAATAAAGCCAAAACTGAATAAACTAAATACTCCCTCCTACTGTTAGAAAAACCCCTCTTTCAATGGAAGAGGGGTTTTTTCTTTCTCCTACTGATAACCTTTTTTTCTCAGCTTAATGCTACAAACCCCCAATGAGATTTACTTACAGATCCTATTTTACACTATCCGGAAGGTTATAAACGCAGCCGGGAAGAAAGTTGACCGTGAATTATAATCAGTTATGCTCGGGACCGTGTTTTTTTCCTTTTTTTACAATCAGATAATAGGAAAACAGGGCTAAGGCGATAATAGCCAGAAACCCTAATTTTTCGGCTGAAGGCGATTCGACCCATTCATTTGTTCCCAGAGCTTGAGTCAAAGTCCAGAAATCTCCATAATAAACTTTACCAATATAAGTAATAAAAGCGGCGATTACGCCCATGATGGCTCCGCCAGCGATGTAACCGGAAGCAACCAGAGTTCCGCGTTCATTGCGTTGGTTGGAAATTTCCGGATCACTGCTGCTTTTTTTTACAAAATGAGATACCAGACCGCCTAACAGAATGGGGGTATTCAGGTGCAAAGGCAAATACATTCCTAATGCGAATGCAAGGGGAGGGATTCCAAGCCATTCGAGGATGATTGCGAAAAGAGCTCCGGCAAAATAGAGCATCCAGGGGGCGCTTTGACCTGTCATCAGAGGTTTAATTACAGCGGCCATGGCGGACGCCTGGGGCGCTTCCAGCCCGCCAGGTCCGAATCCATAAGCGCGATAGAGGACCATTATTACATAGCCGACTGACAGGGATGCCACGATGGTGCCGATAAACTTGAATCGTTCCTGGTGGTAAGGAGTAGAGCCCAGCCAATAGCCGATCTTTAAGTCTGTAATGAATCCCCCGGCCATTGAGAGCGACGTGCAGACAACCCCGCCAATCAGCAGGGCGGCTAAAATTCCATCATCTCCTTTTAAACCTACCGAGACCAGAATGACTGAAGAGAGGATCAAGGTCATCAACGTCATCCCCGAGACAGGGTTTGTACCGACGATGGCGATAGCGCGCGCTGCCACCGTTGTAAAAAGAAATGAAATGACCGTTACAATCAGCAGCCCTGACAGCGCGTGGACAACGTTCTGCTTTACAACCAGGAAATAGAAGAAGACGAACAACCCCATCAAGGCGGCCACGATCATTACGGCATTCCATTTCATGCTGATATCCCGTTGAGTGCGTTCACTCGCCGTGTTATTGGCATGGATATTTTTCCCGCCGGTAATTTCATTGAATGCCAGTTTAAAAGCGCCGCCGATGATTTTGCTGGATTTCAGCACGCCAATAATTCCGGCGGCGGCTATACCTCCGATTCCAATATGCCGGACATACCCGGCAAAAATTTCGGTGGGCGTCATCGAGCCGATGGGTAGCAATCCGCTGATAGTTTCAGGGCTGACTTGAAGTGAGGCAATTACAGCATGGCTGATATACGCAACGGATGGAATAATAACCCACCACGCCACAAATGAACCGCAGGCAATAATCAATGAGTATTTCAAGCCCACGATATAGCCTAATCCCATAACTGCCGCGCCGATATTGATATTAAATTCCCATTTCAATGATTGCGATAGAGCTCTTCCCCAACCGAAGACCCGAGTGGAAACAACTTCTTTAAACAAACCGATACCTGAAATAAGAAAATCATAAATTCCGCCAATCGCAGCAGCGATCACTAAAGTAGCGGCATGTTCTCCACCTGCTTCACCGGCAATTAACACTTCGGTCGTCGCCGTCGCTTCGGGAAATGGAAATTGACCATGCATATCTTTTACAAAGTATTTTCTAAAAGGAATCAAAAAAAGCATTCCCAGGATACCGCCGGATGCTGAGGCAAGGAAGATTTGCCAAAAACTGGCTTCAATATTCAACAGATAGAGACCGGGAATTGTAAAAATCGCTCCGGCAACTACTAAGCCTGAACTAGCGCCAATTGATTGGACGATCACGTTTTGTAGCAAGGCGTTTTTTTTCCGGAATGCAGAAGAAATTCCCACTGCCAGGATAGCAATTGGTATCGCCGCTTCGAACACCTGGCCGATTTTTAGTCCCAAATAGGCGGCCGCTGCGGAAAACACAACGGCAAATAGCAGGCCGAATCCTACCGAATAGGGGGTCAATTCCGGTACAACTCGATTGGCGGGGATTACCGGTAAATAAACTTCCCCGGGTTTTAATTCCCGATACGCATTCTCGGGCAAACTCAGTCTGGAAGGTTCCATGCAGACTCCTTTCTTTAAGTAGTAGATGTGTCTTTGTTTCGTACTTTAAATTTTTCAATCAATAATCGCATATTGACTTTGGGCATTCCGCAATTTTAAGGCTATTGATTAAAATGTACGCTTAATCCATTTTAAATTGTTTTTCATAATTTGTCAAGAAAAAATTTATTTTAAATCCGTCTTGAAGATTTTATTCGCCGACTTGACAAATTTCATGTTTTGCTCATACAATGCCCGAAAATTCACTGGGTGTTTAATATTCCTGATTCATAGATTTAGGACTCAGTTTGATTTCTAAAAAAAAAAAATTATTTTAAAGGTCTTGACTTTCAATTTAAAATTTCCTATAATAATTATCAATTTTAAGCTGAACGGAGATGATTTGGAACGATCTTTACTAAAAATATCCAGGTATATCGATGAAGCGATGAGGCTTTGGGATTCAAATCCTGAACTGGTTAAAAGTCGCCAGTTTTTTGATATCTGGCATACCTTGGAACAGCCAGAACCTTTTTTTATTGATAAGGTCCGTTTTAAAGTTCAGGGAATACCGATTCAACTAATCGCTCAGTGTCGGGATAAAGTCGCCTATTTCGAGTGGAATGAAGAGTTCCAATGCGCGGCAATCGTGATTGAAACCGAGCCGGATCCTGTGCGGGTGTTTATCCAGTTTGATCATGGAGGTCCCGTCATCCAGCAAGTAGTTAAAGGAGCCTCGAATCAACTCTCGGAAACCGGTACATTAATAGAATTAATCCACCATGTCATTGCCTCATGTAAACGGGAAGATCCGGATTGTTCGCTTCTTAAGATGCCGCGTAATCTATTTATAGAAAAAGTAGCATCTTTCAACAATGAGTATTCCCGTGAACTTATTGCGCAGATAAAAAAAATGAAACTTACCGAAATTCGTGGTTTAATAAAGAAAGCTGCCAGTGATATGGCGCGTGATGAATTGAGTCCTCAGCTCAGCCTCTCCCTGGGTGGGAATTATGCGACCGGGCATGATGGAATGGGGGACCAAAAATTACCAATTATATGCGAGATTCCTCAGCGAGCCGAATGGAGCATTCGAAAGGAAATTGAGTTCCTAATCTATTCGGTTTCAGCGCATATTCAGTATGAGCAGGAGTATTTGCTGGATTTGTCTTCAGCGGAGATTATTGATGGGGAAAAAAATATCAAATCGAATGAAATCGCCATTAAGATAACGATTGATCCCAATCTGTATTGTCCCGAAGACAATGTGTTAGTGTTATATCGAAAAGATGACCCAACCGGAATCGGTTTATTGCATGTTGATTTAGCGGATAATAATAAGCTTTATGGTCGGATCCACTCGAAGCAGCTTGCCGAATTTGTTTCTTCAATGGATAATTTTTATGCGCGTTCCCGCAAACATCCGCGTGATTTTATAGTCGAATCATTTCAAAAGGGACTTCATTATATCCAATCAGATAGTGAGGAAGCTTCTCTGGCGTTTCAGTCCGCAATCGGCAGTAGCGCCATCAAGCTTTCGTACGATTATATTCCCGGAGCGCCAGAAGAATTGGATTCCTCACAAAAAATTGCCTGGAGCGTAGCTGTGGATGAGCGCAATCCGGCATCAATCATTCAGGGACCTCCCGGTACCGGTAAATCATTTGTCTTGGAAAAAGTAATCCGTCAATTGGTAAAAGCCGGGAAACGCATTGTTTTTACCGCGCCATCCAATTTAGCCGTGGATACCATTCTATTGAAAATAAAGGATTTGCCTTTTATTCGATGTACTTCCGTTCAGTTTGGGATTGATCCTGAACTGCGGGATTATTGGTCGGGTAGCCCCGAAGCCTTCGCCCGTTTTACTAAAAAAAGAGTGGAATTTAAAGGAGGTGGAGTCTGGGCTGGAACCCATCTCGGGCTTTTACTGACCCCGCAGGTGCAATCGGAAGTAGAATACCGGGGAGTGTTCGATGTAATAATTTATGATGAAGCTGGAATGTCGCGCATGGAAGAGTTTTTTCTAACCACTCAGCTTGCGCGGCGCTTTGTACTTTTTGGTGACCATAAGCAATTGCCCCCTTTCCCTCCCTTGCGTCCGGTGCTCGACGATTTAAAAAAACATTTTAGCGCCATTCCTAAAGCCTATTGGGAATTGATTAAAATAAGCCCCCTCGAATGGCTGGAAAAATACCGCCGCTTCCCGATTATCTTATTAACTTCATCTTATCGCTGCCAAAATCCGCGATTGTTGCGTTTTTCATCGGTTCTTTTTTATCAGGGGGAAGTCAAGACCAGCCAAAATGCCGAGTATTTTCAGTTGGCGTTTAATGAACGACAGGAGAAATTTCCGCCATCGACACTTGTATTCTTTCGGACGAGCCAACTTCCCTTTGAAATTAAAAAAGAGACTCTTAGTTTTTCTAAAGGAAAACCCGGAATTGAGAATAGACTGGAGATACAACTTTGCCTGCGGGAATTTTACAATCGTTTAAATAAATACCCTTTGCATGAGATTACTATCATCACTCCCTATAAGCGGCAGGTTAAACGTATCCGCGAGCTGCTTGATCATAAAAAAGTCGAAGAAATCCGGCATGAAAAGATCAATGATGAACAGTGGGAGCGCTATCTCTACAGCAGAATCGCGACAGTGGATAGTTTCCAGGGTTGTGAAAGTGACGTAACAATTATATCGTATGTTCGCAGTAATCAAAAAGGCGGAATCGGCTTCGTTGAGGATCATAATCGAATTAACGTCGCCCATACTCGTTGCCGCAAGGAATTGGTGATCATTGGCGATCTGGAATGCTTGAAATCCCAGGCTGGAACAGCGGTCTTTTCACGCATGGAGCGCGCGTTCACTCTTGACGGAACGATTGTCGATGTCTCGCTGGAGGAAGCGACCGCCATGTTGAAATCCCCGGAACCGTAAAAGAATAAGTACTCTCGCCTATTGAGTGGACTTCACATCTCCACTAAAGGATCCTTGCAGGAGTGTTGTTCACGCCAAAAAATTATGATTTTAATAAAAGCCGTACAATGAATACGATTTACAGCTATTGTAAAAATAATATTTATAATTAAAAAAAATAATTGAAAAAAATAATTTATTTCTTATATTTTCTATTAGTACTATGCTAAATACGACAGAATACTAAAATTTAAGGAAAGGAATAGGTATGTGGCGTAATTTAAGTATCGGCCAGAAACTGATCACGGCCATTGTTGCTTTGAACATGATCGGAATCATTTTGATTGTATTTTTTTTAACGATCCGTACCAGTGATTTGCAAAAAGAGTCGGCGTTTCGCGAGACGGAGCAATCTGCGATGAATTATGCCAATCAAATTGATGCCAGGATGGAAGTGGCCATTGATGCCGCCCGGACAGTCGCGGCGATGTTTGAAGGGTATAAAAATTTGAAACCGGAAGAACGCCGTTCGGATTATAACAATATTCTTAAGAATATTCTGATAAAAAATCCTGATTTTTTGGGCTTTTGGACCTGCTGGGAGCCGAATGCGCTGGATGGGAGCGATTCCTTGCATGTCAATACGGATGGCCATGATGCTACTGGTCGTTTTGTTCCGTACTGGTTCCGCGATCCCGCGAGCAACGAAATCCAGTTGACTGCGCTTGAAGGGTATGCAGTTCCCGGGGAAAACAATTATTATCTGCCGGCGTTGGAGAATAATGAAACGGTTCTCAATCCGTACCCCTATAAGGTGGGTGATCGTGAGATCGTTATGACCAGCCTGGTGGTGCGTATCATGAATGGGAGCCAGGCTGTCGGAGTGGTTGGAGTGGACCTCGATTTGGCTTATTTACAGCAAATTCTGGAAGAGACAAAATTAGTAAGCGCAATTTTCTCCAATAATGGGATCATTGCCGCCCATTTTGATAAAACCCGTATCGGTAAACAGATGCGGGAAAGTGAACAGGATATGGCCGGCGAAAACCTTCCGGCGTTTGCGGATGCCGTTGAAAAGGGTACTATTGTTTCGTTTCCTTTTTATTCCAAAAAGATCAACACGGAAGTGCTGATCGTCTCCGCTCCTTTTACTATCGGGGGTAGTACAACCCCATGGAGTTTTGCCGTCGCTACCCCGCTTGATAAGATTCTGGCGGAAATCAACAGAATGCGGATGTTTGCTATCTTGCTTGGCGTTTTTATTATTATACTTACAAGTTTGTCAATTATTTTACTATTTAAGCGGTTAGTTGGCAGACCTTTAATGAACATGAATCAGTTAGTGGACGATATCGCGCAGGGGGAAGGCGATTTGACAAAACGTTTAACCATTAGCACCCAGGATGAACTTGGAAAAATTGCCGGAAGTTTTAATCAGTTTCTCTCTAAACTCGCCGACGGAATGAACACGATTCAGTCGGTGGGTCATACCTTAGCCGGCACACTCAGTGAAGTATCTTCGACCAGTCAGGAACTCTCCAGCAATACACAAACAGTGACCCAGCAAATTACCAATGTCGCCGGGACGATTACGGAAATTAACAGTAATATCAACCAAATCAACAATAGTTCGGAAATTATGCAGCAATATGCTCAGAATAGCGCGACACTTTCTAAGGAAAGTAATCAAATGAATAAGCAATTGGTTGTTAGCATCGATACATTAAGAAAAAAAGAGGAGTATTTTGCTAAGGATATTGAAAAACTGCAAACCCATTCGAATGAGATCAGTAATATTATCCAGGTGATAGAAGAGATTGCCGATCAGACTAATTTGTTGGCGCTTAATGCAGCCATAGAGGCTGCCCGCGCCGGGGACGCTGGACGTGGCTTTGCTGTTGTAGCGGATGAAGTTCGTAAATTGGCAGAAAAAACGCAGAATTCCACGAAAGAAATTTCGAATACGGTCAAGCAAATTCAGTTGAGCATAAAAGGTGTTGTCAAAGAAATTTCACTCAATTTGAATAACATCAATACGATTAGTAATGAAATCAACCACGCCTCGCAAACGAATGAACAGGTGTTCCAAGCCAGTAATCAAACACTTACGTTAATTCAACAGATACTCTCCGCATTAATGGAACAGCAAACGGCCATGGATCAAATGCTGCAAACTGTGGAATCAATCAATTCCGCCAGCGTTGAGAATTCCACTGGTTTAGATGAAATTTTTAAATCGATTGAAAATGTCAATGTTTTATCTGATGAGCTTTTAGATTATACTAGTAAATTTAAAATTTAAAAGGAGTTGCGGTGAATAGGCGGGATCATAAAATTCCGCCTGTTTCTCAAGGAAATCCCCCAGTTCATTTCAACTTATTCCGTTAATTCTATTTACTGGGTGAATTTATGGTTCAATTTTTATTGATATATGTATCCAAATTTCGTTGATAAAAAGGGCATTCTTTTTGACCGGAGAGAATATCTTCTGATACTGGCAGTGGGTTTGCCTGGCATTGAACTTGTCCTGGCGCAAAAGAATCGTCTACATAATAATGAATACAATGAATACACACTATTCGTGGAAAAAGAGCGCGGATTTTTTCGGGAGTGTGTGAAGTGTACTGCATAAAACCTCCAATAAAATGGTAATTTTGTTCTTTACCAAAAAAAATGTATTTTTGCTGGACCTTTTGCTGTAAATTTTGTTCACTATATTAATAATCAATTAAACTCAAAAAGTCAAGCCCCAAATTTAAATTTTTCTATAATTTTTAACTGAGAATACTGGGCCAGGTTCCCGAAAAAAAGGGATATTCGTTTAGCCCAGTCTATATAGTAGGTTTTCGATTTTAAGTTGATAGGTGCGCGCTTCCTCCAGCATAAAAGAAACAAATTCATTGTCTTCGGATAAAATCATCACTTCATCATAATCATCAATTATTTTGCGTCCCCTGATATCATCTTTCTGCTTGCTTTCCAATACCTCATGAGCAACTTGCTGTTTCATTTTTGCAAATTCAAGCAAATAGTCCTGGATGGAATGGTCGGGGTATTCCCGGAGCAAAATTTCCATAGCGAAATCATAGTCGTTATTTCCACTTATGGAATAGATAGCATCCATATTTTTTTCTTCGTCAAGATATTCTTCAGTTTTTAAATACAAAAACAGCAATGCATAATATTTAATAAAAAATGAATAGGTCTGAATTGCCTTTTGCCGGTTAAATTCAGTTAAGTAGTTTTTTCCGATTGAAGGAATATCGGCGAGTGTATAGACATTTTTTATTATGTTGATTTTTTGAAGTGCGGTTCGCGCTTCAATAACCCATTGTAAAATATCTTTGCGGAAAATATCATAGATCATTTTATTGCGAATGGCTTTATCTCTTTTACGATACTTGAGTGAATTTCTTAAAACCATAAACATATCATCGGAGAGCACCCACGCGGGTAGAATTTCATTATATGCAGGCGAAATGTGTTCAAATCGATGAGCAGGTAGATTGATGAGTGAAAACGGCATTTCAACTTTTTGAGGTAGAACCAGGGCTCCAGCCGCGATGATTGAATAGGGGGACTTTATAAAATTGCAGGGGAATTTGACATTGACTCCGAGTCCCCAAAACAAACCTTCACCGATCCAAATTTCCTGGTCCGGAGCCTTAGCGGTATGATTGGAGCCTACGTTGGCGCCGTATGCCATATTGCCTTTTCCCTCGGGCCAATAAGCGGCGACCAACAATGATTGGTGGTGCATAGCAATAAATGGGCCGCAAAACGAGGATGTGATTTCGCCTTCAGCTAATAAACTATTTGGACCCAAAAAACTCAATGTCAGTTTTCCATGCCGTTCAACAGTGGAATGTTCCAGCATGATGCTACTTTGCACGATCGACATGCTTTCGACCTTACATCCCCATTGTAGTAAAGATTTTTCAATCAATGAACGGTCTTTCAATAGTATCGGATTTTCCTCATCGCACCATAACACGCTATCACGTAAAGCGGTAATGTTATTAATCCGGGAAGCTGCTGCGATATAGCTGTTTAATATCTCTCCTGTGTTTTTAATAATTGATTTCTTGCCGATATATCCTTTCTCCGCGATTAAATGATTTTGGTATTGATGGATTGACGCATCAAGTGAATGACGGATTTGCGCTGTATGGGCCCGTAAGGCCATAAATTTTGCTTCATCCAGCAAAAGCTCTTCATAGACAAATATCTCACGGCTTTTAATCTCATTGCTGGCTTCAATCCATTTACCCAAGATCAACTTGGAGTAATTTTCGAAAATAATATCTCCGTTGTTTGTAAGCTGGCAATCGTCATCCACAAAATAATTATAAATAAAATTCGTATTTTTAATAAAGCAGTTATTACCAATCCGTGAATTTTTAATGGTTGAGAAATAAATCCCGGAATTGCCATCCATATCGCCGATTCGGATTGAATCCATAAAAAAATTATGCCAAATATGGGAAAGGTTAAATTTATCTGTAACTTCGATCTTTGACCAGTTCCCCGAGAAGTTCCCCTGGTGTATTAATTGATTAATATCATCCTGGGTCAGCTTTCGGCCCTGGAATTGATCATAGTGGTTTTGGTACGTAGAAAACCGACTGTAAGATAATTTGTTTTTTATCAAATCGATCATCATAGGCCATTTATCCTTTTTAATGAAGTTCAAGGATTTTTTTTAATGCATACCATGGTAATTGATAGTTATTCCGTTATGGATTATCATCTGTGAGCAAGCTAATAGGATATTGCAATCACACTGTCCAGTCTTCCGGAATAAATTAGCCTTATTTACTTATAAGCATATAAATTATCCATAGAATGAAAAGTGCGACCATGATAAAACTGATGATTTTCAAAGCGCTGAAGGGTCGTTTGCCTTTCAATTCGCCACTGCGGCCATTTATTAAAACTTTGTAGTATTTGTTTTGAAATTTATATACCAGAGCCCATATCGGCAATAATATATACTTGAAAGTTATATTGTCGAAATCCGTTTGTACTGTCTGAATCCGTTGTTCATCCCCGCCGATATCGTTTCTGATACTTCGTTTAATCTCCAGCTCCATTTCGCTTTGAGCATCTTTATAACCCTCGCGAAGAGGGATTGTATAGGTTTCGGCATGGAATCCGGAAGTGTATGATACTTCGAAGGGAGAAAGATTATTCAAATCCCATTGCTTCAATTCTCCTGTTAGTTCTTTATCCAGCATATGCCCGGCGGGAATCAGAATATCATCGAATGTTACATGCACTTTTCCGGAAACCGGATACCAATCAGTTACCGTGCGGGTTCGTGTTTGGGTTTTTCCCTGAGAATCTGTTTCTGTATAAGTTTCTTGACGATGAATGCCGCGCATCCCGCGATAGGTGGAATCCGTAATGGCATCAAAGGTCCAGTAGGGGAAATAGACACCCCGCAATGGTTCTGTTAGCATGGCTTGTTTTTTTAATGCGCTGGGAGCAAACCAGATTTTTTTTATCCACTCGCGGAAAATAGTTAATGCGCGGTCCCGTTCAATTTTAAAAGGCAGCAAATATCCGGGTTTCATCACTTTATGGGGTTTGTCATCTGAGACGATTTTTGATCCGCAGTAAATACAATTCAAATTAATGGCATCAGGATCAAATGTAATTTCACCCCCACAGTTCCGGCATAGCGCTTGTTTTACTTCAATTGTTTCGGCGTTGTTTTCAAAATTGTCAACATATTGTTGGAAATCAAGTTCGATGACGGCTTCCTTGATTTCCTCTATTTCTTTTGTGGCCCCACAAAAATCGCATTTCAGCATTTGCGCTTCAATATTGAAACTCATTTCCCCCCCGCAACTGGGGCATTTGTATTTACCCTGTTCCATGGATTTTGGCTCCTTGGTTAAATTCTATCAAAAAAAATGTATTATTCTCGCTCATGAAATTGGCGGTGGGGGCGGGGGTGTGGCTGTGAAGAAGCCGGCCAGTTCCGTAATGGTTTGCGCTTTTTCCCAATTTGCCATACCAGCTTTCCAGACCATGGTTTCAGGTGTGATGGAGCGGTTCTGGATCCATGTTTTAAGCTCATTCAGGGTCAGTGGGCCTTTTTGCTCATTATTAATATACGCATAGTACTGAATCATGGGTGGAGGAGGAGGAGGAGTCGCGCCCATAGAAGGAGTTGATCCCTGTTGCTGGTTTGGATTCTGGAAGGCGGTCCCCATAGTATTTCCCATAGCCATACCCATGCCCATGCCCATGCCGGCTCCAGCCAGATTGCCAGCGCCACTTTCATTTTGAGCAAAATCTTTGATTGAATTGGCAGCTTGGTATTGAGTATAGGCGTTTAAATTGCCGAGAATTCCCATGGAACTGCGGGCGTCAAGCGCTTTTTCCACTTCTTCGGGGAGTGTGATGTTCTCAATAAGTGTCTTTTCAGTATCGATTCCATATTTCTGAAACTCAATTTTTGTCTTTTTGAGTAGTTCCAGGCTTAATTCATTATAATTGGCAGCTAAATCCAGAACCGGAATTTTGGCTTCACCCAGCATATCTGTAAAAAGTGTTATCATTATATTCCGTAAATGATTGGAAATTTCTTCGTGTGAGAATTGGGCGTCTGTCCCGGTTATTTCCCGGATAAACAAAGTCGGATCAACTACTCGAATAGTATAGTTGCCGCGGGCGCGAATACGGATCGGACCGAATTCAGGGTCGCGCAGCATAATCGGATTGGGGGTTCCCCATTTTAAATCCGTAAAAATGCGGGTGTTAACAAAATAGACTTCAGCTTTGAAAGGACTATTGAATCCGTATTTCCAGCCTTTCAGTGTAGTGAGGATCGGTAAATTCTCGGTAGTCAGCGTGTAAGTCCCCGGATCAAACACATCAGCTAACTGCCCCTGATCGATAAAGACGGCTTTCTGGGTTTCGCGGACGACCAGTTTGGCTCCGTTCTTTATTTCATTTCCATAGCGTTCGAAACGATAAACCATGGTATTGTTGGTATCATCCAACCACTCGATGATATCAATCAATTCTCCTTTCAGCTTGTCGAAAAGACCCATGTGATTCTCCTTGGTTATTGGTTTGTAGGCCGGGCTCTTTATCAAAATAACTATAAAATTGGCGATTCTATATTAATATTAAATCATTTTTAAAAATTTGTCAAGTTTTTAATTAATTTATTACCCAAAAATTGCAAGTAATTCATAATAAGTCCTTAAAACCTGGCAATCAGGATGCTCTTTTTGGACACGGCATCTTCATACAAGGGTCTTTACAGAACATTCAGATTGCAATTGAACACTAATTTAGAAAAGTAAAATGGTTTCAATGAGCATCGCGCTAAAAAAATAACTTGACAAGACCAGGGCATTCAGTTAATTTGCAATTAACTGATATTTTGAAAGGAGAATAGCATGCGATATCAGATATTGCGGATTGCCAGCGAAGAGAAAGTCCATAATCATTTATGGGAGCTCTTCCAGGCCAAAGTGATTGCCGGAGTATTAAAAAATCTGGATGAAGAAGATGAGCAGCTTCACTTTAATCAGCTTTTGGAAGGCCAATCTTTCAAAGTAACTGAAAAAGTAGCTCCTCGCTTATATCATATTTTCCAGGAAGTGATAGAGACGCTTGAATTTGAAGACTCCATTGACCTTTATATCGGGAGTGATCCTCAAATCAATGCGGTCACCATTCCTTCCTTAAATAAGCAATATCCCCACAAGATAATAATATATTCAGCGCTTCTGGAGCGGTTTACACGGGAAGAATTAAAATTTGTTCTTGGGCACGAAATTGGTCATATTATCAACAACACGGCGGTTCTCAACCGGATTATCCAGTTCATCATGAGCCGCCATGATGTCTTGCCTTTGGCATTGGAGCTAAAAGTCAATTTATGGGATCAACTGAGTGAACTCAATGCAGATCGATATGGTTTGCTGGCCGTGAAAGATTTGAAAACATGTCTCGGCGCATTTTTTAAGCTGGTCGCAGGTATCCGGCCAGACCTGATCGAGCTTGACTACGATGAATATATTGCCATGATTGACCAGATTTTTAGTAGTTTTAAAGAAAAATTTCTAGCCAACTCTTCCCAGTTTTCACATCCATTTGTTCCCATTCGAATTAAAATGTTGACGACTCTTGCCAACTCAAAGCTATTCCGGGAATTTATTAAATCAGGTAAACTTAAAAAGGATACGGCATTGGAAAAACAGAGTCAGGAAATCATTGAGCTCTTGTTTCAATATGGCAATTCCGAGATCGAACATTTGTTCAAAGTAATGATCATTACCGGTGGAATCTTAATGGCGTCATTGGATAATGAAATCACCCGCGATGAAATTCTTTGCATTATGAGTAATTTGACGGGCTTGGAGCTTTTCCCGGAAAATTTGATTCCGGCTTTGCTGGAAAGCCCTCAGCAGGATGTCGCCGACCAATTTTCTCAGGCAGTTACGCAGATTATCACGAAGCATCCTCAAGAACGATATCGGGTTATAGAGTATCTCTGCCATGTCGCTTTTTCCGACCAACTGATCAGGCAGAATGAGATTAATTTTATTATGACAGTGGGTAAAAAACTCCTTAAATTTACACAACGGGAACTCTATGAACTGATTAGCGCTAATATTCATACACACTTTCGCCCGGCGCTATTCAAATTTTAACATAAGTTTTCCCTTTGAGCGGGTACTGTTATTTTTTTCTTAGAAAATAAAACTGATAGGGAGTGAGTGTCAGGTGTTCATTTTGCGGCAAGCTTTTGGCAGATTCACTATAAACTCCCTGGTTGTCACATACGATGTTCCATTCTTGGGTTGTATCAAATTCTAAAGTCACAGAATCGGGCCGGTTGTTGAGTATTAATTTATATTTTTCTTTAGATTGATGAAAATCGCCAACAAAGAGGCCGTCAGGTTGATTTTCATCATAAGTCCAACTATTTTCCGGGTATTTATCCAATGGTCGGAACAGTTCATGCTTTTTACGAAAAGCGATCATCTCTTTATAAAATTTAAAGAGTTCCAGGTTTTTCTGTTTTAGATTCCAATCGATAACATTGGACTTGATATCCTGGGTTTGTTTGATTTTGTTTCGGCCCATTTCCTGTCCTTCTAAAAGCATGGGAACACCGGCGGAAATCATCATAATCAATCCCCCCATTTTGGCCTTTTGCATAATTGTGGAATGATCGGAATGAAATTCCTCCAGAAAATTGACCAAAGACTCTTCATCATGGCTCTCAAGATAATTAAGTGACTCAAGCGGCTTTACAAACCAGGGTTTGTCAAAACTGTGGTTAAGGCTGGCATATAGGCCGTAATTATCTTTTTCTTTAGCCAGAAAGGTTTTAACCCGCTCACGGAATTGATCATTCCATTGCGCAATCCCGCGTCCGCTAATGCTCATACGATCATTTGCCCAGTTTTCCAATATCAGGGATACAGGTCCCCGGGTAGGTTTTGCATTGTTCAATAATTGAATGGTTTCCCGGGTTAAAAGTTTTTCCTGGTTGATCAGATGAGAAATATCAAAGCGGAATCCATCGATATGCATTTCTTTGATCCAAAAAATTAGATTGTCAATAATTAGTTTTTGAACATAAGGCCGTTCACAATCTAAATCGTTACCGCAACCGCTTAAATTACCCCCGGTATAGAAATATTCTTCGTCAATCGGCCGCAAGCAATTATCGACGTTCGTCGTGTGATTATAAACCACATCCAATATAACGGCAATTCCCTGCCGGTGCAACGCATCGATCATTTGTTGAGTTTCTTTTATATGCTGTCCTTTTTCAACCTCAACGATATAATCTGATTCTGGTGTAAAATAAAAAGCCGGCATATAGCCCCAATCATAATTGTCGCGGACGTCAGGACTGGAACCGTTACCGATTTCCGAGAACGGCATGAATTCAACGGCATTTATACCTAATTCTGTCAGATGCCGTGTGGGTGAGCCTTCCTCTGTTTGGGTGAATGCCAGGAATTTTCCTCTGTATTCGGGCTTCACTACGGGGTTTTCATAGGTGAAATTGACGGGATGAGTCTCATAAATAATCAGATCTTTTTGGAGTGGTGTCTCAAATTCATTATCGCCCCATTCAAATGCAGATTGGCCGGTGAAAATACTTTTCCCGGAAGAATAGAACATAGCTTGGGCATAGGGGTCGGCGATTACTTCCTCAATGTCGTGTTTGTAGATACGGAATTGGTAGTAAGGCGATTGATTAAAACATTCAAGCGGTGTGACGCCATTCCAAATCGCCGGATCCTCTTTTGAGCGTTTCAGTTCGATAACCGTGTCAGGATTGTTGCTGTCCGCCCGGTTAAAAAGTTCGAGGGACACTCCTGTCAATCGGGGTCCAAAAAGGCGGCAGATAACAGTTTGGTCTTGAATTTCCAATCCTAATTTACTGGAGGTAAGCGGTAAGCCTGCGAAAAAAGGTTGCAACATTTCACGGCTATAGGGAAGATGAAGCTTCAAATCATGCGTGATGGCGTTTCCTTGTCTGTCCTGAATCCCTTCACCATGTAAAATATACGGGGATATATAGGCATAATCCCCGGGTTGGAATGGTTCGATATGAATTATCAGTGATTGAGAATCTGGTCCAATCATGATTTTATTTATTGTTATCGGCGGTTCGATTTTAATATGAATGCTATCTAAACGTTCTTGATTAAGGGGTTCATTAAAATGGAGTTGGACCGTTTGAGTGTCAGCAAAAAAACCGCGAATAAGTACTGGGGGAGTATAATCCCCATTCTGATCCCAATTAATCCACAGATTTCCGTTACGTTGCGCTTCCTGGGGAATAAACGTCAATACCTGCCAGCCGGTAGGGAAAATGACAAATTTAAATTCCGGATATCCCGATTGGCCAACGACCATTACAGAATCTTTTGGTAACTTTAATTCATAAATCCGTTGGGTTTTATTATATTTCATGTACCACCAGGGTCGGTATTTAGCCTCTGCCCATCGATTGAAACTACCTGCTACATATACCTTCTCCGCGCCGCTTAATTCTTGTCGGTATAGTTCCGGTTGATAGATAAATAGGATGGAATCTCCCTGCGCGATTAAATAGTTGCCGCTTTCATAGGGCGGTTGGGGATATCCGTTATTGGATTTTTGGCAAACAAGCCCGCCAATAACACTTAAAAATAAAGAAAAGAACAGGTAATAGGTCCGCATTTAAATCCTCCTCGGTTGGAATGATACTCGTAGATTATAACTTTGCATTAAATCCATCTTTTCCGGTTGGGAATATGTATCCAAGCGCTCCCGGATACCAGCCATTTTTTAATAATTTTTATGCTAAATTCTCAATGTGAAGTAGGATAGTAGTTTCATTTCTAATTGATGTTCGCATTTAAGACATGGTTTCACATTTTTTAAGAATGACAATTGCAGAGCCTTAAGAGACAAATCTATATTAATATAGTAAAAAGCAATGATTTGTCAACTAAAAAAAATGTCGATATGTTAAATTATCGGGCGTCTATTATCCAGTAAAGAGAGGGGGGAAGCTTTTGAAAATAGGTGTCGTTGGTACGCCTGATCAGGTATTCGGTTTGAATTGAGTAGATTTCATAGTCAAAATGGCGTTCGCCAGTAAAAAATTGCAGAAATAGAATGGGGTGATTTTTGAAAATCGGTTTTAAATCGTGTTCAGCAAGATGAACCAAAGGAAACTGGCTGTTCTGCCATGTTGAAATCAGATTTTGCACTGAATCGAATATGTGAGCCGTGGGCATAGCCGGATCCCGCCAGTTTAAATTGCTGTCGCGCCGCCATTCACATGTACTTTTATAGAAATCAAATCGGATCCGTTCAATTTGATGGGATTGGAAATCTGACATTGTTTGGTCCAACCAATAGGATTCGTCAAGAGTAAACATCTTGCTAAAAGATTGGGGGGCAACTGCTAAAAATTTTTGGTAGGTAGTCCGAATAGTCCCATGGTCATAAACGAGAGTGTCGGAATCGATAATTAGAGATTCGGCGCTGTGCAGGTTGGGAATAGTGAGATTTGCCGGCAGGTTTAAATCAATTTTAAAACTGTAGATGATTTCAAAAAAGTCGCGAATTTTTGAGAGACTACAACGGTAATTGCTATAATACCAAATGCCAGTTGATTTTTTTTGAAATAGGTGGCGTTGATTTTGAACAATTAAGTAGAAAGAATGGATTGAATCAATTTCCTTGCCAATAAGTTGATAGTCGATCCAGTCCGAGGCCTTAAGTGGTAATTGATGAAAAAAAGATTGGGGTATCAGATACAAGCTATCTCTATACAAGGCATAGGTCCCATTGCCAAGGGGATGCCTGGCCCCTAATATCCAGAGTTTTCCATTAATGCTCATCTGACTTATGGCAGAGTCCAGGCCAAACCGCTGGAGATCTATAACCGTATCCAATGGAATCGATTGAGGAATCGTTCGTTTTAAGAGCGTAATGAGCCGTAGAAATTGTGATCGAGCAATGGGTATATTCTGCTGGGTGCGCGCGAGGTGGTCTTTAACAACTAGCGAATAATTCAAGCTGCCATTTTGAAAATACTGGAATTCCCAAAGAGAGTCATTGAGCAATGATTGCGCATGGTTTTTTACTGTGGGTGGAGTTTGTTCTGGAAAGGAGTATAAATAGATAATAAGAACAGCTACGATCGTAATACCCAACAATGCTGAAATAATTGAATAGCGGTTTATTTTTTCCATTGGGTGAATCCATTAATCAGAGTCAAAATTAATCCGATAAAAGTGGGTAAGATAATTAAAAATAAATTGGCGAGTGGGCTTTCGACCACATCGGCTGAGAGGATTTGGCGAGAGAGGGGTGTATCTTCCAGGTTAAATGAGCCTGGCGCAGGTAAAGTCGCATTATGTGTAGTTTTATTTGCGCTTGAAATGGAGCGGTTGAATTGATCGACTGCCGTTATGAGATTTGTTTCATTGACAGGATCGATCAATGCGGTTTGCTGTCCATTGCTGATAATCCCCTGGTTATAGTTTGTTATTTGATTTTTTTTTACAAGGTGGGGAACCTGATCCAGATAGAAAATCTCATAAGTGATGAGGGGTTGCTGAGAATGGATTTGCTTACAGAGTTCCTCAATTTGTGAATAATGGAGTTCATGGGCAAAAAATTGGCAGTGTAAGGGGTGAGCAAGGGTTGCAAGAATTGATCGTGATAGCGGATGGAGTGAAAACCGTTTATTCTGCGACAGATCAGTATCATGCAAATAATCTGTTAGAATCGGGAGTAATATGAAAATTAAAACTGCGATAAGAAGTCGGGGATGCAAAAAATTAATTATTGCTTTCATATATTTTTACATCTTGCTTCCGTTAAGGTAAAAAAAAGAAATGCGATAGATAAATAATATAATAAATGGATGGGATTAAAAATTCCTTGCAGAAAAGGAAAAAGATGATAGAAGGGCGAAAAAGCAGGAGTGGGCAATAATAATTGAGAGTAGTCCATCACCATAAATATCGCTAAGGATGCGAAGGGGGCGATAAGCGGGTGGGGGCTCAGGGAAGATGCGAACAATCCCAATGACGCGGCAAAAAGCGCAAAAAGCGCCAGTCCGAAATTGGCATTAATAATCACCGGCCACTCTAAAGATATATGGAACGACAGTAGGAGTGGATAGAGCAATACTAAGGCGAGCATTGACCAGCAGACAATGACAGTGGCGCAAAGTTTGGCGAAAACGATGCGGCCTTCTGATATGGGTAACGATTTTAGAATAAGCCAATGTCCACTTCTTTTTTCTCCGCTGATTTGCGACATAGTTAAAAGAATAGTTAACAGTCCAAAAAAAATGGCATAGTTGCTATAAAGGGGCATAAGAATCAGAGTTGAAAAGTTTAAGTGGTTTTGGATAAGTGATAGGGGCTGTACAGAGGAAGGGCGCATCTGAGTATATAGTTGTAGCATCCGCTTGAAGTAGAATCCATGGCCAACAGCTAATACCGTTAAGACTAGTAAAATGATGGGATGGCTGAATATACTTTTAAGTTCGCGTTTTATGAGACTGGGAGTCGGTTTCATCTAAACTTTCTCAGAAGCTGAAAGGAATTCCTGATCGGCTGAAATAGTCTTTGAAACGGCTTGGTGAAAAAGAGGGGTAAAATCAGTTTCCGGTCTGGCCAGAACTAAATAGCGGGATTCGGGAACTGATGAAAAACGGAGAATGCGCAGAATCCGGGGGGAGTGGCTTAAATGGGAGATCAGGTCCGGAGGTGGATTCGTCAGGGTGTGGATTGATAAGTTTGAAGGTAAGGGTAGTTGTTCGGAAGTGAGAAGAGACCCACTATATTCGAGCCGACCCTGATCTAAAAAAACAGAGTGGGCGCAAATTGGCAGCAAATCGTGGAGAAGATGAGTCGCGAGGATAATTGTGGTTTGAGGAACTAATTGGCAAAGGATTTCGATTAAATGGTTTTTTTCCCAGGGATCCAAAGCTGATAATGGTTCGTCAAGAATTAAAATTTCAGGAGTGTTAATGAGGGCTTGAGCCAATCCAAGACGTCGTCGGGCGCCCGTGGATAATACTCGGATAAATTTTGTTGTTTGCTCTTGTAAATGAACGAGTTCTATCACTCGGTCAATTTCGGTTCCAAGGGATTTCACTGGCAGGAATTTCATTTGACCAATCCAAATTAGGTATTCTCGAACTCGCATCTCAGGATAGGGGGCAAATAATTCAGGTAAAAAGCCGCATTTTTTCTTTAAATTAAAGCCAATATGATTAAAATCTCGACCGTTATAGATCAAGTTGCCGTTATCAGGAGAAATAATCTGCGCTAAAAGATGTAAAGTAGTGCTTTTACCTGCGCCGTTCGGTCCAAAAATCCCGGTTAATGATTGACTTGGAATATGAAATGTCAGGTCTTTGACTAAGTATTTTCTTTTATTTTTATAGCTAACCTGTTTGAATGTAATCATCGCCGCAATCTTGATTGGGATAATCGATTTTTACCGAGTACTGCAAAAGAAAGGCGCGCTGGTTGAATGGGATGCTCCTTGGTATCGAACGTGGCGGAAGATTGACGAATAGATGAGATTACCAGGCCGGGCATTTTTAAAAAATATGCTTCACTTTTCGCTTGACAGTGGGGGCCGGAGACGGTCGTGGCGCAGTTAGATATTCTTCGATATCGAGTAACAGTTCTTCTTCTTTTTTTTGGAAAATATTATTTAAAAACATAAGTGGCACTATCATCAGGAGCGCGAGAAAGGTTGTATTGAAAGCAGTGGCCAGTCCCCGCGTAACTCCACCCAGAGCAATTTTCATCTCTTGGGACAATTCCTGTAAACCTTTAAGATTTTGCACAAACGATGAAAATTGATTGACTGCATCAGCGATGCCGGCAACTGTCCCGATAAAGCCGAGGATTGGAATGACCCAAATAAAAAATTTTATTAGATTGTAATTTAATTCCAGACGATAATTTTCGCTTTCAACAATTGAATTGAGGAGTGAATGATCTGAGGGCGATGACTGGATGCGATGAAAGATACGATAGAGAGGGTGGTTAAAATATTTTTGATAATTAAATTCTACCAGATTTGCCTTTAGACTGGCTAAGGAAAGTTGATTGCTATGGGGGATTTGTTTGAGAATTGCTGAAAAAGAACGGGATTGGCGACGCGATTGGATTGAAAACCGTATAAGAATGAAAAATGCCCAGAACGAACAGAACGTGATGAGTTTACAAATCCAGTGACTTTCAAAAAGAACAGCCCAGAAGGATGCGCTGAGTAGCGGCAATGGAAATATTTGGTAGAAAAAGGAAGTGCTGAACAGCGCCAGGAAAAAGGCGATAACAGAGGTTCTGCGTCTGGGGTCCTCTTGTTGACGCAGTTGAGCTCCGCAGTTTACACAGTAACGGGCCATGGTTTTATTATCGGATTGGCATTCGGGGCACGTCATAATCCCTCCCAATTATTCGGTTTCGACATTTTCAATTTTTTGAACACCCAACGTATCAAGTTGTTGGAAATAGATGGCGCGGACTTGCTTAAAAAAATTGATACTTAGATCGGTTTGGTAGTCAGGATAGGTCCAGGGCCATGGTTGAAAACGGTTTTTAGTATAGTGAAGAGTAACTTCGGCATAGATGCCCTGGCCGATATAAATGCGATGGTCGTAATTTTTTGTCGTTGCCAGCACTAATTTGGCCGGTGAGATGTATCCCGGGTCAATGTTGACACGACGGCAAATTTTTGCTTCAATTTCGCAGTTGCGGGATAATTGAATTTCAATATTATTACATGTCAATTTAATATGGTTTATAAGATCGATTTGGACCAGGGGAGCGAAACTGAAAAATTGTTTGACTAAATTATCCCCCATTTCCTTACGATAATAATGGGAATGAGAAAAAGAGAAGATATCGCTTTTTAAATCGATATCACCGAATAATGTTTGCATCTCTCTGGCGGCATCAGCTATTTTCTCCGTATTGACAGCCATAATTGCGGCAATAAGTTTGACAGGTTTTGCAGAACGAACGATTCCCATGGGTTACCTCAATTGAAAAAAACGTTGGGCATTGGAGCTGGTAAGTTCAATTGTTTCGTCGGTGGAAGTGGAAAGCAGTCGCGCAATCGTGGAAGCGGTATATGCGACATAGCCCGGAATATTCCGCTGTCCTCGGTAGGGCGCTGGCGCCAGATAAGGGGCATCGGTCTCAATAAGCAGACGTTGAGGTGGAATAAGAGGAATGAGTTTGGCCAATGGACTGTTTTTAAACGTCACTGGCCCGGCAATACCAACATAATAACCAGCTTGGATCAGTTGGGTAAGGTTATCATGATCCCCGCTGAAACAATGGAATACAACCGGATACTCCGAGGGAAGGTGATGCCTTAGTATTGCATACGTGTCGTTAAAGGCGTTGCGGCAATGAATGATAATAGGCAATTGAAAAGCGACGGCAATATGAATTTGTTCAATGAACATAAATTGCTGGTCGTGGGGTTGGACATAATCGCGGTAATAATCGAGGCCGATTTCTCCAAGCGCTACGATAGAGCTGCGTTCATTTTCGATAAGCTGAGTTAATTGCTTAATACGTTCTGGACGGATTTCCGGGGCTATTAAATGGTTTGGATGTATTCCGCAACTGGCGCTGAATCGTAATGAATCATTTTTTGCGATTTGAATTGCTTGTTTCGAGCTAGCTATATCAATGCCAACATTGATAATATGTTTTAAAGAAAATTCTTTGAATGATCGATCAATAACTCCTTGTTGATCGTTTTTGAATTCCTCCAGGAACAGATGCGCGTGGGTATCAATCAGTAAGGGCTTCAAAGGTTCTTTCCGCAGTTGTTCCGGCTAATGATTCTTCGTCATCACCTTTAATTTCTTCTTCGTCGAGGGTCGGAATCAGGTCATTAATATTAGCTACAAAACCTTTTTCGTGATATTCAGATGCGATTTTAAGCAGTTTCTGGTATTCTTTTTCAGGAAGCTGGTCTATATTTATAGTATGTCGTTCTCCGGACGGTGACATCATGATCATGATGCGTTTAAAAATATTGATCTCCTGGATTGTTCCATGATAATTATTGACTTCCAGTTCTGCGCCGACAGGCGGAAACGATTTCAACGCTTCCTGGTAAACCAGATGTTCATAGCCCAGACAGCACATTAGACGACCGCAAATGCCGGAAATTTTGATCGGATTAAGAGAGAGGTGTTGTTCCCGGGCAATATCAGTGGATATGGGTTTGAAGGATTTGAGGAAAGTTGAGCAGCACAAAGCGCGCCCGCAAATACCATATCCGCCAAGCTTCTGCGCTTCATCACGGACTCCGATTTGTCGCATTTCAATACGGGTTCTATACATGGCGGCCAATTCCTTGACCAGTTCACGAAAATCAATCCGGTGTTCGGCAGTAAAGAAAAAAGTCAGTTTATTGCCGTCTGATTGTGATTCCACATCAACAAGTTTCATGGGTATCTGTTTTTTTGAAATATGCGTTTTTACCCGATTAAAAATCACTTTTTCTTTTTTGCGAAGTTCGGGCAAAGAGGCAATTTCCTCCATGTTTGCCGGTCTTAATACTGTAAAAAGGTCTCGGTGGAAACTGCCCGGATCGGCCAGTTTTCCTTTAGCGTTCACAATTCCCAGGTCGATGCCCCGTTCGGCTTCCACTACAATATAATCATCAATCAACAGGGGGATTTTGTGCTTGTTATAGTAAAAATTTCTGCGTTTGTTTTTAAATCTTACCAGGATTAGTTCTGGCAATTTTTTTCGGTCAATAGGCTCCATTAGATTCTCCGGTTCGACGTTAATGACCGATTACGCTGGCAATATCCATTTGAAATCGGTCGAGTTGGTGTATATTAATTAAAAAATTGATAAAAATCAATGGTAAATTAAAATTTCTTTTAATTAAAAATTTGAGCTTGTCTAACGTATAAATAATTTGTTCCAATTGATCCAGATCGAATTTAAGCTGCAAGGTTGCAAAGAAATGCTGATAGGGAGATGGTAAACGGTTGCTAAGTTTAAGGTATTCTTTGAAATAGAATTGCAGGGAGAGAATAATCCATTCTTTACATTGATCGGAAAAATCGTCAAATTGTTGGGTTAAATCCCGGGCGATGAAAAAATTGAGGTTGGATAACGCCCGGAATAGTGTCTGGACATAATCAATAATTCGTTCGAAATCTTCTGGTGGAAAAATATAGAGTCTCCCAATGGCCCCATTTGTAAGAAATACAACAATATCTTCGGCAGGCAATCGGATATCTGGATGATCGGATATAAAGCGTTTCACTTTTTCCGGCGCCAATGGATAAAATGGAATATGTCGGCAGCGGGAATGAATGGTTGCTGGAAGATTCTGGGTGTCTGTCGAACTCAAGATAAAGACAGTGTTGGAAGGCGGTTCCTCAAGGCTTTTCAGCAGAGCGTTGGCGGCCTCGCTGTTCATGCGCTCCGCTTGAACGAGTATGACTATTTTAAAGGCGCTTTCGTGAGGCGCCATATTGATAAAGTGAATGATCTCTTTAACTTGGGAAAGTGTAATCAAGGCGTTAAAGTCGGAATGAAGGGGGAGCCAGGGAGTGTCAATGCGCTGATGGATAATTTGAGCCGTATTTGCATCTTTTTTTTGGGGAAAAACAATTTTTACGTCTGGATGCGACCATTGATCGATTTTTTTGCAGGATCGGCATTCACCGCATGGAGCGAGTCCCTTAGGAGCCAGACACATTAATCGCTGGGCAAATAATTGCGCCATTTGGGATTTCCCCAGCCCCTCCGCTCCGTGGAAAAGGTAGCCATGGGCAATCGTCTGGGACTCTATATCGTGTTGCAATAATTGACGCGCCATTTCTTGTCCGGGAATTTCTTCGAATTTCATGGTTGACTCAGCCAATCCGCAGGGTTAAGATTTGTCATGCTTTGGTAGAGAGCCAAAAAAAGTTTGATTTTTTGATCTAATATATTTTTCCCAATATTCCCAATCACCATCTGCTCGGTTACTGTTTGACCCACATTGACTGCTATTTGGCTAAGATAACCATAAACCGAATAATAACCTTGAGAATGCTCGATAATAATGAATTTTCCATAACTGCGGTGCCAGTCGGCAAAACGTATAATGCCGGGCGCAACAGGATTGATGGGTGATTCTGAAACTAAAGGCTCAATTTCTATCCCATTCATGAATGTTTGCGTATTAAATTGCTTGTCACGCTTTTCGCCAAAGGATGTAATTATTTTCCCTTTAATCGGCCAGCGAAGTTTGCCTTTCAAGCTATTGAAATCGTATTGCAGAACTTTTAACGGATTTATTCGTTCCTGCCGGGCAGTTTCAAAATTTTTTAACCAGTCTTGAATCAGTTGCCGATCTTGCAGTTGCTCTTCATAATATTGGGTCAGTAACTCTTTTTGTTCCGTGATTCGTATTATACTTTCCCGGAGTCTTTTTTGCTCTTCCATTAAATTTTTTGCGGTATGTTTCTGTTTTTCCCGTAAGCTTATCAACTCCTGTTGGTTGTATTTTAATTCCCTGACCTGGTCGTTTATTTGTTGAAGTGTATCCTTCAACTCCTGTATGAGATAGAACTGATAGAGACTTAAGCTTTTAAAATAAATTGATTGTCTGACAATCTGTAATAAATTTTGATCGGGAACCAAAAGCAATTTTTTTTCTTGCTTCAGAGATGAATAATAGACCGGGAGAATTTGAGCCATACGTTCCTGTAACGTGATTTTGCGATTTTTTTGCGTCATCGTTAACGAGCTTAGCGTATCTAAGCGGATTTCCAACATGGAGAGGTGTTTGGTTATTTCTTGAAAATATTTTTCTGATAAGTGAATTTTTTCCGTTTGCAGCGCTAATTGTCCCGAAAGGGCGTTATTCTTTAGGGCTAATTGATCTATTTTATTTTTTTGTTCTTCTATTGCTTGCTCAAGGGAATCCAATTGTTTTTTTTTATCGGTGTATGATAGATGTTCCCCAAACAGTTGCGTTATAAATGTAAGGAATATAAGCCCGAAAATAATAAAATTAAATTTTATCATAAGGTAATCTGTTCAGAGGATTGGGTGTTGAGAATTTTTAGAGCAATAGGGAACGGCAAAACAGCATATATTAGAAATAACGCGAAAGCCGAAAGTGGAAGAAAACCGGAATAGACCGATTGTTGAAGTTCCTGGACAAAAAAAAGTATAAATCGATAAGCGCTAAATGAACAGAAAGCGGTAATAAAAACTAATTCACACCAATATGGGAAGGCGAACGTAAATAGAGAAAGTCCGTTAATTCTATAGAACCGTAAGGTGGTTTGACTGTTTTGCAAGTTGTAATAACAAAGGGCGGTAATTGTAAAAAGACTGGTTATTAAGAGGGCAAGAAGTAGAATACAACTTCCCATCAATAATGTGCGGAATAATTTATACCAATGGGAGTAGAAAATAAAGTCTTTGAATTCTCCCTGAACACCCTGAAACTGTTTGAGTTCACTAATGAATTTATTGATATCGGCTTGTTTAAAAAAAAATGGAGCGAGAACGATCCGAATCGATGCAGGTAAGGGGTTCGTTTCTGTAAAATCCATTACATTCCAACCCAGAATTTCATTGAGAGTTTGCATTGCTTGATCGGGTGAGATAAAACTGACGGAATCGACTATTGGTTGGGCAGTCAAATATTCAATAATTTGCGTTTTCTCTTTCTCCGAAGTCGAATCGGAAAGAAATAGTTCAAGTTGCATGCCCTGTTGCCATTCCAGATAGCGTTGGTAGCCCCCGTAACTGATAAATGCGATTGACTGGATAAGCAGGCAATACGAGAATAAAGTGATCAGGAAGAAAACATACGTCAGGGGATGGTTTTTTAGGTGGTGTAGGGATTCCTGAATCCAAAGAATAAAATGTAATTTACTCATCGGCAGCAAGACCGGTTGGTGTTAACTGATAATTACATGTCGGCGCGGGGAAATGGAGTGGGGTATGACCGGTTGTGATCCAGGAGGTTCCGTAGTTGAGAGAATCAGTAATAAATTCCTGGAAAAAGGGTAATTGATCCTGATTAAGATTATGCAGGGGTTGATCTGCAAAAACCAGCAGTGGTTGATGGATGACAGATAACGCGAAAGCCAAGCGTTGAAGCTCATTGGGTGTCAGTCTGTCTGTCTGTTGGTTTTTATGGCTTAATAGTTGGCAGCGATAAAGCATGGCCTCACAGTTTTTCTTCTGTCCTTTTTGGAAACCGTTCCAATAACGTAATAAGAGCAGCAGGTTGTCCAGAACGGAGCGGTCGCGGCAAAAAAGGGGTGGAGAAAGCATCAAGCCACGGGCTTTTTTAAAAAAAAAAGAGACTTTTCCCCGCGCCTGTGGGTAAATCATTTCATCCTGAAAGTATAGTTCTCCACCGCTTGGTTTTTTTATCAAACACAACGAATGAAGTAATGTTGTTTTTCCGATAGATTCTGCTGTGTAGATATGGTAGTGCCGGCCTCGTTCAACCGTAAGTTGTATGTTGGTGAACATGGGGACGCTTTTCGAGAGGATAACGTTAAGGTTCCGGCAAATATAGAGGCTCATGGATTTGGCGCAATGAAAGAGAGATAAAGCGCGAGCGCCCGATTAAGGTGTGATTCGCTGATACGGAATTGAGGATGATGTCCTGGAAACGTGATTCCGTTCGCATTGTCGCGAACTCCCAGGCGGAACATAGCTCCGCGTGAATGTTGTAAGTAGAAAGCAAAATCATCGCCACCCAGGGAAGGTGTTTCTATATATGTCAACCCGTCCAGGTGATATGAGCGGGAAGAAAAGGCTGCGGCTTGTTCGACCAGGGTTAGATCATTGATAACAGCAGGACAGCTTTCGTTGAATTGGATGAGCGCTTGGGCTTCATTAGCAGAAGCAATGCCATTGATGATTTGTAGAAACCGGTTTTTAATGCGGTCTACCAAATGGGCATCAGTCAGGCGCAATGTCCCCTTGAATTCAACTTGTTCCGGAATGATATTGCGCGCGGTTCCTGCTTGAAATTGGCCAACGGTGAGGGCTAATGGGGTGTTTGGATTGTTAAAACGGCTGGCAATCGTTTGCAGGGC
The DNA here is from genome assembly GCA_964632485.1 of uncultured bacterium. Classification (GTDB taxonomy): domain Bacteria; phylum JAGOEH01; class JAGOEH01; order JAGOEH01; family JAGOEH01; genus CAZWDO01. The sequence continues at coordinate 160,961 of CAZWDO010000003.1, forward strand.
CATGATGATTTCGGAAGCGATGACGATTGGATCGTTTGCCTCGTTGGGACGGGCAGCGTGGCCTCCTCTGCCGATAACAGTTACATCAAAATTGTAGACATAAGCGGTAAGAATATTTTTGCGTAACCCGATAATTCCAGAATCTAAATTTGTATCAACATGGAAGGCAAGGGTGAAGTTGACTTTAGGGTTGTTCATAACGTCCTGATTAATAACGACCGGGGCGCCTGTGGGTGATCCTTCTTCGTTGGGTTGAAAAATAACTTTAAGAGCGCCATTTAAGTTAGCCCGCTGTTCGTTTACCACTCGGGCAAGAACAAGGGCAATCGCGGTATGGGCATCATGTCCGCAGGCATGCATGCGGCCTGGATGGCGTGAAGAAAAAATCTCCCCGCTGTTTTCTTGGATTGGCAATGCATCAATATCGGCCCGGATAGCCCAAACTGGTCCTTTTCCATGGCCTTCAATGAACGCCAGCGCGCCTGTTGGATCCAGTAACCGATGGGGTATATTATGATTCAGCAAATAGTTGTGGATGAATTCCGTGGTTTTAAATTCCTGATATCCCAATTCCGGGATTTGATGTAAGTAACGACGAATTTCAACGATCTCGTCCTGGCACGCTTGAGCGATTTGATTGATTTCCATTTATAATTCCATTTTATAATGTTGCCGGTAATAAAGGCGGAATTGTGAATCTTTTAGCGGGCGCCACCATTCGGGATGGGAACGGTACCAATCAACCGTGAGAGCGATTCCATGCTGAAAATCAACTCTCGGTATCCAACCCAATTTGTTGATTTTATCGATAGATACGGCGTATCGTTGATCATGGCCGGGTCTTAATCCTTTTACTGGATGAATCAGGGATTGAGGCTTGCCGGTAAGTTCCAGGATGGCTTGGGTAACGGTGACGTTGGTAATTTCAGGATTTTGATTGGCGCCAATATTATAAACCTGGCCGGGTTCCCCTTTGGAGATGATATCGAGAATAGCCCGGCAATGGTCATCCACATAAAGCCAATCGCGGATTTGTGTACCGCCATCGTACAGGGGTAGCGGTTTATCTTCCAGGGCATTGGTGATAAAAAGGGGAATGATTTTTTCAGGATATTGAAATGGTCCGTAATTGTTTGTGCAACGGCTGATAGTAACGGGTAGCCCATACGTATGATAAAAGGCCAAAGCCTGGAGATCGCCTCCGGCTTTGGATGCGGCATAGGGGCTACTTCCGGTTAAGGGGAAGCTTTCAGTTGCAAATTGGCCGATAGGAATATCGCCATAGACCTCGTCTGTGCTCACCTGGTGAAAACGGCGAATATGTGAATGGTTGCGCATTGCTTTAAGGAGGACATAGGTGCCATACACATCTGTTTGTATAAACGGAGCGCCGTCGAAATTGACAGAACGGTCAACATGGGTGTCCGCGGCAAAATTAATTATGATATCCACATCGTTTAATAGGCTATCAATGAGGGCAAAATCGCAAATATCGCCATGGATAAACCGGTAGCGGGTGTCGAGGTCGAATTCCTTGAGATTTTCCGGATTACCGCAATACGTTAATTTATCAAGATTTAGCAGAGTAGCTGAGGGTTCATGAGCCAGTAAATGGCGGATGAAATTAGCGCCGATGAACCCGGAACCGCCAGTAATTAAATAGCGCATAGTGTAACCTCAGTTCAACAGGTCAAGCAGCGCCTGCCCGAAAGGAATGGCGAATTCAGGCCCGGCGGCTGTAATGATGAATCCATCAACTTCCACACCATTGTCTGTAAATATGGCTCCGTTACGAGTCAAATTGCTCTTTTCTCCAGGCCAGGATGTTGCGCGTTTCCCCTGTAATACTCCTGCATTAGCCAGAATAGATGGCGCAATACATATTGCCGCCAAAGGTTTGTTGACAGTAGCCGCTTGGCTGGCGAGGTGGATGGCGGTTGGATCGTCGAAATATTCTGTTGCGCCGGCTCCGCCGATGAAAACAACCGCTTCATAGTTTGAAACCACTATTTCGTTCAATAACCACTTAGCTTGCGCTTTGGCGCCCAGCATCCCCGTGATTTCACCTATACGGCTGGACGCCGTTTCGATCTCGAATCCTCCGTCCTCAAGGATGCGTTTGGGTTCCAGGTATTCTTCATCTCTAAATTTTTGTGATGCGATTATAAAAATAATTTTCTTCTTCATGGGTATCTCCTTTTAATTCTTGAAACCCTTCATTAACTTACGATTGGGTTTATGATTAGACCGCGCGCTGATTCGCATGAGGACTTTTCACATTTCATCCATTATTAGCGCTTTGTATACCCGTTAAGCCGGATTGAAAGACCTGAGAAATTTTCTGTTGTCAATAGACCAGGTTGATTAAATAAGGGATGGCGCGTTGCTTAAATATTTTATCTTGCTCACTGGTTTCTGGTAAAAGCCGTAATCTGCGGAATTCAAGAATGGCTTCGGGAATTTGTTTGCTTTGCGTATAGGAGATTGCGAGTTCAAGACAGACTTCAAAGTCTTTGGGATACAAGTATTTGGCATGTTCAAGGTCGGCAACCGCATCTTTCTCCTTCGCTGATTTTATGCCATACACCCATAGCAGTAAGCGTGGGTATTCCATCAGGTCCAAGTGCCAACGGGATGATAGAATAATAGCGTGCTTGTTTTGTGGGTCTATAGTCAATATTTGCTCGATTGTCTTTTTGGCCAGTTTAAGATATTTTTTGCGTGAAAACAACCCTCTGTTATGATTGATGATCATTGATAAGCGCGCTTTTGCAAAGAGTAGGTCCAGGCTTTCAGGATTTTTTAAAAGCTGGTCCTCCAGTAACGGCATAATTTCATTTTTAAGCTTTAGCTGGCCATCTTCATCGGGCGGAATCCCTAAAAAACTATGGGCGATGACATAGTTTTGGATATCCTGATCTTTGTTGGTATGGCTTGTATCGTACTGAAAAAAAAGTTCATAGTAATGAATAGCGGTTTCATAATCATTTGCTTCATAAGACACGGCTGCAGTTTGGTAAAGAAATTGCTGGATTTGGATATAGATTTCCGGACGTTTCAACGAATCGATGGGTTGAGTGATAAGCAGGGATTCAACGACAGGCGAGGATGGAAGCTTAGGAGTCGGTTTAGCATGTATTGAATCTTTTTTGGGAGGAGGAGAAATAATTCCCTCAATGGGAATGGGAGTTAAGAGTATGGAATCGGATCCATCTGCCGGTTCCTGTTGAGTCGAATCTGTTTGCGCCCGAAGAGGGGCTGACAGAAACCAAGTTAGAATTAAGATAAAAAAAGTGAATCTCATAGTCCCATCCTTGCTAAAATAGTTTTTTCCCACTATCAACCGTGATGGTGGAACCTGTTAAATGGTGGTTTTGCATCAAAAAAAGACAGGTTTGAGCGATCGCTTCAGGGGGCACAAGTTGCCGGGTTACCGATCGTTCAACAATATGCATGGGAGTCGATTGGGTGACAATTCCCGGCGCAATTCCGTTAATGCGAAATCGAGGGCCTGCTTCTCTGGCCATATAACGCGTACAAGTTTCCATTGCTGATTTGCTGGCGCTATAGATTGAGTACCCGGGGATTATTTTTTCAGCGTATATGTCCAATAGATTGATGATGATCCCGGGTTTTTCCTGGGTAAAATGGTTTTGTAGAATAAATAAATTAGATAAAGCCATCGGGGATAAAAAATTGATGGTCATAATCCGTTGCCATTCCTCCAATTGAATTTCTCCGAGGGGTGTTTTTTCAAATATGGCTGCATTGTTTATCAAACCATCGATCTGGCCAACGTGAAGTAACAGTTGGGAGAATTTTTTTTCCAGGCTTGGTGTTTCAATCATATCTGCCTGCCAAAGTGTTAACGTCTCGGGGCAAACTTTTTTCAGATCGTTTAGCCAAGCTTGCTGTTCGGAAGAGATCGGAGTATGATAATGCAGAATCGGTAAAAAGTCATAGTGAATTAATTCCTGGATGATAGCTCGTCCAATAGGACTGAATGCCCCGGTGATTAGTACCTTCATATTTCGAAAAGTTTCTTTAATTTTTCAAGATTGGGTCGCAGAGCGGCAATGTTTTGATTCGTATTATAAACGACTTTATATGTTGAATGCATCAGCTCATCAAAATTAAGCTGGTTTGTGTCGTCAAAGAATTTTATAGTGAAGGGAATTCGCAATGCAGTAAATTTATAAAGATTTTTTTTCATTTCAGAGTTGCCGAATTCCACCAATATCAGCGCTTTCAGGTTGGATGGCGTATAATTTAGCAGCAGGTCTAACATCTCGTCAAAGGAAATAAACACAGGGATATCATCCAGGATGATTAAGTGAAAATCAAGCATGCTCATTTTAATGATCGCATCACGAATCGTGGTGGACCGGATAATGGAAAGGCCGGGGGGTGGGGTGGCATCAAATCGGGGATCCTGTGAAATTACAAGGGTTTTAATAACAAAACGACTGAAAAAGCGTTCAACTGAATGCGCATCAATCTCGTGATATTTGCCGATCTCTGTCAGGGTCATCTGCTTGATTGCGAGTATCCTGGGAAGATCTTCCTCATTCATATCCCCGACAATTTGATTGATACGCTGCCGGATCATCAGTGGGGTATGCACACTATTTGCCGGGGGGTGTTCCAGAATTTTTTCATAAATAGTACCCAGCAGCGCTTGAGATACACGGACATTCAATAGGGATCGATCTTTCGAATCGGTGGGATCCGGTTTCATATCCACTTGCAAAAAAGTGCTTATAAAGGTTTCCTCCAACGGAATCAGTGTACTTTCATTTTCATTGATGATATCTCGAAGAAAGAGAAAAAGTAAATTTGCGACTTTTTCCAATACATCGGTCAGATTTTTGCGATAGAACAGAGTCGTATAATTTTTCATTCGCAAAACGACATCTTCAATTGATTGATAAATTATTTCGGCGGAAAACCTTTCATCTGGAAACATAAACTTAATAATTAAGAATTTTTTTAATAGCCAGTACATACGATCCAGGATTCTAACCGCTACGAATTCATCGTTATATTCAAGAGTTGTATCAAGAAAACGGAAATGGACCTGGGTGATAAGGTGAATAAGAGGCATACTAAATTTTTTACTGTAAATGATAAGGTCAGTATATTCATCAATGACTCCGGTAATATTTTCCGGTCCGTATTTGTTATTGGCCAAAAGGATGGCGAAGATATCATTTAACAAGGACAAGCATTTGGCTTCCATAAACAGTTGATTGTTTTCAATATCGACGAATCGGCCAAGATAGGCCATTCCTTTGTCTTCACGTTCGCGATCAGTCAGAATAAAAAACTGGGAAGGAATATCTTCTTTGATATGATGATAGGTTCGGAGGATGTCCGATATGGAATAAACAGCCTTGTTTACGACCATTTTATCGATATCATTGGTGGCTGCCATGATATAGGAAAGCAGTTGAAACAATTCCTTTTTAATCTCAAGAAATTCGTAATTCTTTTCCTCTTCTGATAAAGAGCGATTACGCCCTATCCGTATGACTTTGGTTAATAACCCTTTTATATCATTTCCCATGAGCTGGATCGTATAGTTAGGAGAAATCCAGGTAATGGTATAAAATACGAAATAAAGGCCCAATAGGATCATTAGTAATGAAAGCAGAATAAAAGCAGTAAACGGCGCATAGGGGAGAATCTCATGGGAAATAATGCTGAAATAAGAAAAGATAGTAACGGAAACTGAATAAGTAAAAATAAAAAGGCATTTAAAGTTATAGAAAAAGTATTTAATAACTGGGAAGTATCGGTTGCTGAACACTTCAAGGATGATAATTCCCACGAAAATAATTGCGGTGGAAGACCCTGAAGCAATTTCCATGCTATTGCTGGCAGCGGACCAATCCAATTTCAGAACTGGTTTCAAAAAATCTAAATAGTTCATTCCCCATGCTATAAGGATATAGAATCCTTCCAGGGCAACACAACTAATAGTTAAAAAAAGAGGAAGATAAATCTGTTCATATTTCTGCTGATTGAATTTCATCAAAGTAAATATAATAAGAATTTAGCAATTGTCAATATAATTTTTTTTGATATTTTGCGTGAGCTCCTGAGCAAACTCTTTTTCCTGGTTAATCGGAAATAGATTGTCGAGGCGGGAAACCAGAATTTCGTCAAGAATTTGACGGAAATAGGGCCCGGGTTTCAATCCCCAGGCAATCAGATCCTCGCCAGTTGTTTGAATTTTTATTGATTGAAGTTCTGTCAAATAAAGAAGCAAATGACGGCGGATGATTAGGGTTTCAAAATATCCAAGAAAAAAAAGAATAGTTTCGATCGGAAATTCTTTTAATTGGAGGTAGATTGCGCTATTTTTCATCTCAGGGTTGTTTAAATTAAGGTTAAGAGTTTCTAATGACTGGTGGGTCCGTTTAAATAATTGGCGGATTCGTTCACTAAAGGAAAAGTGCTGGAAGAAGAATTGGATTTCCGAAGCTGTGTGGCGCTGCAGGAGACCGAAAAGAAACACGAGCCAGTAACGGGTTACTTGTGATTTGGTTACCATTCGGTGCCATTGGACGAAAGAGTTGATATGTTCCAGTAGTTTTATTTGTTCAGCTTGAAGTGAAAGGCTGATTGGGAATTGTTGGAGTATACCCAATTCATTGAGACGGTAAAGGGGTTTGAGTGGATTTTTTTCATGGAGAATGATTTCAAGTTCTTCGCGTAATCGTTTGGGGGTGAGTTGGTTAATGACTTTATGGCGGATCGCGGTTTCGATGAGCTTCAGGGTTTGTTCAGCGATTTTAAACCCAAATCGTTGTTCAAAACGGACAGCGCGGATAATACGGGTGGGGTCTTCGATGAAGCTGACGTTATGAAGAACGCGAATAATACCCAGGGAGATGTCCCGGCGACCGGAAAAATAGTCGAGCAATCGCCCAAACGATTGGGGAGAGAGGCTTATTGCCAGGGTATTCAAAGAAAAATCTCGGCGGTATAGATCATGGCGCAGGCTGCTTTTTTCTACTAGAGGGAGCGCGGCAGGTTGTTCATAAAGTTCGATCCGCGCTGATGCCAAATCGAGAGTCAGTGTGGGTCCGGTTGATAGTTTCGCAGTATGAAATCGGGTATGAGTTTTGTAATGGCCGCCGTATTGGGAGACAAATCGCCTGGCTACATCAATCGCATCGCCTTCGATAACGATGTCGATGTCTTCGTTGACCCTTTCAAGTAGCAGATCGCGTACACAACCTCCGACTAAGTAGGCAGAAAATCCCAAGTCGATCGCCGTTTCACCAATGCGATGGAAGAGTTCGAGTGTTGATGAGTCGAATCGTTTAACTAGAAGTGGCATTAGATTATCGATCGAATATTTAAAATTTTCTTTTTTGTCCTGTTGATCGCCGAATCCCGATACAACGCTGTTCAGAAGATCGTTGGCTGTGACAATCCCGATAATCTTTCCGTTTTCGATCACTGGAAATTTTCGTTGCAGGGTACGGGCGATAATACCTTTGAATTGCTGAATACTTAACAGAGGATCAACAGTGATCATATCGGTAGTCACAAAATCTGAAATGGGAGCATCCACTAGATGATGATGGAAGGCGCGATCAAGGTCATCCTTATGGACCATGCCCTGAAAAGAGCCATCTGCATTATAGACAATTAGAGCGTTATGGTGAAGTTGCATGATCCGTCGGCGGGCCTCTTTAATTTTGGTTTCAGCGCTGATTGATTCTACAGGGAAGCTCATGATATGCCTGATAGAGAGGGTTTGTGATATCTGATCGGTAATGCTCCGGGTAATCTGCTCTTCTATTTCCTGGAATGATGTCTCTGCCTGGATGCTGGCGGCAGCGGCTGTGGGATGGCCTCCTCCCTGCCAGTATTCAAGCACTTTACCGCAGTCGATGGTACTTTCATCGGCGCGGGCGACTAAATAAAGTCGATTGCCCATGCGGACACCGACAAAAATGATGGACAAATCATAAATTCGTTTAAGTTTTTGGACAATCACTGAGACATCGGGCAAATAGCCCGGATGGTCAGTGAAGGCAAAGTATATGCTGAGTCCGCGAATATCTTTGGAGATGAGACTGGTTGAGAGCTTGGAAAGCAAAGCAAATTGCTCTGAGTTTAACTCATATTGTAGATATTTATTGACATATCGAATATCTGCTCCGTTGTGCATTAAATAAGCCATCGCAAGAAAATCCTTACTCTTGGTGCGTGTGTGGCAAAAAAGCCCGGTATCTTCATAAATCGCCAGCATCATCAATGTGGCTTCTTCCGCGTTAACGGTAATTCCTTTTTCGATAAAATGGTCAATAATCAGAGTGACGGCGGCACCGGTGGGTTCATTAATAATCTTTTGGGCGTTTATATCGATTTCATTTTCAGGGTGATGATCGACCAATAAGAGTGGAGCAATGGTATCGACCAGTTTTTCAAAGTTTGCCAGCCGATTTTTACGGGGTGTGTCAACGACAATGATTTCACTGATCTCGTTGAGATTGATTTGACGTTCCTTTCGGGGCGCAAAATGGGGATGATCCGCCAAAAAATGGCGGACATTGGGTTCCGGAGAACCTGTGAAAACAGGGATTGCTTCCGGGTAGAGTTTTGTAATGGCAAACATACAGGCCAATGAATCAAAGTCCGCATTTATGTGACTAATAACTACTTGCATTTAATTTTTCCATTTTTTTTATTTCTTCCTCTATTTGTAATAAATAACTGTTCAATCGTTCAATGGATCGTCCGACTCTGTCTCTTTCTTTTTGTAGTTTTTCCATGGGTTCAAGCAGGTGTTTCGGCTTCAACTGGTGTTTCACTTGTTCAATAGGAGTCTGGTCCAGCATTTTACTGACCGCTTGCTCTCGCCGTAAGGGATCATTAAACTGGGCGGCAACTTTCATCCGTTCATATCCTAATTTTTCATCAAGTTGTAATGCCTTGGCTTTCATCATAAACGCTGCGCTTTGTCGTGGCAACTGCAATACCCGGTCCAGGTAATCGTCGAAACGAAGCCCTTTCTCGCGGCAAATAGTTTGCGCCTGTAACAATAAGTCCCCCATCTTTTTCATTAATTTGCCACTGGAAGCGATAACGTCGTTTTGGAGCTGTTGAGTAATGCTTGTCAGTTGATCGTCTGTATTGAAAGAGGGTTGATAATATCCGCAGGCTTCGGCTTTTTCCAATAGTTCGTAGAACAGGGTATAGAATTCACTGTTGTGGGCCCGACTGACCCGTCTGAGAACATTGTCTTTATGCGTAAAATGAATGTGATGAGCGAATTCATGGATGGCTGTATATATCAATTCGTTATCATTGCTAAAATTATGATTGTGGATAATAATTTCCATTGTTTGGGGTTTATATAGCCCATTGACCTTGCGGCTGCTTTTTCCTGAAAATATGAGTTGAAAATCTGCGACATCTTCTTTTATATCGAGCAATATCTGTTTTACATGATCCTGGTTCATAATACTCCTTATACTTTAATCCGTTCCATTTCAATGTTGAGCTGGTATTGATTTGTTTCTTTTTTGAATTTAAGGGGAAGTTGACGAGGAAAATAAGAGGGGTGCCTGACGCGAATGCCGATAGAATCGATTTCGTGAGAATAATCATAATATTTAATCGTCCAAGGCATGGTTGGGATCAGGTATGTCCGCTGTCGAAGCGGAGACTGGATGTAGAGCGAACAATCAGGTATAAAAGATTTTGCGCTATCAATGATATTGAAAGTTAACTCAAGCGGGCAGCGGGTCAGCATGATTGAAACGAGCTGAATTGTATCTCCGGGTTCGATTCCAATAGCGATATGAGCGTGGGTTAAACTGCTGTCGTATCCGGTATGCTTGAAAATAAATGGGTACCAGAAATCCTGAGGTGTGTGGACTTGAAACAGGGCGCGCCCGGAACTGTCGGAATAGCGAAAGTTGCGTAAAAAAGGCGCTTCAATCCGTACGCCAGGAAATAGATGGCGCGATTCGTCCATGACGGTAATAAGTATCCGATAGCTGTCATAGGATATACGGCGCAAGGGATCACAGTGGTTAATCTCCATAATGTCGACAATTTCTCCGCCTTCCCGGGAACTCAATTCGCGCAACTCCTCTTTTGGCTTGACTAAAATGGGATAAAAATTAAATTTTCTGCGATCAAATGGGTTGATATTGTAGGAGGAGAGTTCTGTTTTCAATTGGCTAAAAGAGATGGGGTTTTTTACATTTTTAGGGAATAACAGCTCGCCATCGCTAAAAAGGTTAATCTCCTGTTCCGTTTCCGTGGGATCATGGCGCAATGACCCATATCCGTTGAGGATAGCAGATGTAATATATGAAGCGGCTAAGCGATCTGGATTTTCCTGCCATTCATTAAGTGTGGTTTCACGTATCGTTTCAAGATAAGTGAAAATATCGGATTTAAGGGAATTATCCAATTTTTCCCAGGTTTTCATATTGACGGATTCAGCAAAAACGATTATTGTAACCCTTTGATTTCCATTTGGTAAACGCATAATAGCGTTTTGGATATAGCAAATAATATTGTCAAGAATTCGTTGTTTTCCCGATCCATAGATGGTCATCATCGAAGAAGAATTATCCATGATAAACACGGATTCTGAATAATAAGCCGTGGTTTCATCGACTTCCCGGGGATAAATCAGCCCGATGGAAATAAGCCAGATTAGAATGCAGTAGATGATTGTTTTCACTGGGACTTGCTTGGATTGAGGTAAAGGTAACGTTTGACTTTCTTGGTTGGTGTCATATCGAACGGCTCAATTTGCTCATGGATTTTTATCAATTGCGAATAAGCTGGCAATTGCGAATTGACCGATAGCCTGATTTCCTCGAGCAACTGTTTTAGCGCAGTTTTGCTTTGATCTGTTGTGATCTGTTTATTCAATAAATATTGATCAATCTGGTCATAATCGGGATAAACTTTGGCGGACAGCCGATTTGAGTCATCATAGACTATTGCTTGAAGAATGTAGGGCGTCTGGCAGAGAAGTTGTTCGATGATTTCCGGATAGATGTTTTTCCCGCTTGACCCGATGATTACATTTTTCAACCGCCCTTTAATAAAGATATATCCTTCTTCGTCGATATAGCCCAGATCTCCGGTTCTCAACCAACCATCGGGAAGAAAAACCTGTTCATTGGCTTGTGGATTTTGATAATAACCCTGCATGACAACAGGCCCTTTGACAATGATTTCTCCGATTCCGTTTTCATCACATTGAAATATGCGGATTTGCACATCAGCGATGGGCAATCCAACAGAAAAGGGTTTAACTTTTCCAAGGGGGTTGATGGCAATAATCGGAGATGTTTCTGTTAATCCGTACCCGACAGAATAAGGGAAATGGGCATCCTGCAGAAACTGTTCGACGTCGGGACTGAGTCCGGCGCCTCCGAACATCATAAAGCGCAGTCGATTGCCAAAGAGTTGCAATAGTTTTTTTCCGGCGATTCGGTGGAGTAGTTTTCGAGATTTTTTAAAACGGAGCAAATGGCGCGTAATCGGTTTCTGATTGAATTTTGCCAGTATTTGATTTCGATAGATTTTTTCGATAACCAATGGGACCGTCAGCAGCGCCCGGGGGCGAACTTTTTGCATGGCCGCTAATAATGTTTTGGGAGTGGGCAGGCCGTGAATATATGATATCGGCGCTCCGACATAGAGTGGAATCAAAAACCCGGACGTGCACTCATAGGTATGTGCCATCGGCAGTATTGAGAGGAAATGATCGTTATAATCAATGTGGAATCTGGCTACAGAATTGATAATGTCAGATACCAGATTTCGGTGGGATAACATGACCCCTTTGGAATGTCCGGTTGTCCCCGAAGTGTAAATAATGGCGGCCAGATCATCGGGGCTGGGAGACCCGATGCGTTGGACCGGTATATTACGGAAAGGTTTTAGATGCGGTGTTTCAGATCGCCAGTCGAGTTCCTCTAACAGATAACAGTTCGGGAGGGATGAATTTTCATTTTCTTCAAGTTTAGAAAATTGCCGGGATGTGGAAAATAAAAGGCGAGCGCCGCTATGGCGGATAATATGGCGGATATCGGTCGCTGGAAAATCGGGAAGAATCGGCACAACAATAAGTCCATTGACGACTCCGGCCAGATAAACGGCTCCCCATGCCGGAGAATTGTCGCCAAGAATAGCGATTCGATCGCCTTTTTGCAATCCATTATGCCGCAGCAGGCCGGTCAATTGATCCACCCATAACGCAATCTCTTTAAATGTATAAGCTTGCTCATCAAAAAACCCGCAAAATGGATGATCCTGATATTCTTTGATTGCGTTATCAATTAGTTCGGATAACGTCTCCGTTGATAAAGATATCATAAATGCCTCCTGATTAAATCGGTTTAAACCGTAACATCGTGAAAAAAACTGGATAAGGTCGGGTGTGTCGATTGGATGGCATCCGCTAATGTGCCGAGAAAGATGATGTGGCCATCTTCGAGAAAGAGTATCCGGTCAGCAATGCGGTGGATACTAGCGGGTTCATGGGTGACAATAATGATAGTCATTCCTAATTGACTGCGAAGTTTAAGTAGGAGATGGTCCAAATTGCGACTTGTGATGGGATCTAATCCCGCGGAAGGTTCGTCGCAGAATAGAAGTTTCGGATCCAGCATGAGAGCTCGAGCCAGAGCGGCTCGTTTACGCATTCCGCCTGAAAGCTGGGCGGGAAAAAGCTGCGCCGCCTGCGCTAATTCTACCAGTTGTAGCTTTGTCATAATCATCTTTTCGATCACATTTTGCGGAAGGTTCGCATGTTGTTCCAAGGGGATGGCAAGGTTATCGAAAACCGAATAGGAATTAAGCAAAGCGCCGTTCTGGAATAATACTCCAATCTCTTTTAAAATTGTATCGCGCTCCTCTTCATCACGCTCGGTAAACGGCTGATCGAAAAAATTAACGAACCCCGCGAAGGGTTCATGCAAGTTAAGCATATTTTTAAACAATGTTGATTTTCCACAACCGCTGCTTCCCAATATAATAAAAATTTCTCCCGCCATTACTTCAAAATTAATATCAGAGAGAACCACTCGTTCGTGATATCGGGCTTCAAGATTACGAACAACGACTACGGGTTTCATTTAATCTCCAAAATAAAAAAGTAAACTGAAAAGGCTGTCGGCGACAATCACCAGGAAAATGGCCAGCACGACGGCTGCGGTAGTCGCTTTGCCGACTCCTTCGGCGCCCCCTTTGACATGGAGACCGTAAAATGCGCCGACGACCAGGATGATCCATGCAAATATAAGGCTTTTAAATAAACCGATAACCACATCATATAGTAGAACAGTCTGAAAAAGTCGTTCCCAATAAATATTAAAGGGGAGTTCCAGGTACCAGATTGCGATTAAGAGCCCGCCGACAATACCCAAAAAATCCGCCAGAATAGTCAACAAGGGAGTCATGAGGGAAATTGCGATGAATTTAGGAACAATAACAAAGCGAATAGGATGGATAGCCATCATACGCAACGCATCCAGTTCCTCTGTTACTCCCATGGTAGCGATTTCAGCGGCAATGGCGGATCCCGATCGGCCGGCAAGCATAATAGCGGTCATTAGGGGACCCATCTCGCGGATCATAGCCACTCCAATGAGATCAGCAATGAATAAATTGGCTCCAAATTGCCTGAGTTGAGCGGCCGACTGCAACGCTAAAATCAACCCAACTAAAAAAGACATTGATCCGATAACCGGGAGCGCATTGACGCCAATCGTCACGGATTGGTCGATCGTTGCGCCGGCGCGGTGCTGTTTTTTGCCGATTAATGCCAGGATAGACCAGTAAAAAATATCTGCGGTTAGACTTACAAACTGATACGCCCGGGAGGAAAATTGTTGCGCAGATTCACCGATTTGTTCCACCCAGCGTTGCCGGTTCCCCATTAAAATAGGGCTTTTATGCTCCTGTGGCGGGCTCAGGGTTTTTAACAGTAAGCCATGTTCAGGAGATATGGCAACTAAGGCTGGCGCAACATTCTCTTTGATTAATTCCTCAATGCAAATATTCAGCCAGGCGATTCCGGCGCTATCAAGACTAACTACCTGAGAAAAATTTATAATTTTTAACAGAAGCCTTGAATTTTTCGATCTGTTCCAATCAAGATCGAGTTCAGGAACTGTTTGGCAGGTGATGGCCGGGGGTAAAATCCATTCTGCATCTTTGATTATCATGGGTTTCTCTTAAAAAAAGTAATGGGAGTACCGTAGCATGATGATATGTTCTTTTTGCACAATTCGGCTGATATTTTTGTTTTGCTTAATCCGAATTGTGTAATCCAGCGAAAGGTTTTTGATCAGGCGGAGGTTGCAAATGTTTTCAAATTCATAGACAAAGTCGTCGCTAGATTGGAACGGCGACAATATGTCCAGTTCACTGATAATATAAATTTGGGAAGAAAGATAAAACTGGGCATAAATACTGCTCTCAATCCCTTTTAAAAAGGAATGATCCAGATTAATGAAGGTGGTATCATTTTGAAGTGTGTAAACATCATGATTGAAAGTCTGGCGAAAGCCCAGGCCCCCTCTCAGAAAAACCGAAATCCGATAGCTGGGGGAGAAAGTAAAATTTAAGCCGAGTCCTTGTTTCATGGCGAGAGGGAACATTGAAGGCGCCAGCCGGACGCGGTCAACATTGGTTTTTGTTTTTACTAATTTATTATCCCGGTTATAAAAGTTGGCGTTTTGGGCATTGGAAAAATAGCGCCATGTAGGGAAGAAACGGCTATTCAGGTTAATTCGGCCATAGAGTCCTAATATTTTGTACAATTTTAGAATCAAAATGTTTTTAGTTTCCATATTATCGATAATACTGCGGAATTCCAGATCGTTTTGCTTATTCCATCCTTCCTCGATAATATTGCGGGTATTGAAGTAATAGTGAGGGTTATCATATCGAGCCTGGAATTCGAGTTGGGAGGAAAACAGATAATTAGTGGAAAAAATGTCGGCAGTAACATCGTTTGCATGGGAAAGGTTAAAATTACCATGCCAGGCGCCGATCAGTTTCCAGTTTTGAATTTTTCGCTGCTGAGCTTCACGATTGCTATTGCCACACCCCATAAAATGGCGGGTTTCTTCATCAATGACAATAGTAAAAGGGATATAATGCCCGGGTAAAAGTAAAAAAGTGGCGAAATCAATATCAACGGCAATGTTTGCTCCCGCTTTCACAATTTTGTAGAGTCCCGGGGGAAGATAATATGTGCGGGCTTTATCGACTTTTTCCAAATCGTCGCTGCTAAATGTCAGGACTTTCCGTATGGAGCGGGAAGTAATGTCGTAAACGTCGAAATTATCTTTAAGGTATTCTCGATTTTGATTTTGTACAATGAATGTAATCCCCCCATAGTGGGGTTGCAGGATTGCGCGTTCTTCTGGATAAATTGCAAACGTTTGTTTGACAAAGATGTCGCCGGTAAAGGTTTCAATTCTATATTGACCTGGTGAGAGAATGTATTGTTGGCCTGGAAAGGCTTGATCTATAATTACCCGCGCCAGGAAATCTGCGCTGTCGGTATCGGATGATCTGATTTGTCGGATTTGCAGTATTGGCTCAGTGGTCGATATAGCCATAGACGGAATAAAAACTGCTCCCAGTTCTTTGGCCAGGGGAGAACCGTTGATCGCTTGCTGGATTTCGGGGGGGTCCGCATCCCAGGTGCGGTAATACTGCTCTAAGTAGTCTTCAAACGATTGATTTGCGGTTAATGGGCTGATCAATAAAAGTAAACCGCATAATAACGCAAACAGTTTATTCATGGAGTGAATCGGGTGGGTGGTAGTGCCGGATGATTTTCGTAATGAATTGATCAATCTCCTGCCGGAGTATTTCGGATGTTTTTGCTACATAGGCATATACTTCGCTTTGATATATTTTTTCGGAACGATCGAAATAGTGGTAAACAATCGGCGTCAGCGAATCATTATGGACCAGCTCCAACTCTATTTCAAGGTGAGCCGCAAAGTGTTCGACTTCAGTGCCTTTATGCTCGTAGCGTTCCATACACAGGATATTGGCTTTTATTTGCATATCGTAGGGTTGTCCTGTATATTCAGAAGATAGTTCACGAAATAACCGATATGCGGCCAAATGGCGATAAACCAGATCGCGGATATTGTCTCCCGGCCGCAATGCCCAAAGATGGTAGCGGAAGTAGTTTAATTCATGGATAGTATATCGGACAGTGATATTATTGCGGTCATAGATGCGCGGCATGTCAAACGAACCGATCAATACATTTGAATTGCATAGCGGTAGTTGGCCCAAAGAATCAATGGCCTGGCGGATGCTGTCGTTACGGATTGGATAATCCAACAGATAGAATTGTCGGGTGGGAATATATTGACTGCAGGCTATCAGGGCCAGCAAGAACAGGACGAAGGCGTTAACGATTGATTTCATTCATTTTTTTTCCGCGTATTAATATTGATGGATCGTCACTGATCAGTTTAGAAAATTCATTGAGATTTTCCAGTGTTTCCTTCAGCAGGGCGACACTACGAATAATATCATGCCGGCTGTTTAGAAATGTGGAATTGGCCAAAGTGACCGAGCGGTCGGCATTCATAAGAAACCGATCAAGATGAAACGCTAAAGAATCTACATGGGATGCTTCAAGTTGACGGCTCAATTGATGAAGATTTTCCAGTGTTTCAGACCATCGCGTATCTGCCACAGTCGTATCTATATGCGCTAATATCCGATTAACATGTTCGGTTGTTTGAATTAAGTTGAGTGTGATTTGACTGAGATGCGACAAATTGTTTTGGAAGTTTTTTTGATTTTGCTCCAGCATGATGCTCAAATTGGCCATCGTTCGATTTAAATTTTCGGCCAGGTTCTTTAACCGGGACTGATTGTCACTATTCGTCATGTTAGCAATATTGTTGAGAATAATCTCCATTTTCTCGGCAATGATTTCCGCTTTGCCTGAAATCATATCAAACGTAGATACTCCGGGTTGAATATATCCGCCCGAAGGGAGCCGGGGAGATTGATTGGTTCCTTCCTGGATTTCGATCATTTTCAGACCGGTGATTCCAATTGTGGTTACAGTCGCCTTGCTGTCTTCTTTAACCGGCGTATCTTTTTTTAAGGCTAATTTGATAATCACCGAGGTAATATCCTCTGGATCAATATAAATATCGTCCACTCTGCCAATACGAATTCCATGGTAGCGTACCTGAGCGCCAATATCCAAACCGGAAACGGAGGTATCCATAATACGTATAAAATAGATATCCATTCTTTCCAGTAATTTGCTTCCTGTAAGAATAATTATCGCCGTTAAAAAAATTGTTCCGGCAAAAATAACAAAGAGGCCCAGTCGGATTTTTTGACTTTTAGCGCTCATTCGTTAGTTATTGAACCCTAAAACTCGTATCAGATGTTGGATAATTATCAGGTATTCCTGATCGCTATGAGTAAAAATAGCGCCTGTGCATTGCAGGTCAGGGTTGATATCCTTCTGAGCCCAACGGGTTTCGATATCAAATTGCATAAAATCCTTTTGGAATTCGGGGAGTTTAGGAAGTTTGACTTTAACTTGATAGCTTTTTTTCAGGGGTAAGGCTTTTTCCGAGACGATCATCAATCCTTCGGTGGTAATATCTCCCAAGTGCCCCAGTAGTTGGTTATCGGCCAAGTTATAGATTTCAAGATAAAACAAAAGCTGTCGTCGTTTGAGAGTTCGTCGGTCAGATTGATTATTGCTCATAATAAATTCCTTTCATTTTTTCAAAATAAGATTTAAGTTTTTGGGTTAGACCATCAAAACTTCCGGTACCCGCAATAACGAATAATTGTTTTTTTTCCGGCAAAATAGTCGTGAGGA
The DNA here is from genome assembly GCA_964632485.1 of uncultured bacterium. GTDB lineage: Bacteria > JAGOEH01 > JAGOEH01 > JAGOEH01 > JAGOEH01 > CAZWDO01. The sequence continues at coordinate 178,848 of CAZWDO010000003.1, forward strand.
GACGTTGCCACAGGCTCTCGGTATCGGAAAAAGTGGCAAATTCTACTTGTTTGGTAATTAAAGCCATTGTGAGTTGATTAAAATCGAGTCGGTCAGGTGCATCCATTTTGTAAAAACGGGGATGTACCTTGAAAAAAACTGTGGAAGCATGGTTAAAGCAATGTTCATATTCGAGTTGGTGTGTTTTCCGGTAAGAGGTGTTATTGGACAGTTCCTGGCAATGAATGATCGAATGCTCGGGGTATCGCAGGCGTAAAGCGGCAAGGGTTTTCTCAATGGCCGTCGGGTGGTGCCCGAAATCTTCGAAAATTAATTGGTTTCCATGTTCATAAATTTTAGTGAGCCGTCGTCGGGTGCCCTGGAATTCAAAGAGGGCCTGGAGGATATGATGGGTATCCAGCCCGTAGTACTGAGAAGCTAGAAAAACGGCGGCGGCATTATATAGCTGGTGTTCACCGAGAAGCGAAAGAGTAACGGGGAGGGTTTCGTTCCGAAAGTGAAAATTTCCGCGGGTCAGTCCTTTTGAATCAATACCTTCAAAATCAATGCGTAAATCGCATTGGGTCGATTTGCCAAACGTCAGCGTGGGACAGCAAACCTGCCGTAACGCGTCAGGGATATTGGCGTCGTCGCCATTATAAATAAGGAGGCCATTGCGGGGGATAATACGTACCAGATGGTAAAAGCTCTTTTGAATTTCCGCCAGATTATTAAAAATATCGGCATGATCGAATTCGATGTTATTAATGATAACCGTATCGGGTAAATAATGAATAAATTTTGAACGCTTGTCGAAATAGGCTGTATCATATTCATCGCCTTCCAGGATAAAAAATGAAGAATGAGGCGAATAAAAAGCCGGAAATTCGAAATCAAGCGGTTGGCCACCGATGAAAAAAGAAGATCCCCCGCTGAGTGGGGAATGATTAAAGACCTTGGTCAACATGGCTGAAGTCGTAGTTTTTCCATGAGTTCCGGTAACGACTATATTTTTAGTCCCCCAGAGGAATTCTCGGCGAAGCGTTTCGGCCATGGAATTGTATGCCCATTTTCGATCGAGAATGTATTCAAGTTCCGGGTTACCGCGTGATATTGCGTTGCCGATAATGATAATATGATCGTTTTTATCGGCGATATTTTGTTCCTGAAAGGGTTGCAATACTGGTATTTTCGCATTGGAGAGTGTTTCGGACATAGGCGGGTAGATACCGCTATCCGATCCAGTGATTTCATGCCCTTTTTGTTTTAATAGAATTGCCAAAGCCGTCATGGCCGTGCCGGCGATGCCCATAATATAGTATTTAGCCATCTACTGCCTTTCAATGTATTTTGCCAGGAATTGTTCTTTTAGTTTTAGAAGAAACGGTTCATATACTTTTTTAGGGAAAAGTTTATAAAGTGAGGATTGAAGAACCTGGGAGCGTTTTAATGAGGCATGTTCTGCCGCGCTGCCGAATGTTTTTGATAGCAGGTAGGATTGCAGGTCTTGTATCTGAATCTCCACCTGAAGGTCAAAGGGGCGGTTTTCGTAAATTAAACGGATGCGTTGCAAATTTTCAAGTTCCTGATCTTTTTTCTTTAGGTGCTTATGGAGAAATTGAATATCCTGATCGGGCGTCTGGTTTTTTTGAAAAAGGTTAAGAGTTTGATTCAAAATCGCCAAATCGCTTTTATTTTGCGTGATCTGGCGCATAATGACTTCAAGTCGTTCATGTGGCAACGTGACGTCATAAATTGCTTTCCATATTCTGAAATACTCTCCGCTATTCAGACTGAGGGACTCGGATATCGGCGCTTTCTGAATTCTTTTTTCATCTTTACGGGTGTTGGTCCCTCCCAGGAAATTGCCAATTTCTTCTTGTATTCCAAATAGTTCTTTTTCACCTGGAACCACGAAGGTTATTCCATAGATATCGGTAATTTCTTCCGGGTACAAGAGATTTTTCCGCACAATTTTTTCGATAACGGATGAGTAATCTTCTTTCAGTCGGGAAAAGTTTTTAATGCGGCTGATGTATCGAAATATTAAATTGTTTTCCCGTGTTCGCAAGGGAATCATCGATTCGCTTTGAACAGGGTAGATAGTTTTGCCTTTTTTTTCACGTTCCTTAATATCCATAGCGTACTGAGTATGGGCTTCGTTTTCGTCATAAAGGGCGCAAATATGGTCATGGGGATTCAACCAGTAGTAAACCTGGAAAACATCGCCGTTATTTTTTGGATCATCCAATTTGAGCTGGGATTTGAAGATTCGGTCGAGATAGGTATGGTATTTCGATGATTTTTGAAAAGAGAGGCAGTTTTTTACGCGGCAGAGAAGAAAACTAAGCGCCACTTTGCGTAAAATTTCATACCGGGTTTTCAGGTCATGAAATTCCTGGTATATCGTGATTAATTCGAGGATGTCGTTAGTGTCGGCTACTTTTTCCGATTCTGCCAAAACTGATTCGACAAAAGGAGGCATGTCCGCGCGTTTGAGTATGTTCTGAAGAATTATGCTGGATTCCATCGCCAATACAGTGAACCGAAGGAGATTATTCTGAAGTGGCTGATAAAAATTGGAAGGGTTGAATTTGACGTTCAGGTAATTGTTCAGTTTTTTTTTAAAATGGGTATGGCCGGTTTTTAACCGGGTAAGCTCCAGAAAATGATATTTGTGCTCCAGGTTATCTATGATATTCGGGTTGAAGTAGGGGTAGTTTTTCCAGAACAATTCCAATTCTTCTGGTGATTCACGGTATAATAAATGACTATAAAGAATAACATTAATTTCATTTACCGGGAGAAGAGTTCGGTTGTTTACGAGCGGAAAACGTTCTAAAAACATCAATATCCGATCAAATACCTGGTTGGGGGTTGGTTCAGAACTCCAATCGGATCATTTTCCCATGAAGCCTATTGATAAAATACATTTTTTTTGTGTTTTGTCAAGGTTGATTTTAAAGTTAGTGTTTATTTTATAAAAAAGCGTAAAAATGACTTGAATTTTTAGGCAAGTTTGATTAGATTAATATCAATTGCAGAAAAGGAGTAGTGAATGCGATATTTAATTACCGGTGGAGCTGGTTTTATCGGCTCTCATCTGACATCAGCTTTATTGGAAGCGGGGGAACAGGTCATGGCTATTGATGACTTGTCCACGGGGTCTTTCGAGAATATAGAATTATTTTCCCATCACTCCAATTATCATTTTGCCGTTGAAACAATATTGAATCATGCAGTTATGGACCGTTTGGTTTCCGAATGCGATGTAGTGATTCATCTCGCAGCGGCGGTCGGAGTTGAATTGATCGTAGAAAAACCGGTAGATGTAATTGAGACCAATATTTTAGGAAGCGAGATGGTATTGAAGATCGCCAATCGCTACCGGCGGAAAATATTTGTGGCGTCTACCAGTGAAGTATATGGAAAAAGCCAGCAATTGCCATTTTGCGAGAGCGATGATATGGTAATGGGGCCTACGTCCAAGCATCGCTGGAGTTATGCCTGTTCCAAGGCGATTGACGAATTTCTGGCATTAGCGTATTATAAAACTTACGGATTGCCAGTCATCATCGGTCGTTTTTTTAATACGATTGGCCCTCGGCAAACCGGACGCTATGGAATGGTTGTTCCCCGTATGATTGGCCAGGCGTTACGGGGGGAGGATTTGACCGTCTATGGCGATGGCAAGCAAACTCGATGTTTTACTGATGTTCGGGATGTTGTCAAAGCGCTGCTCATTTTGCTGGAATCGAATGACGCCATCGGCCAGGTGGTCAATATCGGCAATGACGAGGCCATCTCTATCGAGGATTTGGCAAATAAAATTAAAGCCAAGACCCACTCGGCCTCTTCTATTCAGTACATTCCTTACAGCAAAGCGTATGAAGAAGGGTTTGAAGATATGCGGCACCGCCAGCCGGATACCACCTTTTTGGAAAAACTGACTGGATTCCGCCCTCGTACCGGACTTGACCGTATCCTAAGCGAGATTATTGACTATGAACGTGAGCGGTTGGCTAAGGATTTAAGGAGTGGTTCGCAATAACCTTAAAAATCCCATACGAGTACTGCGTATCATCGCGCGGTTGAATATCGGAGGGCCTGCGATTCATACAATTCTTCTTTCAACCGGCTTGCCGTGTTCACGGTATGAAACTTGTTTGATTACGGGACGGGAAGATCCGGAGGAGGGAAATATGGAATATCTTTTCCCTGCCGGGTTTCAGCCCGCGCGGTTGAATGACTTGCGAAGGGAAATCGATTTGGTTTCAGATATACGGTTGATTTGGCAACTCATGCGCTATATTTATCGTTTTCAGCCCCATATTATCCACACCCATACAGCGAAAGCCGGTTTTGTGGGAAGGCTTAGCGGATTCCTCATCAACCTGCTCTGCGGTTGGAATATCAAACTTGTGCATACTTTTCATGGCCATGTGTTTCATGGGTATTTCTCCCCTCGGAAAACTGCGTTTTTTATTTGGATCGAACAGATACTGGCCCGAATCACGGATATTATTATTGCGATCACCCCTTTACAACTAAAAGAGATTCAAAGTCATAGAGTCGGTCGTCCCCGTCAATTCCGGCAGATTCCTCTGGGGTTGGATTTAGCCCCCTTTTTCCGTCAAGAGCGATATTCAGGTGATCTTTATCGTTTGTTAAAAATTGAGCGTTCCCGTTTTATAATAGGAACCGTTGCCCGCCTGGCGCCAATCAAGAATCTTGAATTGTTTGTCAGTCTGGCCGCCGAGTATCGGAGCCTTAATCATAAAATTGCTTTTGTTATTATTGGTGATGGAAGTGAACGGCGTATGCTTGAAAAGATGGCTGCTGAGCGGCAATTGGAAAATATTCTTTATTTTGCCGGATTTCAGCGCAATTTGGAGCGATTCTATGCGGACATGGGAGTAATGGTATTGACCTCAAAAAATGAAGGGTCTCCGGTAGCTGTTATCGAGGCAATGACCAGCGGTGTACCGGTAGTGGCCAGCCGGGTGGGAGGTGTGCCTGATTTGTTTGCGTTAGACCAGGCGTATGGCTTGGCAGATCCCGCGGAACCCTCAACTTTTGCCCAGGCAATTAATATGATTCTTGATGATCCTGTCAGAGCGGAGACAATTGCAGCTCATCATCGCCGCCGTGTTTTTAAGTTGTACGATTATTCGAATCTGTTGTCCAATATGGATCACTTGTACCAGGAGTTAAGCCATTGCTCATCTATTTGCTGTTGATTGGCGGGTTGTTAGTGGGGGCCGCTTTGACTTATTTTTCTACCTATGAAATCATCCGTTGGGCGATCTGCTATGATGTAGTCGATCATCCCCGTTGTGACCGATTTCATAGTGAATCGACTGCATTGATGGGTGGGGTGGGTATTTACGGTTCGATATTACTCACCCTGTTAATCTTTAATAAACTGGAATGGCCTGGAGCGTTGCTGCTGCTGTTATCGACTGGGTTGACTGTGTGGGCGGTGTTCCATCAACTGCGCAAGGTGTTTGTTTTGTTTGTGATTGTCGGAATGGTTGGCCTGTTTGCGCTTGTTTGGTATTATAAACCGCTCATTGGAACCAATATGATATGGATATTCATTGGCGCGTTACCGCTTTTTTTAAGCGGTCTTTGGGATGATGGAATCAAAGAACTTTCACCCCTTTTCAAATTGGGGATACAAATTTTTGCTGCAATCATCCTTACTTTTTCCGGCTCGACCATCTCTTTTCTCGGACCGCCCTGGAATTATCTGTTTACGGTAATTTGGCTGGTTTGCCTTGTCAATGCGTTTAATCTGATTGACAATATGAATGGCCTATCCACGGGAGTTGCTGCCACATCTGCGCTTTTCTTCGGGTTGATCTCACTTTACAATGGACAGATTTATCTGGGCGCTGTTTGTTTTATCATTACGGGCGCTCTTTTGGGTTTTTTGCCTCATAACTATCCTCAGGCCAGAATTTTCATGGGTGATTGCGGCAGCCAGGTCCTTGGCTTTATTTTAGGAGGCATTGCCGTTGTCGGCAATTGGAAAACTAGTAGTATCGGATTATCGGTATCGATTCCGATTCTGGTGTTGGCATATCCGGTTTTCGATGTCGTTTTGGTTGTTATCAACCGTATTCTGGATAAACGCCCGATTTGGGTTGGCGGCAAAGATCATTCGTCCCATCGTTTAGTCAAACTGGGTTTGAGGCCGGTTGACGCTGTATTTTTTTTGTATTTTGTAACGTTCTATACGGGGTTTTCGGCTTTTTTTTTAACAATGATCGATTTTAAACAAGCCCTCAAAATGCTTGTGTTTATCCTGGGGATACTATTAGTTTTGGGAATTCGACTCAGTCGGGTGGAAATAAATGAAACTTCGTATTGAACGGCTTGTTCTTTTAAGCTTCGACACCCTTTTAATGATTGCCGGCCTGTATATGGCCTACTTACTGCGGTTCGATTTCAGTATTCCTATTGATTACCTGCAACAACTTTATCTTTTAGTCCCGGCTCTTGTTTGGGTACGTTTTTCAACGATTTCTTATTATCAGGGATATCGCGTTTTGCTCCGTTTCTTTTCGTATGCCGATCTGATCCTGTTTATTAAGCCTTTTTTGCTGGGTACTGTCTTGTTGATTTTTATCAATATTTTCCGTAACATTTATTTCATGTTGGTTCTTTTAGGCGGACTTACCTATTTGAATCATAAAAAAGTGACCATTGTTTTTTACCTTGAGCGTTTGAAAAAAGTTCGACTGATGCGCTTCCCCTTTTTTTTCATTATTTTTGTTTTTTTGAGTGGTTTATATTGGCTCAATCTTTATTATAACGAACAACTGATTCCCTTTAAAGAATTGCTTCGGAGCACCTTCATTTTTTCTAATTATCCTTCAGAGAAGGCGATTCCACGTACGATTATTTTAATGGAGATGGCGCTTAATTTCTGGTTACTGATGATGATGCGTGTGACTTACCGCTATTTGCATGAAAAACGGGAATTGGAACAGCCGGTGGCGTTACCGACACTTATTTATGGCGCCAATCAGTGGGGGGCCCAATTGGCAAGTCAATTGCAACTACTGGAAGGTGAACAAGCGGCAAAATTGATGGGATTTATCGATGATCGTTCGGAACTATGGGGACAACGTGTGGGTGATGGCCTGGTTGTCTGGGGCGGACAGGAAATCCTGGGTTCTCTGGTCGAACGATTCAAAATCGCTCAAATTATTGTAGCTAATCCAAATTTCCGGGGCGAAAAATTGGAAACTCTGATTAAACGCGCCGGTGAATTGGAAATTAAGGTCCAAATTATTCCCGAAGAAGACAGTGATATTCAAAAAGGTAAAATGCGGTTGATACGGAATGTCCGTATTGAGGACCTGCTTGACCGCAAAATCCAGCATACTGTTCAGGAACTTAATCTGGCGGTTATTGAATCTAAAGTCGTCTTAATCACTGGCGCGGGCGGTTCCATCGGCTCCGAATTAACTCGGCAAATAGCGGATTATCATCCCGCTAAAATTTTATTGCTTGGTAAAGGCGAAAATAGTATCTACCATATCCATAATGAAATTGTCAACCGTTTCCCCGAAATCGAGTGTATCCCCCTTATTGCCGACGTTTGTGATACGGCCCGTATTCAAACAATTTTTAATCAGTTTCATCCCCATCTGGTATTCCATGCGGCCGCTCATAAACATGTCCCTTTGATGGAAGCCAATCCTGGGGAGGCTTTGAAAAATAATTTTTTAGGAACGATTCGACTGGCGCAGATTGCCGATTTATATCATGTTGAACGGTTTATTTTTATTTCCACTGACAAGGCCGTCAATCCCGCCAACATTATGGGAGCCTCGAAACGGCTGGCTGAAATTTTTTTATTAAGCGTGATGAGCCACAGCCAAACCCAATTCATCATTGTCCGTTTTGGGAATGTGTTGGGATCCCGTGGGTCCGTTGTCCCCCTTTTCCTTGAGCAAATACGATTGGGTGGGCCTTTGACCGTTACAGACCCTCAAGTGTTTCGCTATTTTATCACTATTCCTGAAGCGGTCCGATTAGTACTCAAGAGCGCGGAAGTTGGGCATAACAGCAATATTTTTATTTTGGACATGGGCCAGCAAATCAATATACTCAAATTGGCTGAAAACCTGATTTATCTGGCCGGATTGCGTCCCTATCAGGATATTCCTATCCAATTCACGGGTTTGAGACCGGGTGAAAAACTGACTGAAGAATTAGTAACCCGTCATGAAAGCGTCCACCCGACTCCATATCCCGGACTTTTTCAGACTTCCGGGACGATTCCCGACTCTACGATTGTGCTCAATTTGAAAGAGGAACTCGAATCTCAAATTGTTGTTGAAAATACGGAACAATGTTATCTATTGTTGCAGAAAATGTTTCCGGGCCTGAAATTTAAAACAACTTCTAAATCTAAACGCTTGACATCTGATGCTTGAGAATTTCCAACAACAATTACGGCTGCATCCCCATTTTGAATTGGTGTGTCAAACGCTCCTTACAGATAACCGCGCTGCCATTTATGGTTTGAAGGGGGCGGCGACTTCATTTTGGATAGCCATGATCGCCCAGCGACTTGCGAAAAGTTGCCTGATTATTGTCCCGGAAGAGTATATTTCGATCATACAAGGAGATTTGGAAGAATTAACTGATTGGTTAATTCTTTGCTACCCTTCCCGGGGAGTTGGTATTTACGATGATTTTATTCCGGATCATCACCAGGAATTGGAGCGGCTTCATACTCTTTATCATTTAACAGATCATCAAGAACCCATGCTGGTGTTGTCTACGGCAACGGCAATTCTTGAAAAGACGCTGCCTCCGGAGATTTTTAGAAACTATTCGGTCGATTTAAAAAAAGGTGAAAATGTTGATTTTGAGTTTTTAAGTGAACTGCTCCATGAATTAGGTTACAATCGCACTGACTGGGTTCGACAAAGCGGGGAGTACGCCATTCGGGGCGGATTGATCGATTTATTTCCTCCTCATGAAAATTCTCCGGTTCGAGTGGTGTTTGATGCTGATTCGATCGAATCCCTGCGTTATTTCGATGAGCAAACGCAGCGTTCGACTAGCGATCTCCATTTTTTAAAATTATATCCGTGTCATGAAATCATTTTCGATGAGGGTTTTGTAGATAAGCTCTCTCAGCGTTTGATAGAGTCTGACGGACATCGGCATGAAACGCTTTATGCCCGTTTAACAGAAAAATTCAAATCAAACGATATTTTTCCGGGAATTCATAAATATCTTGCGTTGTATTATCCCCAACTTTCGGCTTTCCATCAGTATCTGCCCCCAAACACCCCTGTTTTTTGGTTAAATGCTCCGCTAATTGAAAAGGAATGGAACGATCATTATGAGCGGTTATTCCAACAATATGAAAGTAAAACAAAATTGGATCCATTTTTATCTTCGGTGGAGCAGATGGTCCTCTCCTTCAAAACAGTCAGAGATCAGTTGATTTTAAATCCCAATGTTTACCTGCATGATTATTCACTGGCAGGAACTCCCTCCGCGATCCAACATGCAGTTTATGCAATAGGGCCGATGGCCGGGAATCTGGCTCATTTTAGTGAAAGAGTGCAACTCTATTCACGGCAGGGATATCGGCAGATGCTGCTGTGCGATAATGAAGGACAAATGACCCGATTAAGAGAATTAACCTCTGATTTGGATAATATGCTGGAATTGGAAGTTGGAAATCTCTCCCGGGGGTTTCGGGATTCTAATCTGAAATGGGTCGTCTATACTGATCATGAATTGTTTTCACGTTTAACTCGACCAAAAAGTCGTCGCCGTTTGCATGATTTGCAGAATCGGATCGATTTGCCGACTTTATCGGTTGATGATTATGTCGTCCATGTCGATTACGGGATTGGACAGTTTAAGGGATTGAAACGGATTACCTTGCAGGATAGCGCCTATGATTGTCTTTATATCCAGTATTGGGGAGATGATAAAATTTACCTTCCCGTGGATCAAATCAATCGTATTGAGAAGTATTCCAATAAAGATATTCTACCTCCAGTTATCCATAAATTGGGGAATTCGCAGTGGATAAAAACCCGTGAAAAAACGCGTCAGGCGATTATGGAAATGGCTCAGGAACTATTGGAATTATATGCTATCCGCAAAACCCGTCCGGGGTATCAATTCGCGGCAGATGACTGGCGTCAGAAGGAGATGGAAACTTCATTTATATACGATGAAACCGATGGCCAGTTGAAAGCCTTGCAGGATGTCAAACGCGATATGGAAGCCCTCTATCCGATGGATCGCTTAATTTGTGGTGATGTAGGATTTGGCAAGACAGAAGTTGCTATCCGGGCGGCTTTTAAAGCAGTAGCCAGCGGCAAGCAGGTCGCTGTTCTGGTGCCGACGACTATTTTGGCGCAACAGCATCACACTACGTTCAGCGAACGATTAGCGCCTTTTAAACTTAAAATCGGAATGGTGAGTCGTTTCGTTCCCGAAAAAGAGCAAAAACAGCTCCTGGCAGCGCTTAAAGCCAATGAGCTTGATATTATAATCGGCACTCACCGTCTGCTTTCCGGGGATTTGAAGTTTCATGATTTGGGGCTTTTAATTATTGACGAGGAACAACGCTTTGGCGTTAAACAAAAAGAACGTATCAAGCGATTTCGTTCTGCAGTCGATGTCTTGGCTCTAAGCGCTACGCCTATTCCCCGCACTTTAAATCTCTCATTGATGGGAGCAAGGGATATTTCAGTCATTGAGACACCGCCCCGGCAGCGGCTGGCTATTCATACGGAAGTGATTTATTTTGATTATGATACCATAAGGGATGCTATTTTGCGTGAAATCCACCGGGGTGGCCAGGTTTTTTTCGTGCATAACCGCATTCAGACTCTTTATGAATTGGTACCCCTGCTCAAGGAAATTGTTCCCGGGATCTGCTTGGGAGTCGCTCATGGGCAAATGGATTCAGTTATCCTGGAAGATGTAATGATGAAATTTCTCAATAAAGAAATAGATTTGCTGTTAGCGACTATGATCATTGAAAACGGTTTGGATATTCCCAATGTGAACACTATTCTCATTGATTTAGCTGAACGAATGGGACTTGCGCAGCTTTATCAGCTTCGTGGACGGGTCGGCCGGTCTAATCTTCAGGCTTACGCTTATTTGATAGTCCCGCCTGTCGATCAATTAACACCCGAAGCGATTCGACGAATTGAAGCCATTAAGGAATTTACAGAATTAGGTTCAGGGTTGGCTCTGGCTATGCGGGATATGGAGATCCGAGGTATTGGCAATGTATTGGGGCCTCAGCAGCACGGTTTTGTAACTTCTATCGGGTATGAGCTATATTGTCGGATGTTGGACGAAACCGTCCGCGCCGTACAGGGGAATCCGGAAACTCAAATCCGTCTGCCGGAAATCCAGGTCAAGCTGGCTGCCTATTTGGATTCGAGTTATATCAATATCGATTTGTTACGTGTCCATTTCTATCAGCGCTTGTATAAAATTCGCAAAAGAGAGGAACTGGTCGAATTGGAAGATGAATTATGTGATCGATTTGGAAAATTGCCGTTAACTGCTTCCAATTTGTTATTAAAAGCTCAATTGGCGTTGAGCGCTCGCTACCTTCTGTTTGACAAAATTAGTATTCAGCCTGAACGGATACGTGGTATTTATTCTCCCGAACGAATTCCCCGGCAGGAAGTTTTAATCCGCATCCTTGCAGCCACACCTGTCCCGGTAGTCGTTAAATCATCCGATATTTATGCCTTGGATTTTACACTGCGAAACGTAAAAGATCTGATCACCATGATGAGACGGGCGATAGAAATGTTTGACCAGATCTATAGCCGGCTGGAACTGGAAGCTGAATGAATCTGCCCAAACGTTGGGAAAAGGAAATTCAATTATTGCGGCATAAAAAGTATCGCATCGCATTGGGTAAGACAGTTATTGAAGGAAAACGGCTTGTTGGAGAAGCGCTGGTTTATGCCCGCCCGCAAATCCATTTTTTGCTGGCGCATGAATCGTGGGATTCCTGGGTTGCACAATTTGCATGTGATATTCCGGTTTATCGTTGCCACGATATATTGTGGAGCCGGTTGAGTATAGACCAGGCTCCCTCCCGATTACTGGCGCTTATTGATTATGCGCCCAGCCAAACCTTGCCGGCGAATATGGCGGAGCGCATAGTCATTGCCAACCATTTGCAGGATCCGGGTAATCTTGGAACGTTGTTGAGAAGCGCTGAGGCATTCGGATGTGATCTGGTTATTACTGATTCTCAAACAGTTAGCTCTGATAATCCAAAGGTGATTAAAGCCTCCATGGGCTCGGTTTTCCGGTTAAATTTAATAGAAAACCAGAGTTTTAATTCGGTTTTTTCTTATTTGGCTCGCATTCCCCTTTATGGTTTATCTGCCCATAGAGGAGATTCCATTTGGGAATTGAAATCAAGGGATAAATGGGCATTAATTGTTGGGAATGAAGGTAATGGTATTTCCGATGAGTGGTTGCCTCATATCCGGCCACTGACAATTCCATTGTCTGGCGCTGTTGAATCCCTCAATGCCGCCCACAGCGTTTCTATCGCTTTAGCGATTCTCAACCGTCCCCTTTAATGCGCTTTATTTTACACCAGATGGCGCGTTAAATATTTTTCTACTTTGAAACGATTGATAGTTACAAATTTTAAAGAAATTTGCTGATTTTGTCTTCCAATACCTTGCGGTCAATGGGTTTTTTAATGAATTCGTTAATGCCGGCCTGGTGCGCTTCTATAATCGTCACTTTGTCTAATTGCGAAGCCGTCATTAGCAGAGGAATATCTTTATACTGGGGATATTTGGTAATAAATGATTGATGCCGTATTATTTTGGCAAAATCAAGGCCATTGATTCCGCTGAGGTCTTTATCAATAGATATAAGGGATATTCGGGGAAGCTGGCTATTGGTCGCATATTTTTCAAGAATTTTCAGCGCTTCTTTTGCATCTTTGGCTTCAATAACGTTCCGGAAATTTAAAGATTCCAGATTGGATTGCAAAATTTTACGATGGGTCAGGGAATCGTCGACCACAAGAATGGCGGCGCCAAATTGCTTTTCCTCTTCATCGCGGACGACCCCTCGTAAATTATCCTGCAATTCATTGGCCAGTTTATAAAGCTCTCTGGATTGTTGAAGACTATTTTGAACCGATTCCAATTGTTGTATGAAATAGTCGCGATTCGCGCTTATCGCCTGCAACCATTCATTAAACATCCCTTCCTCTTTAATTAAACCCACGAGTTGGGGTATAATATTGATCACATCTTCCGCTTCATTGGCGTTAAGATTCTGTGTTAAATAGTCGTCAACCATTCCTTTAATTGAATAGAGGGTTGTTTTAATGCGATTGAGCTCTTCACGTGTTTCTTTTAGAGCAAGTTCATTTTTAAAATTTCCACTATAGGAATACCCGCTACCGCCTGCCGCAGGAGTCGATGCCGATGATTGCCCAGTAGGGGCGGAACTTGCTGATGAAACGGATTTGATTTTAGATGGCGGAGAAACCGGCGCTGAGGGATTTTCCGAACCTTTGGCCACTTTTTGAAACACGTCAGATTGCATCGCAGCCAGTCCGGTTTGCATCCCCTGACTTTCAAATAATTTTTCAAGTTGTTTAAGCTTATCTTTTTTTTCCATCAGCTACTCCCTGAAACCGGGAACTTTCTTCCCGGATATGAGGTTTATTCAATTAATATCATCGAATGATAGTTTCTTGCTGGGTCTGTTTGTAATATAATTGCTTTTGCTTTTTTGTCAATAGAAAAATTATGTTGACAATAAAAAAAAAATATGTATCTTATTATGAATCTAATTATAAAAGAGGAGTTGGTGATGAAAAAGACACTATTCATGATTTTAATGGTTACAAGCATTAGTTTGGCTGATTTGCCATTAATGAGGCCCGGAATGAACCCTTGGTCACTGCTCTCTTCATTTAAAACAGACAACCTTAAAATCAATCATAGCTATTCAATGGTATATTCCAGCGGTAGCTGGAACTCCGGTTTAACGGGTCGATATTTGAACCAATTTCAATACCAGTTCAAAATACCTTTAAAAATTGATGTTACCTGGGGAATTGAGAAATCATTCAGCGGGTTTGAACACCAGCAAAACCCAAGGTTTGTTTTACCCCAATTCCGAATGACGGCGCAACCCTGGAAAAATGTGTGGATTCAATTTGAGTATCGTCAAATTCAGACTCCTTTCGGGGGTCCGACCTATTGGTATGACGATCCGAATTTTATTTATTAGGAATGCAGACGCTGTTTATGCTTCGGAATATTTGGATGGGGTTCGTTTGAACTCGTTTAGATTACTCAACCCCTTTTTTTACGCCGGTATTAATACAAAATGAAAGTACGGATCTCCCTTATTGAATTCCAGACATTTCGTGAACAGGGGAGAAATTTTTTAATTTTTTTGCTGATTTTGATTTCGTGGGGTTGGTTGATCGTTTTTACGCTACAAAGTGAGAGGACTCGCGATCATACTTTGTTGTTCAAAGTTGAAATATTGAATGGGAGTGGGGTTGATGGAGCCGCGCGGCAATTAATGTACCGCATTATTAATGGGGGAGGAGATGTTCTTGGCGTCGAAACTTATCGGATGAACACGATTGAACATACGCTCATTTTATCTCGTAAGGCGAATTGTCAATCTGCGAGCATTGTTCGTGGGCTGCTTCATTCGGGGCGGATGATTCACATCGAGGATGCAGGCATCTATGATGTAACAATTGTTTTAGGAAAGGACCTGGCTGAACCATGAGTAATGAAACTCTTGATTTATCTATAATATTAGAAATCTTAGAAGACAAAAAGGCGGAACAAATCCGCGTATATGATGTTGGAGATCAACTTGGAATTGTGGGATATTTTATATTCTGTTCGGGTAATACGGACGCGCATACTCGGGCGATTGCCGGTTATTGTGAACAGGAATTAGCTAAGGAAGGCGAACGATTGGCGTATAAAGAAGGTGTCCAATCGGGGCGCTGGATTGTTTTGGATTATATGGATTTTGTTATCCACATTTTTCAACCTTCAGTCCGTGAATACTATCGGATAGATTCTATTTGGCAGGACCGCTTAGTGGAAGTTTCCGCTGCTCCAGCAACTTGAGTTTACCTTCCCGTAAAAAAAGATTATGCTCTTTTTTTATTAATATTTATCAATTAGATTCGCTTTATAAAAAAGTTAACATATAAATTTAAAAAAAAGCTTGACAACACTCACAAAATTTAATATATTTATACGTTAACATGTTGAGTTTCCCATTCCGTTGGTCGAAATTGTAAGAAACCGCTGAATTGTAGTGGTTTAGAACATGCGTAAACCCTTTAAAACAGGAGGAACTATTTTGAGTAGTTTTATGGCAAACCCGGCGACAGCCGAACGGAAGTGGGTGATTATTGATGCCAACGATCAGGTACTGGGTCGTATGGCGACGCGAATTGCTATGATTTTAAAAGGAAAGACCAAGCCGTATTTTACGCCGCACATCGATTGTGGTGATTTTGTGGTGGTAATCAATGCGGAAAAAGTTGTAGCTACCGGAAACAAAGATGCCCAGAAATATTATTTTCATCATTCCGGCGTTCCGGGAGGCGGGAAAATCACTTATCTTCATCAGTTACGACACAGCAAGCCCGCGGAAGTGGTTCGCCACGCCGTGAAGGGAATGCTGGCGAATACCCGTTTGGGGCGCAAGCAGTTTAGAAAGCTTTATGTGTATGCTGGATCTGAGCATCCTCATCAAGCGCAGCAACCCCAACCGATTTCGTTTAAATAAGGAGGAATCTCTTGACAAATACTAAGTTCTACGCAACCGGACGAAGGAAAACCTCGGTTGCGCGAGTCATTATCAAGCCTGGTAAAGGCCAATTTTCAGTCAATAATCGGGAATTTAAGGAATATTTTCCAACGGGGGGTATGCAGCAGATTATCAACCAACCGTTTGACATTACCAACATGATTGGAAAGTTTGATATCAAGGCGCGTGTTTGTGGCGGCGGAGTGTGTGGACAAGCCGGAGCCCTGCGGTTGGGCATTGCCCGGGCTTTGTTGAAAGTCGATGCGGAATTGCGTCCTAATTTAAAGCGCGCCGGTTTATTAACCCGTGATCCCCGTCAAAAAGAACGTAAAAAATATGGTCAGGCTGCCGCTCGTAAACGTTACCAGTTCTCGAAACGTTAACATTATTCTATCGCCATTGTTCCCTCTCCTGTGCCCCTGGCATTGGAACAATGGTAAACGTTAAGGAGTCTTTTTATATGCAATCTGTTACTATTGAAAAAATGTTGGAAGCCGGCGTACATTTTGGGCACCAGACCCAACGATGGAATCCAAAAATGAAACCTTTCATTTTTACCGCCCGAAATGGTATTTATATAATTGATTTAAAAAAAACACTAAATAAACTTGAAGAAGCCTGCAATGCAATGGGCAGTATTGTTGCCAAAGGCAAGCGCGTTATTTTTGTAGGGACCAAAAAACAGGCAAAGGTGATCATCAACCATGAAGCGCAACGCGCCGGTGAATATTTTGTGGTTGAACGCTGGTTGGGTGGTATGTTAACCAATTTTCAGACGATTCGTAAAAGTCTTGAAAAAATGTATCGGATTGAAAAAATGTTTGATGATGGAAGCATTAATCGTCTGATTAAAAAAGAGATTTTAAATTATGATCGTGAAAAGCAAAAAATGATGAAAGTTTTGGGTGGAATCAAGGGAATGGAAGACCTTCCAGGGGCATTATTCGTGATTGATCCAAAAAAAGAACGAATTGCCGTTGCCGAGGCTAAACGTCTGAATATTCCTGTTTTTGCTATTATTGATACTAATTCCGATCCGGACCCCATTGATTATCCGATCCCGGCGAATGATGATGCAATCCGCTCCATTGGTTTAATTGCTCATCAGATATCGGATGCCATTATCGAAGCCAAAGCTGTCAACAAAGAGGGTCAGTATGAAACTGCGGATATTTATTCTGCGGCTGATGAGTTCTCTGCTGTTGATAGCAGGGAAGATGTAACAAATTCGCCTGTTCAAGGATAAGAAGGAGCAATGACTATGGAAATCGATGCCAGAAAAGTAAAAGAACTGCGCGAAAAAACCGGAGTCGGGATGATGGATTGTAAAAAAGCGCTGCAGGAAACCGGCGGTGACTTCGATGTTGCGATTGACTACCTGCGCAAAAAAGGGATTGCCACTTCGGCAAAACGCGCGGACAAAGAGGCGCATGAAGGTGTTGTTGTGGTCATGCTTAGTGAAGACCATCGCCAGGCCGCTATGGTAGAAGTCAATTGTGAAACTGATTTCGTTGCAAAGACGGATGATTTTAAAGAGTTTGCCCAGACAATTTGCCAACAAACTTTGGGTTGCGACCCTGGAATTACAGCCGATGCATTGTTGAATCAAGCCTATATCCTCAATCCGCAGTTGAGCGTTACTGATCAGTTAAATAACGTCATTGCCAAAACGGGTGAAAGAATTGTTATCAACCGACTGGTAAGGACTGGAATAGATAATAGTGTTCCCGGTCTCATCGCTTCGTATGTGCATAGTAATTTGAAAATTGGGACACTGGTGGCCATCACGTGCAAGGAGAAATCCGCCGCAACCAACGAAATTGTGATTCAGGCCGCAAAAGATGTCTGCATGCAAATAGCTGCGGCTTCGCCGCTCGGGTTGAACAGAGACTCTATCGATACTACTTTGATTGAAAAAGAGAAAGAAATCTATCGTGAACAGATGAAAAATGATAAAAAACCCGCGCAAATTATTGAAAAGATCATAGATGGCAAAATTGCCAAATTTTTCAGTGAAGTTTGCCTCCTTGAGCAAAAATTTGTTAAAAACCAGGACCAGACGATCAGCGATTATCTCAATGAAATTAGCAAGCAGGTCGGCGATTGTTTGACTGTAATAAATTATTGGCGTTTCCAACTCGGTTGAGGTAAATGCAAAAAGTCTTATTGAAACTCAGTGGGGAGGCCCTTGCCTCATCCACTGAGACTTTAGATCCCGAATTACTGAATCATCTCGCGGAAGAAATTGAACCTTTGGTCAAGCGCGAAGTGGGTATCGCTATTGTATGTGGCGCTGGAAATCTTTTTCGGGGGAAGACATTATCCAGGGACAATCTTTTTGATCGCTGCGGAGCAGACCAGATCGGTATGCTGGGAACGGTCATCAATTCCCTCGCGATTAATGCCGTTCTCTTGAAAAGAGGAATTAAAGCCCGGACAATGTCCGCGGCTGGAATTGAAGGTGTGGTGGAGCGGTATCAGATATCCCGAGCCCGCTCTGCTATTAAACAGGGAGAGGTTGTTATTTTGGCAGGAGGAACCGGTAATCCTTTTTTTTCCACTGATAGCGCCGGGGCTTTACGCGCGCTGGAGCTTGAAATGGACTATTTCATCAAGGCCACTAAGGTTGACGGGGTCTATACCAAGGACCCTCAGCTTCATTCCGACGCGGTTAAATATACGACGTTGACATACCGTCAGGCGATTCAGGAGAAATTAGCGGTTATGGATTTGACGGCATTGACACTCTGTGAAGAAAACCATCTACCAATTTATGTGTATAATTTTTTTGCAAAAGGCGCGTTGGCATCTTTTATCCAGGGAAAACGGTGTGGAACATTTATTGGCTGAAGTAAGGAGAGGAAGCTTATGATTAAAGAAATTATTAAAGATGAAGAGCAAAAAATGATTAAGGCGATAGAACATCTTAAACGCGAGTTTTCAGGTATTCGCTCAGGGAAGGCTTCAATTGCCCTGATTGAAAACCTTCGCGTGGAATGTTATGGATCGCCGATTGCTCTGTCACAAATCGCGGCGCTTCACACTCCGGATGCCCGGACAATTACGATTAAGCCCTATGATTTATCGCAAATTGCGTCGATTGAACGAGGAATTATGCAGTCGAACATGGGTTTCAATCCCTCTAATGACGGATCGATTATTCGAATACCTATCCCTGCTCCCACGGAGGAACGGCGACGCGATTATGCGAAGATGGCAAAAAAGATCGCCGAGGAATCGAAAGTCGCGGTACGCAATATCCGCCGCGATGGAATTACTCATATCAAACAAGAAGAAAAAAATAAGATGATTAGCGAGGACGATTCTAAAAAAGGTCAAAAGAAACTTCAGGAATTAACCGATTTATATTGTAAAGAAATTGATGAGGTGACAAAGAAAAAAGAAGCCGAAATCATGGAAGTTTAAATTTAAACCGGAAGAAGGCTTAGATGGGCAGTACAAAAATTCTGTTTTTGCTGATGCTTTGGATGGCGTGTTCGCTGGTGGGGAGAAGCAATCTTTATGCGCAGTATGAGTTGGAGGATTTGAATAATTCAATGAATTTGTTAACAGATTATGTTGAGAAACATCCAAATGGTTTTTTTGAACGGGATGCCTATTTTCGTTTGGGGGAAGTCAATTTTTTCCGGGCATTAAAAATTGCAGAGACATCGCGATTCACCGCTAATTCGCTGGATGCGGCGCTACGTTTTTATGGATTGGCAGAGAAGTTGTTGCCGGTTGATTTCACGACTGAAGCTGCAATCTATGGTCAAATATACTGTTATTACACACTTTTGCGTAAAAGTTTCTCCCCACGGGATAACAATCTGTTAATTTACCGTGAATATCAAAAACTTCTGGATGTTAACGCTCAATCCATTTTTATCAATGATGTCAAGATGATGAGCGCTCATGCGATGTTTATGGCGGGTAATTATAAATTAACGTTAAGTACTCTGGATTCGATTCGCGTTGACGACCAAAACTGGGGGTTTGTAAGATATTTGCAAATCTGGTCGCATTATCGCGAGTTGAATGATTCGACGGTTTTGCGATTGGCGGAATCGGCATTGGATTCTTCTACTATTTTTATTAAAGATTCCGTGCGGTTAGCTGATTTCAATACTGAGATCGCCGGATTGTTCGCGAAAACAATTTCTACCGCGTACGATCCCAGCAGATTTGATCAGCATTTCGAAGAGAAACCTTATTTCCCTTTGCTGGCGTATTATACCGCTGAGTCGTTTTTGAGTTACACGAATACACGGGATAATGGATTGAGCATCCTGCAAAAAATCGTCAATCTATATCCGGAATCCTACCAGGCGCGCCAGGCTATTTCATTGGTTACGGGGCAGGATATTAATACGATCAATTTGGTCGATGGCGCTCAAAATGTTCTCTTTGATGCTCAAGGCAACCAAAACATCCAATTGCAGAACCTTCAAATTACCGGTTTTGCCGATGTCCCGCGGATAGTTTTTTTCCAACCTAAAGAGCTATTGACTCTTTCAACGGCTTCGTCAACCTATCGGTTTAGGAAGAATATTCTGAATCGGTATGAAAAATACCACCCTTGAAACTGAGGTGATAAATGATTAATTATTTGAGAACGCTTCTATTTATCATTATAGTAGTTCCTAATCTGATGGGGGAAGACATTCAAACTCCTTTTTCCCGATATGGGTTAAATGGAGGAATTGACGTTCCATCTGCTTATTTGATGGCGCATGGGAATATTATTTACACCCATACTCTGAATTTTGCCACTAAAAGCGATTATAAGCAAAAGAACATGCAGACCTTCAGTCTGACATTCGGACTCTATAATTATGTACAGGCCAATGTTTCCTATTATCAAGGACATTATGTATGCGCGAATTTTCAGGCGTTGCTGCTGACCGAGGATAAATACTATTATATTCCCCAGGTTGTCATCGGGATCGACAATGTCGGGGGTACAACTCAGTTTTCTTCAAATTTGCCAGATTATCTGAGAGATGATCAAAATGGGGTATTAACCTGGGAGAATTGGTGGAATCATCGCAATTATATGGTGGATCCGTATGTGGTTGATTTCGAAAAAAACAGTATTTATGTTGTATTTGGTAAAAAATTTGTATTTGGCAAACAGTTTATCCGTTTTAACCTGGGTTTCAGTCCCAATAACGGCCGGTATTACGGGATGGGACCTAAAAGTTTCTATGTAAAGCGGACCTTTTACAATTTTGAATATTCGCCATTTTACAATTTGCGGACGATTTGGGAACAGGATGGCCGCGATTGGAATGTGGGACTAAAATATACAATCAACCGGATGTTTAGCCTGCACGCTGCCGTGACGGAGATTGAGCATTTTGATGACTGGATCGGCGCATTTTTTCATGTAGGTTTTTCAATTTCGTTAGTGCCAAATTTTATTGCAATTCAACAACGACAACGTGAATATAACATGCTTGTACAGTCCCGTATTGAAGAAGCCAATCGAATGGATCAGCTTTATCAGGAGACAGTGCGAAAACGGATTTTGCTTGAGAACCGTTTCAGCGGAATTCGTTTGAATATTGATCGTATTCTGGCGAATCAACAAACCCAGGATCGCCAATTGTTTTATGAGCGTCAATTAATGAATGAAAGTGATTATTATATTAAGCTGGCTCTCGAACTGGCCTATTATGGCGAATATGAAGCCGCGCGGGAACATGCTGTTCGCGCGATAGAAATTTATCCTAAAAATCCATTGGCCTATCTGCGCCTGGGAGAAATTTATCTGAAGTCGGGCGATAAAGCCAAGGCTCTGGAAACGTGGAAAAATGGGTTGCTGATCGACCCGCAAAATGTGGATCTTTTAGAATCAATACAGAGGTATGAACAATGAAAACGATCGTCAGTATCATGTTCGTTGTATTTTTGGTAACGGCTTCCTGTAGTAAACTGGCGCGAGGGAACAGCGACGTTTCGTTTCAGAAAATTGACCAGTATGACTCTAAACAATTGGAATCTGAAGCCTATAAATTGGAATTGGAAAGAGCAATTGCAGGATTTCAACGTCAGGCTTTCAATGAGAATAAAGATATTGCCGAGATTATGGAAAAAACTATTAATCTGCTCTCCAAAGGGATTTTGATGGAGCAGACGAATATTGTTAAAATCCAGAAAACCATTGAACTGCTTGGCAGGAACAAAGTTGGCAAAATCGCAATTTTGGATGAGTCAAAAAATATTGAAGAAATATACGCAATGGCAGATCAGGATTATGAACGCATTCAGAGTAGCGTAGCCAGCGGACAACTCTGGGATGCCGCTTTTCTTTTGTCCCAGTTTACGACTATGTATCCTATTACTTATAAAAAACTGGATGCCGCTTTTTTTCAATTGGCGGGAATCTATTCACAACTTGGTTTGCCGTCCGCCAGCCGGGAAGTGTTAGTAAATCTGATTCGTGAAATTCCCTTAAGCGATCATTTTGTGGATGCGTATTATCTGCTGTTTCGCGTTAATTATCAACTGAAACAATATCAGGACAATATTGCGCTGGCCCGTGAATTTTATGGTAAATATCCTGCGGCTGACTCTCTGGATCTCGTGAGATACTATGAGGGTTTGTCTTTTTTTGATCTGGGTGATTACCGGCGAACTCGTGAGATAATGGATGCAATTCCCCAGGGGTCTTCATTTTATAGTCTGGCATGGTATTTTAGCGGCTTATCGATGTATTTGCAAAAAGAACCGTTAGCTGCCTATAAATTGTTGGGGATCAGGAATTTAAATTTTGCCGGCTCTGAGGGCGACAGTTTAAAGACCAAGGCATTACTGACAGCAGTCCAAATTTACGCTGATCAGGACTCTTTGGATAATGCGGTGGGACTTATCAATGTGTTGAAGGATAGCGCTTTTTATGCGCGTGATGAAATTCTGTTTACCGCTGGAGAGGTACTTTCCAGGAAAAAAGATTTAGCGGGGGCGCAACTAATCCTGGAGGAATTAATACGTGATTTTCCCCAATCAAATTACCAATTTTTAGCGCAATCTAAATTAATGTGGATTTATAAAGAAACCAATCAATTGACACAAGCCCAATCCATGTATGATAATTTGATTTCTCAATTGAAAGGCAATCAGTATTATGGAAAGTCCTATACTGAAATTATGGCTCGCATTGATAACCGGGACCAGGAAATACTGGTATTAAATGGGCAGTTGTCTATAATGGACGTGCTGGCTTATGAACGGTTCAAGTTTCTTCATTTAGTGGATTATTACAATGATAAGTATCGACAGGAAGATTATCTCTCGAAATATATTGAACCCACGACGACTCGTTTCACGGAATTGAATGGGCGACTGGCATTATTTATTGAAGAGAAGAAGAATCTTGAAAGTTATTTAGCAATGTTAAGCGCTTGGGAACAGATTGAATATCAGAACGCCGTTATTGCTTATGAAAAATTGCTTGAGAAATAGTCTGTACCCAATTGTTAGTCTGATACTTTTGACTGTTGTTCCATTTTTTGCTCAGGGATTGAAGAATGGAGACAACATTAAGGTGTCGATTTCCGGCCACCCGGAATTAAATCGTATTTATCGGGTCGATGAGAACGGCATACTGAACATATCCGGTATTGGCTTTTTGCCCGTATTCGGGATGGATATGGCCAATTTACATCTGCTATTAACGGAACATTATCGTGAGACCTATCCCAACTCGATTGTTACGATTGAAATCACCGATGAGTATGAAATTTCTTTTGAAGTATATGGCGCGGTAAAAAATCCCGGAATATTTAGGGGAACCAACAAATTATTGCTGCAAAGCGCGTTGATCATGGCCGGTATCGACGAGGATTCGGAATTGAACCGCGTTTTACTCTTTCGACAGAATGAGCAGTCAAGCTACGATATTTATCGATTTTTATCTGAAAGCGATCAAACGCAAAATCCTCAATTGAAAGATCGCGACAGAATTGTCATTCCGCTCAAAACAAATCAATCCCGTGTTCAACTGTTTGGGGAAGTGAATAAAGCAGGTTTTTATCCCCTAACCCCGAATATGAATTTGCTTGACGCGATCAGTCAGGGAGGCGGCTTTACCAAGGATGCGAATTTGAAGAATATTCGTATTATCCGCTATTATCGCTCGGTGCCCATAGAAACAAAGGTAAATCTGGAACAGATAATAAATGATAACGAGTTTAATCAACTTCCATTAATGGGAGCGGGGGATATTGTGATCGTTGAGCGTAAGCGCTATTTCTGGCGCAATGTCTGGCAGGGATCCCTTGCGGTTACGCAACAATTTCTGATGATTATTTCTCTAATCATAACATTTCAAAATTTAAAACGCTTATAAAAGGCTCAATTATGGATAAACACAACATGCAGGAACAAGACCTGTTGATGGCGATCGCTGAGCCTGAAATTAATTTTGAAGATTACCTTGGCGTGATATTCCGCCGCAAACTTTTTATAATTATCACTTTTTTTTTAATATTTATTCCTTTTTTTTATATAGGGCTCATCCAGCCCTCATATTACTCGGCTACTCTGATTGCCATGCTGGATGACCAGCAAAAGGATGAAAGGATGAATCCCAGTCAATTCATGTTCCGCAATCAAAACGCGCCCCAAAATGTAGGTTACTATAACCTGATTGTCCAAAGCGAACCCTTTAGAAAAGATTTAGCTGAGCGAATTCAGATAGCGTTAAAAGAAGAAGAAAATTTAAATATCACTCCACAAAGAGCCGCTGAAATTGCCCATCTGCCTATGCAGTTTGAGCAATTGCAGGGAAGTTTTTTGCAGGGTTCGGAAGTGATTCAGAGCGCGTGTCAATTGCGAGCGACTGCCGGCGATCCCG
This sequence comes from uncultured bacterium, assembly GCA_964632485.1. Classification (GTDB taxonomy): domain Bacteria; phylum JAGOEH01; class JAGOEH01; order JAGOEH01; family JAGOEH01; genus CAZWDO01. The sequence continues at coordinate 203,548 of CAZWDO010000003.1, forward strand.
TTATTGTATATCAGATTGTAAATGTGGGCTTTGAAGTGTTGCGCGATAAAGCGATTGCATTGGAGAATCAACGGGCCGATCAAATGTTGAAATATATAATCGAACAAAAGCAATTATTAGAAGAACAGATTATTGAGAATGAAAATGAAATTCAATTATTTCGAAATAAAACAGGAATTTCTGTGGGAGATGATTTAGCGGGAGTCGAACGGGAAGCGCAGAAACTACAAGTAGAGATGCTAAACGCCCGCACGACCTGGCAATTGGAAGAGGCCAAACAAAAGGCAATTGAAGAAGAATTGCAGGAATATGATTTGATGATTAATAAAAAATATAACGTCCGTATCAATTACGATACGCTGGCATTGAAGGGCCAATATGAAGAGTTGGTCAAGAAAAAAAATAAATATATGCAAAATCCCTCAGTTTTTAAAAAGGAGCTGGAACAAGTCGAAAGCCAGATTGCAGATATTACTAACCGGGCGGCCCGGCAAATCATTGGGCAGCTTTCGGGTGGGAACAATCCCTCCCTGCAATTAGACGTAACCCATTACACCGAGTTAATCCGCAAACGCGACGAGTCTGTATTAACGATTAAAATGATGAAATTGCAGGAAAAATATTATCAACAGCTTTATGACCGCTATCGAGTCGCCAATCCCGAAGTTCTGCAGCAAAAAACCGAAATGGCGCGTCTAAGTCTAACCCGCAGTGTTCTCAACCGAGCTTATAATTTTTTTGTAGAACGCGAACAACAGGAAAAACTAACAACGATTTCCAATCGTACTGAACTCAAACTTATCAGTCCGGCCGATAAACCGAGCGCTCCCTTGCCGCGGACAACAAAAAAATTCTGGTCAATCGGTTTTTTACTCGGTTTGGTTTTGAGTTTTTCTATGGCTTTTTTTATCGAGCTGTTTGATACGACTCTTAAGACTCCTGAAGACGTCAAGAAGCATTTATTAGTGCCAACGATGGGAATTATCCCCAAAATGATCGAAACGCTTCCCCAAGCTGCCGAGATGAATGTGGACCCCTATTTAATCACGTTTATCAAACCCAACCACCAGGTGAGTGAAGCGTACCGTACGTTACGGACCAATCTTGAGCATATCGATCCTTATCATAAGCTTAAATCGTTACTGGTTACAAGTCCCTCTCCCTATGAGGGGAAAAGTATAAGTATTTCAAATTTATCGGTCCTTTTTGCCCAGAAAGATATGCGGGTTTTGTTGGTAGATTTGGATTTGCGAAAACCGAAGATTCATACTATATTCAATATGGATCGAAAGCCGGGTTTATTAGACGCGCTGGATCATCCTGAATTGGATTACCACCAGTACATTCAGATTTCCCCTGTTCCGAACCTGCATGTTTTTACCGTTGGCGGGCAGGCGGATCGCCCGGCGGAGATACTTGGGTCCGATCGCTTCAAGAGTTTTTTCGAGACCCTTAAAAATGATTTTGATATCGTACTGGTTGATACGCCGCCGGTGAATGTAGTTACCGATGCCGCTTTGATCTCGACCTATGTGGATGGTGTGCTTCTCGTTATGGCGGCGCTTCAAACCAACAGAAACAGCGCCCGCTATTGCCTTGAGCTAATGAATCGGGTGAATGCAAATGTTTTGGGTATATTATTGAACAAAATCCTGATTTCAAAACGCTATGGATCTTATGGATACTATTATTACAAGCGTTATTATAAAAGTTACTATAGCTATTATCATACTTCCCCTGACTAACAGATTAGTGAATTCAGTGAATGGGTAGTAAACTTTATCGTAAATTCCGGACTATTGAAGAACGTCGTGGTTTTTATCTACTAAAGAATGTGCGGAAAGCGATCCTGGATTTCAAAATGGTTGAGCCGCATGATCGAATAGTGTTGGGGCTTTCGGGAGGAAAAGACAGTCTTACACTGTTGAAAATGCTGCTGCTTTTTCGCGATAAATATCAATATCCCTTCGAAATCGTTCCTTTACTGGTTATATCAGAAATTCAATCAGCAATTCGGCAAAATGTCCCGTCCTTGCGGAATTTTGTTTCAAGCTTGGGACTGGAGTTAATCGTCAAGGAAATCGAAATTAGTTTACCCGAAATTGAAAAACAAAAAAATCTTTGTTTTTATTGCAGTTGGCACAGACGTATGACATTGTTTGCGGCGACTCGTGAATTTCAATGCAATAAAGTTGCATTGGGCCATCATGCCGATGATATTGCTGAGACTACCTTGATGAATCTTTTTCTTCATGGACGAATCGAGCGTATGGAACCCAAGATGGAGTTCTTTGATGGTGAATTCAACCTGATCCGTCCATTAGCTTATCTTGATGAACGTGAGATAATATCGTATGCCAATGCGCTCGAAATAGAACTTGTTACCTGTACTTGCCCGTTGGGGCAGACGACAAAAAGGCATGTGATGAAGGAGTTTATTCGGCAAATGGAGCCCATGTTCCCAAAAATGAAGCT
>CAZWDO010000003.1:206032-316876 GCA_964632485.1 uncultured bacterium
GGCTTGTATCATTAACAAAAATGAATCTGAATTTGTTCCGAGCATGCGTTAACCGAACTTTTGCGCCGTTGCGCCAGAAACGGACACAGATGGAAGATAGTTAACCCGTTTAAATGCAATAGTTCCGGGTTATTGACTCCCTGTTTCTGCATGATCAGCGGTTAGTGGGTCGGTTTTTTTATAGTTTTGGGCCATCCGGGAAATCGCGATCAACTGAGGAAGGAGTTCCATGCACTGTTCCAGCGAGAGAGTATTTAGGCCATCGGATAGCGCCAATTCGGGGTTGGGATGGATTTCCATAAAAAAGCCCTGCGCCGGAATGGCGGCAGCGGCGCGCGCCAAATAAGGAATCAAAGCCGCGTCGCCCCCTGATTTGCCGCCCAGAGATCCCGGACGTTGTACGCTATGTGTGGCGTCGAAAATAACCGGGTACCCCCAGCGCTGCATCCATACCAGCGAACGGTAATCGACCACCAGATTCTGGTAGCCGAAACTGGCGCCGCGTTCGGTCAATACGATTTGATGATTGCCAGCGCTTTCGACTTTGCGGATAATATGAATCATGCTGTCGGGATCAAGAAATTGTCCTTTTTTAATATTGATGATTCGTCCGGTGCGACCCGCTGCCATAACCAGGTCTGTTTGACGACAAAGAAAAGCGGGGATTTGAATGATATCGGCGACTTCAGCTACCAGTTCGGCTTGTGAACATTCATGAATATCAGTGAGAATCGGTAAGTTAAAAAATTTTTTTACTCGAGTTAAAATTTTTAACCCCTCCTGCAACCCGGGTCCCCGGTAAGAGTCGATAGAATTCCGATTCGCTTTATCAAAAGAGGCTTTGAAAATGACTGGCAAAGGAGCAAGTTGGTCCCGGCACATAGCCACGAATCGGGCAATTTGGTCAACAATGACCTCGTTTTCGAGGGCGCAGGGGCCCAGTATGAAAAACGGTTGATTTTGGTTTAATAGCTGATAATCCATAGCCACCTTCGGGTTGATGTTTGAATTTTGTATTTTTCTTGCGCAAATTTCATTTACGAACTCCACAACTGTCATCGCTGGAAAAAATATGTCTTGACATCCAGTCTCGAGCCTTTTCGGGGAACATAATCCAGCCAGCCTTCTGTTTTATTATATTCGGTTTGTGGCATAAAGTCAATTAAAAAACAGAGTTTTTTAAAATATTTTTGAAAATAGGCTTGACATTTTATTAAAAAGTAATTATATATGTAAGCGCATGATAATAGGAAAGTCAAAAATATCTTAGTAGAAACAGAAGAATTTACATAGCAACGTAATATAAAATGTTTAGGTTAAGCTTTAGCTCGCAATAATAAGAAATGGAACCGTTCACTATCTACAGGTGAAAGTCGAATGAATTTTGAATGGGCAGATAAAACTGAGGAGCGTGTGAATGAAAATTGATCTTAAGCTTGATGGAACAGATTATAGCGTGAATGCCGGGATTAGCATTTTACAGTTGCTAAAAGATAAAGAAGCGTATAAAATTCCCCTGACACTGGCTGCCTGGGTGAATAACTGCGCGGTTTCCTTGAACTATTTATTAGCGCAGAATCATGAAACCATTGAGCTGATAACCGCTGATATGGCAGTTGGACGAGCCATTCATCGTCAAAGTGTTGCATTTTTGCTTAACCGTGTTATTTTTGATCTTTTCCGTAATTCACGCATTGTATTAGGCGCGGCTTTAGGCAACAGTTACTATTATGATTTTTATACTGATATTCCGGTTAATGAGGAACTATTGAAAGAGATCGCTTTACAAATGCATTTACTCATAGAAAAAAATGAAATTTTCGAGAATTTTACACTATCCAAGGAAGAAGCGATTGACTATTTTCGCAAACGCGGTTTTTACAATAAATTAAAATTAGTGGAGCAATTAGATCGGAAATACATCTCGATTTATTCCTGCGGTCCTTATAAGGATATTGATTTAGGGACATTGGCTCCTCATGCGGGGTATATTGGTAATTTTTGGTTGAAACGCTATAGTCGGGGTTTTATATTATATTATGGACCTGAGTCGGAAAAGGAACACTATTTAGTACAACTGGGTCGCAGAGCGAAGCTTTTTGCCGCTTTTATCGAAAGTAAACGCTGGGGGCAGATTATTGAGGTCAATAATGTCCACCGTCTTAATGAGGTTATTTTAAGCCAGCGTATTCAGGATGTCGTTAATATTTGCGAAGGATTGCATGAGAAAAAAATCGGGCAGATTGCCGATCAGATATTGTTGGGGAAAAACAAACAAAAAATTCGCTTAATCCTTATTTCAGGCCCATCTTCATCAGGGAAGACAACGTTTACCCAGCGACTGGCCATTCACCTGCGGATCAATGGCATCAAACCCATGTCGATCAGTTTGGATAACTACTATATTGACCGCGACAAAACGCCGCTTGACGAAAACGGCAATTACGATTTCGAAAATATTGCCGCGCTGGACCTGCCGCTGTTGAACGAGCATTTGCAAGACCTGATCAACGGCAATGAAGTGGAGATGCCGTTATACGATTTCGAAACGGGTAAACGCCGCTCAAAGACTAAAGTATTACGAATCGATGAATATCAACCGCTGATTTTGGAAGGGATTCACGCTTTGAATCCAGTATTGACATCCTCAATTTCGGATTCATTTAAATTTAAAATTTACGTCAGCGCGCTCACTCCGTTAGCTATTGACGATTACAATCGCATCTCATCATCCGACAATCGGTTGTTAAGGCGGATGGTTCGCGATTTTCACTTTCGTGGATACCGAGCAGAGGATACCATTGATCGTTGGCCATTGGTTCGCGCTGGTGAGGAGAAGTGGGTCTTTCCCTTCCAGGAAGAGGCCGATGTTCTTTTCAATTCCGCCCACCACTTTGAACTTTCACTATTAAAAATGGAAGCGGAACAACTTTTAAAGAAAATAGACACAAGTTTGCCTGCTCACCGGGTTGCCGTCCGTTTGCTTAGTTTTTTATCAATTTTCCAACCCATCGCGCCGGAGTACATCCCGGCCACTTCAATTTTACGCGAATTTGTCGGTGGGAGCTGTTTTAATTACTAATTCATTTTTTTTTGGCACGAAAAATGCAGAATTTACACCTTGAGAACTTTCATCCCGCATTAAGGAGTTGAGCATGAGAAAGATTTTTTATTTATTTTTTTTGGTATGTGTCTTGCTATTTTTTTCGCTTGCAAACGGACAGATCATTCTGCTGCAGGATTTAGGCACCGCATTGGAACATGGTCCCTATGACCAGATTATCCCCTTGAAAAATAGTGTTATAGCCGCCAATCATCGCGGTGTGGACATATATAACACATCCAATTTTGCAAATGCTACACTGGTTAGCTCAATAGCGACTACCGGACGCGTTTTGCAAATCCAGTATTCAATACCATGGCTGCTTATCCTCGATTCGATCAATACAGAGCAAAGCCGGTTATTTGTGTATAATATGACAAATCAGACGGCTCCGGTATTATTGGAAACTATCGAATCTGTTGGCCCGGTTAGAAAATTCAAATGGGAGAATCAAAAATTCTATCTGGGATATGATGATTCCCTTTCAATATATAATTACTATCCCTACGGGGGGACTCCGACTCGAGAGCATTCTCTATCTTATCCATCTTCGTGGGGCACGGAAAATACACGGGCTATTACAGATATCTATACTAATAACCATTTCGTATTTGTTCACACCAATGGCGGTATGGGAATTTGGGACGCTTGGGATATGAATTCAACTAACGCTGTCACAATGACGAACCTGGGTTTGGGGAAAATCGCATCGAAAGCATTTTGTTTTGAATCTTTTAAATCGTTACAGTCCAACACGTTTTGGGGTTATGATATTAGCGGAATGATTCCAAATTCCTCTTCACTTCCTATATCAAACAAACCCAATTCCTTGTCTTTTTTTATGAAGGATATCCATCATACCTCCCGGCAGTTATACGCGGCCATACACAACGAGGTGCTCGCTTATGAAATGGTACATCCTTTATTAGTAACGACACCGAACATTATAAATACTTCAGATACTCTCTTAGCAATAGCCCGTCAGAATATCTATACCATCATCAGCAGTTACAATAACGGTCAATCACGGTTATTGGTAAATGAAGGGCAAAGTCCGGATCGGGAACATCCTGCGCCGTGCGACACGCTAATCATGAGCGAAAATATTATTGATCTGGACGGCAATAACCAACATTTTGTCGGTATCAGCGCCAATAAGTTGTATCTGTTTACTATGACAGGCAACCAGGCTGTTTTGCTCGACCAGGCCAACCTGCCAACCGGATCCGGGAAACAAGTGGCTTTACGGGGTGCGCGGATTTTAGTAGCCGCCGGCGCTAGTGGATTGTACTCATTTTCAATCACCAACAATTTGTTGCAGGCCAATGGCCAGATACGCAGTGGCACTATCAATACTGTTACTATGAATGAACATTTAGCGGCTTATTTTATCCAGTCCACTAATCAATTTGTGGTGATGGATCATCTTTCACCTCAACAGCCAATACTTGGGACTTATGCAATGAATGCGACAGTTAGCCATATCGCCCTAAACGAGCAATTCGCTTACGTTGCCAAGGGAACCAGCGGCTTAACGATTCTTGATTATACTGACCTTCAGTCGATTTCCGTTGCAGGATCCATTGCTTGCCGCTCAGGAGAAAATTTTAATAAAGTATATGTTGAAAATGAACTCCTTTCCATCGCCGCTGGAAATTGCGTGCGGGTATTTTTAACACATAACCCATTGGATAATGAACAGATAGCCGCTTCAGGCGCGACAACGGGAGTTATTGATCTGGTGCCGGATTATAATCTGTTCCATTATATCACGAATACTCGTTTTTGTCAAACTCTTCAGGTACTTACCAATGGTGTTGATTATTTGAATAAGGATTATCAGACCTATCGATATCAATTGCCCCTGGTTAATGATACAGTCATCAGTTTTGCATTTCATGGAGACCGGTTTGTTGTCAGTCATACGAGTGGAAGTTTCGATGCCTGGGATCTGGACTATTCCAACCCCCTGGATGGAAGAGCAATCATCCATCCTCCAACTCCAGTGCATGACGAATCCTACATCGAACAATACGGCGATTTTAGTGAAATGGCGCCGTTAAATAACTATCTCTTGCTGACAGCCAATAACTGCGTATTGGGTAACCAGTTGTTGCTGTTTGATATGACGAATCCCAATCAGCCGATAAATACTGAAACCATACAGTTAGCCGGTGAATTGACCGATATTAACACCTACAATGAAGCTTATGTCTATGGAAAGCAGGATGAATCAATTTTAGTGTTCCAACTTTCAGGCAATCAATTGAATCAGGTCGGAACGATTGGTCCTTTAGCCGGTCTGGTCTCGGCCAGAGTTTTCCAAAATTCGCTGATTGCCGGATGTGAAGATTCGCTTGTATGTTACCGTATTGATCAAAATCCAGCGGTTCCTCAACGGACTGATTCGCGAATTGTTCAGGGGAAGGTCGAGCAATTAGCGACTACCAATCAGGGAGTGTTTTATTTAAACAATAATCATAATATTTTAAAAGTCACCTGTCAATCCTATCTGTTTACCAATGAAGAGCAGGTGGTCGGTGGGAATGGCGTGGAATACATTAACGCGCATGAAGACATGCTATATTTTTTTACGCAGAATGCGCACATCTATCGTTTTAATGCGGCAACTCAGGAAGCCGCCCAGTTTCTCTCCGATCAAACAGATCGGCAGAATTTGAGCTTTGCCGGACAATTAATGATTGTTCACCGGGGTGACAAGGGATATCGTATTTTCAACATTAGCCAAGCAACACCCCAATTAATAGAAGATCACAATGGATATAATGAATCGTCAACCTCAGCTTTTTTTAATCAACGCAATTTATTGGTCATGAACGAGAAAAACTCATTGCATTTTTATGGGGTTAATAATGACAACCATGCTCCAGTTTTTAACAACATGCCTGCTACAATGGTAACTCTCATGGCTCGAACGGATTATGCGTTGGATATCAATGTTACGGATGAGGACGGGGACAATTTATCTTTGACGTTTTTGAATCCGATTGAAAATGCTTCACTCAATGATCGTCGTTTTACCTTTACTGCCGATGATAATCAGGTTGATACCTTTAGTTTTTATTTCAAGGCGGACGATGGCAAATGGGGTATAACGTATGATACACTAACCATTGCTATAATTCCTTTTAGCGGCCCACCCACTGCTTTTTCCTTACTAAGTCCCATCGAAGGTACACTGCTTCAAACCAGCGCGATAACTTTTACCTGGCAAATGGCTCAAAATGCAGATCATTACAAACTTTTTTATGGTAATGATACGACATTGTGGCAAATAGCCCAAACCGGCCAACCTACTCTTCAACTAAATTTGCCGCAAGCAATGGAAAACCATAGAATTTATTGGCGGGTAAGAGCCTATTTGTCGGATACCACTTATTTTACCGATAATAGCGGAGGGGTTTCATCCCTGCTGTTTGACCAGGTCGATGAAGTTCCTGGTTTCGTTACTCTGGTTTCTCCTGTTAACGGGGAACGGGTAGCCACGAAATCACCGGAATTTAAATTCTTAAAGCCGCTCGGGAATGACCCACGTGATTCACTTTTAACCTATCGCATGGAAGTATCAGTACGTCGCGATTTCCCAGGCGTTCCTTATCGGGATAGTCTGATTCGTCCCCCCTCGGGCCTTGATACGCTTACGCTGGATAGCATTAATACTGAATTGCAGGAAGGGCAGTTTTTTTACTGGCGCGTCTCTGCTTGTGATGATCAGGGAAATAATAGCGGTTTTTCGCAAGCGGACAGTTTTTTAGTCGATGCGCAAAACGATGCCCCTTATGCCTTTAACCTGATAGAGCCCTCAGAAAAAATCGTATTTCAGGGAGGTAGTGTTATAACACTGCGCTGGAATTCAACCACGGATCCCAACATCGGCGATGAAGTTCAATATGTTGTTTCTGTAAGCAATCACCCGCAGTTAACATCGTTATTGCTGGTGGATACATTGGATGATACAACCCGGACATTCACATTATCTGACGATAATACAATTTATTACTGGCAGGTTATGGCTTTTGACGGAAAGGGTGGAATTCGATATTCGAATCAGGCGCCCGCGGAATTTGCCCGCAACGATGCCAATGAAGCGCCTCACAAACCCAGTCCCTATTATCCCGGAATGAACATGCCGGTGGATACGATCCATCCTCAATTAGTTGTAACAAATACAACTGATCCGGATCCCTATAGTTCAGAATTAAGCTATCATTTTTATGTGGCGACCAATATTATGATGAGTACCATTATTGATAGTTCCGGACCTGTCTCCCAAGACAGCAGCGGGCGAACCTCCTGGCGGATTTCTCAGAACTACGCCATGGCCTATGACACATTATATTGGTTTTGCCGCTCCCACGATGGAGAATTATCATCTGGGGATACTCCCATGGCGTTCTATTTTGAGCTGAGCAATCATATTCCCGCTCAATTTGAATTGATCGAACCGGCTGACCAACTGCAAACTACCGCTACTACTCTGACGTTTCGTTGGAATCGATCATTGGATGCCGATCTGGGAGATTGGGTGCGCTATCGGTTTTCAATCGATACCCTCAATACTATGGCAACCGCTTTTACTTCTTCAGCTATGGCTGACACAGTATATTCCCACACCTATCAATTTGTACAAAATCGTGTATATTATTGGCAGGTTACAGCCTATGATCCAATTGGCGCCGAAAGAGTTTCAGCTCTTCGTCGCTTTATCTGCTATGATCCGCAAACCGGTCCTACGGCACCTGGAGGACCTTATAGCCCCTCTGCTGATCAATTGGTGTCGACACCCACCATTACGTTTCGCTTCACTAATTCCACTGATCCGAATGAAAGCGATATTATTATTTATACCATTCAGTTGGATACGATCAACACCTTTCAGTCACCGGCGCTTAGAACATTTTCCAATATTTCCGAAAATAGTTCGGGAAGTATGACCAGTTATCTTTATACTGGTATTTTAACTGACAACAAACATTATTTCTGGCGAGTAATGGCAAGTGATGGGCACACTACCAGTAACTATTGTGATGCCCAATCGTTTTATCTGAATCATACCCAGGAATCGCCTTCTTTGCCTGAATTAATCTCACCCTCTGAAAATGAGATTGTTGCATGGAGTTTAACTTTCAGTTGGCTGGGCAGTACCGATCCGGATCCTTACGATTCGGTACGCTACACATTTCAACTTTTTACGGATAAAAACGACACAACCCAGGTTTACTACCAGGCCTCATCATTAGCCAATAGTTTTATCACACTCGGAGACAGTTCCGTACTGAAAAATGATTACCTTTATTTTTGGCGAGTGAAGGCTATAGACGGCAGCGGACGAACTCAGACCACTTCATTGAAGAAGTTTTACGTCAGCTACGATTTAATTCCTAAATTGAAAGCTTTTAACATCGTTTCTCCCCAGAATAGCGAAACAATCAATCCCCGGAATTTAAAAATCTTATGGCGAGCGGCTAAAGATAGCCTTACCAGTGGTTATCAGGTCAGTTATTTGATTACTCTATTCCCCCTGGGCAGTCCCCAACTGCTCAAGTTTTACACGACTCAGGATACAATGCTGAATATTTCTGATACTTTACAGGAACGAGCAAGCTACCAGATGTCAATTAAAGCCTTTAAACACAATGATCCGCAATCTTTAACCCATTCCAACCCGGATACCGTCATATTTTTTACACAAGGCGAAGCGCCGGGAAATATCATCGATTTCAATTATTCAATGCAGCTTGATCGTTTTAATTTAAAATGGAAATCGAATCCGTTCCAACCTTATGATTTTGTCCGGATTTATTGTGACTACGGTACAGGACAGCTTAATCCACAGTCCTGGCAAACACTCAATGCGACGGATACTGCATGTACTATTCCGTTCAGTTTGTGGCCGGCTCAACAAGCAACTCAAGTATGGCAATTTAAGATACAGGCTGAAAATAATTCAGGTGAAGCATGCCCGGCCGAACCCGTAATCCTATCCTTAACTCCATCAGTGGTAACTCCCTGGCTTGCATATCCTTCTGTCAATACAAGAATTGCCGGCGATGGGTTGACCATTGTTCATCTTTCTCCATGGAACACTACACTTTCCGGATCGTACCGGTCATACCTGGAAGTGGCGACAATACCCTTTCAGATCGATACCAGCGCAACGAATCATTATTGGTTCGCTATCAATTCATTAGCGTATCAATTGATTACCAATATGCAAGGGTCTGCAATTGTCTTTCGCTCAAGTAACGCGAATGGCGGCGGCGTTCAGCAGCCGACTATGCATAAAGTCCGTTTTTTTTCTGATACGATCCAACCCCAGCTATACCAAACTTTTCAAACTCAATCATCTCTTCAAGAGAGCCATATCCAATTAAGCCAGGGTGAAGCATTGCGCTGGGCGGCTCAACCCCTCAACCGATCAATATTTTATTACCGCATTCATATTCCGATGGCTGTTGATGAGAATGGGTTTTCAATGAACACCTCTTTTACAAAATATTTAAACAGTGAGGAGATAGAAGCCTGCAGCACGCTATTTAACGTGTATAGTACGGATTGGGACAAGCTTCAGGATTCAGTAACAGTGATCCTCTACCAGGGGCCTAGTAGCAATGCGCTCTATCGTGGGTTTACTCAGCCCAGCTTGTGGTTCAAGCCAGAGGAGAGTCAAGATTTTGATTCCATACCGACACAGATTGATACGACCTTTCATACCTATACATGCCGTATCAAAAGGAGCGGATCTCTTCGGCTTAAAAGTGAAAATCCTTCTGCCGTTGCTGAGGATGCTTTTTGGAATAACGATGCTGGCCTCTGCCGAACGTTCCCCAATCCTTTTACCCACTTTGTCAGACTTGAAGTTAAAAATCTCAATTCAACTAACGGGTTTAAATGCGCCATCTATGACATTCAAGGCCGGCTCGTCTGGGAAGCAGAGACCCATCAGTCCCAATTGGATTGGCATGGTATTGACCGGATGTCGCGAGGGGTAGCCAGCGGAATCTATTTTTACATTATTCAGGATCCCGCTACTCATAGACAAATTGCCAAGGGACGATTTTTAAAGCTAAAATAACAAGAATATTAACTTCCAATTAATTTTAAATGGATCCGATTTTCCCTGAGCGGTCAATCGGATCCATATTATAAATAAAGATAATATAACAGTTGATTTTCTAATTCCCTTGCTTTATTAAGTTACCATAACTATATGTCCTTTTTTTTGCTTTTCATTACTAAATTTATATGTCTACCCAAAATGACTATAGAAAATGTAGTAAACAATTTTTTTATATAGGTATATACCCTCTATTCAATGCAATTTTATAGACAGTAATACATTTTGTGTTTTTATGATCAACTGTGTTATAAATAATGGGCCTTTAATGTGGGATTTTAATGGCGCAGTATTACTTTGAATGAGTCGTATAAACCACAGTAAAAAGGTGTGTATTTTAAACAAAAAAGGATGATTTTAATGGTTGAGACGTTTTCGACTCAGTTATGGGGGAGATTGAGTCTAAAATATCTCATTTGGAATCTGGGAGAAATATAAAGCGCTTAGAGGGTGGTTTTAAGTGATATATTTTAAATACATCATAGAGAGCATTTCTATTTATATTCCTTGGCAGATTTGTAATAGGGCGGGTTTTAGCCACAGTATCGTAAACAGTATGAAATGTCTATGTTAGGTGTTGATAGCCAATAGAAAGTCAATTTGTAGAAGGCTCCAGTGAGCAGTGTGCGACAGGATATTGAAAAAAAACTGTGTATTTTAGTTTCTGTTATACAATTCAGTTATATAATAATGAATACAAACAAGAGCGATGTGATTAAAATTCATATTACGGCATGAAAAATGCAATATAAAAAATGTCGGCATAAAAAAAGGACTTGACAAGACAAGAATTTTTATTTATTATTAAGATTAAACCATGGATGCTTGACAAGCCGACATGAACGATAACCCTTCAAACCGTGAAAGGAGTCTGATGGCAGTGATAATTTCAACTCGAATGGACAGCGGAAGCGGGAACCGAGCCGTTTCAAACCGTATGATTGTCGGTGGAAAACTGACAAAGCTTTCAAAACTCGTTAAGGAGGAAACTGAATGAGTAAAAAAATGACCTGGAGTTTGCTCATCATCTTCAGCTTGCTGATGATGGTTGGCTCCATGATGGCTGCGCCGCAACCGGTCAATTCGCCGTTTAATAATGATATCGGCGCGTTGACGGGTGTTGGTTATACCTATGCGGTAGCCAAGAACCTGGTATACTGGGAAAGCGATACCAATGCGACGACTGATAAGGCCTACAACTCACTGGGTGATTCCAGCAAGTTGTTGAACGTGACTCAGGCCACGCACAGCGCGTATGGTAATCCCCAGGATACCGACGATGACGATTATATCCCTTCACATTACCAGTGGAACTCGAGTGCGGATCGTTTGAACCGTTTCGGTTCCTATACGCCTTCGACCCGTAACCACATCAACCGTTTGGGTGATGGACGTTACCGCATTGTTGACGAAGGCGCTGTGGATGATACCTTGTGGAAGGTATATTCCGTTCCGGTAATGAACATCGATTTGAAGGTTGATAATGCCAATGTTCATTTATATGGTTTGACCATTACCGTGGTAGGTAACAGTGATTTCAACCCGTACGAAGACCTCTTGCCGTTGAATGGCAGTGTCGATGACGGTTGGGCCTCCGGTTTACAGATTTACCATGAAAACGATTGGAACGTGGGCACCAACTCCAGTAAGGATTATATGGATCGCAACGATGATATCATCGAATGGCGCGGTTCCCGAGCTGATCGACTGGATTCGACCATGGCTCACTATACCAATGTTACATCCTTTACCTACGCTGGCGATCCAGTTCCGGCTAATTATGGTGGCGGACACTTAACGCGCGGTACGGCTGTGTATGATTTTAACGATGTCGCCGTATCCGGCAACCGCACTTGGATTCCGTTTAGCGGATTGGATGATTATTTTATGGGTATTAATCATCCACGCAATCTAGCTGCCCTAAACGAATGGTACGGCTGGCAAACCTACGTTGAATTCGGCCGTCCGGTCGACATTCAGAACCTCAACGCCGGCGCCACATTGCCGTTTATCCGCTTCTGGGTTGCTGCTCGTCCTTCTGGCTGTTGCGACAGTCCCGAAGGTTCGATGGATCCCAGTTTGGGTGTGGATCTGGCTAACGCCGCAATGACCAATCGCGCCAATTGGGGCGATGAATTCTTTTTTGGAATGTTCCCGGATCTGTTTGGTCCGTGGATGGGTACTCAGGACGGAGAAGCCTATTCTCCATACCGTATCCTTCCCGGAACCGATTACACAGCTTGTCCGGAGATTCTGGGCGGCGGCACAACCTGGGAACCGGATCTCTTCGAGGTTCGTCCGTCCCTGTTGCTGCGTCCCCGCACCAAAACCGGCGCCGCGGCCTGGACCACGGTTGACGGTTCGGAAGCTTCGTGGAACAACAAGGCCAATGATAATTCCGTTCCCGCCATGTGGGATGTCCCCGGTTTGATTCATGGTTGGCAAGGTAATGTGGGTCCTGTGGTCGCCATTGTTGACCCGATGGTCTCCACTGCCTATGCCACTGTTGATTACACCGATGATGGCGATGCAATTTATGAAGCGGCCGACTGGGCTGACGACATGGCGATCCCTACCGGGAACCGTTATGCCTATTCCAGCCAGCAGACTGCTACTCAGGGTGGCGTTTATACCAACGTCCCGCCTTACACAACCGATTCGATTCAGGTGATCACCTGGGTGATGCAGGATCTCGACAACTGCGCGGATGACACTACGATCCATATCGCCGTTGATACGGGTAACTCCGTATTTGATAACAGCGCCGACTGGTTTGGCAGCGCCGCCAGCGCCGCCGGTATCACCAATAGCGATGCGATCCATTTGGGTATCGACTCGGTGATTTTCATTGATGACGATAATCGCGGAATCAATCAACGGACCAATGAATTGGGCAACGTGATCGATTATTCGACCGTCAACAATGATCCGTCCACCTATGCTGATGCTCGCGCTTTATTAGCCATGGGCGGCGCCGGCGCGCATCCCTTCGTGGTTACCAACCGCGCCAATTGCGGTGTGACGTTGATCCGCGATACCGCGTTATGCGTTGATACCTTGATTTTCAATATCTACCACACCGATATGAATTTGACCGCGGTCGGCGAAACCGATCTGCGCGATTTCGTATGGCGTGATGGTATGGTTGTGACTGCCCGGTTGTATGTGAAAGACCGCGGCGGAAATACTGTTTATACGAATTACAGCAAAGCTACCGTTAATAACAATTTTGTCGGCCGTCCGACTGAAGCCTGGATTACAGCCGGCTATGTGGAAACACGCTTTGCCGTCGATTTGTCCGCGCCGATCGCCAAGATGACTTGCCCCGAGTACATCAACCGTCCGGGACTCGATTATCAGCCGATACGCGTGGTCAATACGACCGATCCGATTATTCGCATTGAAATCAAAGATGCCTTTTTAAGCGACACCACCAATTCTGCGACTAAAGTGGTCAATTGTAATGGTGAAAACCTTTACCCGACCTACCAGCGCAGTGGCGGTATTAATTCCAACGCGATTTATGTGCATGATGACAACGCGCATTGGGATGACGCGCTTGCTTACCATTCACCGACGTATGCCCAGTTGACCTCCGGTATCTGGCGTACGAACAATGGTCGCGATGCGACACTGGCCCCGGCTCCGGGAACCGGTTTCGATACAACCAACTTCGCGATTCTTTTGACCGTATGGGATTGCGATAACAGTTTAGCGACCGATGACCGCTTCGATCCGACCAACTTCGGTTGGGATGACGATGAAGATTGGGACACCGACGCCCAGGGTATCTGGGAAGGCGCCGCCGCTCAGGTTTTTATCTGGGAAGTGGAAGCCGCCAATGGCGTAACGTACGCCAAAGATGCGACTAATCCTCAGAATGGTATCCTCAGCATCAATCTGGCTGATGATTATTTTGACGCATTGGGCGCCGATACTGAAGACGGCGATGTGATCCTGGTAGAAATCGTCGATGCCGCCCTGGTAGCCGCAAATCGCGTTGCCTGGGGTCATGCTGCTGTTCGCTCCGACGGTATTCATGATCAGCCGAATATTCTCTGGAGTCGTTATACCATTAATGATAACCAGTCTTCTACTGATCTGGATGCTGACGCTGAACCAGATTATGCCGCCGCTACCGCAAACGCGGATGATAACGGCGTATTCCTGCGCGACGACAACTGGTGGTACAACCCGTTGGATGCCCAGAATGTCCCGTTGAACTACCAGACGTTTAATTTTCCTACTGGCGTCAATGGCGCCAACCATGAAGCTTTTAATGAAGAGCTTTGCGAACGTTTTAAATTCCGTTTTGGCAATTTTCAGGCCAATTTCAACTATGCGTTCGGCAACCCGAACAAGCATTTCCTCCGTTTGGATGAAACCGACAGCGACGATGACGGCGATCATGACGCTCCGGAATACGAATGGCAGGTTGGGCTTGCCGGTGCCGGTGCCGAAGGTGATTTCCTTGGCTTAGGCTGGTATTTCGCCGATGACGCGCTGCTCGACGCCAATTTGGATGTCGATGGCCGCGAACAAGACGGTTATACCTACGCTTCCGATACTCTCGGTTGGTTCTACGTTGATATGACCGGACCAATCGTTGATCTGGAATCGGTATATCCGTTTATGCGCCGCACCGATGATGGCGATGCCACTTGGTTTGAAAATAACATTGACGGCGCTGTCGCCGGTCATGATGAAGTGGCTACCAATGCCGAAAATCTTTATTCCTATACTTCCGATCCGTATCAAGTTATTTCGCTTGATCTGGCTGATCTTTCCTGCCGTTTCTATTCGCGCGATTTCGCGGCCGGCATGTCGATGAGCTCGGTAAAGATGCGGATTAAAGTAACCGCGTGCGACGGTACTTACCACCCGTGGTTTGGACCGAACGGAACGGTTTTCTCGATTGGCAATGGCAACCTGGTATCGGCTGATGAGGCCCCTGCTGATTGCCCGGCCTTCTATTTCGACCGTCCCACTGATCTGAACGAAGGCGCTGATGGCGCTGTCGTAACCGATCAGGCCGCTGACCGCGATCTGGACGATGACGGAACCCCCGATATCGTTGAGAAAGTATTAGGCCGCGTGGGTGGTACAAATGCAGACGATTATGATCTGGCTGCCGTAACACCGCAGACCCGTATCGTTTTCGACGCGCGTTTAGGCGCCCGTGACACCGAAAACCGCTTGGGATTCGGCACGAGCGAACCTCGTTATCGTTTCCGCGACGGTGATATGGTTTGCGTGAGCGTGTACGCAACCGATGTCGCCACTGGCGATTGCGACGATAACAATATCGGTAATGAAATCATCAATGAAGCCGCTTCTGAAAACGGCAATGTAATTACCGATAGCAATTATTTCAAGTACACCTTTGCCGTAGATACCAAAGAACCCACTATTGCCATTCAGAACAGCAATAACTGGATGGAATTGGGTTGTAATAACGCGTATGTAGATATCCGCCTCAGTGATGTCTGTGACGAATGTTTTCAGAGCAACCAGTGCGGTGATGTGGCTGCCGGCGTTGATTCGCTTTTCCTGCAGCTTGAATTCACCCCGCAAGGCTCTGCAACATCGCAACTCAATCGCATTGCCGTCGGTATTTCCGATCTCACCAATGCCGCTAATGAATGGGATCCGGTGCTTGAATGGCTGAACCCCGGCATGGAGTGGAATCTGAATAACGCCGCTGCGACTGATCTGTACGGCGCTTTCCTCGAAGATGCCGAGATCACGGCTGATGCAGCAGTTGATGCGGATTTGCATAAGCATAATGAGTATGCCAGTTCAGCGAACGAAAAAGCAAAATTTAACCATTATACCTTGCGTTTATGGTTTAATTGCGATTACGTTGATGATGGCGATATGATCAAAATTTCTGCCTGGGGCCGTGATGCGATTGATGTACCCTGGTACCCGATTAACAGCGGTTGGGAAAACGGCGGACAGCTCGGCGCGGCCGATCTATCCGAACACCTTTTCCCGCAGGCTTTTGACCGCGTTCAGCAATTGGGCGCCATCAACCATTGGTCCACCGCCGATGGCGATTATTATTACGATGACGGCTTATACAATGATATCGAATTCGATACCTATAACTATCGTCGTCATTTTGAACATCCCAACTTCGATATCGACACCGCCCGTTTGAACGGGACGACAGCCGAATGGCGCTGGGATAACAACACGACGCCGACTCGCACCTGGGGTTATTTCACTCAGAAGAGTCCGGCTGATTTCTGGTGGCAGGGTCCGTTATACGCCGTTGCCAATGGTACTAATGATTGGCGTACCGGTGTGAACGCTACTGCCGCTTTCTTGAAGGACAGCACAAACACCGTCGTCAGTTACAATTATGGTAACAGCGATACGCGCAATCGTATGTACGGATTCCAGTATATTCACTGGTACAACGTATGTCCGTGGGCGCTGGATTATCTTGCGCAACGCGATTCGTTGCTGACTATCGGCGCCAACAAAGTCGGTAGCTACCGAATTGCCGGCGAACATGTCGGTGACAACAACCTCTGGGATCGTGGCGATGTCGGAACGGTTGATGATGCCTGGGTGCCTGGTTCAAACTGGACAGATGTCTTCCAGTATGATATGACGGACTACGATTGGACCGATCTGGATTCGATCATGGTAGCCAACGCCGTGCACCACAACTGGGCAAAGCCCGTGGAATCCAATACGATTACCGTCGTATCGAATTCCAATCTGTCCCGTGTGTATGATGAAGACTGGAGCACTCGTACGGCTCATGAAGATTGGGCTTGGTCCAATCCTGCCGCGACCAATATCGCTCATAGCGCGCCTTATGCGGCGTCCTACGGTGATGTTATCCGCGCGGCTGTCGTTGGCAGCGATGTCGATGGCAATGTGATCCGTCAGTATCGCACTGGTTTAGTCGATACGATTATGGTTGATTTCCGCTCATGCTGGGATTTCAACTATTGTCATGAACCGATTGCCAACGATACGACCGTCGGTTTTGCCATGGAATGTTACGACAAAGACGGTAACATTAAATGGTACTGGCCGTACAAAGTAGATGATATCCGTTATGGCACGGGTAATACCCACGCCAACTGGGAAGCCGCGTTCGCGACCGATAAAGCCGCCGCTAATGCTAGCGGATTTGCTCCGATCGCTTATCGTTGGTTCGATTGCGATTGTCCCGGATGTAATGGCGTTCGCTGGGCCGCCCTGGCTGACAGCGGCTATTGTGGCGCCAACAACTATCGTTTAACTGTTGATCTTAACCAGTTAATTACCTGGAAGACCAATGGCGATTCCGTATGGTTGTCCCGCGGCAATACCACTACCGCCTATGCTGATGGCGACAGTGTAATTTGCTACACCTATCTCAGCACGACCGCGACCGATGTCAATGCCGATGATCACAAGATCATCACCAGTTGGTACTATCTGATCGATCAGATGGCTCCAGTGGCTAATTTCAATGACATCGAAATGTACACTCCGACCACATCGACGCAGTTGGTTGGTACAGTTTTTGGTTGGAACTACTACAGTGGACCTTCCACCGGCAATATCGATATGGCCGTTACTGCCCGCACTGCCAGTCTGGCGACTCCAGAATTTTTGGGACTGAGCGCCAAGGGTGAACAGAACATGGGTCTGGAAGCCAAGCGTTACGATTTCGTACGTATGGGCTTAGCCAATGCCATGGACTATGAAACCCAGCGTACGATCGCCGGAACGCAGTATATCTCCAAGGTCGGTTTGACCGGTACTGCCACCGATGTTCGCCATGTAATTGGTAAACAGGAAGCCGGCGTATTGCTGGATGGTAATGTTTGGACTCAGGATGCCCCTGATGCCAACGTACTGAATATCCCCAATACGATCTGGAACACCCATTACGGCGAAGCCTATGGCGGCGGATATCGCGACACCACTTATTGGGGCGCTGTATATGTTCATGATCAACGCACCAATGTTCGCGAATACATTGATACCCTCAAGTTCTATCTGCAGGATCGTTTAGGCAATACCTCGACCTATACCCGCACCTACGTCGTAGATAACATTCTGCCGAAGATGGTGTGGAACTATTGTAATGGTAATCTGAACAAGCAGATGAACCTGAATGAAACCGGAAACGATGGTTATTTCGGTTACTGGTTGAATGGCGAAGGCACCAACACCGATTACGATTATACCAGCGAAATGGCTGATTTCGTCGATACGTTGGGTCTTGCTATTTATCAGGCCAGTGATGCCACGACCACCTGGGAATGGGTGGATGTACTGGCGCTCAAAGGCCATCGCAGTTATACCCCCAATACAGACAATTCAGCGGCGGATGCCGATACGATTAAGAATGTCTGTAAGGGTCAAATTTATGTAGTCGTTAATTTTAACGATCTGATGTATACCTCCAAGCTTGACGGACATACCTTCTCTTCCGCTGGCGCGGTTAAAATTAAACCGCAGACCGGAGCCTGGAAGAACGTCAGCGCGATTGCCGGAGACCAAGTGACTCGTTTTGCCGAGAAACTGGCCGGATGGGGCAATGTACCGATTTTGGTCGCACAGGCCAATATGGGTGAAGCCATCAGTGAAATCGCTGTTGCCGATTCCAAAGACCGCGAAATGCTGGCTGAAAAGTCGAAAAATGCTCAGTTGAGCGCGAAGTATTATGACCAGGATGGCTGGTTGGATGAAAATACCTGGGTTGGTGGCATTTACATCGATACCACTACCGGCTGGAACGGCACTGCCCGTATGTCGGTTGTTGGATTCTATGATAAAGCCGGCAACAAGATGGTAGAAGACACCAGTTTGTGTTTCTACATCGAGTTCATGACTTCCCAGGGCGACATCATCATCGCCAATCCGGATGCTGACGACATCTATCCAGATGCCGCCAACAGTTGTCAGAATTATATTATGATGGAAGATACGGTTATCAACCGTTCCGCTGTCAGCTCCCATTACTGGTTCTACGCGACCAATGGCGTTTATGGTGGAGATTACGGCGCTGATAACCAGTTTGACGCTCCGACCGCTTTCAATGCGTTTGGCAGCGTAACTCCCGCTACGAATGCCGCTACTCCGAAACGCGTGCTTTTGTCGCAGGACCGCGCGGTTGTTTACACCTATTTCCAGGGTAACGCCGCTACGTATACCGACGATTTCGTCACTCGTCAGGACGTCCAGTTCAAGGCCGCCATCGCCGGTATGTCCGGTTGTGTGGATTCGATTGCCAAGACGGTCGCTCCGATCGAAGTCGATTTCGAGGATCCCGCCGTTTCTATTCTGACTGCGGATATCAACGTGCGTACTGCTGTTAGCAGCTATCGCAACCTTTATATCGAATCAGAATATTACGACGATGTAACGGCTTACTACGATACCGATGACGCCACCCAGGCCGCCTTGGCTTTCGGTGAAATCACTGCCGTATCCTTTGCCGTTAAAGATATTACCCGTGGCGATGCTGCTTTCACAACCATAGATTATGCAACCTATACCGATCCGACGCCGGAAACCGGTTTAGGCTGGGCTTTGGAACTTGATTCCTTAGTAAAATATGGTTTGATTGCCAGCGTTTATGATTCGCTGCACATTCAGTTAACCGCGACTGACAATGCGTGCAATACCGGCACCGCTGTCGTTCCGGTTCCGCGTTTGATCTACATGCCGGCTCTGCTGGTCCGTGGACGTTCGCATGTAACGGGCGTCGATCCGTTGGAAGACGCTGTTCGCTCCGCGAAGTTTGAAGGCCTTGGCGCGGGTTATGCCCGTGAAATCTGGCCGCCTTTCTTCATGTTCAACGAATCGATGGAAGCTACGGTTACCGATGCCTACACGACACCGGCCAACCCGATCCGTATTCTCGATAGCCTCCAGGTGACGACCTTCACCCATTACAATGAAGCCGATATGAATCCGGACGTCAATGATCCGTTTGGTCATCTGTTCACGACCACCAAGCGCGATTATCCGGGCGATTCGCTTTACCTTGTATATTTTGACGAAGGTAATTATCTGGGAGCCACCGACGATGTTTTCTTCATCGTCGAAGGCGCTGAAGTTGCCAATGGTATCTACAATCCGGGCGTAAAATTCTCCGCTCAGGCTGAAAATCCTGAATGGGAATTGGCTGCCCAGCAGACTACCGTTGACGGCGTTACTTTCTGGTATGCCAAGCTGGAACTCGAAGACGAAGACTATGACCAGGATCAGTTTGTCCAGGTTACCGTTCGCGTCGATACATTGACGACCGGCAAAGCCTACTCGAAGAAGTTCACCGATTATACTTGGTTCCTGTTGGATACCGAGGATCCGATTTATGATGTTACCTATACCGACGATCAAGGTGTTGATCTCAAACAGGTAGCGACTGCCGTTCAGGTGCTGAACACCGAATCGCAGGGTGGCTACTCAGTAGATAAGACTTTGGCCGACGCTGGCGACATGGTTTGGATTACCAATGGACAACGCATACACGCCCTGGTTGATATGAATCAAACCATGAGCGCGTTGGGCGAACCCGTTGAAGCTACTGCTCGTATGTGGAAGCATATTAACGTTGATTTTGAAGCTCCGACTCAGGTGAATATGCGTTCATCCGATGAAGCTTTCCAGATCGATGTTGATACGCAGACCTACAGCAATTTCAATAACTGGTTAGACAAAGATTCCGTCAAGATTTACGACTTCATGACCTTAATTAACAACAGCAATCCTGCCAACAGCGGATTTGCCTGGGTTAAGGTTGAAGAGCGTGATGCCGCCGGTAACTATGTCCGCGACTGGTCAACTGACAAGTGCACGGGCTTGGTAGTCTATTTGGATACCAAGAAACCGAGCGCGCCGAATGCAGAAAAACTGGGCGCTTATGTCCCGACCGCTTTAGCTGCCAATAATGGTTATGGCGCTGATAAAGCCGGTATCCAGGTGCAAGCCATGGAATCCGGTGTAACCGTTTTCGGTTACGTAGGCGCTGCCATTGATGATAGCTGGCCGACTTCGCTGACCCAGCCCGATAACAGTGTAACGGTTTATATTTATGAAGATGCAACGACCGCCACTCCGTTGGCCACTGCGGTAGCCAAGAATGACGGTAGTTTCACCGTAAATATCGCCGATGCCACTGAAGACGATGTGTTCTATGTTGCTATCGCTGATTACGCCGGTAATATGTCCGATCGTACCATGGTCACCACCACCGCTATGATCACGCAGATGATTCCGCTCAATCAGGGCTGGAACCTCTTCAGCGTAAACGTGATGGGTGATGATCTGCAGAAAGTGCTGAAAAATGAGAACGCTGGCCTTTACGCCAACAGTTTCTTTTATTTCTACACTGAAATGCGCGATGGGACGATTAAATCCTATAAGAAAGAAGATATGGAAGCTCTGCAAGCGACCGATCTGACCGTTTCTTTAGGAGAAGATAATCTGGCTTACTGGATCTATATGCTGAATGCCGATACCCTGGAAGTTACCGGAACTCCTGTTGATCCGGTCACTGAGATCGAATTGGCCGACGGCGTATGGAACTATGTGGCTTACCTGCCGACCACTTCCGCCAAGATTAGCGGCGCTTTCAGCGTAGCTACTCTGGAAAACGTTGATGCGATCGCTTCCGATGCATGGCGTACCGATGTGGTTGAAGGTGTTGCCGCTTCCGACAATATGATGTACCCTGGTAAGGGTTATCTGGTTCTGCCTGGCGCCGAAGGCGTCACTATCGCTTATGCTGCTCAGGGCGCTTTGGCGAAAGCCGAAACCGCTCCCGCGCGCGTCAGCGAAATGGTTGCTTCCCGCTACATGCAGGCTTTTACCGGTGAAGCCATGTTCTATGGCAAACCCGCCTACGAAGGCGACAAGGTCGAAGTCTTCAACGCCAATGGCGTCAAGTGTGGCGAAGGCTCCGTTGACAAAAACGGCCGCTATGAAATCCTCGTTTATGGTGATGATCCTGTCAGTGATGCCGACGAAGGTATCGCGTTGGGTGAAACCTTCATCGTTCGTATCAACAACGAAGAAGCTGTTTTCGACAATGCGCCGCTGTATGCCGGTGACCTGAGCAAGAAAGCTCTGAACCTGAATGTTCAGAAACCGTTGCCGAAGGTTTTCAGCCTGAACCAGAACGTCCCGAACCCGTTCAATCCGTCCACGATCATATCGTACGATGTTCCGAAAGCTGCTCATGTATCCCTGGTTATTTACAATAATCTCGGTGAAAGAGTATGCGCTTTGGTGAATGGCGCCAAAGAACCTGGAACCTATACGATTCGCTGGAACGGCGAGAACCAAAAGGGCGAAAAAGTAGCCAGCGGTGTTTATTTCTACAAGATGAAAGCCGGGGATTTTGAAGATTCCCGTCAGATGATGCTTGTAAAATAAGCGCCTCACGCATAGACTGATAAGTGGGTCAGGGCGCGAGCCCTGGCCCCCTTTTTTCAGTTATTGCCTTGCGATACCTGAAAAAAGGGAAGCACCAAATAAAACCGACCAAGAAAAGGAGGCGCTGCTTCGGATCTTTTACACACGTCTATTGTTTCAGTTAACCAAAAACGCTCGTCAAAACGGAGGGTTTAAATGAGCTTGAAAAAAACCTTGATTCTTTTCATGATTCTGACGCTGGGATTGATTGGATCTCTCAGCGCCCAAGTACGTTACATCGATATCCAGGGAACGCAGTCCTTTTATAATTGCGGTCCCGTTGAACCCGGCGCCATTATTGAAGCCTATAATCAATATGACGTCAAATTGGCTCAAACGATTGTTATTAATGGCGGCCGCTATAGCATCCGTATATTTGAGGCCGATACGATTAATCAGATTTTCGGTGTTCAAGAAGGCGAATTGATCAGTCTGGTTATCGATGGAAATGAAGTCATGCCTTATGGAGCATACGAATACCCCATCGTCTATGCCAACGAAACCGGCGCCGACGTCATTGATTTTGAGTTTATGGCTCAGGATCCGGATGTTGTAACTAAATCCATCTATTTTATGACTTTTTCCAGTAGCGCAACCTATCTGAATGGCGGCTTAGTTCCTGTTGGAGCCATTGTTGAAGCGTTTATTCTAGAAACGGGAAAACAGATTGGAATAGATACCGTAAAGGTGAATGGCCGATATAATATGAGCGCGTATGCCGATGCGGATATTACTGATTTCTGCGTTGAAGGCGCGCAAGCCGGTGACTCGATTGTTTTCACCATTAATGGCGCGATGGCCAAAGTGGTTGCCGGAAATGCGACATTTACCAGCGCTATGGATGTACAGACCGTTGATTTGTGCGCCAATGACGGCGTTATCGGCAGCGCGCAGAGTTGTTCATTTTACGGCGCCGTTTCGGTCAATGGCGTCAATGCCACGGCTGGTACTATTGTTACCGCCTATGATACCGATGGCATTGTTTGCGGACAATTTACACTGACCCAGAATGGCCATTACAGTATGCTGGTATTCGGCGATGATGCCGCCACCGATGATGTATGCATGGATGAAGGCGCCCTCGAAGGTGAAGAGGTGGTGTTCTTTGTCGATGATGAGCCGGCTACCCAGTCTCCAGCCAATGTGACCTGGGTGCGGAATGGTATGTTGGAAGTCAATCTGACCGTCGGACAGGCTCAGAGTAACAGTTGGTGCGATTTTATCGGCATCAATTGTAAATTTAACGGCGCTCCGCTTGCCCAGGGAATGACCGTCGCGGCTTATAATGCCCTTGACGATCAAATGTGCGGCACAGCGACCGTCGGCGCTCTCGGCGCTTTTACTATACGGGTGGTCGGTAAATCCGAGACTCCCGTTGTCGAAGGCCCGGAAGAAAATGATCCGATCTATTTTATGATTAATAACGAACGCGCTGCGGTTAAATCTCCCTATAACGATACTCTGTTCAGCAATTGGGGCAGTAAGTATGTTACTTTGGAATCGCGCGTGGTTCCTGTAGTGGAAGATCAGAAAATCAACAAATCGTTGGAATTGAAACAGAATTATCCGAATCCATTCAACGGAACCACGGTAATTAGTTTCAATCTGCCTTCCGCGCAGAAAGTTTCCCTCAAAGTGTACAATATGCTGGGAGAGGAAATCTGCGTATTGGCGAACCGAACGATGTCCGCCGGATCGCATGAAATCGTTTGGGACGGCCAGGATCGTAATGGCCGCAGCGTTCCTTCCAGTATTTATTATTACCAGTTGTTGACGGGTCAGGAAAAACTCGTTAAACGTATGGTTTATATGAAATAGTTGCTTTGGAAATCAAAGCAGTCTTTGTTTTAAAAGTCATCATTACGCCGCCTTTATCCCAAACCGGGTAAAGGCGGCTTTTTTGTTTAGTCAGGACCGTCATTCCGGGCTCGCGCCCGGAATCCACGGGTCACCTTCTGTCATTCCGGGCTTGACCCGGAATCCAACGATAAACGATGGATGCCGGATCGGAGTCCGGCATGACGACGGATGATGGCATTCCGGCTTGACCGCCAGCGCGGCTCGCGCCCGGAATCCACGGGTCAAAAAACCAACTATATGAAAGGAACAAGCATGAGAAGAGTTTTTCAATATCTTCTGCTAATATTAATATCTATTATATCGGTCAGCCAAGCCCAGCAGTCCTGGAGAGTTGGATTTAAGCTGTATGTATTTATCGATAGCGTCAAAGCGCCCATTCATACAATCGTTGAAGTAAGAGATGTTAATGGTAGTCAATATGATAGTCAAAGTAAACCCTATGCGTCTCCAATAGTCTCAGAAGTTGAAACATCCTTAGGTACGGCTTTTATTAATGCTCTGGGCGATAATCCGAATACTTCCACAGTACAGGAAGGCGGATTTACTATTGGCCAAAAAATTTATTTCTATGTCAATAGCAAACGGGCAACAGTTAAGTGTAAGAGCCCGAGTAGTAATTGTGATCTTTATACTAACCCTTCTGATCCTACGTTTCCCCCTTCCCAACGGGAGCTGGAAATTTACATTTCTTCCCAGCAACAGACCATTGATACATGTACTTTTACAGGCAGTGTGTTCATCAACAATGCGCCGGCTCCGGCAGGCTCCCAGATATCGTTTCACGACAAGAACAATCCTACAACATACACCTGGAAAACGATCGCCACTTCGTCATTGGGCTCATACACGGTAAAAATTGCGGAAGATGATCCGGAAACTACCGGTAAGCAAGGTCCTCTTGATGGAGACACTTTGATTGCGCGAATAAATAATTTGTCCGCCGGATCGGATATCCCGCTTATTTTCCGTCCGGGACAAACCCAAATGGTAAGTCTTTCCTATACGGACCCTGACACTTTGCTGTGTACATTTAATGGAATGATGTGTATGCTGGACGGTCAATTCATAACGTCTCTGGTAACTGTGGAGGCCTTTAATAAGTACAATAAAGTGTGCGGCGCGGCAATCGGGACATCCACTCCGGTTCCGGGTTCGTTTACCTTGAATGTTCGCAAAGAAAAAGGCGATAATACCGGTGTCGTAGAAGGCGATTCTGTTTATTTTAAGTTTAACGGAGGCAAGGCCCGAACGACAACCATGAGTCCGACGCTTTCTCCATTTTTTTGTTATGAGGATTCCTCATATATGGTGGTTTTGGAAGCAACAACTCCGCCGCCACCCCAACCGGATACTAATTTTTTTATGCAGTTGTCCGGAACATTGTATGCCGGAGGAGCAGTGGCCAAGCGAAATCTGATTACTGTTAAAACCAGCGGGAAGACCATGGCTTGTACCACCGCTACCAACGATAACGGACAATTTATCCTGAAAGCCTGGGGCGATAGTCCGTTGACTACCGATGTGGTTGAAGGCTTTGAGGATGAAGATACCCTGACTTTTTACCATCTTTACAACGGAACAAATCAACCCGTTCAGATGCTCTATCCGACGACGCCCATCACATATGAATTGTTTGGACTGATTGCGAATATTATGATTTATAACAGTATCGTCGATATAGAAGCAGAAGAAACGCTGATCAAATCTCCAGCTCTGCTTTTATCCAATATTCCTAATCCGTTCAACCCCGGTACAAATATCCGCTTTAATTTAACAGAACGAACCAATGTGCAGATAACTATATTTAATGTGTTGGGGAATGAAATCAGGCGATTGTCAAACCAGCTTTTCCCGGCGGGTGAACACCAGCTCTACTGGAACGGTTGCAGCGATCAGGGTGAACCTCAGTCCGCTGGTATCTACTTTGTCCGTTTACGGGCAGCGGATATGCAGCATACGCAGAAAATCACACTGATGAAATGATCTTCATTCCCGCCTCACTCCTGTCATTCCTGCGTAGGCAGGAATCCAAGAATCTGGGAATCGGTGAACAAGGGATAACTGTATGGATCAGGCTTATGTTTATATATTAGCCAGTAAAAAAAATGGAACATTGTATGTTGGAGTGACCAGCAATTTGCTCCGACGAATTTGGGAACATAAAAATGATCTTGTAGAAGGATTTACAAAGAACTACAATGTCCATGTGCTGGTTTTTTATGAAATTTTTAGTGAGATGTATCCGGCAATTACTCGTGAAAAGCAGTTGAAAAAATGGAAAAGAGAATGGAAGATAGGACTAATAGAGTCTATAAATCCGCAATGGAAAGATTTGTATGAAAGTCTTTTATAAAAGATGGATGCCGGGTCAAGCCCGGCATGACGGCGGTGGCTCATGGATGCCGGGTCAAGCCCGGCATGACGGCGGTGACTCATGGATGCCGGGTCAAGCCCGGCATGACGGCGGTGATTTATGGATGGCGCATCATGCGCAATATGACAATACACAGATAAGGTAGGTTTCGTGGATCAGGTGAATTTATTTTCAATGCTTGACTGGATAGTTTTGGGAATTTATGTTATTGGATTAATCGCTTTAGGATGGTGGGTAAGTGGACGTCAAACAGGTGTAAAAGATTATTTTTTGGGAAGCCGGCAAATACCCTGGTGGGCTGTCGGTATTTCCATCGTTGCCGCTGAGACCAGCGCGCTCACCTTCATCGGCGTCCCCGCCATGGCATACGCTCAAGGGGGCGATCTTTCCTATGCCCAGATACTCATTGGCTATATCCTGGCGCGCATCATTCTGTCTATCATCATGGTCCCTGCCTACTTCAAAGGTGAAATCTATTCTGCCTATCAATTGATCGGCAATCGTTTCGGCAAGGCTCCGCTGATTCTTTGCTCGTTGTTTTTTTTAATCGGCGGATCATTGGCTGCGGGTGTGCGTGTCTATGTTACCGCCATACCGCTCCAGCAGATATTAAATGTTGATGTTTCCGTTGCCATTGTTGCGTTTGTTGCCATTGCTTTGTTTTATAGTATCAAGGGAGGTGTAAAATCAGTGATTTGGACTGATTTTATGCAATTTGCTTTATTTATCGGGGGAGGAATTTTCACCTTGTTTTATGTTCCTTCGCGCATGCCCGGCTTATCCTGGAGCGCTATATTCAGCCAGGCTGCCGCTGCCGGAAAAATGCGCTGGTTTTATCCTGAATTTTCCTTTCAAGCTCCGTTTAACATCTGGATGGGATTGATTGGCGCGACAATCGGAGTCATATACAGCCACGGGGTCGATCAATTACTCGTGCAGAAAGTGCTCTGTTGCAGGGATGTTCGGGATGGGCGCAAAGCTCTCATTCTTTCAGCGATCATCGTATTTCCTCTATTCATGATTTTTTTGCTGGTAGGAGTTATGTTATTCGTTTATACTTCAAATTACCCATCGGCGATAACATTGCCGTTGAACGCCTCGGGGATCCCAAAATGGGATTACATATTTCCCCTGTTTATTGTCGGACAGATGCCGCCGGTTATCAAGGGCGTATTAATTGCAGCGATATTGGCGGCTGCTTTATCCTCTATCAGCGGCGCTTTGAGCGCATTGTCATCTGTATGGACCATGGAATTCTATCGTCGGTATTTAAATACGAAGCGGGACGAGAGAGGTTACCTTAATTATTCGCGCCGGGTGATGGGGGTTTTTAGTATTGTTTTGGCGGCAATTGCTTTTTTGAGTCAGAATGTGCCATTGGTATTCAATTTGGCCTTTTCTTTAGCTGGACTTACAGCCGGGGCTTTGCTGGGCGCGGTTATACTCTCTTTGTGGGGACGTGAACGGCGGGCATGGCCGGTTTTAACCGGGATGGGTGTCTCTTTTGCTTTGATGAGTGTGATTGTGGTGATGAATCTGCAGCATAAGTTGTCGATATTCTGGCCCTGGTACCCGATGATCGGTATGCTGGCCATGCTTTCTGTAACGATTTTTTTGCAGAAAATCGCCTGTCAAAAAAGTGCTGTACGGAACAACTCTGATGATTGATAGCCGCTAAGTATCATCGGAAAGCTTTTCGGATTTGAGTTACCAGTCGGCCGAGTAAAATTTTTTTACTCGGCCATTGAACGCGCAGCAAATTTTTTTACTCGACAATTCAACAAATTTTTAGTCATAAATATTTTAATTTTGATTTGAGTATGTAAAGGTTTTTTTTCTAAATGAAATTCTATAGTAAGTTTAGTTGAGTTTTAAAAATTAACTTATTATTAATCAATCACATCGAAATATATTTGTTTATTAAATACACAGTATTTGCCATTTGAGGACTCGCTTTTGGCAGCAAATTTTTATATATGGACACAAATCAGACAAATTTCACTCCTGAAAGTGGTCAGGAAAAAACTTGAGTTTTAAGTTGGAATGAAAAATGCAATATTGTACATGTATGAAAATTAGAAGTCGAATTATACTCAGTTTCCTTCCTTTCCTTCTCCTTAGCGGAACCATGGAGGGACGGGTCTGGTTGGTAGCGGTCGGTATCGATCGATACCTCGATGCCCGCATCCCGTCTCTCCACTATCCGTCAGCCGATGTAAGCTACGTGCTTGATGTATTAGCTGTAAATCCCAGTCGCGTGATACCCCGTCAGTTGCTGAATGAGGAAGCGACCTGGCGCGGATTGCGAAGTCTGCTACTAAATACATTGCAACGGCAAATGGTTGATACTGATACCCTGGTTTTCTATTTTTCAGGGCATGGGCATTTTCTGGAGGACTCGAAATTGGGCAATCATCAATATATAGCGCTCTATGACAGCTCGCCGGATGATATGAGTACCTACCTTAATGAAGATGAATTAGCCGGATGGCTTGATCGGATTCACTGCCGTTTGAAAATTCTTATTTTTGATTCCTGCTCACCGATGGACTTTCGAATTGAGGCAATTTCAACACTGCCGTTAAATAATCCCCGAAGTTTAAAGAATATGCTTATATGGTCTGCCAATCAGGAGCAGGGAAAAACATGGGAGGTACCATTTCTCAACCATTCGGCATTTACGTTTCTTCTGATGCAAGCATGGAAAGGTTACGCCGATGCGGATCGTAACGGTAAAGTCAGCGTTAAAGAGACCCGTCGTTATCTGGACTCGATGATCCTGAAAATTCCAGGCGCTGCCGAATATCGGCCACAAACCGTCGTCAATGGCGATCCGTTGACATTAAATGATTTTCAGTGGGTTTATCCGCCGCAGATTATATCACAGGCGATAGTGGTTGCAATCGACAGCAGTCATGCTGTTATTGACATGGGTAGAGAAAATTTGCCATCCAGGAATGCGATTTGCTATCATCCCGCCACTCAGCAACGCTATAAATTTTTAGAGATACTGGATTATGCTGCTATGATCGAACGCAACGGCATGTTAAAAATGGGAGATCGGTTGGAGATTAAAATGCCGGATGCAGGTGGGGAATTGATTCTGGAAGTTAAACCCTGGGCCATGGCCGAATTGAATCAACGCCCCTACGGTTATACTCCCCTGCGAATCAAAGATTTAGCTCCCGGCGAGTATAAGTTGCGCTTGACTCATCCGGAACTGGGCGCCCGGGTTCTTAATTTTTCGTTGACGCCTGGCGAGCAAAAACGACTTTTTATCAATTTTGCTGAACTACCGGAGTCGGAATGAAAATTCGTTACTTAATTGCCGGTATCATTTTTTCCCTGCTGATGCTATTTACGTTTACTCCCTGGTATAGTGAACTTGAATTTTGGTGTTATGATACATTAGCAGGTCATTTATCGCGGACGGTCAGTGATTCAGTGGTATTAATCGCTGTTACGCGGGATGATTTAGAGGCATTGCAGAGTTATCCGATCGCCGATGACTATTGGGCATTGCTAATTGAGGGATTGGACCGGGTACAGGCCGGCCAGGTCATTATGGATATGTTTTTTCCTCCCCGTAAGGCGGATGATTGGGATATTTTGGGTTTAACGCTGGCGCGGACCCGTATTCCGGTTATTTTTTCAGTACCTTGCGAATGGGTTGAGCAGAATAACCCGTTACCCTACCAACAATGGGTGAAGTATGGTTATAGTAATATCGATTTGTCGGTTGACGGGTATGCCCGTTCACTTCCCTCCCGAGGACCCTGTTCACTCCCTGCATTATATCAGGTTGCCCTGGATTTGCCGGATCAATCCCAAGCTGCGAGTTGTTTACTGATTCCCCCCTATCCGTTTATAGAGGATTACCGTCATTATACACTGAACGAGGCGCTCAATCTGCTGAATCAGCCGGAAAGTTCCGATGCTTTTTCCCATAAGCGTGTTTTTGTTGGATATCATGTCCCCGGCATTGCCCCGTTTTTTCAAAGTCCTGCCAGCGATCAAGTATGTTCCGGACTTAATCTGCAGGCCAATTACGTAAATGCAATTCTGACGGGGAGTCGGATCGTCCGGCCTGAATTCAGCATACAACGCTTATGGTTATTTTTTTGGTGGATATTATTGAGCCTGGGGGTGTTATTTTTAACTCGTAAACGAAGTATTATTTCTTTTTTAAGCATTTCATTTTTGTTTACGCTGATGATGCTTATAGTTTTATGGACAATGGGAGTTTATTTACCGTTGCTTTTCCCCATGATTGGCGGTATTTTTCTTTATATCATGTTAGGGTTTACGGTGGCGTTTGAACGGGAAAAAGAATTGCGAACCCGCTTAACGTCACAAAACCACATTATCGAGCAAATTATCGCGAATCTGCCCGGTTTAGCAGCCTTGATGAATGAAGAAGGCGTGATTATATATAGAAATGGACGTGAAGGCGTCGGAATCAGGCGAGAGGAAATAGATGATCGATATTGGCGGACGATTTTTGCCGGGAAGGAATCTGAAATCTGGTGGCAGCAGAAGGTGAATGGCCGTGATTATCGAATGATGCTGATTCGACTCTCCGGTCTAAAAGATTTTTGTGGACAAACCCGTGTACTTTTATTATCTTATGATATAACGGAGAATCTGGAATTGGAAAGTAAACTGAAACAACAGGAACATTTAGCTTCATTGGGTCGAATGGCGGCCAATGTGGCGCATGAAATCCGCAATCCATTGGCCGGTATGGAATTGACTGCCGCAAGTATCAGGGAAAAGGTATCGGATCGGCCGGAAGTTACTGCGTATGTAAATAATATGGCTTTAGCTCTCAACAGCTTAAACCGATTTGTCAGTGAATTTTTAAAATTTAGCCGAAGTTTTCAGCTTAATCCGATTTATTGCGATTTGATACCAATTATCACCGAAGCCCTTGATCAAATTGATCGGGAGGGAAAACCGATCACAATTGAACGGAACGAGCCGGAACTCTTAATGCTCAGCGCCGATTGTGATCGTTTACGTCAAGTGATGATCAATCTTTTACAAAACAGTGTTCAGGCCATTCGTAATAATGGAGAAATTCGTATAGAAGCGCGCCAGATTGAGGATAGGGCAGTTATTACTCTGGC
Source organism: uncultured bacterium (assembly GCA_964632485.1). GTDB lineage: Bacteria > JAGOEH01 > JAGOEH01 > JAGOEH01 > JAGOEH01 > CAZWDO01. The sequence goes on from CAZWDO010000003.1 coordinate 238,075, forward strand.
GGATAACGGAGAAGGTATAGACCCGGAAGACCTGGAGAAAGTGATGGAGCCTTTTTTTACGACTCGGGCGCGCGGGATTGGATTGGGTTTGTCGATTTGCCGACAACTGATCGAGGCGCATGACGGACAGTTACAGATCGTCAGTCAACGGAATCTGGGAACGAAAGTGACAATTACCTTGCCGATTGGGAGTGAGTTATGACCGCTCAGATACTGGTTGTGGATGATGAACTCTATATGCGGGATACGATTGCCCATATATTAATGGATGAAGGGTACCGCGTGATGACTGCCGGTGATGGCGCAGAGGCGCTTAAAGAGATCGAAAAAACGGCGTTTGATGTCGTTTTAACCGATTTGCGCATGCCGGGTGAGATTAATGGTATGAAACTGCTTGAAATGATAAAGCAACGTGAATTTGAAACAAAAACTATTATGATGACGGCTTACAGTAGCGTGGAAACCGCTGTTGACGCTATGCGGTTTGGAGCTTTTGACTATATACAAAAGCCGTTTCAACCGGTGGAATTGAAAGTCAGAATCCAGCGGGCAGTGGAATCGATCCGCCGTCAACGGGTGGCGGAGAGTCAATTAGAGGAAGTGGATCAACGTTATACACTCATTGGTTTATCACCGGCAATGGATGAAATCCGCCGATCGATCAAAGAGATCAGTCAAACAGATTTTCCTGTGTTGATTACCGGAGAAAGCGGTACGGGGAAGGAGTTGGTAGCGCGGCAGATTCACTTACAGAGCCGACGGCGGGAACAGCCTTTCGTGGCGCTGAATGTATCCACAATGAATGGTAATCTGGTTGAAAGCGAACTTTTCGGCCATGAAAAAGGGGCGTTTACCGGCGCTGTGAACCGGCGGATCGGGAAATTTGAACTGGCAACTGATGGCTCGCTTTTTCTTGACGAAATCGGTGATTTAGACCTCGAAATGCAAACTAAATTCTTACGTGTATTACAGGAAAAAGAGTTTCATCGTGTGGGAGGCAATCAGTTGATTGTAACAAACACTCGCATTATCGCCGCTACATTGCAGGATCTCTCTACCATGATTCAGGAAAATCGGTTTCGAGAAGACTTGTTTTACCGTTTGAATGTATATCCAATTCACATGCCGCCATTACGCCGACGCAAAGAGGATATCCCATTGCTGTTGGAACATATAGTCCGCAAGCATGAAGGCCAGATACCCCAACCCGTTGAACGCGTGGAGCCGGGTGTTGTCGATCGATTATGCGCGTATAATTGGCCCGGGAATGTGCGGGAATTTGAAAATGTCATAATTCGTATGCTGATCAGAACTCGGGATGGCGTGTTACGGGCAGAGCAGATTCCGGCAGACATCGGTGGAACGGGCTTCATGCTGCAAGAAGGAGATAAGGAAACGTTGGAACAGTTAACCGATCGCTGGTTGGATAAAGTGATGCAAACAGGGAAAAACAAACCCCTGATGCAGTTCATCGAAAGTCTGATTGCTCAACGGTTTTTTATGCTTCACGGGGAAAAACAACGCGCGGCCGATTTGTTGGGCATTTCAAAACCGACCTATTTTAAATGGTTAAAGCGAGAATTATGAAAAAAATTGCTCTTTGTTTATTCCTTTGCGTAACATCCTTGGTCGCTCAATCCTGGGTAGCGCGTGTCCAGATTCTAAAAGGACAGGCTTTTTTAAATCGGGAACGGCTTAAAGTGGGACAGGAAATCAACCTTGCGCCCTCCGATACAATCCGCTGTGGCAAAGCAAGCCGTCTGGACCTTGAATTGACAGGGCTCTGCCACCTATCCCTGAAGGATTCAACAGAATTGGTTTTTCAGGATCTCTATTTGCAGTTGCGATTAGGCATCATGCGACTGCGCCTGCCGGCAAAGGCAGAAGGTGAGCAACCATGGATTGTAAAAACCCGACAATTGCAAACAGCCGCGTTACAAGGCCGTAAATCCAGCGATTTCGCATTGTTAGCCAACGAAGATACAACCATTATTGCTGTTTACCAGGGCGATTCTTTACAGGTTCAACGTATGGATAATGGAGAAAAAGGTCTGGAAATCCTTTATCTAAAACCCTGGCAGGGATTCAGGCGCTTTTATGACCAGTGGGGCGGTCGCATCAACTGGCGCAATACACGGCTTGATATTACGATATGGGGCAAAGATTTATTGTATAACGACTGGTTAGAAAAACAATTATTGATAGATGAAGCCGCTTTTAATCTGGATTCTCTGATTAGCGACGGAAATCTTGATAGTTCTGATTTACATAATGCCTTGATGAAACGCGCTTATTTCGCTCTTTACGATAATGATCAAAAAGTTGCGGAAGATGCTATCCGGCAGGTATTGACGACAAATCATGAGTATCAGTTACCAGCAGATTTACAGTCTCCGAAATTTAAGGATCTATATTACCAAGTGATGGGCCAGGTTTCACAAGAGGCGGGATTAACTCCCCGGGCGGTTTCTTTATGGAATCCTCTCGTACCTGGATTGACCCAGCTAAATTGCGGCCAAACTTTGAAAGGCACTGTACTTTTAGGTACTCAAATGGTATTGCTGGCTGGGTTCTGGTACAATCAGACCCGGCAGGCTGATTATGAAAACCGGATGCGCCTGGCCACAACTGCCGCGGATGTTGATCGTTATTATCAACAAAGCTTGCATCATTATGACCGGAAACAGGTTTTCTTTTATACCGCGTTAGGAGTTTATGCGTTCAATCTACTGGATGCCTTCCATACCCGACATCGCTGGCAAGCGCAATTGCGGGCTTCACTTGAAAGTATTAACGTTGGAGTAGCCTGGAAGTTCGAATGACCTTTCCCCAATGGAATCCCGGATGATGACTAATAGATTTTGGATATTAATTATAGAATTGGCAATAATCATCGGATATAGTGTTTCCTGTTTTAATAAACCGATCAAACCGGACTTGCCGCCTGAGATTGTATGGTTTCAACCGTCCGATGGCATGAGCGTCATTGAGGGATCAACTGTGGTTTTTGAACTTAAAGGTCAGGATGACCGTCGATTGGAGATGATTAAACTTTATTTGGATGGAACAATCGTTGATTCGGTTTTTAGTGATTCAATTCGGTATTCCTGGGTGACGACCGGGGCTGAGGGAGTGCATTCATGGTATTTTTATTTGCGTGATACTCATGATCAGATTATACAGACCGAATTGGCTTTGCTAACGGTGCAACCTTTTTCTTTTCAAGTGATGGCGCCGGACAATGATTATTTTATAGTGGATACCCTTTCTTTATGGTTGAGATGCGAGAATTGGCAATTGGGGGGGCAATTGAGTGTCCTGGGAAATGAAATTCAACTTAATGAACCCTTCGATCTTCATAAGAAATTCCAAATTTCTTTAGATCAATTTTCTTCCGGAGCATACAATACAATGATTCGCATTTTGGATAACCGGCAACAGCTATTAACAGAACAGGAATACACATTAATAAAAGTTAATGATGCCGTCCTGTCGTTTCCCGACACCCTGTTGGCCCGGGAACCGTACAATTTTGTTTTACCGTTAAGAATTCAGGCGGTCCAACGACTTTATTCGCTGGATTTTAAAGTTTTATTTTACAAAGATGTCATTGTCATTGACAGTGTTAAACCTGAGGGCGTGACTTCACAATACCTGGCATTTTCAACTACGCTGCTGAGCTCTCCGGAGCAAATGTCGGTTACATTTCGGGCGAAACCGGGGCAATTTGTTGATGGCGACCATCAGTTGTTTAAGTTTTTTGTCCATCGGGGCGCGCAATCCTACAGTGATCGTGTGAGTTTATTAAAATTTACCGGTATTTTGGGAAATGGCGGCGCTTTATCTGTTTATGGCAACAACTGCCGAATCTGGTTTGAATAGATTAGGGAGAGAATTATGCAACGAATGATTTACACAGTTATATTTTTAGGTTTTATATTAGCAATGAGCCATCGCGCATCTACGATTTTAGTGGGGCCGGGCGGAGATATACAAAGCGCGATTGATCAATCGGTATGGGGCGATACGGTTTTATTAGAAAAGGATTTCCGCATTGTTCCTTCCTTGAGATTAAAAGATGGCGTCATTTTGCGTGGAATCAGAAAAGATAGTTGTATTTTAAATTTTGGCGGGGATGATTATTTCATCAGCGTGGAAAATACCAGTCGCAATGTTATTGAAAATTTAACAATTATCAGCATAGGCGTCTTGCCGAAATCGATGGTCTATACAGATCAATGTCGGTATTTGAGTCTAAAAAACGTGGAGTTCCAGGGTGGAAATCTGTCAGTTTTCGCGAGGGGTAGTTATCTTTATATTGATAACGTTTTATTTTCCAATCGCCAGACAAATCTTGAATTGGAACTCAGCGGCGGGATTATTCGAAATTCCCGTTTTATGAGTGATAATAGCGGATTAATTATTAAAGGAAACGTTCGCGATTCATTGATTGTTGAAAATAATCGGTTTGAAACGGGGAAATCCATTGTATATTGTGAGAATGCGGGAAATGGATTACGCTTTCTTCATAATGAATTTTCAGCGCCATCAGCGAATATGATGATCAATGCGATCGGCAGTTCGCTGGAGCTGGCATTCAATCGAATCCTGTTACAAACTAACGCGACGGGGATAGCGCTTTCCGGTTCATCTATGGCATATTTTCATCATAATGTTTTCCTCAGCGAGCAAAGCGGGAGCGCCATTGCGGCTGTCAACTGCGAAGCAGTTCTCTGCCATAACAATACATTTTTAAATTTTAGCAATGTATTGGCCGGATATGAATCGTATCTTTCTTTTGTCAATAATATTTGCGCCAATACATCGCTCATTGGCGATACGGCCATCCAATTGGTGAGTTCTAAAAAAAATGTGGTTCGATATAATGATTTTTGGGGATTTGAAGCAGATGTGAGTGGAACACTTGACACAGCATTATCAGAACATAATATATTTGCTGATCCTTATTTTATCAGCCAGGATTTTTCCGATACGCTCAATTTTTTATGTCTGGATTGTCAATCCCCCTGTATAGATAGCGGGGATCCAGCATTTGATGCTGGAAAAGAGCCGGATAATAGTATAATTGACATGGGATTTACCGGGAATACCGTGAGGGGCTGCGGTTATAAAGCCGTCTCGGTCGATGAAGATAGCAGACAGCCGGAGGAAGATTTTAAATTAGCAGTTTATCCGCTTCCAGTTGACGACCATATTACCATCCGCTGGGGGGTTGATGAATTTGCAAGAGAAGTTTCGATTTATAATTTAATAGGGGAACGTGTGGCATGTTTTCCAGTTTCACCAGGATCAGTAAATTTTAGCTTTAACTGTTCCAGGTTTCCTGCCGGGTGTTATTTGATCAGAGTGTTATCCGGCGGAAAAGCGCTGTATGCCAGGTTTATGATTTGCCGGTAGCTTTGATTTGTAAAAAGAAGCATCGGTTTCCAATCTATACTATTTTTTGTATGGTATCTCACCGGTTAAACTAAAGGCTGATTGATTAGTCCCGTGGAATGACGCGAATTGTAATATGTTATGGCCGAATGGGTCTGACTATCCGTTTGCAGACTCATTTTAATTTGCAATGATATAAAAAGAAAGGAAAGAGAATGGAGAAAAGTAATTTAATTGGCGTGATTGGCGGGAGTGGATTTTATAAACTGGATGGTCTGAAAGTGATTGATCAAAAAGTAGTAGAGACTCCGTATGGAATGCCATCCAGCCCGTATATTATCGGGACGTATGAAGGGAAAACCATTGCATTTCTGGCGCGGCATGGTTTGAACCATCAGTATATCCCCAGCGACGTGAACTATCAGGCAAATATATACGGATTCAAATTGTTGGGCGTGGAAGAAATTTACAGTTTCAGCGCAGTGGGTTCTTTGCAGGAGCTTTATAAGCCGGGAGATTTTGTTATAATCGATCAATTTTTTGACCGTACAAAGAAACGGTTGGACACTTTTTTCGGTGGGGGAGTGGTCGCTCATGTCGGATTTGGCCAACCTGTCTGCCCTGTGATGCGACAACGGATTTTGACCGCTTCCAAAGGGCTGGACGTTGCCGTACATGACGGCGGCGCTTATGTCTGCATGGAGGGACCAGCCTTTTCAACGCTGGCCGAGTCGCTTTTCTATCAGCGGCAGGGCTTTGCGGTGATCGGAATGACCAATCTGACAGAGGCGAAGCTGGCGCGGGAAGCGGAAATCTGTTATGCCTCGATTGCCATGGTGACAGATTACGACTGCTGGCATGAGAGCGAAGAAGCCGTCAGTGTCGAAATGGTGGTTCGCGTTCTGAAAGCCAACACCGCCCATGCGCATGGATTATTGAGCCGCCTATTGGAAATGAGTGTTGGTGGAAGAGTTGAATGCGAATGCAGGGATGCCCTGAAAAATGCGATCATGTCGGATATCAGCAAAGTATCACCGTCAGCGGTGAACCGTCTTAAAGCGATTATTCAACGCTACCTGCCTCATGACCAGCATGGGGATTAAAAAGTAACGTGTTACGGGAAAAAAGAATCCACCCATGAACCCAGCGTGAAAGCCGAGTACATCAGCCAGAGCTGAGCGACAATCCGTTTGAAATCGCGTTGAGTCTTTTGTGGAAAGATACTAAAGTACCTTTTTGGGAACAAAAAGGAGAAATTGTAGTTAAATTGATCAATTTGGGTTATAATGAAGAGGATATCTTACAACTGGAAGTTTGAGTAGTTGTGAAAACAGTTGTTTCGGCGGCATTTTGTTGGATGAATGAAAAAAACCTTGACAAATGAATTGAATTTATGTAAATTGGTAACAGGAGTGAAGTAGATTTTGGGGGCGAACATGGTTTCGACGGGGAAAAAGAAGTGCCGGTTGCATACCGAGGACCCTGAGGCCTCGTAAAAAACAGGGAACAAGTTAGCTGCGAACGATTACTCGTACGCCATGGCTGCCTAATTCGCGGCCTCCCTATTTGCTTTCTCCCCTGATGGGAAGTGAATCGGGTCGATTAGTCAGGGTGCTGCGCAGCCCGAGTCTGAGGGTCAGGCCTAAGAACAAACAGACTGGTCAGCAGTGACGTTGGCTTTCTCTCTTACTGCTGATGAGATTAAAAGAAAGCTATGTATGTAGACGCTGGTATGGAAGATTCTTCGGACGTGGGTTCGACTCCCACCGCCTCCATTCGCAAAAAAGCCCGGATTAACGTTATTCCGGGCTTTTTTACTTATAGGAGGAGAGCTTATTATGAAAATTCTGCACACATCCGATTGGCATTTGGGACGAAGTCTCAACGGCCGCAAACGTTATGAGGAGCAAGAGGCGTTCCTTGACTGGTTGGCTGAAACCATTGATCGTGAAGGGATCGATGCATTATTGGTGGCTGGCGATCTTTTTGACGCCAGTACTCCCAGCAACCGCGCTCAGGAACTCTATTACCGTTTTATGTGCCGAGTGGCGTCCTCGCCCTGTCGGCATGTGGTCGTTATTGGCGGCAACCATGATTCACCCTCCTTTCTTGACGCGCCCAAAGAATTGCTCAAGTCGCTGAATGTTCACGTTGTCGGCAGCATTACTGATAATCCAGACGATGAGGTGATCGCGCTCGCCGATGCGCGGGGAGCTACTGAATTGGTCGTATGCGCCGTGCCTTACCTGCGTGATCGTGATATCCGCTCAGCGGAAGCAGGTGAGAGTATAGAGGACAAGGAACGCAAGCTGGTCGAGGGAATTCGCAATCATTATGCAGAAGTCACGCGTTCGGCGGAATCTAAGCGCGCCGAAGCGGGCGGCAATATCCCGCTGGTCGCCATGGGGCATCTGTTCACCGCTGGTGGGTTGACCGTCGCTGAGGACGGCGTGCGTGAACTCTATGTAGGATCGTTGGCCCATGTCCGCGCTGACAATCTGCCCGCCAGTCCTGATTATTTCGCATTGGGCCATCTTCATGTTCCGCAAACTGTCGGCGGGTCTGATTATATCCGCTATTCCGGATCGCCCATTCCCATGGGATTTGGCGAAATCAATCATGCCAAAAGCGTGGTCATCGTGGATTTTTCGGATGGAATTCCGCCGCGGATATCGGAGATTCCCGCGCCGCTGTTTCAGCGAATGGAACGTGTTCGCGGAGATTGGTCTCAAATTGAGGCCCGACTTCGGGAACTGGCCGCCGCCGGAGTCTCGATCTGGCTGGAAGTAGTTTATGAAAGCGACGAAATCATGGGCGATCTGCGCCAACGCGTGATGGAACGGGTCGAGAATACCTGTCTCGAAGCGCTGAACGTAAAAAATCCCCGCGCCATTGAAAAAGCCCTGGAACAATCCCAGTGCCATGAATCCCTCGAGGAATTAGATGAGTACCAGGTGTTCGAACGTCTGCTATCGTCCCGGAAGGCGCCGGAAGAGCAGAGATCGGCATTGATTCATACCTATCGCGAAGCGGTTCAGTCGCTTTACGACGATGATGCGAATGCGGAATAGGAGGATTTGATGCGAATATTGCATATTCGATTCAGGAATTTAAATTCATTGGTTGGGGAATGGTGTATCGATCTGACCCATCCCGAGATTGTTTCAAATGGGATTTTTGCGATCGTGGGTCCCACGGGTTCCGGAAAAACGACGATACTCGACGCCATCTGCCTGGCGCTTTATGGCTGCACTCCTCGCTTGGGGAAAATCAGTTCCAGTGATAATGAAATTATGTCCCGTCAAACCGTTGAGTGTTATGCCGAAGTAACTTTCGAGACCCAGAAAGGGCGCTATCGCTGTCACTGGAGCCAGCATCTGGCGCGACGAAAACTCTCGGGTCCCTTGCAACAGCCTCGGCATGAACTGGCCGATGCCAGTGTTGAACCCGCGAGGGTTTTGGCCAACGGCAGTGAAGTGGTCAAGTGCGTCGAGGAAGCGACGGGCATGGACTTCGGACGTTTCACCCGTTCCATGCTGCTCGCTCAGGGCAATTTCGCCGCTTTTCTGCAATCGAAAAGCGATGATCGTTCCGCTCTGTTGGAAGAGATTACCGGTACAGATATATACAGCCGCATTTCACTGCGTGTTCATGACCGGCGCAAGGCGGAACGCGATAAACTGGACCTAATGAATGATAAAGCGGAAGAGATTGAACTGCTCTCTTCCGAAGATGAACGGCAACTGGCGGCGGCCTTGGAAATTGATGCTAAACGGGAACAGGAACTCAACGCTGAAATCGGACTCAGGAATCAGGCGATTGTGTGGCTTGATGGCATGGTGCGTTTGGAAGAGGAGCTGATAAAGATCGATGAATTGCAAGGGGCTTGGGAAACGCGCATGGCAGCGTTCGCTCCGGAACGGGAACGACTCCGGCTTGCCCGGTTGGCGGGGGAACTCGAGATTGATTTTAAAAATTTAAGCCGTAGTCGCCGGGAATTTGAAGAAATCCGGCGCCAACTGGATGAAAAACAATCCTCTCTGCCGAAGGTTGAAGCGGACGTTTTTCTGGCTGATGATGCGATGAAAGCGGCGAACGATCGCCTGAATGCCGCTAAACTGGAACGTCAAAACATGAAACCGGTTATCGATAAAGCTCGTGAGTTGGATACGAAGATTGTCGAAAAGGAAGTTCCGATTCGTACGCAAAGAGACGATTTCCATAGGAGTGAATCCGAGCTGGGGCGGATGACTGAGCAGCGGGATGAGATCGCCTCGCAGCTCGGGCGAAGCAGCCATACCTTTGATCAGTTGCTGCAATGGCAGGAGCGAAATTCGGCAGATGAGCGCTTGATCAAACAGCTTAGCGCGATTGAAAATCGTTTTGACGCCCTACGGGAGTCTCATCATCGCTACCGCAATAGCCTGCAAGAATCAGGGAACGCCGAAAAGCAATTGCAAGCCGAGACTTGGCTTATGCAAAAAGCGCAGGAAAAACTGAAGCGCCGCCAGGAGGAACTGGAACGAATTCAGCAGGAGCTGTCCGTTGGGGAAAGAGAATGTAAACTCTTACTTGGCGATCAGGTGTTAGCCGGATGGCGGAACCGGCAAATACGATTGATTGAGCGCAAGGAATTACTCAATCGCCTCGGAGAGGCATTGCGGCGCGTCGGTGAGTCGGAAGCTGTTATCGAGAAATCGGAAGGCCGGGACCGGGGAAGTCAGACGCAGTATGACGAATTGAATACTCGCTTGGCCGGTTTGATGGAAAAACGCCCGACGTTGGAATCGGAAGTTGAACTGCTGGAAAATCAATTGCTTCTGCTCAAACGGATTGAGGATTATGAGACTGCCCGCCACCAGTTAATGGACGGAGAGCCCTGCCCTTTGTGCGGCGCAAGGCAACATCCCTTCGCCCAGGGCAATATCCCTGTTCCCGATGCCACGCGCCAGCGTCTGGATGCCGCGCGCGGTGAGTTGAAATCGGTTAGCGACGCGCTATCCAAGCTCCGAATCCGACTGGCGCAACTTGATCAGGAGCTGAAACATGAAGAAGCGAAACGCCGGGAACATCGCGAACGCATAGCAGCCGCTCGCGCGAATATAGCCGAAATATGCGAACAAGTGCCGGATGAACTGAATGTGAGCGCAGGAGATCCCGATTTGTCCTCGAATATTGAGCGCTTGCGGAACGAAAATCAGCAGGAGTGGAATCAAGTATCAAAAATTGTCGAATCCGCTGAAAGCCTCGAAACTCAATTGCAAACTCTTCATCAATCCCTGCTGAAAACAGGAAAGGCGGTCGGGCAGGCCGAACGCGAAATGGGGGACGCTATGCATCGACGGAATTTGACAGATCAGTCCCTCTCACGTCTGAAAAGCGAAATGGAAACGCTAGGCCTCCGTAATGAAGAAACTCTCACCGCGTTGAACCGGGAAGTGGAGTTTTTCGGGATAAAGGACTTAACGATCGATAGACTGGATTCTGTGAAAACTGCGCTGAAAGAGCGATGCGAACAGTGGCAGGTTAAGAGTCGGGAACGGGACGACCTTGAGAGAAAGATCGCCAAGTTGGAAAACTCGGCGGTTGCGTTATCGGAAAGCATGGAAAAAACAGAAACGGAACTGAACGCTAAACGGCGGCAATTGGAAATTCTGGAACGTGAACAGGAGGAGTTGCATCGGGAACGGTGGGACCTCTTTGGCGACAAGCGCCCCTTTGATGAGGAAATGCGCCTGGATGCGGCTATTGCTTCTGCGGAAGATGACTCTGATAAAATCCGAGATCGACTTTCCAAAGCGCGCGAGTGGCTTGGCGGGGTGCGCGCCGCTATGGAACAGTTGACGATACGCTTGCGTGAACGGGAGGCGCAGGTAGAGTCAGAAACTGGGCAATTCCGGAAACGGTTGGAGGAAAAAGGATTCGTCAATGAGGAAGGTTATCTGGGCGTTTGTTTGACGGCCGTTGAACGGGGGAATCTCGAACAGCGCGAGCGGATCCTGGCCGATGAGAATCTCGAATTGTCGTCCCGACGGCGCGAGAAATCGGATCAGTTGGACTTGGAACGCCGGAAGCGGATCACGGAAGAGGAGTACACAGCGCTCCGGGAAGCGATAGTTATGCTAGGCGATGAGCAACGGCAAGCGCAGCAGCGGATCGGCGCTGTCCGCCAGCGGCTCGCTGAAAATGAAGGCAGAAAACAGCGCTGGCAGGAACAGATGGATGCGATTACCGCGCAACGGTTAGAATGCGCGCGGTGGGACGAGTTGCATGCGCTGATCGGTTCGTCCGATGGCAAGAAATACCGCAATTTCGCCCAGGGGCTGACGTTCCAGGTCATGGTCAATCACGCCAATGATCAATTGCAGAAAATGAGCGATCGCTATTTGTTGACCAGGGATAGAGGGGAACCATTGGAATTGAAAGTGATGGATGCCTATCAGGCCGGAGAGGAGCGTTCCACCCGTAATCTCTCGGGTGGTGAAAGTTTTATTGTTAGTCTGGCCTTGGCCCTGGGGCTTTCCCGCATGGTGAGCCGCAATGTGCGGGTCGATTCGCTGTTTCTGGACGAGGGTTTCGGTACGTTGGACCCGGAAGCGTTGGATATGGCCCTCAACACACTCTCCAATTTGCAACAGGATGGTAAGCTGATCGGGATCATCTCCCATGTGGGGGCCATGCGCGACCGGATATCCGCCAGGATTCAGGTTAAACCGGTTTCCGGCGGGTGGAGTCTTTTGGAGGGCGCGTGTATTTCTCGTCCGAGTCAAGCTTCGAAAACGTAAAAATAATTCCGATCTCAGTGTCATGCCGTTCGCGCCGGGTTGCGGCATCTATCTTTGATAAGATGTTTCCTCTGCTTGCGAAGGAATCCCCTCACCCTGCCCTCTCCCCAATGGGGCGAGGAGATAAGAGGGGGCGCGGGAATGACAGGAATGACGGGGATTAGGGCGCTTGAGTCACCTCTAGTGAAATCAACCAATAGGATTGGCCATAGTAATGTTGTCGTTGGATAGATAGTTTGGGTTTCCAGCTCGTATTTCCTAATATCTGAAAATGCATCCCGGCTGAATATTCATGCTCTCGATCCGTGCGCTCATAAGCATTCTGTCGATATTTGCGATAATCGGTATAGCGTTGTGAAAAAAATAACTGTCCTTCTATTTTCGGATAACGAACCGTCAGTTTGCCTTCGATATATTGGCGGTCACGCAGGTTTTGGCGCAGAAACCGATACTCTTTTTCTTTCAAGAGGATATAAGGACCATAGTCGCGCTTCTGATTATTATTGGCAAAAGACACCGTCCAATTTGATGATATTTTATAGTTTATCCCGAGAAGATAATCGAGCGACCGTAGAAGAAGATTATTGTCCGGGATAAAATGGTAGTAGTTGTAGTTAGCTTCCCATCTTAATCCGTTCGATAAAAACAAATTGTCTGAGATGGTGATTGACCATTCTGTTTTTAATTGAAAAACATCTTCGGTAAAATTTCCCGCTGAAAGATATTGAGAAATATAGACCAGTTTTTTACGTGAATTGCGGAATTCACAAGCAAAGCGCCAGGTATGACCCGGCGGAGCCAGCTCACCTTTGAGCGCAATAACCAGCCTGAGTTGGTCGTTGTCACTCAGATTGAGCGGATCGGTAAAATAAAAAGCATCCTTTTCAATTTGTTGGGTAAATTGAAATGACGCGTACCCGGGCTGCCAGTTCCAGCCTGTTCCTAAAAGCGCATATTCATAATAGAAATTGTTGAAACTATTTAAAAAAAAACTTTCCGTCCGTGTATAGGCATGTTGGAGATGAAGGTCTAACCGACGTAAACATTGAAATTGAAAATCGCCTTGTTGACTAAAATAATGACGGTTCCATTTTTGAGTCGGTAAATGATGAAGTGTTGAATAATAACCGACCCATTCAGTAGAATCGATTGTCAAAATTTGGGTGTATTCCATACTTTTTAGGCGGACTTTCCACTTGGAACCGATTTGATAACCATGGGCTTTTTTCTCTTCGGCAATTGTTTCACGAAGATATGTATGGCGGGATTGGAGATAATGGAAAAATATCTGGGGTTCAACCCAGGAATAGATAGCGGACCACTGGTGGTTGAAGCGGGTGATATAGTAGGGCAGATCCTGTTGTAAATTGAGTTCCCATTTTGCGTCACTCATATTTGACCAGCTTGCCCAAGCCAATTTATTTCGCAATTGAAGTATATGATAATACCCTCGGTTATCGATCCGGTGGTTGATCTCCATCGAACGGTAATAATATTGATCGCTTTTGTAACCACTTTCCAACGTTCCGTCAATCAGAGAGTTGTCCGGGATTTGACAGAAGATGCCCATTGTATAGAGATTTGAATTTATTATATAAAGCGAACTGACATCTTTTTGCAATTGATAGCGAAAAAATGGTCGAATGATTGAATTTGGAATAATATAGGTCTGGATTAGATTTTGACGCTGATATTTGTTAAGAGTGCGGTTATATGTTTGTTCGCTGCTGATTGTAAATTGTACAGGCAGGAAGTCGGTTTGGTGATAACTGAGTGAATCATTCAGCTCATAGCGGTCGTTGTTTTGATTAAATTGCAGTTGGTGGAATAATGGAAATGACGGACTTGAACTTACCCATAAGATTATAAGGAGGAAAACCGGTCCGAAATAGTTCATGGCTAACGGAAATAGTTGCGGTATTTCGTGATAAGCCTATCATACAGATAAAATAGAAGCGCAAAATATTGCGATAGCCGGATCGAATTGTTATTTGCGCAACAGTTAGCCAAACAGGTGTTGATCCATTGGATCAAATAGGAGTGATGATTAACAAGAAGCGGTACGTACATGAGGCAAACCAGCTCTCTGGGGAGAATGAAATAGGATTACCAGCTACCGGAGGCGCCACCTCCGCCGAAACTACCGCCGCCGCCGCTAAATCCGCTGCCGCTACTGCTAGACCAGCCGCCGCCACTGGAATAGAAGCGTCCGCCTTTTCTGCTGCCGAGTCTGAAAATAAGTGAAAAAAAGATAAAAATCGTGATGAATCCGATCCACACGGCAATTGGGGATGCTTCTTTATTTTCTTTTTCAAGCTCGGTGAAAGCCGAGGAATCACCAGCGATCGCCGCCCCCATGATTTTAAAAGACTCTGAAATCCCCTGGTAGTAGTCGCCGCTGCGAAAGGCTGGAACCATGATCTGACGGATAATAGACCCGCATTTTCCATCGGATAGAATGCTTTCCAGTCCATACCCCACTTCAATGCGGATTTTCCGTTCTGCCTGGGCAACAACTAGGATCAGACCATTGTCCTGGTCTTTTGTGCCGATCTTCCAGGCTTCCGCGGTGCGCATGCTGTATTCCTCCAGAATTTCACCGTCCAGAGATGGTATGCTAAAAAAAACCATTTGGGATGATGTATTGGCTTCAACCGATGCGAGATAATCGTTTAATTCTCTTTCCTGCGAGGGAGTCAGCAAATCGGCGTAGTCGTTGATACGGCCTTTAAGCGGTAGAAGATCGAGCGCCATCAGCGTGGGAACGAAAGCGCACAGGAAGATAAATAGTAGTTTTTTCATGGTTATAACTCGATGATGGGGTTATCGCTTAACTCATTGACATCGTCCGGCTGGATCGGAAATAACGGCGCTAAGTGTTCGCCGCAGTTTTGAATCTGGGTGGATAGAGCGTCGATAAAGCGGTTTTCTTTGATTCCGCGAATAATTTCATCAACATTATTTTGCCAGGTTTCCTCTGGAATCTGAGCGGCTATCGCTGTGTCAACGAGTAGCTCGACTCTTCGTTCAAAAAATGAGATATAAAAGAGGACTCCGGTGGCTCCCTGGGTCGCGCCAATCTTGTGACGGTAAAATGCGGATTCGGCAGAAGTACGGACAGTGTTTGCCAGCACATTGCGGGGAATCAGATTGAACTTGAGCCATGGAATATGCCCAATCAGCCAAATGATTATAAACAGTAATGATTGTGTTAATAAGAAAAATACCAGCGCCAGAGTCAAATTTGTTTCCCAATAAAAAGAATGGATCCATGAAACCCATGTTTTTCCCGATAGGATCAGCGCGATAGAAAATATGAGCGTAATCAATACGGCAAATATCAAACTCACAGAAGCGTAATTGTCAGATTTGCGGGCAATGACTGTCACAATTTCAGCGGATGTTTTTTTCTCCGCGATTTGTGTCGCTTGAGTAATCTTGTCAAGATCGGTTTGAGTGAAACGACGCATATTGTGTGTATCCTGTTAAAATTCTACTTTAGGGGCTTGTTTGGCGCTTTCGTCAGCTTTGAAGTAGTCGTATTGGTTGATATTAATTCCACGCAGGCTGACAAAAAAAGAGTTGGGAAAGGCTCTTGCATATTGTCGAAATAGTTCCACTTCTCCGTTATACCGGCGTCGTTCGACACTGATTCGGTTTTCTGTACCGCTGAGTTCATCCATTAGTTTATTAAACGATTCATTTGCTTTGAGGTCCGGATAGTTTTCGCTAAACACCAGCAAACGGGAAAGAGCGCCCTCAAGGCCCTGTGCGGCGGCAATTTTTTCGTTGGGTGTGGGGGCGGAGAAATATGCCTGTCGCGCTTTCGCCAGATCGGTGAAGATTCCTTCCTCATGTTTGGCGTAGCCCTTAACAGTCGCGACCAGATTCGGAATCAAATCATAACGTCGCTGCAGAACGTTTTCCACATCGCCCCAGGCTTTGCGGACATTTTCTTCCATGATGACCGGCTTGTTATAGCTTGATACAAAACATGAACCGAAAATAAAAATTATAACGATCAATACCAGACCAATAATGAGTCCTTTTGACATATATCCTCCCGGTTAAATCCGATTTATCCACTGGTTAACGGTTTGTAAGTTATCATCTCTATATATTAATATAAAAAAATAAGGAAGTCAAGTTTTTTTTAAATTTTGAATGCTGAATCCCGTACTTATTTCACAACTGTGTTTTTAAACTGAAATTCGCTTTGCGTGATAAAATGAGCCAATGAGCTGAGGAGAAGGTTTTTTTTTAGAGTAATGCTTTAGGCTTGACTTGGAGCTTAAAATGTGTTAATTTATATTTAACAGGATAAATTATGGATTATTTAGTGGAAGTCGAAAATCTGTCGATCGCTTATGAAAACCAGCTCGTTTTACGGGATATTACATTAAATATTGAAGAAGGTGATTTCTTGGGGATTATCGGACCCAATGGCGGTGGGAAAACCACTCTGTTGAAGGCGTTGCTGGGATTAGTATCGTTCCATAAAGGAACGATCCGTTACAATTTGAAGGGAGGCGGAAATGCGCCCCGGCTATATGGGATTGGGTATTTACCTCAGATAAAAAATTTTGACCAGCAATTTCCGATAACAGTACAGGATATCGTTTTATCTGGATTGATGAAGGGGGGAGGATGGTTTTCACATTTTTCTCGAGATGAAAAAAAACGCGCATCTTTATTATTAGAGCGGTTAGGAATATCCCGACTGGCCCATCGTTCACTAAATGATTTGTCGGGGGGACTGTTACAACGGGTTTTTCTGGCCCGCGCTTTAATCGGCGCTCCCCGTTTGTTGCTGTTGGACGAACCGAACACTTTTGTCGATAAGGATTTTGAAAATCATCTCTATCAGATATTGAAAGACCTTCATCAAAAGGAAGGAATATCTATTGTCCTGGTTACTCATGATATTGGTGTGATCTCTTCTTATGTAAAAAATATTGCGTGTGTGAATGGGACTTTATTTTACCATGGCGGCAATGAAATGACTGAGGCGCTGGTTGATCGCTATAACTGCCCGATCGATATTATTACGCATGGCGTTATCCCTCATCGAGTATTAAAGAGACATGATGGTTGAACTCTGGCATTATCAGTTCTTCCTTCATGCGATGGCCGCTATTGGATTGGGGAGTATTGTGTGTGGGGTGATTGGCACTTATATTGTCAGTCGGCGGATGGTCTTTATTGCCGGCGGAATAACGCACAGCGCCTTTGGAGGAATTGGCCTTGCGTGGTATCTGGGGTTTCCTCCCTTGTTGGGCGCTACGTTAGTTGCCGTTGCCGTTAGTCTTATCACAGAACACTCCATCCAGCATCGTGAATTCCGTCAGGATACAATGATTGGCATTCTTTGGTCAATCGGTATGGCTTTCGGGATTGTTTTTGTATCGCAGACGCCCGGGTACGCGCCCAATCTAATGAGCTATCTTTTTGGAAATATTCTATTGGTCAGCCAGTTCGATTTGTACTTTATGAGTGGTTTGGCCGGATTGGTTATTCTGATTAATTGGGCATGTTATCGGCAAATTATATATACAGCGTTTGACCGGGAGTTCATGCTCACCCGGGGTGTAGCGGTAAAGACGATTCAAGTTGTGATGAGCATCCTGATTGCTCTGACCATTGTAATTATGATACGGATTGCCGGCATTATGCTGGTGATTTCTCTGTTGACAATTCCCCAAACGACGGCAAATCTTTTTTTTCGTTCCTATAAAAAAATTGTTGTCGCGTCGATCTTATTAGCTTTAGTTTCAGGGCTGGGGGGACTCGTGGGGGCCTATTATTGGAATTTGCCAACCGGCGCGGCAATTATCATTTTTGCCACATTGGTTTACCTCTTGGCAAAATTGGCAAAGACTGGGTTTCGCTTGTGGAAAAAAGTAGATCATGAATAATATTAATGGATAAAATTCCGGAATTGTTAGCGCCGGCAGCGTCCCGAAATGCTGCCCTTGAAGCATTTCAGGCAGGCGCAGATGCTGTTTATCTGGGGGTCCCGCGCTTAAACGCGCGCTTGAGGGCGGCAAATCTTTCGTTGCATGAGTTGCGCGAATTGTTGCCGCAAGCCCATAAAATGGGTAAAAAAATTTATCTGACTTTAAATACCTTAGTGAAACCCCAGGAATGGCCCCAATTGAGACAAATTGCCCAGTTTTCACTGATTTTTGGTGTGGATGCGCTTATTATTCAAGATTGGGGTGTTTTGCGCTATTTGCGGGATTTATATCCTGAACTCCCTATCCACGCTTCCACTCAAATGTTTACTTATCATCTTGCGGCGTTACAGGAACTAAAAGAGCAGGGTGTGCAGCGGGTAATTCTGCCCCGTGAGTTGAGTCGGGGCGAAGTCGCCTGGTTGGCGTCGCGTTCACCCCTGGATTTGGAAATTTTTGTTCATGGCGCTCTTTGTTTCTCTTTCTCTGGCGCTTGCTGGATTTCTGAACTGTTTTATGGAGATTCCGGCAATCGTGGATTATGCCGCCAGATATGCCGCCATCCGTTTCAAACGCGGCAAGGTACGATCCGTCCGTTTGCCCTGAAGGACTTAGACAACCATCTTCACTTGGATGAGTTTGCCCGTTTGGGTATTGTTTCGCTCAAAATTGAGGGCCGCTTACGATCACTTTCCTATTTGCGGGAGACTGTCACTATGTACCGCCGTCTGTTAGATGGCGAGAAATTTCAACCAAGGTTTCGTTTTTCCCGTCCCGGAACGGATGGGTATTGGCGAGGAGAAACCGGGGATTCACTCCTGGCGAGTTCTGATGATAATCAATTGGGCGAGTATGTAGGAATAGTAAAAAATGGCTGGGGTCGGGAGCTTATTATTCAGGCTGGAGAAACCCCCTCAATTGGCGCCTCCTTGAGGCTGGTTGCTGAAAACGGCAGGTTTTCAAGCAACGTAACGGTAATTTTTTCAGAACAAATAGGAAAAAATATTCAGCGATTGAAAACTGATAAAAATATGGATCGGATTCTTCCCCAAAGCCTGGTTTACTTGACAAACGACCCTCGGGCTGACTTGTTGATGAAAGCTGCGGTATCTCCTGATGTCAGATTGAAAGGCGAGAGTGAGATTAACCTTCGTATCATCCAGGAAATTGGGAAGCTGCAAGTGTATGGACGTTTTGTTTTTCCCCGGTTAGCTCCTCTTGACGTTGTGGCGATTGTAAATACGGTAGAGGAACCACTTGTCGCTGAATGTGATGCGCAAATCCTGCAGCAGGTATGGGGACAGACGGGGAATTATCCCTGGCGGGTAAACTCGGTGGAGTTGCATGTTACTCAAAATTTTGGCTATCGCTTTTGGAAGCGGACGCGGAGGGAACTCTTCCAGCAGTTCCATATTCAATGGCAACACTATCAACGTGAACAATTGCGCCGGATTGAACCAGTTGCATTTTCGTCAACCATCTCTGCGCCGGTTTTTCAGTTGCGTGAACTTTTCAATATTCCTAATGACTTTACCGTAACCTCCAATGATACGTTCCTTGGATCCCAGATTCTGGCGACTCAACTCCTGGAGCGAGGGATGGAGCCGGGGCGGCTTTGGGTGCGATTGCCGCTTTTTTTTTCCCCCTTGCATGAAGAAGATTTTAAAATTAAAATGGAGGAATGGGTCAGAAAAGGATGTAATTTATGCTTAACTCATTGGGGACAGATCCCTATGGCGCGATCTCTGAATATTAAATGGATTGGCTACTATACGCTCAACTGTATCAACCCTTTGATGGAGAAATGGTTGAGCAGTCAGGGGATGTCTGGTATTGTGATCCGGCCTCTGGCTCCTGTTGTCGAACCCCGGAGAGCGGTTCTTCTCGATACATCCCGAGTTCTGGCTATGATCTACCGGCCAGATGTATCTCCTTGTGAATTAGGTTATAATGGCCGTACTCTTTATGTGGAAAAGGAAGATGAAGCTCACCTGCTTTGGGCTGGTTTATGATATCGCTTGAAAATTATGGGTAAACTATGATTATAAGTATTGAAATCATGGACGAATGCTTATTGACAATCTATCAGCAATTTTCGGAAAAGGGATAAAAAAATCTTGACAAATACTTAATAGTTTTTTATTATTTAGCATTAAGATTGCCGAACGCTCTATAATGTTTGAATTAAAGAAGGAGCAATCTGGGCAGATTCCGTGTGTGAATGTATAACTTGCTATGGTGCAATGATGAATGATTGTTTGAATAATAGAAGGAGGCTCTTCGATGACATTATCCAGCATTACGGAAATGGCCAACGAATTGACAGATGAGATTGATATTGCTTCGGCGGAAGAGATGCTGAGATTGTTGAGGCAAACGGATCAGCAGATGTTTGAAGGATATAAAGCTTATGAAAGTATGAAGGATCAGCCTTTCCGGGATCGGCTGGCGCGCGCGGTAGCGCTTATTCGTCAGTTTGAAAATGCAGCTAAGGAAACAGACCAAAAATTTAAGATCATTTTATCTGGCGCCGGGACGTCGG
Organism: uncultured bacterium; assembly: GCA_964632485.1. Classification (GTDB taxonomy): domain Bacteria; phylum JAGOEH01; class JAGOEH01; order JAGOEH01; family JAGOEH01; genus CAZWDO01. The sequence goes on from CAZWDO010000003.1 coordinate 258,753, forward strand.
GCCGTTTGGCCATGTTAATCGCCCGGCAATTCAACCAGGCTCTTGCCGGAAGCGGCGTAGCGGTAGAGTTTGATTATCTGATCGCCGGTAGTGATTTAGCTCTGATCAAGGCGCAGGAAGGGGCCGAGGATGACCCGCTTCAGGGACGCCAGGATTTGTTGGAAAAGACCCAGGGCACGAATATTTTTATCTATATTGGAATTACATGCGGATTTTCCGCTCCGTATGTAGCCGGGCAGTTGGATTATGCCGTATATGAACGTAACCAGGCGGCTTTTCTAATTGGCTTTAATCCTCCGGATCGGGCCCGTCGCAATACCCCTGAAAATTGGGATAAAAGTTTTTACCAGGTTGTCAATGAATTAATTGGCAATGAGCGGTTTGAGCTGCTTAATCCAGTCGTGGGCCCGGAACCGATAACCGGATCGACCCGCATGAAGGGTGGCAGCGCGACCAAGATGATTCTTGAGATTTTATTCACTCTGGCTTACTTGCCCAGGGCTGAATCTCTCTGGCCTGAGTTGGCTGTTTTAGGCGTCAATGAGCCAATGGATGGATATCGCAGTTTATTGGCCGGATTTCAGCGCGCTAAAGATTATGTGTATGAGCAGACTGAAAAGATTGCGCCGGCGCTAATTTCAGCCGGAGAATCGTTGAAACATAATGGACATATCTATTACTTGGGTGAAGATGTCGCCGGTTGTCTGGGGATTGTTGACGCTTCTGAATGCCCTCCGACTTATGGCGCTGATTTTCATGATATTCGTGGATTTATTGAAAATGGTTGGGCGGGATTCTCTCCCACCAGTCGTGATCTCTCTACCGTAGATTCGCTTTTTGACATCGGTTTTGATAGTTTTCAAGCTCATTGTCTGCCAACACTGGGGATCAATGATTTAGTCGTCATAACCGGAAGCGACGGGTTCCATGCGAAGCAGGTCCAATGGATTGATGTCTGTAAGGAAAAAGGCGCTCGATTATTCCGAGTTTTATTGGCGCAAAGGCGGCATACCAGTTCTCTAACTGATTTCGACCTCGTTTTGGATGCCAATGAATTTCAGGCAACAACACCGTGGGAAATTGGATTGGCCGTCAAGTTAGTTTTTAACGCAATTACGACTGCTGCCCACGTGTTTAAAGGCAAGGTTTATAAAAACCGTATGGTTGATTTGCGTATCAGCAATAATAAACTTTATTATCGCAGTATTAATATTATTAAGGAACTGATGCGCGTTGATAGTGAACGGGCTGAAATCTGTGTCCTGCGGGCTATTTACGGGAGCGATACTATTTCTGAGGAGACGCTTACTGCGCCTATTTCACACCATGTGGCCCATGCGGTCGCACAGGGGAAAATTGTTCCACTGGCGCTGATTATGGCGGCGAGCGATTCTACCTATAACCAAGCTCTCGATCATTTAAGCCGGCAACCGGTGATTCGTCATGTCGTTGAAGAATTCCAGAAGGAGCAACGCCATCTATGAAAATAATAGTGTTAATTTTTTCCGTGTTTATTTTAGTCAGTTGTTATCCTTTTAAAAAACAACCGGTCGTCAGCCTGACGCCCCGGGAACTTGAATTGGCTCAGGCGCGGGGAATCGACGGCGAAGATCTGGCCCGCTGGCAGGCTCTACCCCTTAATAAACTGACTCCACTTGAGCTGGATCGCTATCTGGGTTTTATCCATGAATTCATTCCGAATCTGCGCCAACGAGTTCAATATTTGGCCCGAAAAAATTTAGGCCAGCCTTATCAAATTTATCTTCTCGGAGAATTTCCGTTTGAAATTTATGATGAACAACCGCTTTTTTGTCTTGAAAAAAGCGATTGCGTCGTTTTTTCTGAGCATACCTATGCCATGGCTTTGGCTCAAAATTGGCGCGAGTTTTTTATTATTTTGCAACGGATTCGTTATAAAAACGGAATAATCGGAATGCTGACACGTAACCATTATACAGAATTGGATTGGGATAAAAATAATAATTGGCTGGTGGAAGATATCACTGATTCGATTGCTTCTCAATTTGCGAAAAGGGATACGGTTATTATCGATAAACGTAAGTTTTTTAAGCGGTTTAATATTGGACAGGAATTACTTGCCGACACCTTGGAATTGAGCTACATCCCGGCAGAATATGTAAAAGATGTCCTTCAATTTCTGCAACCGGGTGATTTTGTAAATATTGTACGTGGACCTGAAAACAGTAAGGATGGCGATAAATATGTCGGGCATGTGGGATTGATCACGCGTAAAAGTGATGGAACCGTGTGTTTTCTCCATTCAACCTGGCCCCAGGTGATGGAACAACCGCTGACCAGTGTTTATTTTCCCTATGATGAATATAATGGGCGGCGCAAAGCTGAAAATGATGAAATTCGCCAGTATAATGAAGGAATTCGCAAGAAATATGCCGGAAATGAGCAGCAAATAAAGAAAAAAATTAAAGCCGTCAAGCCCTTGTTTTATGGTTTTAAGTTCTTACGGTTACGGGAAAATCCGTTAGGGACGCTAAAATCGTTGGAAAATGAGAACGATAGTCTGTTGATCCGTTCCGGAGTAGCTTGGCCTGAATCTATTACCATTAATCCTGAGACGGAAAAATGAGCTCTTCTCGATCGAAATATTTCTGGTTTTGGTTAAAACTCACCATTACCGCTCTATTGATCCTTTTTTTGATTTGTATGTTCGATTGGAATCGGATTTTCGATATCATTCAACATTTATCGATATTCGATCTGTTTATAGCGGCATTTGTCTGGATTATTTCACTTTTAGTAACAACTTCACGTTGGTATATCCTGAGTATTCCTCTGCAATGCAACACGCGATTTTGGCAATTGTTCCGGTTTTATTATATCGGATTCTTTTTCAATACTTTTTTACCTTCCAGTATTGGGGGTGATCTTTACCGTATCTATCGTGTTAATAAAGAATTATCTTCGAAAAGCCAGGCAGCGGCCCTTGTTTTTGTAGAGCGCTTGATCGGTTTTTTTGCAATTGCTTTTATGGCCTCATTTTCGCTCTTTTTTATTCAAATCAACAAATTCAGTAATGAGTTCCGCTATCTTGCGTTTGGTTCTTTTTTAATCTTGTTAGCTGTTCTGCTCTTGAGTTTCAATGAACGGGTTATACTCCACATGTCGCGGTTGTTGAAAAAAATTTCTTATTTTCATCTTGGTGAACGGTTGAATCAGTTTTATGAAAAAATTTACCATTTTCGTAATTATAAATTATATTTATATATGGGTTTTATCATTTCCATTATTTATCAGTTGATTGTGATTTATCTTTTTTATTTTGTCGCGCGGGCTATGGATTATACAATAGGATATATGTATATGGTTTTATTCGTTTCACTATCGAGTATTGTCAGTCTGATTCCTTTCAGCTTGGGCGGGTTCGGATATCGGGAGATCAGCTATGCGCTACTCTTTCAGGCGATCGGTTTAGCGCGTGAAGATGGAATTGCTTTGTCAATAATCGTCGTAGTGATAACTTCAATCATCAATGCCGGGGGAGGTATTTTTTATATATTGGATAAAAATTTAAAAAGTTGACAGATACTGAAAATGGATTATATTAAATAAAAAAGGAGGGTCTGCATGGCTAATGATAAAGTTGATCTGAGATCAAAAGATGATCTGGTTGAACGCTTGCGGATGTCGATTGACAAATTAAGTTATTTTATTCGCATCGCCGAAGAGATCGCTGAGAATAAAAGTTTATCTCCTCAAGTGCAGGAATTTATTGAGGTGCTGAAGGATATCAGGATGGTGCCGGATGAATTGGGATCAACGCCATTGTTAATTGAAGAAACGATCAAATTTGTGGAAGGAATTGTGGGAGAAGTCCACCTTGTTCGAGTTCAGATTGAAAATAGTTTTTCTGAAAGCGGGGCATTAAAAACAGCGGTGCAAACTCTGGATCTGATTCCCGATTCGACCTTACGCGCGACAGACCAGATACTGAATACTTTGGACAATATCATGGCGCGGGAAGGTGAAATGTCGGAAATTATCAATCAACTGACTGAGAAAAAATCGGAATTCGATGAAACGATGCAAGGGAATGTTGATCGGTTGCAGGAAATATTTACTGAGAATCAAAACGAACATTTTGCGATCATGGATGCGCTTCAGTTCCAGGATATTACTACCCAGCAAATTCAGCATGTGAATGATTTGCTTGAAAATACTGAAAAAAAATTGAATGAACTGGCTTTGAAATTGAAGGGACTTGATGAAGCGGATATTCGCAATATTATCAAGGCAGCATCAAAACCGGAACGGGTTTATGACCCGAACGCTGAATTCAAGCATCGCGAATCCGAACAGAACTTTGCGGATGAGTTGTATGAGCAAAAAGAAACGATGAAGCAGGACGATATTGAATCTCTTTTATCGCAATTCGGGAAATAGTCATTATGCAATTGGCTGAATTAATCGAAAAACTCCAGGGGGTTTGGTTGACGAAGGAAATACAAAGCGCGGTTGATGTCCATTATGTGGGGGCCGCTGATTTGATGAGCGATATTTTAGCGTTAACTTCCCATCCCATGTTGTTGATCACCGGATTGACCGCTATTCAAACCGTACGAACCGCTGAAATGTCCGGGCATATTCAGGCAATTGTGTTTGTGAGGGGGAAAAACGCCGATATCAATACAATCCGTTTAGCTGAAGAAAACGAAATTCCATTAATTACTACCCGTTTGACAATGTATGAATGCTGTGGTATTCTATATCAGGCGGGGATATTACCAGTTCCTTTAAAGCAACACCATGATACAAGCCTTTAATAATGGCACAATCCGTGTCAAGTTTTCCATTCTTAAAGATTTTTCTTCGGCGGGTAATGCTTCTTCCGGTTTAAAGAAGATTTTAAAATCGGTGGGAATCGTTCCTGATTTGATTCGGCGGGCAGCAATTGCCTCTTTTGAAGCTGAGGTGAATGTTGTCGCTCATGCCAACGGCGGAGAGATGGATGTCTTGATTTCGCCTGAAAAGCTGACGGTAGTAATTCGTGATAAAGGACCCGGTATTCCGGATATTGAAAAAGCGATGACTCCCGGTTTTTCTACAGCGAATGATGAAGTTCGCAGTATGGGGTTTGGCGCGGGGATGGGGTTACCCAATATTAGAAGTAATACCGATGAAATGCGCATCGATACAGAATTGGGCATCGGTACAGTATTAACCTTTGTGATTTTTCTGCAAGGAGATGGGCGTGCGGTCACATAGTATTCAGTTATTGGAAGAACGGTGCCTGGGGTGTACCAATTGCTTAAAAGTCTGCCCGGTGCAAGCCATTCGGGTTCGTGACGGAATTGCGCATATTAACGAGAAGCTATGCATCGATTGTGGCGAATGTGTCCGGGTTTGCCCCTATCATGCGCATGAAATTATTACAGACGATCTGTCGCTGGCGCGGAAAAGCTCTTTTCGGGTTTTGATTGTTCCGACAAGTTTTTGGGGCCAGTTTCCGTTGCTTCCTGTGGAGTTGATCCTGGCCGCTCTCGAGCAACTGGGATTCCAGGCTGTTATCAGCGAGAATGTCGGATTTTCCCTTTTTGAACAACAACTACATAAATATTTGCAGGAGCATTCCTATTCCAATCGCACCTATATATTACCGAATTGTCCGGCCGTTGTCCGTTTAATCTTCATCCGCTTTCCCAGCCTTATCGCTCATATCCTGCCGGTAAAAAATACGTTAGAAATGACGGCGGCCTATGCCGATTACTACTTTCGAGATGTTCTGCATATTCCTGACCCGTCTATTTTTTATTTAAGCACATGTTCGGCTAAGGTTACCGCTATCAGTTCTCCGATTGGTGAACGCAATTGCATAGTGAAAGGCGCTTTTTCCATTAAGACGTTGTTTAACCGGATTAAGGCCATGGAAAGTCAAAAGCCGGTTTTAAGCGAGAAATTTATATTTTTATATACGCCTTTTCAGCGGACAACCATTTTGAATGAATATGACCGGTTAAATCTGACGGGAGTGGATTATATTCTGGATATTTTTGATAAGCTCGAAAACAATCAAAACTATCAATTAGATCTGATTAACCCGTATTATTGTGTGAATGGATGCCGCAATGGCATTTTACAGGTTCAGAATCCATTTTTAGCCAAGAAATTTTTATCCCGTAAAAATTGGATTCGTGAGCCTTTGGATGTTAAATTGAGCGATTTGCCCTTTGATTTGTATTTATCGCAGAATATTCACCAAATCCGTCTGGTGGAAGAGGAGACCGATTTGCTTTCAAAGCTTCAACGCTTACAAAAAATAGAGGATTTATATCGCAACTTACCCCATTTGGATTGTGGCAGTTGCGGTTCGCCAAATTGTTATGCGTTTGCAGAAGATGTTGTCCAGTGCCAAGCCCAAATCTCGATGTGCGCGTTCCATCAAAATGAGGAGGCGGAAAATCATGACTGATTTGAAATCGATTGTACAAGCGCTTCAATTGACTGTGGTTACAGGGCTCGAACAATTAGACCGTCCTGTAACCGGTGTGTATATTTCCGACTTATTGAGTGATGTGATGGGGAAGTCGCAAAGCGGCCAACTCTGGTTGACGATACAGGGCCATACTAACGTAGTTGCCGTAGCGGTTTTAAAGGATTTACAGGGAATCATCCTGACCGGCGGCAATGAATTTGATGCGGGAGCGATTCAAAAAGCGAAGGATGAGGAAATTATACTGTTGAAATCGACGCTTTCCACGTACGCCGTGGCATGCGCTCTGTTTCAGCAGGGTCTTTTGCCTGAATGAATCCATTTCCGATCGACCTGCATATTCATTCTGTGCTCTCTCCCTGCGCGGATTTAAATATGTCTCCACGGATGATTGAACCGTTTTTAGTGAAATATGGGATTCGTATGATAGCGATCGCCGATCATAATTCTGTGTTGAATTATCCGGCATTTGTTCAGTTCGAACAGCGAGGAATCACCATCATTCCGGCAATGGAGCTGACTACACGTGAAGAACTGCATTTGTTGTGCTATTTTCCGGACTATGCATCGGCATTGCGCTGGCAAAGCCGCGTGGACCAATTGAGACTTCCGTTGCCAAATTCCTCCGGACTGTTTGGAGAACAATTGATTATCAATGAGAATGAAGAGATCATCGGCGAAGAGCCGATCCTGCTCAACCAGGCGATTGCAATTTCGCTGGAGGATGCCGTTGAGAGTATTCATCAGTTGGGCGGGCTTGCGGTTCCGGCGCATGCGGAAAAACCGCGGTTCAGTGTTGTTTCCCAATTGGGATTTCTACCGTCCGATCTGGCGGTGGACGGATTGGAACTCTTTGATCCCCAGTCGCTCGACATTTATCAGACACACTATTCTGTGATTTTTTCTTCCGATGCTCATGCGTTGGAGATGTTAAGGCCGCCGCGTACCTGTTTGTGGGCGGAACGTCCGGTTTTTGACGAGTTGAAATTGGCTTTTGCGCGTCAGGCTGGAAGGTATTTTCAAACATTATGATGAAAGAAATTTCCCTTCATCTGCTGGATTTACTCGAGAACTGTGTGAAGGCAGAAGCCACCTGCGTTTCTCTGGCAATATCCATCGATACGCGTATGGACCGATTGTCGGTGGAACTGAAGGATAATGGTAAAGGAATTCCGCCTGCAATGCTGGATAAAGTGTTTGACCCTTTTTATACCACGCGAACAACCCGGCGAATCGGTTTAGGCCTGCCCTTGATCCGTCAGACAGTAGAGGCTTGTGAAGGTTCCCTAACACTCGATTCCCATGAAGGGGAGGGAACTGAATTGTGTTTCCAGATGCGTTACTCGCACTGGGATCGGCCCCCCATGGGGAATCTGGTCGATACGTTGCTAACTTTTTTAATTGGAAATAAATATATTGACTTTTATTATAAACATGATTATAATAAGTCGTTATTTGTTTTTTCAACGAAGGATTTGGAAGCGGAACTTGGAGATTTGGGGTTTCTGGATCAACCGGAAGTATATGAATTTTTGCGTCAATATTTGTGGGAAAACTTAACCGCTATTTATGGAGGAGATACTAATGAAGTCACTAGCTGATTTACGAGCGATCAAGGAAAAGGCTTTGAAGAATATGCAATCGCGGGAGAGTGGGCAGGCAAGATTTCGGATTGTGGTTGGAATGGGAACCTGTGGGATTGCTGCTGGCGCGCGCGATGTTTTACGGGCAATTATGGATGAAATCCAAAAACGGGATTTGATCAACGATGTGGTTGTAACTCAGAGCGGTTGCGCCGGGTTTTGTACCAATGAGCCTATGATCGTCGTCCACGATGCTAAGGGCAATCAGGTCACTTATGAATTAGTTGATCCCGAAAAGATTTGTCGGATTTTCGATGATCATATTGGCCGTAATGTTGTCGTTAGCGAATATGTTTTCAATATTCAAACCAAAGGGTAATTTGGGTGATGAGTAAGCTCAGTTTTGAGGAAAATCTTTCCCAACTTGAAAAAATTGTGGAGCAGATGGAGAAAGGCAATGTGACTCTGGAGGAATCGCTGGAACTTTTTGAAAAAGGGATCAAACTTACGCATGAATGTCAAAAATCTCTCGATAAAGCAGAAACGAAAGTTCGAACTCTGATCAAAGATGAGGCTGATGGGTATCAATTACAATTGTTGGATTGAGGTTTCCGATGGAATTTAAAGAACTGGTTGGGTCGTTAACAGAAATTCAGCGGCGGGTAGATGTTGAGTTAAGTTGTTTGTTGCCCCGGGAAGATTGCGCGCCGCCCCGCATCCATCAGGCTATGCGCTATTCCATTTTTGCCGGAGGCAAACGGCTGCGTCCATTTTTAGTCTGGCTGGGCGCCCAGGCAGCGGGAGGCAGGATAGATGATCGGCGGGTTTTTGCAGTAGGCGCCGCGTTAGAGATGATCCATACTTATACACTCATCCATGATGATTTGCCATGTATGGACGACGATGATTTGAGGCGCGGAAAACCAACTTGTCATAAACAGTTCGACGAAGCGACCGCGGTCCTGGCAGGTGATGCGCTTTATGCCCAGGCGTTTGTGGTTCTGGCTGAATCAGCCAACTTGCCAGTCATTAAGTTAATCGCTGATATGAGCGGATCCTGTGGGATTGTTGGCGGTCAAATTATGGATATTGCGGCTGAAGGTCAGTCGGTGACTCCGGAGATGTTAGAATATATCCATACGCATAAAACCGCGTTATTTATCAGCAGCTCCCTCCAGGCCGGCGCGATGCTTATTGACCCTGATCATTTTATGATCCCCTGTTTGAAAGAATATGGTGATCGTATCGGCCTGGCTTTTCAGATCGTGGACGATATTTTAGATATTACCAGTAGCGAAGAGATGCTCGGTAAACCTATCGGGTCTGATGTCGGGCTAAATAAAGCGACCTATCCCGCTCTTTTCGGTTTGGAAATTTCCCGACAAAAAGCGCAAAATCTGATTGCCGAAGCCCTGGAAATTGTCCGGAGAGATCAACTGAGTCCGCAAATTATCTATACGCAACTGGCTCAATATTTCATCGAACGGCAACATTGAACACACTATGGAAATATTTTTAGCGACCTTTCAATCGATCGCCACCCTTCTGGGTCTGGGATTTATTGGTTTTATCATTATTGCGCGTCGGATTGTCCCGCAAAACATCAGTTTGGTTCTTTCCACATTAGCGATTGATATTGCATTGCCATTGCTGGTTTTTGAAAATATTATCACCCAATTTAATCCCGAAAAACAAAGCAATTGGTGGCTTTTTCCATTATCCTGGGCAGGATTTATGCTGGCGCAACTGGTTTTAACCCGGCTTTCTGTACGATTCAGCGGAACAAAGTTTCCCCGGGAATTGGGAATGGCTCTTTTTTACCAGAACGCTACCTTTGTACCTCTGGCAATTATTACCGGGCTGTGGGGAATGGATAGTTCAATGCTTTCTTATTTGTTTTTATTTACACTTTTCAACGCTACTCTCCTTTTCTCCACATACCATCTTTTTTTTAACCAGCAGGAACAAAAAATTAATTTGCGCAAAATTGTGAACAATGTTTTATTAGCGACAATTGTCGCTTTGTTGCTTAGTTTAACCCATTTGCAGCTTTGGATTCCCAAATTTGTGGTTGCTGTTAGCCGGATGGTTGGAAATATGGCATTGCCTCTGTTGATGTTTGTTTTGGGGGGAAGCATCTATATCGATTTTAAAGAACGTGGAAAATTGTATTGGGGCGAGATTTTGCGTTTTTTTCTACTGAAGAATATTCTGTTCCCGTTTGTGTTTATCGGATTGTTATGGATCATAAAACCTGCGCCGGAACTAAGTTGGCTCATATTTATCGAGAGCGCGGTTCCTCCGATCATCTCTGTTTCGATTTTTACCCAGATGTGTGGAGGAAATCGACAAATCGCTAATCAATATCTTGTTGCCAGTTTTTTGGGATCATTGGTTTCGATTCCCTTTTTATCCTGGATTTATTCGTTAGTGTTAACTATCCCATCAATGTAGGAATATTTTATGGAAATAATACCGATAGAAATTAAGATTTTATGTCCCGAACGGAATATAAATTTACCGCGTTATATGACGACCCATGCCGCCGGAATGGATGTGTCCGCGTGTTTAGATGAACCCTATTCTTTGAATGCGGGTAGGATTGGATTGATCCCTACCGGCATCGCTTTGGGGATTCCTGATGGTTACGAAATCCAGGTACGACCTCGTAGTGGACTGGCGATCAAACATGGAATTGGCGTGTTAAATTCACCGGGAACGATTGATGCGGATTATCGGGGTGAATTGAAAGTGATTGTGTTTAATTTTAGCGAAACCGATTTTGTCATCCAACATGGAGACCGGATTGCTCAACTGGTGGTTGCCAAGGTATTTCACGGTCAGTGGCTGGAAGTGAATGAACTTGCCGCCACATCACGGGGTGAAGGCGGTTTCGGGCATACCGGATAAAATGAACGAGAAATAGTTCAGCAAGCGGTAACCCATTGGATGTTTTCAGATTTCATTGATTCTACTTAGTTATTATGGATTTGAACGTTATCAATAATATCCCTTGATTTGCTATAATGTCAGTATGAAAGTTAGGATTTAATATAGTATTTATTTAATAGTATGTGAAGGTGTAGCTATTTTATAAAGTAAAGAGTCAACGATTTAAATATTTGTTTTTGCTGCTTGACAAGAATGAGTCAATGTGTTATATTTAGTTACATGGTTTTAGTTAACGTTGGCTATTAACAGTAATTATTACAGGAGCCGGTATGAGTATTGACGAACTGACAATTCGGTGGGAGGATGAGAATGGCGTGGAAGCGACCCGGGAGATTGATAAAGTTGTTTTGACTCGGGGAATGTGGGTCACGATTATGTTTCTTTATCAGGTATTAGACAAGAAGACAGAAGAGTATGGAGAGCCTCAAGCCCGTATTGTACGTTATAAAAAGATCAAAGAGAATTATGTCGCGCAGAGTAAATTTAATATTTCCGGTAAAAAGCAGGCGATGCAGATCGTTGAACAACTGCAGCGCTGGTATAGCCCTCAGGAATGAGAAGGAGGAAAACGGATGAACTATGAAGAGATGAAAAACCGTCAGGATGAGTGGCGGGAAAAAACACTGAAAAAATTTGTTGCCAAAGTACCGGAGCAGCGTTCTGTATTCCTTACCGGTTCATCGGAAGAAGTGGATACTCTTTATACTCCAGTTGATGTTAATGCTGACACATATTTGGATGAAATTGGATTCCCCGGCCAGTACCCCTTTACTCGGGGTATTTATCCCAATATGTATCGCGGCCGTTTTTGGACCATGCGTCAATATGCAGGTTTTGGAACGGCAGAGCAATCCAATCAACGCTACAAATATTTGTTGGAACAAGGTCAAACCGGACTTTCCGTTGCTTTTGATCTGCCTACCCAGATTGGTTATGATTCCGATCACCCTTTATCCGAAGGTGAAGTGGGAAAGGTGGGCGTCGCCATTGACAGTTTACATGATATGGAAATTCTTTTCGATGGGATTCCCCTGAATAAGGTTTCCACGTCGATGACAATTAATGCGCCGGCGGCGATTCTTCTCGCTATGTTAATCGCGGTGGCGGAAAAACAGGGAGTGCCGGCATCCGAATTGCGGGGGACGATTCAAAATGATATTTTAAAAGAGTATATCGCCCGGGGCACTTATATATTCCCCCCCAAGCCTTCTATGCGTTTAATTGTTGATACTTTTGCCTATTGCGCCAAGGAATTGCCTAAATGGAATACGATCAGTATAAGTGGGTATCATATTCGTGAAGCGGGATCAACAGCCGCGCAGGAAGTGGCGTTTACGCTAGCCGATGGAATTGAGTATTGTCGGGCGGCGCAGAAAGCGGGTATGGATATAGACGAATTTGCCGGCCAGTTGAGTTTTTTCTTTAATGCCCATAACGATTTGCTGGAAGAAGTCGCCAAGTTCCGAGCGGCTCGACGACTTTGGGCAAAAATCATGAAAGACAAACTACAGGCCAAAAATCCCAAGTCCATGATGCTGCGCTTCCATACGCAGACCGCCGGTTCAACCTTGACGGCTCAGCAACCGGAAAATAACGTCATTCGCGTTACACTTCAAGCGTTAGCCGCTGTGCTGGGGGGTACGCAGAGTCTGCATACAAATTCATTGGATGAAGCGCTGGCGCTTCCTACGGAAAAATCAGTTCAAACTGCTTTGCGCACTCAACAGGTAATCGCGCATGAATCAGGCGTGATTAGTAATGTTGATCCGTTGGCTGGTTCCTATTATGTTGAATCCCTGACTGATAAAATCGAAAATCAAGCCCGCGCTTATATTGAAGAAATTGAAGGGATGGGCGGGATGGTCGGCGCTATTGAACGTGGATATGTCCAAAAAGAGATTCAACGCTCTGCCTATCAGTACCAACAGCAGATTGAGAAACAGGAACGGATTATTGTTGGGATGAACAAATTTTCAGTAAAGGAAGAACCGCCAAAAGACCTTTTAAAAGTTGATCCTGCGATTCAGGGAACACAAATAGACAAAATCGAAGCTGTTAAAAACCGTCGGAACGCTGACGAAGTCCAGAGAATTTTAAGGGAAATCGAAATCGCTGCGCAGGGGACGGATAATCTGTTGCCTTTGTTTGTAAAAGCGGTAAAAGCCTATGCGACTCTGGGTGAAATTTGCGGCGCATTACGCGCGGTTTTTGGCGAATATGAAGCTCAAGTCTTTTTTTAAGGAGAGATGCTATGGATAAAAATAAAATTCGGATTTTAATCGCAAAAGCGGGCCTGGATGGCCATGATCGGGGCGCTAAATATATCGCCCAGGCTTTGCGTGATCGCGGGTATGAAGTCATCTATACTGGAATTCGTAAAACTCCGGAGGAAATTGCTAATATTGCCATCCAGGAAGACGCGCGTTTTGTGGGATTGAGCCTGCTCTCAGGCGCTCATAATCAGCTTTTTCCCAAGGTTGTCCAATTGCTGATGGAAAAAGGCGCGGATGATATTATCGTTTTTGGTGGCGGAGTGATCCCCGTTGATGATATTCCCTTTCTTAAGAGCCAGGGTATCCGGGGAGTTTTTGGTCCCGGCACCACAATCGATGAGATGGAAATTTTTATCGATGAATGTTTGAACGAGAGAGCTGCGTTTGCATAATATGGAGCAATTGGCGGAAGGATTTCGCCGTCGCGAGTTGCGCGCCTTAGCCAGGGCTATAAGCTTAGCTGAAAATGATCCTGTTTCTGCCAGCGTGTTTATAAAGAATTTTGCTTCATCCCCAATGACCGGTTCTGGCCGGCCCAGCCGAGTGATTGGGTTGACCGGCGCTCCGGGAGCGGGAAAGAGTACCCTAATTCGGGCGTTGCTGGAAGAAAGTCAAAAAAATGAACAACGTATCGCCGTTCTGGCAGTGGACCCCAGCAGTCCTTTCTCCGGTGGCGCGCTGCTGGGTGACCGATTGCGCATGACAGTGAAAAATTGGGATCCCGAACGTGTGTTTATTCGTAGCCTTTCCGCCCGGGGACATTTGGGTGGACTTTCTCAAGGGATTCGAACTTCCATTCGATTGCTTCAATATTACGATTTTGACTGGATTTTGCTGGAAACTGTTGGGGTCGGGCAGGATGAAATTGAAGTGGTCTATTTAGCCGATTGCGTGATTGTGGTTTTAGTACCGGGTTTGGGCGATGAAATCCAGGCAATGAAAGCGGGATTGATGGAAATCGCCGACCTTTTTGTCGTCAATAAATGTCTGAATAGTGGCGCGGATAAACTGGTGGGTGAGCTGGAAGGAATGATCGCCTTTTCACCCCGCTATGAACAACCTGGAATCTGGCGGCCTCCGGTAAAGGTTACAGATGCCTTGCATTGTATTGGAATTAACGAACTTTGGGAAACGTTACCACAACTCTTTAACGATCCGTTATTTAAAGGGCATTACCAAAAAAAAGTTGCGCGGCAGTATCGTTTTTATATTGAGAACAGTGTGCATGCGGCGTGTGATTATTGGCTGAAAAAAAAATTAGATGAGGTTGAATGGCATGAATTGGACGAGAAACAGTTTTTACTTTTAGCCGAACAGACATTGGATGAAGTTACCGAATCATTATATATGCAAAGGAGTTATTATGTTAAAAAAAATTGACCATATCGGGATCGCGGTCAGTTCATTGAGCGAGAGTGTCCCCGTTTTCCAGAAGATGGGGTTGAGCTATTTGGGAGAAGAAGAAGTGGCAGAACAAAAAGTAAAAGTAGCGTTTTTTGATATTGGCGGTGTACATATTGAATTACTGGAACCAACCGCCCCAGATAGCCCCATCGCGATCTTTCTTGAAAAAAAAGGTCAGGGCATTCATCATCTGGCCCTCGAATCAGATGGTCTGGAACAGGAAATTAACCAATTGATCAGTAATGGAATCAGTATGATTGACATGAAACCCCGGACGGGAGCCCATAATAGCAAGATCGCTTTTATTCATCCCAAATCGAGCGCAAAGGTATTAACTGAATTATGCGAACACTGTAGCGAGGGACATTGAGATGGCGATGAATGAGGCGATTCAAGAATTGAATGAACGGCGGAATCGCGCGTTGCTGGCCGGTGGAGAAAAAAGGTTGAGTTCCCAGCGTCAAAAAGGGAAAATGACAGCGCGTGAACGCATCGAGACGCTTTTAGATGCCGATAGTTTTGTTGAATTGGATATGCTTAAGCAGCATCGGTGTCATGATTTTGATTTGGAGAATGAAAAATATCTGACTGATGGAGTGATCACTGGTTTCGGCCGGATTCAGGGTCGGAAGGTTTTTGTTTTTTCACAGGATTTTACAATTTTTGGCGGTTCTCTTTCGGCAACCTTTGCCGAAAAAATCAATAAAATTATGGATTTAGCGGCGAAAACCGGATGTCCCGTCATCGGTCTCAATGATTCAGGTGGCGCTCGTATCCAGGAAGGAATGGAATCTCTGGCCGGTTATGCGGAAATTTTCTTGCGGAACGTGATCTATTCAGGAGTGGTGCCCCAAATCAGCGTGATTATGGGACCTTGCGCGGGTGGAGCTGTATATTCTCCCGCTATCACCGATTTTATTATAATGGTTAAGGATATCAGCTATATGTTTGTGACCGGCCCTAAAGTCGTTAAAACAGTTACCAATGAAGAAGTGACAACTGAGGAGCTGGGCGGCGCAATGATCCATGCAGGGAAAAGCGGTGTAACTCATTTTGTTGCTCAAAATGATCAGGACGCTTTAGAATTATTGAGGCGTCTGCTTGGTTATTTGCCGTCTAATAATGTTGAAAATCCGCCTTTTATATCCAATTCTGATCCTCTCGATCGCCTGACTCCTGAATTGAATGCGCTGATTCCTGAGAATCCGAATAAACCTTATGATATGCGGGTTGTAATTTTACGCACGGTGGATAATGGAGAGTTCCTCGAAGTCCACCGCAACTGGGCTGAAAATATTATCGTTGGATTTGCCCGTTTAGGTGGATATTCAATTGGTATAATCGCCAATCAACCAATGGTTATGGCGGGTGTGCTGGACAATAACAGCTCACGCAAGGCGGCTCGTTTTGTGCGGTTTTGCGATGCATTTAATATTCCGCTGGTGACGTTTGTGGATGTGCCGGGTTTTATGCCGGGAACCATCCAGGAATATAATGGAATTATCATCAATGGCGCCAAATTATTGTATGCGTATGCCGAAGCAACCGTACCCAAACTGACGGTCATTACGCGTAAAGCTTATGGTGGGGCGTATGATGTAATGAGTTCAAAGCATATTCGCGGGGATCTCAATTTTGCCTGGCCGACCGCTGAAATTGCCGTTATGGGCCCTAAGGGGGCTGTGGAAATCCTTTATGCCAAGCAGATCAAAGCCGCTGTGAATGGAGTGGAAGAAGCCGCCCAACTGGAAGAAGAGTATCGACGCCTGTTCGCAAATCCTTGGCGCGCAGCGGAGCGCGGCTATGTGGATGATGTTATTGAACCCATGGGTACGCGGCTGATGCTGATCCGCGGATTGCAGATGCTCGAAAATAAACATGATGAAAACCCACCTCGCAAACATGGTAATATACCCTTGTAAGGAGGATGAATAATGATGGATATTGTCCGTCAGAGTATGTTGATCTGTGTGATTGGACTATCAATCGTGTTTTTTGGACTGTTTCTGCTCTTTGTTATGACACGTCTGGTCAGCCGGCTTTTTAATTTAAAACCCCCACGGGTGATGTCGGAAGTCAGAACTCCGTCGGAAAGCGATGGTCAAACAGCATCGATTCAAGTACGGAGCGCTGATCCTATGGAAGAAATCGCTGCTATCTGCGCTGTATTGCTCTCCTTGAAAAAGAAACCAGTTTCCAAAAAGATCAGTGAGCCGGTTTTTAATCCCTGGGTGTATCAAAAACGCCTATCCGCTATGCCTCTTCATAAAAGGAAACACTAATATGGAACAATACCAGTTTGAAATTAATGATCATACATATCATACGATCATCAAGCATAAAACGTATAATCGGATGGATGTGGAAGTCAATGGCCAACTGTATAGCGTAAAAATCAATGCAAGTATGCCGACCGTAGAAAAACCGGAAGAATCGAAGGGTTCCGATGAATCAAATCTATCGACAGTTTCATCTACCGGCACATCATCTTCGGCCATTAAACAGAATGCTAATATCCTGCCTTCTCCCTTGCCCGGAATGGTGACCCGGGTCAATGTTCGCCTGGAGCAGGAAATTAAAAATGGTGATCTGATTTGTACGATGGAAGCGATGAAAATGGAAAATGAAATTCGTTCATTTCGCGATGGACGGGTAACCAATATTTTTATTAAAGTCGGGGATGCGCTGCAAGAAGGCGCTCCGATTTGTGAAATCTCTTAAAGGGGAATCTTATGAAAAAATTTAATCGAGAATTTTTAGAAACATTTTTTAAATTGTCTGTTCCCATGCCCATCAAATTTAAGGAATTGATTGAATTGCTGAAAGTAACCAAGAATAAAGACCAGCTTGTCCTCGACGGATTGCTGAGTGAGATGGTTGCAGATGGCGTATTGACACGGACTAAAGGCCATCGTTTCGCCTATAGCCAATCTATGGGATTGATCATTGGCCAGCTTTCCTGCAACAGCAAAGGCGCAGGGTATGTCATCCCGGAAGATCCATCAATCGCAGATATATATATCGCCCGCGACCAGATGAATACAGCGATCCACCTGGATCGGGTGATGGTGAAAATATTGCGTCATCCTCCCAAACAAGCTGCTCAGGGCACAATTACTAAGGTACTCAAACGGACGATCCATACTTTTGTTGGCAGCTACCGAATCCAAAAAGATTTGGGGATTATGCGCCCCGACGATCCGAAACTTCTTTTTGAGATTATTATCCCTCCCGGAGAAGCGTTGAATGCGGTCGAAGGACAGAAAGTGATCGCAGAAATTACTGTTTGGGAAACTCCGACACTTAATCCGATTGGGCGGGTATTGGAGATTTTGGGTTTTGCCGATGATCCTGATATTGATGAGAAAATTGTCTTGCGTGAATTTAATCTAAACACAGAATTTCCTGAAACGGTAGAAGCTGAAGCTCAACGTTGGTTGAACGAATCTTTAGAAGAAGAGTATAAAAACCGGAAAGACTTACGTCATCTGCGCTGTATGACTATTGATCCGGCCGATGCTAAGGATTTTGACGACGCATTGAGCATTCAACAATTGAAAACCGGTTTTCAAGTAGGAATACATATTGCCGATGTCAGCCATTATGTGGTTCCCGGCAGCGCCTTGGACGAGGAAGCCTACCGGCGCGCAACTTCTGTGTATTTAGTCAACCAGGTAGTGCCTATGCTGCCGCATACACTTTCCAGCGATCTTTGTAGTTTACGACCTCATGTCGACCGACTGGCGATGAGTGTGTTGGTCGATATGGACAATGATGGGAAGATTGTTAAATCCCAATATTTCCCATCAGTAATCAGAAGTTGCCGTCGTTTTACTTATGAAGAAGTTCAATCATTATTGAATAAAGAAGAGAACCCCGATCTCACTGCCGAATTGACTGGGGATTTAGAGGAGTTAGACCGCTTAGCGAAAATATTGCGCCAAAAGCGTCTGGAAAGCGGTAGCCTGGAATTGAATATTCCCGAAGTGCAAATTATTATGGATGGCAATAAGGTTCGCGATATTTGCGTGAAGAAACGTTTGGATAGCCATCAGTTGGTCGAAGAATGGATGCTGCTGGCTAATCAATTAGTTGCCCATGCAATGAGTGATAAAAAATTGCCGATTCTCTACCGAGTGCATGATATCCCGGACCTTGAAAAAATTGAACAGCTCGGTAATATTTTGCGGTCACTGTCTTTACGTACGAATTTGAAAGAATACCGCAATCCAAAATCTTTACAAAAAGTTTTAAAACAAGTAGAAAATACCAATTTCGGTTATTTGGTGGAACGAATTTTATTACGTACATTGAAAAAAGCCTGTTATCAAAGTGAAAATATCGGACATTATGCTTTGAATTTTACGTATTATACTCATTTTACTTCCCCTATAAGACGCTATCCTGATTTGTTAGTACATCGCATGGTAAAACAGGCCAAGTTAGTAAAAAAAAGTCAAAAGTATCTTAAAACTGTTCATGATTGCATCGTTGCCTGGGGGGAGCATACTTCGGAATTGGAACGTAAGGCCGAAGAAGCCGAACGTCTATCGATTCGTCTGAAACAGATACGCTTTATGAAAGCTCACGAAGGTGATTTTTTTGATGGAGTTATTTCCGGTGTTACCAGTTTTGGAATTTTCATTGAACTTCCTCATAATTTGGCGGAAGGAATGATTCACTTGCGCGAACTGACTGATGATTATTATTTGTTTGATGAGAAATTGATGGCCCTGGTGGGGAAACGACGTCGTAAAATCTATCGATTGGGCGACAAGATTAAAGTTCAGGTCGTCAATGTATCGATTGAGAAGAAGCGGATTGATTTTGCCCTGGTAACCGAGAAAAGCAAGCAGGCTCCGGAAAAAAAGGAGGCAGCTCAGCCTACGGAAATCATTAAGAAGAAGAGACGTAGAAAAAAACATGTAACTCCCTAAAAAACAGGAAATCTTGAAGGGATGAATCAGGTGGATGCCTCTTTGATAGCGTTGCTGGAAATTCGTTCTCTTAAAACTGTTTTTTAAAATATTTTAAGTGATTTCAATGAACTGATCACGTCAATTAATCCAAAAAAATGAGACCTTGCCATAGCTCTTAAAATGAGTACAATTCTATTGCTTGTGGTTTTTTAAGGCGATTCTGGTTTTTTTTTGGGAACCTGAACAAAATGTTATCAGTTAATAATACTACAAAAAAAGTGAACCCATTTAAACAAGGAGATTCTATCTATGAGTGAACAGAAACAGGAATTTGTTTTCCAGACGGAAGTTCAAAAGGTACTTGATATTTTAATCTATTCGCTTTACACGCATAAGGAAATTTTTTTGCGCGAATTGATTTCCAATGCGGCTGATGCTTTAGATAAACTCAATTACCTTTTGTTGACGGATGCCAAAGAACAAATTATCGATAACGATTTGCCGTTGGAAATTCAATTGAGTTTTGATGAGAAGAAGAATATTTTAACAATTGCCGATACCGGAATCGGTATGACAGAAGCTGAATTGCAGAAGAATCTGGGGACCATTGCTCATTCCGGGTCTTCTGCTTTTTTGCAAGAAGTTGCCAAGGGTGGGGAGAAACCACTAGATTTAATTGGACAGTTTGGCGTTGGTTTCTATTCTGTATTTATGGTGGCTAAAGAGGTCCGTGTTTATAGTAAATCTTACACAGGTCAGGATGCTCACGTATGGATTTCTAGTGGGAAAGGAGGGTTTACTGTTGAGAGTACTGAGTTTCAAAAAAAACGGGGTACAAGTATTGAAATTTATTTAAAGGATGATGAAAAAGAGTTTCTTGAAAAATATCGACTGGAATCAGTGATCAATAAGTATTCAAATTTTGTTAATTTTCCCATTTTTATTCAGGGAGAACAGGTCAATAAAATTGCGGCTCTATGGACGCGCAATAAAAACGAAATTACCCAGGAACAATACACCGAATTTTATAAATTTATCGCTCGAGCTGGAACTGAGTTTTTTACTCATCTGCATCTGAAATTTGATACTCCATTACAATTCAGTTCGATTCTGTTTATACCCAAAGAAAATATGGAAAAATTAGGGTTTATGAAATATGAACAGGGTTTGCATCTTTATTGCAAGCGAGTCTTGATTCAAATCGACAACAAAGACCTTCTGCCTCCATATCTGAGATTTATCTATGGCGTTGTTGATTCCGAAGATTTGAATTTGAATGTGTCCCGTGAGATGATTCAGAATGATCCGATATATCAAAAAATCAAATCAAATTTGACAAAAAAGGCGTTGGATCAATTGGCGGAAATTGCGAAAACAGATGCAGTGAAATATGCGGAATTTTTCGATAGTTTTGGACGGTTCTTAAAAGAAGGACTCCATCTTGATTTTAGCCATCGTGAAAAACTGGTAGAACTACTGCGTTTCCATTCTTCCAAGGGAGAGCAACTGGAAAGCTGGGTATCTCTTGAGGATTATTTGCAGCGCATGGATAGCGACCAGAAAGAGATTTATTACTTGACCGGTTCCGATCTTAAGTCAATTACCCGCAGTCCCTATTTGGAAATGTTTAAAAAAGCCAATATCGAAGTTCTTTTTCTTGACGATCCTCTGGATGAATTTGTTTTGGATATGTTGATGAACTATAAAGAGAAAAAATTTAAATCCGTTGAACAAGCGGATCTTGATTTTCTCAAAGAGACGGCAAAACGGGAGCATAATGAGGAAAATGAACTTACAGACGAAGAAAAAAAAGAAGTTGACAATTTGCTAAATTTTATCAAATTGACCTTGAAAGATGATGTCGTGGATGTTGTGGATTCGATCCGCTTAGTTGGTTCCCCGGCGTGTCTGGTAAATGCTGATCAGTCGCACAGCAGTCATGTTCAGAAATTATTGAAGATGATGAATCCTGAGACAGCGCAAAGCAAGAAAATATTAGAAGTGAACCGCCAGAGTCCGATTATGCTTAATCTAGCGCGCCTTTATGCAAAAGATCCGGCATTGCCTCTTCTGAAGGAATTGGTTTTTCAAATCTACCAGAATGCGCAAATTAGCGCGGATGGTATTGTCGAACAGCCGGATAATCTGATTAAACGGATGGAGCGAATTATGAGAGAAACTGTTGATTTATTGTTGAACACTAAATAAAAATGATTGAACGAAGCCTGATCGCTAAGGAGTGATCAGGCTTGTTTTGGAGAGTCAGGGTTTGAGGGGATAATCCCATATCCGGTATTTTTTATAAGTTTCCCCCCCGATTTTATTGATTGCTTTGTTAATGGCTGTATTGTCCTCTAATTCCCACGAAAGCTCACCATGCCGAATTCCTAGTTTTTTGCCGTTAATAAAGGGAATGACGTAGAGGAAAATATCAAAACCCAGGTGCCGGTATTCCGGTAAAAGCCCGGCGATCAACATTCGGGCCCATTCGAATTTGGGTTTGGGTTTGAGGTATATGCGCCAGCCAATGGTGATTAATTGCAGAATTGATTGGATAAAAAGCGGCCATCGATCAAATTTTCGAAGTCGATGGGTTACTTCATTGATATTGTACAGGGTCCCGGTGACGCCTACGGGTTGACCTTCATATTCAATAAAAAGAATCAGTTCCGGTTCCGTGATCATCAATAAATTTTTTGCCATTTTTTCGATTTCGTGGTCGGTAATAGGTACATATCCCCAGTTATCTTTCCAGGCGCTGCGGTAAATTCGGCTGATATGCTGGACTTCTTCCAGGCTTTTTCTTTTATTGAAGGGGCGGATAACCAAGCCCAGGGGTTCATATTTTTTGCGAATACGTTCCGAAAGTTTTTGCATGGTTTCCGGTATCGATTTCTGAACATCCAAATAAAACGCGATTAAATCCTTGCTTTTTATCATACCAAAAGTTTCGCAATGTCGGATATAATAGGGCGGGTTGTAGGACATCATGATGATGGGGCTTTTATCGAATCCTTCGATGAGCATCCCGCATTCATCATTGGTACCGAAGCTCATAGGCCCCCGCATATTATCCATTCCTCTTTGGATCAGCCAATTTTTTACAGCTCCAAATAATTGGTGGGCGACTTCAATATCGTCAATGGCTTCATAGAATCCCCAAAATCCTGTTTTTTCGTCATGATAGCGATTGTGTTCATGATCGATAATGGCTGCGATTCTACCGACAACTTCCTCGCCGCGATATGCCAGGAAATAGTTAACATCGGCATGTTCGAAAAAAGGATTTTTATGTGGGTTTAGACGATCCTTCATATCCATGATAATGGGAGGGCACCAGGCTAAATCGCACTGGTATATTTTCCAGGGAAGTTTGAGGAATCGTTGTTGATTGTGCTGAGTAGCCACTGTTTGGATTGTGATTGTTGGATTCATGGCGTCTCCGTTGATTTATGAGTTGAAAGAATGTCCAATTGTTCGTTAATCCGTTTTTGCAATAGATGTTTCTGGTTAACCCAGGGTGGAGCAATGAGCAGGTCCCGACTATCTTCGCTAATACGTTCGATCACCATCTCGTCGGGCAGGAGGTAGATCAGGAGCGCCGCGCGTCGGATATATTCTTCCATGGAAATGGGTATCAGCTTTCCTGACTGGTGCCATTGCGCAAAGCGAGTATGGCGGACAATGGCTAAAGGGTGGATTTTTATTCCACGGATCTGGCATTCGCGCAAGAGAGTCGCTGTTCGCTTCAGGTGGTCATCTGTTTCGCCAGGTAACCCAAGGATTAAATGAGCGGATACTCGGATGGCTGGATTTATCGCCATTACTCGATGGCAGGCGTTCCGAAAATCGGATACGGTATGACCCCGATTAATTGCTTTCAGTATATCATCATCTGCAATTTGAAGTCCCAATTCCAACCATAAAGGAATTTTTTTTTGAAGACAATTTAAGAGGTTCAGAACGGGATCATCCATACAATCGGGACGGGTAGCAATAGCGAGGATTTTTATTGCGGGATATTCCAGGACAAGATGATACATTCTTTCCAATTCATCTAAAGGCCCGTATGTATTTGAATAGGATTGGAAATAGGCGATTGCGGGCGCGCCCGGATGCTGCTTGATCCAGTTTTCGATTTGTTCGCGAATTGGGAGAGTTTGGCCTTGGGCCATCACCGGATTGAAACTTTGGATGTTGCAAAAGTAGCAACCCTCCACAGAAAGAAGCCCATCACGGTTGGGGCATGTATTGGATGTATAAAGCGCGATTTTACGCATTTTATGCCCATAGGTCTCTTTGATATATTGATTTAGCGTTCGGTACATTTCGAGTTAATCTTCCTGTAAATGAGCCGCAAGGGCGAGAATATGGACTTGGGCTGCGCCCTGTTTTTTTAAAATAAAGGCACATTCGTTTCCTGTTGACCCAGTAGTAAAAACATCGTCTATAAGCAAGATTCTTTTATCATGGATTGATCGTCGGTCTTCCCATGCAAAGGCTCCGAGGAGGTTTTTCTGCCGGAGATGGCGGCATAGATTCACCTGAGGCGGAGTGTCCATGATTTTTGTCAGTGAGCCCTTCCATAGAGGGCGCTTAATAATTCGCTGGATTGTATTGGCATAATAATGACTTTGATTAAACCCCCGTTTGCGTTCCTTCGCGGGATAAATGGGAACAGGTATCATTAAGCTTATATCAGGTAATGAGATTTCCGTAAGACGGTTTTTTATCATTTGGTTTAAATAGTTTAAAGCAGAGAAATCCTGGTTGTACTTAAATTGGGTGATGGCGGCAGAAATGCCGGCAGCGTAGGGAAAGAGGATAAACGCTGAATTGAGGTAGGTGCATTGTTCGTAATTAACCAATGGAATATCGAATGAATTTATTAGGAGATGGCATTTCTGACAAACAAAAGGCTGATGAAAGGGGAGTGGCTGATCACATAATTTGCAGCGCTGAAAAAAAAAGATAGATAATAATTGACCGCGCAGGATATCAATAATCATACCGGTGCCGTCCGATATTTAAAATCAGGCCGATCATGACACTATTGGTCAATAGCGAGCTACCTCCATAACTGATAAAAGGCAGAGGAATTCCCGTAACCGGCATCAGTCCGATCGTCATACCGATATTGATAAGCATTTGAAAAAAGAGAACGGAAACACAACCAATAATGATTAATTGACCGAATAGATTTCGAGTCTCGGAAGCTATTTGGATCGAATAGAAAAAAATTGATCCAAAGAGAATAATGACAATACTGCAACCCAGGAATCCGGTTTCTTCACCGATTACTGAAAAGATAAAATCGGTATGCTGTTCCGGTAAAAAACGTAAATTTTTTTGGCTTCCCTGGAGAAGTCCTTTTCCATAAAATCCTCCTGAACCAATAGAGATTTTGGATTGGATAATATGATATCCTGAGCTGAGTTTATCTTTTTCGGGGTTTAAAAAGACCAGAATTCGTTTTTTTTGGTAATCATGAAGATGGTTCCAGATATAAGGTGTAACAATACCGATGATTGTATTAAGAAGGAAAATGAAAATGAGAATGCGCATTTGTAAACGGCTGTAAAAAAGCATGATCAGCAAGATAACGAAGAAAATGAACCAGGTCCAGATGCTGAATGCTGCCAGAATATTAATGATTGGCAGTACGAGGAAGGCCAGGGTCAGAAAACGAAATCCCCGCCAATAAAGAATGGGAAAAATGATTGTGGTGAAAACGATGGATGTTCCCAAATCAGGTTCTTTAAGGATAAGAAATATAGGTAGAACGAGAATGAAAAAGATGTTGAGGAAATGTTTTAAATTTTCGAGTGGCGGTTTAATGGTGGAAAGGTAAAAAGCGATCATTAAAATTGTGGCAATTTTAGCAATCTCCGAGGGTTGAAGTTTAATAAAACCCAGAGAAAACCAGCGGGTGGAACCGGAAATGACAGGTCCGGTCAGCAATACAAGTAATAATAGGATCAAAGATAAAGCAAAAAGAAAGGGAACAATCGGATAAAGATAGCGATAATGAACAGACTGGATGACGGTCATAACAATGAGAGAGGCAGTAAACCAGAAAAATTGTTTTAAAGCAAATGGTTCATTAATGTTGATCGTGGCTGAGTGAATAAAAAGTAATCCGATCATACTGAGAAGAATATAGGCCCAAAATACAGGGAAAGGGAAATTGCGGTTATTCAAGATTGTTTTAAAAAAGGCTTTAATTTTCATGGACTGGCGATAAAAGGGTTGTTAAAGTATTCATCCAGTAATTGGTTAATAATGGGGGCGGCGATGCTTCCTCCATGGCCTGCATTTTCGACTATGCAGGCAAATGCGATTTCAGGTTGATCGAAAGGCGCATAACCGGCAAACCAGGCATGGGTAAGTTCGCCACTGTTTTCCGCGGAACCCGTTTTCCCTGCAACGGTAATGTTCTGGACTGCTGCCCGTCCTCCTGTTCCAAACCCGGTATTTACAACCATGTATAAGGCTTTTTGGAGAACGTCCCACGTCTCGTCCTTGAGATCACAGCTAATTTGTTGTTTTTCAGTATAGATCATTTGGCGGGAAATGGCATCCTCATAGGCATGAAGTAAATGGGGGCGATAAGTATGGCCCCGTTCAGCGATGAGACTCATCAGCATGGCAATTTGCAGGGGGGTTGTTAAAATTTCTCCCTGGCCGATACTCAAATTCAACAAAATTCCCTTAGGAAAATATTTCCACTTAAGTTTATCAAAATAATAGGATTCGTCAGGGATTATTCCCCTTGATTCTCCGAAAATGTCGATTCCTGTTGTCTGGCCCAAGCGCATTTTAAGTGAATACTCATGAATTCCTTCTAATCCGAGTTTCAGCCCCAGTTGATAAAAATAAATATCACAACTATGCGCTAAGGCTTCCAACATATTCAAAGTACCATGTCCACCCAGGTTCCAGCATCCATAGGACCGGTTACCATAAGTATATCGGCCGGCGCAGGGTTGTAAGGTTGTGTGGGCATTATATCCCAGGATTTCTAATGCGGCGGCTGCGGTAACAACTTTAAAGACAGAACCGGGGGGGTAGCGAGAACTGATGCTTCGGTTAAACATTGGGTGGAAGGTATTGTTTTGAATCATCTGCCAATTGGAATCGCTGATCCCTCCGGAAAACCAATTTAAATCATAGGTGGGATAATTTGCCAGGGTGAGTATTTCCCCACTCTTAGTGTTCATAATAACAACAACGCCCGCATTATATTGAGATAATAATTCCTCGGCTTTTTTTTGAAGATGGATGTCCAGACTGAGGTGTAGTGTATATCCCGGTTCGGGAAGCTGGGTTTTTTCCGGGTAGATCTCTCCCATTTCCCGTTCAAGAGCATTTACTTCAATAAATTTATATCCGTTTTTACCTCTCAAGAGACTATCATAAAAGGCTTCAACCCCGCATTTTCCAATTAAATCACCCAGTCCATAATTGCGTTCATTAAATATGTCCATTTCCTCTTCTGTTACCTCCCCAAGATATCCGATAGTATGACAGGCAAGGCTTTGATATGGATAGAAGCGAATATGGCCCCGATGAATGTCAATTCCAGCGAGCTCCTCGCTATGTTCTTCTATTATGGCAACTTTAGTGTAATCGACATTGCGAGCAATCGGGATCGGCTGATAGGTAAATCTGGATTTGGCCAATTTGAGTACTTTATTTGAATCCAAGTCGAGTATTTTTGAAATTCTTCGGAGGGTTTGTTTACGATCTGCAGTGCTATAGGGAGTGATTTGAACCGTGTAGGAATTGGTATTGACGGCTAATAGCTGTTGATGCCGATCCAGAATCAGACCCCTTGGGGCATCAATTGAAATTAGACGAATCCGATTGCGATCGGCTTCATTGAAATAGCGTTGATAATCGATGATCTGAAGGTAAAAAAGCTTAGCAAACAGTGGAACGATTAAAAAAAATAAAGTGGCGATCAAAAAAAAACGTTTTAGTTTATAGTCGGTATTTTCAATCATGCTGGCGACGATAGTAGAACAAAAGAGTTATAATCGTTCCCAATATTGCCGAATAGAGAATGGAAGGAATTCCATAGAAGAAAAGAGACCGTGGGTACTCATAGAGGTAATTGCGGTTGATAATCAGGAAAAACAAAATAGAATTGACCGCAACACAAAAAACGACCAGAAGAATGCGTGATAAAACGTCATTGACAAATAATTTTTCGTGGATCTGGTGGGCAAGAAAAGCAGTGATTGAAAAGCACAACGCGCTCGCTCCAAAATCGTTAATGGAGAAAGCATCGAGAGCCAGACCTGACCAGAACGCATAATGAAAAATTTCATTTAAGGGTGTTTTGAAGGCGATGAAGATGATCACTAGCAGGGAAATGTTGGGAGTAGCGCCGGCAATCATTAATTTAGGGGCAATAGTTGTCTGGGCGAGGACTGCTAAAAGCAGAACAATTATCTTAAAAGCGATATTCATCTTTTTTCATTAGCACGAGTACGTCTTCAATTTTTGAAAAATCTACGAAAGATGAAACCAAAACGTTTTGGCGAGCGCTTAAATCTGACGCTTTTTCAGCGCGAATAACCCGTCCTACCGGGATGCCGGGAGGATAGACTCCCCCTAACCCACTGGTGATGACAAAATCATCGAGCGGAATGTTGTCAACGGCGGTGGCGTCCAGAAGTTCAAAAACATTGGCGCCTTTCCAGTGTATGGAAGATTTTATGCGGGATTTTTGAAGTAACACGCTAAAATAGTGGTTTTTGTCGTTAAGTAAAAACACGATGGCGCTAAAAGGTGTTACACTGAATATTTTTCCAATCAGTCCATGCTCGTTCATCACGATCATATTTTTTTCCAGACCGGCGCTATTTCCACGATCAATCAATAAACTGTTATAGTCCGGGTGGGGATTGATCGCGATAACATGGGCTGTTACGAAATTTTTTTTGTCGAAAATATGTAGGTAATTGTTTTTGAAATCCAAAAGTTTAGCAAGTCGTTTGTTCTCTTCGATTAGTTCATACGTATCATAATGCTTGAGTTTAAGAAATGCGATCTCTGTTTTAAGACGTTCATTTTCAGAGCGCACGTTAAAAAAATCATTGATTACATTGATGGTCTTATAAAGTGGAAAAAGAGCAGTTGTCAAATAGATTTGTGAGATCTTTTGCTGCTCAATTTTATTAAGATTCAGAAACAAAAAAGCGCAAGTAAGATACACATATAGCACATAATACTTTTTCTGGGATGTATGGAGCGAGTTATCCATTCGAATTAGTGGCGAGGAGTTTTAAAAAGTATTTTCGCGTAATGGGCCATGTCGCTGATTATTTTTCCGGTCCCGCGAACTACACAGGTCAGGGGATCGTCCACGACGTGCACCGGGAGGTTAGTCTCCTGACGGAGTCGCTCGTCCAATCCTTTTAGCAGCGCGCCGCCCCCCGTCATTATAATTCCTCTGTCTAAAATATCGGCAGAAAGTTCCGGGGGAGTTTTTTCGAGGGCTTGCTTTACGGCTTCAACTATGTCATTAATGGGTTCGGCTAAGGCTTCCCGTGTTTCAGAGGATGTGATGCGAATGGTTTTGGGAATTCCGGCAATCAGATCGCGACCCTTGACTTCCATCTCTTCTTCATGTTCTGTAGGGTAGGCCGATCCGATTTTAAATTTTATTTGCTCGGCTGTACGCTCGCCAATCAAAAGATTATAAGTTTTTTTCATGTATTGGATGATGGCTTCATCCATTTCATCGCCGCCGACGCGGATCGAATTGCCATTCACAATGCCGGAAAGAGCAATCACAGCGATTTCAGTAGTTCCGCCGCCAATATCAATAATCATTGACCCGGAAGGAGATTCGACCGGCAATCCTACGCCAATTGCTGCAGCCATAGGTTCAGTGGTTAAAAATACTTCCCGCGCGCCGGCATGTTCAGCGGCATCAGCAACAGCGCGTTTTTCAACTTCTGTTATCCCTGATGGAACGCAGATGACGACTCTGGGCCGAACCAGCCACCGAAAGCGCTGCACTTTTTTTAAAAAAAGTCGGAGCATATCTTCGGTAATTTCAAAATCGGCAATAACGCCATCTTTTAAAGGCCGTATCGCTTCAATTTCATTCGGAGTCCGTCCCAGCATTTCTTTAGCTTCATTGCCAATGGCGAGAACTTTGTGGCTGGCTTTGTCCAATGCCACAACTGATGGTTCATTTACGACGATTCCACGTTTTTCTATATAAATCAATGTATTGGCCGTTCCTAAATCAATGCCAATATCTCCGGCTAATAAGGCCATACTGTCCTCCTGAGATTCACTTTTAACCATTTATATTACAAAAAAAACATTGAAATGTCAAGCTGTTTTATCCGTCTGGCTGTGGATTTGCAAAAAATTTTCTCCTTTGCGCTCTGGTTTGCAAAACAGGTTTCTTCTTGTTGCGAACAGGATAGATATCCATCCGATTAGCAGTAGCGGAATAATAAACCATCGAAACAGATTTAGTTCCGACAATCGGGGAAAGCCCAGCAGGAGGGCCGTAGCGGCAATGATGGCGCCCCCCAAGCTGAAATGGATGGCGCGGCTCGTTTTTAATCTGAGTTTAAAATTCGACATGAAGCTGCGCCTTGAAATAGTCGGTAAGCCTATCAATGGCGATCCGCTCCTGGCTCATGGTATCCCGTTCACGCACCGTGACTTTTTGATCGGATAAGCTATCAAAATCGAAGGTAATAGCAAAGGGGGTGCCAATTTCGTCCTGACGGCGATACCGTTTTCCAATACTTTGGGTTTCATCATATTCACACGGCCAAAATCTTCGGAGTAAATCAAAAATTTTCCGGGCTTCGCTGCTAAGTTCCGGTTTTTTAGATAATGGCAAAATGGCAATTTTAACCGGGGCCAGATAGGTAGGAATGCGCAGAACAGTCCGTGTCTCAACGCCTCCATCACCAGTCGGCGCTTCTTCCTGATGATAGGAATTTAACAATAAGACTAACAATGAACGATCCACACCAAATGTTGGCTCGATAACATGTGGAATAAATTTCTGATTAGTGGACGGATCAAAATACTCAGTCGATTTGCCACTGGTCAGGCTATGTTGCCGTAAATCATAATCAGTACGATAGGCCAACCCATACAATTCTTTGAACCCAAACGGATATTCGTATTCAATATCAATCGTACGCTTTGAATAATGGCTCAGTTTCTCCTTGGCATGTTCATAAATGCGGAGTTTTTCGGGGTTTAATTGCAATAGCTCCGTACACCATCGCCACATTTCATTTTTCCAATGCTCGAAGACAATTTCCCAATCTTCCGGTGATATAAAATATTCAATTTCCATTTGCTCGAATTCAATCAAGCGGTAAATAAAGTTGCCTGGCGTAATCTCGTTACGAAAAGCCTTGCCGATTTGACCGATTCCAAAAGGTAATTTGAAGCGCATAGTATCGATAATATTGTTATATGTCATGAAGATCGCTTGAGCTGTCTCCGGGCGTAAATAAGCAGTTTCATCTGATTCGTCAGTCGTACCCATGGAGGTTCGAAACATCATATTGAACTTGCGGACGTTAGTGAACTGCGAGTTGCCGCATTTGGGGCAGTTTATTTTATTGTTTTGGATTAATTCATCCATTTCTGCTAACGGTTTTCCTTCCACATCGATCTTGAGTTGGTCTTCGATTAACTGGTCGGCGCGAAATCGCGATTTGCATACTTTGCAGTCGACTTTAGCATCATTAAAACCGGAAACATGGCCGGACGCTTCCCATACTTTAGGGTGTAGTAAAATATTGCCATCGATTCCCGTCATGTCGCTACGGGATTGAACAAAAAAACGCCACCACAGGTTTTTTAAATTAGCTTTGAGCTCACAACCGTAGGGTCCGTAGGTATATGTGTTGGCAAATCCACCATATATTTCACAAGACGGATAGATAAATCCACGTCGTTTACACAAATTTACGATTTGGTCCATTGTAACGGATACCATTATTTTCTCCTGTCGCTTAGTAGTTCATCCTGACGAATCGTTTCGGCAAGTTAATGACAATATAGAAACAATTGCTCTTTTTGTCAACCCTGTTTTCATGTTTTTGCTTGCCTTTTACTTGAAAAAGTGTATTTTTAGACCATGATCATTACGAAAATTGGAATTACCGGCGGCATTGCCGCTGGAAAAAGTTTCGCTTGCCAATGGTTGGAGCATCGATTAAAGGTCCGCGCTCCGGTAAAAGTGATTGATATGGATCAAGTAGGCCATCAGTTACTTGAAGATAATATTCAGGTGGCGAATCAAATTGTAAGCGAATTGGGCGCGGATTTACTGGATCCTTCCGGAAAAATCAGCCGAAAACGCTTAGGGGAAAAAGTATTTTCCCAGCCTATTTCGCTGCAAGTCTTAAATCGAATCATTCATCCTCCCATGCGAACGAGAATCATTCAGTTGTTGGAAGTGATGAATAGGGATTTCGAGGCGCGCTATGTTATCATTGATGGCGCTTTGCTTCATGAAATGAAGATTGATGAGTTCTGTAATTATATAGTGTTTATAACGGCATCCAGGGATATTCGTCTGAGACGCTTGATAGAACGAAATCATTTGTCAATGGATGATGCCCTCTTTCGATTGTCTTCTCAGGCCCCTGATTATCAACGTATCGAAACCAATGATTGGGTAGTTGACAATAGTAGCTCGTTAGAAGATTTTTTTTTATTGCTGGAGAAATTTTATACCCAGTTGTGTTTAACACTAGATTCATCCCCGGTTTAAAGGGCGATATGCACGAAGCGCCTGGAATTTATCCCTCAGAGTTAGCATCTCACCAAAGAATAAAAATCAGTATCAGAATCAATTGTATTGGAAAAGTGATTTGTAAATATCAACAGACGTGGAGTTTTTTGCTTAGCGGCTTTTAAACGGATATGATCTAAAAATGCAAATTTTTGCTATACTCCGGAATGGTTATTATTGTATCGCTGAATTGAGAATAGAATAAATCGTTTCAGGTAATTGTTAAATTGGTATTGTTTGTTGGTACGCAACCGCCAGATTTTTTGAAACTCAAAGTCCTTTTCGAAATAGTCTTTTCGTTCATCCGCTAATAAATAAGCATAGAAGTGAAATTTGTATGTATCGCTGTTTTCATGTGATAGAATTCGAAAATAGTTTAATGCGGAATCCGGTTGCGGTAAGCTATAATAATAAATGGCCAACATGAGCGAATCCATAGAACGAATCTCTGAGGGCGGAAAGGAAGTAATCTGGCCGCTGGTAAGTTTTTTGAGTTGCTCTTTGCCCAAAACATCGATTTCCCATTGAAGGAATAGCGCCCATGCATCAAGAGGGGCGCGTTGCTCTATCTCTTTTATATCGTTTTGAGCTGATTCGATCTGGTTGTTTTCCAAATTTTCACAGGCTTGTATTTGATAATAAAGAACAGGATTGCCTTCATCTCTGATCTTTTCACAAAGTTGTTTATATCGTTTTGTGTTCAAATTATAATATGAGATAAGTTTGTAATATTGATAAAGTGTATCTGGAAGATTTTGATCATCCAGAATAGCCAGAATATTTTCATACTCATCATTGATGATCAGACTGTCAATAGTGAAAGAAGAAGAGAAGGATGCGCGGATGAATCCTAAAATGAGCAAACTAATTACAAACAGTTTTTTCATTGCTATTGGTCCAGCCCCTGGATTGAGGTTTGATAAGGATCGGTGAACTGTAATTGAGGTTCATGATTTTGCCAAGTTGTTTGATATTGTTTAGATTTTTTCAGGTTTTCTTTTTGGGTTTTTTCATTCAATTCGAGCTTCTGTCCGGTTTTGGCCATTAAGAGGTAGGCGCGTTCAAATTCGGGAAATCGCTTGTTAATTTGTTGCAATATCAAATAAGCCTGATGATAGTTTTCCAGGGTGAATTGAATAAAAGCCTTGCCGTAGAATCCAATGGGAGAGTTGGGTAAAATTTCCTGAATTTTATCAAAATAATTAATTGATAATTGATACT
Organism: uncultured bacterium; assembly: GCA_964632485.1. Taxonomy (GTDB): domain Bacteria; phylum JAGOEH01; class JAGOEH01; order JAGOEH01; family JAGOEH01; genus CAZWDO01. Next base: position 292,370 of record CAZWDO010000003.1, read on the forward strand.
GTTGTAAATGATAGCTTGCGATAGCCGCAAGGTAATAAAGTCCAAAAAAATTAAGATTTTTTTTATCAAGAACCGGCTGGATTAAGGAAAGGCATTGCTGGTATTGCTGTTTTTGTGAGTAATCCCATGCTGTCTTGTAAATTGAATTCATATCCTGAAAAAGATAGGATTGTTGCGCCTTCTGAACAACTTTTTCTTTAAGTTTTGAACTATCGGTACCGATCATCAGATTTTGATTTAAATAGTTCTGGATTGAATCTTCGTTGATTAAAAGCGGTCTGTTCGTTTGAGATATTGGTTTTTTGGCATTTTGGTCATATTCTTCCAGGTATTCCAACCAGATAAACCAATTGTCCCATCGGTGGATTTTTAAGGTATGAGAGAATAGGTTAATCTTGTCATTCGATTGAATTGAAGCAATATAAAAAGGGTATTGCCATTGCTGGTACGGTGTCAATAGATGGTGAGAAAGAAAGAGTGTATTGTTTTGATCGACGCTATCAAAACTAAAGAAGTGAGTTTCAGTATAGGGTAGATTAATGCGCATTTGAGCAATAGAAGCGCCTTCGATTACTTTTTGGACGACTCCGGATGTTGTATCGATTAACTCGGTGAGACCCGATGTTGATACATACAACATACTAAGTAAAATGTAAATTTTAAAAAATGAAAAGTAGCGAAGAGGGGAAAAAACCATTAATTATTAAACAGGTATTTGATCCGACCCCAGGATGTGTTGATGGATGTAGAATTCGCCGGGACCAGGTTCACATTCTCGAGTTCTGAAAAGGTCAGCCCGGGATCCATGGGAATACTCCTGATCACTCGCGCTGTCATCCATTCATTGGGTTCGTTTTGATTTAAAGGCCATATTTTAACAAGAAATAGATTCAATTGTTTTTTTAGTCGTAGATGATACAGAGGGAAAGCGGCCTCACCAATTTCCACTTTAACTAATTGGGAGTTTGTCTGATCCTGAAGGTAAATTGCCGCGCCAGTTTGACCTTTTATCTGTCCGCTGAGGGTAAAGTCCCCGTCTGAATTTGATGAATAGGTAAATACTTGCGCTGTCATCGTAGATGCGACCGTTATAAAAAACAATACAATAAAAATATATTTTTTCATAAAAACTCCTTGCAGAGAATTATTTGGCATTCACCATAATTATAATATAAGACTTTTTTTGAACATGTCAATATTAATTTTTAATTTTTTTTAAATTTTCTAAAAAAATAGAATCAATTAAAACATCAACACGTTTTCCGGAAGCGCCAACTGGCGCCAGGGTATCCTTTCGATTGATAATCAGGGAGAGGCCCCCGGCATTGCCTACGATCAATTGGGCTTGTTTTTTAAATCGGTAAGCAATGGGTACAGAATCCTGGCCGACTGTAAAAAGTTTATAAATGGGTTCCATAGAATCCAAAGTGATGGCAACCCAAACCGAATCATTGATTTTAATTTGTAGTTCATGATAGCCAGGCACAATTTCGGGTAATCGAGGAGAATCCGCGGGGTGGGAAAGGAGTTTCGTGGTATCCGGGTTGATGACTGTATCGGCTTCAGTCGTATGGGATGTTGGGATGGTATCGCTTTGCGTATCCGGTACAATAACCGGTATCTCTTCTTCAATAGTCAGAGTAGGCGCCGGACTGACAGTTTGATTTTTATGCCAGCTAAAATAGTATAAAAGCGCACAGGCTATACTAATAAAAAAAACTGAGGCAACAATTATCATTTGTCGTCGGCGGGAGGGAGTAATTGTAGCAGATGAATGCGTGACAGGCGCTGAAGGAGTTAGATACTGATCCTCGTATTGATGGGATAGTTCACTTCCGTTCAATCCGAGAAAATCGCCATAGGTCTTTATAAACGCTTTTGTAAAAACAGTTCCAGGGAGGATTGAAAAATTATTTTCCTCCAAGGCGCGCAGAAATGTAGGAGTCATTTTTAAATGAATATGGACATCATCAATTGATAAACCCAATTCCTCACGACGAAATTTAAGGATTTCTCCGATACTGGGGGTTACACGATTGTTAACCATGTTTTAATTGCTTCCTCCATTTTTTGGGCGACTTCCTCAATTGTAAGAATGATCTCCTTAAAGCGAATGTTGAGAAGTTTCAAGGCTTCAACTGAGGTTTTGGTTTCTTTTTGCTGAAGTTCATCGATGTTGGTGGCGCTAATACCGATGGCATCTGCGATATGGAGCAGAGCCGCCAATTCCGGATGCGAGCTGGCTTTTTCAGGAGAGTGGTGGTTTTTAACCGCATCAATAATTGCAGAGGGGAAGTTCCATTTACTAAGTAGAATTCCTGCAATTTCCGCATGGTCGGTATAAAGCGTTAATCGTTCCTGTTCGAGGGTTAACCGGATGGTTTCATTGGCAATTATTTTTTTGTTGTTTTTAGTCAGATATTGGTTGATGGCAACTTTACCGACATCAATGACTAAACCTGCAATAAATATATCGTTCTCGTAATGTTTGAGATAGTGTTGCGCTAAAAACTGGCCGGAAAAAGATGTGGCTATTGCGTGTTTCCAAAGATCGATACCAGAAAGGTGATAAACGGGTAGATTCACATTGATTTTGGAATGCACCATTTCCAAATAAGCCAGTTTCTTCACATTCTCCAAACCAACACGGGTTAATGCGTCTTTGATTGAACCGGTTGTTTTATTTCCGCTGTAGTAAACAGAATTAGCCAGTTTGAGAAGATTAATGCTTAAACTTTGATTAATCTGTATTTCTTTTTCCAGTTCATGAAACGGGATATCCGGATCGTTTAATTTAACGATTAATCGTTGGTAATTCGTCGGGAGTGGTGGAAAATTGTCGAGTTCAGTAATAATTTCGTCTAGCATAACTCACAATATAATAAATAAAATTTAATTGTCAATTCTTTTTTTCTCCGATAGGCTGATTTCAAAAAAGAGACAATTTCTTTTATAGCTTGCTCGGTTTCAGATTGATAACTGACAATGCTTGAAGCGGAATCTAAAATAGCCGTCATATTTATGCAGCGCGGGATCAATAAAGAAAATTCAATTTTAAAATGTATCCGCGTTCCGCTTCCTGGCAGGCATTCAAATTAGTGTTTGCCTATGGAATCATCGACTATTTCGCAATGATATCGAGTAAGGAGCCTATCATTTGATCGTTGGTCTGAACCGCTTTAATGTTATATTCCAGAGCATGCGGAATCTCAACCAAATCCACCATAGCGCGGGTTAGGTCCTGGTTGATGTCAGGTTGTTGGCGTTCAGTCGTCGTCGCCTGCTCAATTCGTAAAGCTGTTTGATCCAAAGCTTGGATCCCTTGATTCAAATTGGAGGATTGGATAGAGGATAGCATTGAAGGTTTCCTTTTGGTTTCGAGCAACTGCTTTAATTTCTCGTCTGTCCAAATTCTTTTAAAAAAACGCTGTTACAAAGGCCGCTTTGTGATTCGGCGTCATAATTAGCGCTTATCGGCTTTCTGACGGGATGCTATTGTTTCGTATTGAAACATTGTTGGAAGCAAACTTTATGTCAGATGATTAAACCTTTCAGATGGTCGATAAGTTCCGTAAAATTTAGTTTGAATTCCTGACTGTTAGCCATATCTCGTAGGGTGTATTGTCCGCTATTGAGTTCGTCTTCACCCACGATCAGAACATAGGGAATTCCGATTTTGTTGGCGTAGGCGAGACTTTTTTTGACTTTTAGGTCACGCATGGCGATATCGGTCGGTATCCCAGCTTCTCGCAATTGGGTCAATAAAGAAAAACTTTGATAATGGGTGTGGATAGGTATAATAAAAACCTTCGCGGGAACGAAGGAGGAGAGCTGGCTTTTTTTTTCTTCAAGCGCCATGTAGATTACATCTAATCCAAAGCAGATTCCGACGGCAGGATAAGCGGTTATCGGATCACTTTGCAGAAAAGCGCCAATGATTTGGTCATAGCGGCCGCCGGCGGCAAGGGAGCTGCTGATCGCGCTTTCCTGAGCAAAGATTTCAAAAACCGCACCGGTGTAAATCTCTAATCCTCGGGCCAGAGTTGGAATAATCTGGACGGATGCGGGTTGAATTTGAGCTTGATTTAGAAGTTGAATGAGTTCATCCAGTTCCGACAACCCTTCTTTAATCTGAGGATGTTTCTCCGAGTAGGGTTGGTAAAAGTTTAGGATCGAAGTAAAATCTGAGCCCTGGGGCGCGAGAGATTCGATCAGGGTTTTGCTTTGGTCGGAAGTGATTCCCTTCTGTAGCAATTCAGCCATAACTCCATCAGCCCCAATTTTTTTTAGTTTATCGAGTGTTAAGACTACTTCCCGCACAGCGGCTGGTGGAATAGCCGCCAGTTCAATCATACCCGATAATAGTTTGCGGTTATTGATCTCGGCTTTAACAGGTAGCTGCAAGCTCTTAAATACAGAAAAAGCCATGCAGAGCAGTTCGGCTTCAGCTACTAATGAATGGGCGCCGCAAATATCGACATCACATTGGGTAAATTCTCGGAGACGTCCGGCTTTGATGGGCCCATTGCGAAAAACTTTGCCGATTTCATAGCGTTTAAATGGAAGGGGTAATTGGGGGTTCATCCCGATAAAACGGGCAAAGGGAACTGTCAGATCATATCGTAATGCCAGTTCACGGCCTCCCTGGTCTGTGAGTTGATATGTTTCTTTGAGTATTTCAGCCCCGCCGGCATATTTCGAAGCCATCACCTCAAAATAATTTAATGTCGGAGTTTCGAGGGGTTGATATCCATATAAATTAAAATGGCGGGTTAATATCTCGATCACCTGGAGTCGTTGGATTTGCTCATGCGGATAATAATCCCGTGTCCCTTTGAGTATGCTGAGTTCCATAGAGTTTCCTTTCAAAATTTATTGAGCAGCCATGTTATGTATGCTCTGGCGTTTTTCGATATCTATATAATACAATTATTTCGGACTGATGTCAATATCAAACATTTTATGGCTTGACATTCATGGAGAAAAATTATATTTTAATTAGGCCTAGCGCCAGCATAATTATTATGAAAGGAGTGGCTGGATGAATGAAAATCCGGATTTTATACAGTTTCTGGAGCGCTTTAAAAAACAGTTGTCTCTCTTTGATACAGAGCCTTTAAATGGTATCTACCAAGAATTGTTTGCAGACTATCTTTCTGTTTATAGTCTTTCTTCGCTGAACCAACTCATTGGACGGGAATTTGAAAAACTATCCGATGCTAAACAGATAGAAGGTGCTTTATTACCCCAAGTCAGAGAAGAGGTATTGATATTCGTCCGCCAATTGGCTCCTCAATTGCAAAAGGAATCTGAATTTCATTTTTATTTATGCCGGGAATTATTTAATGAAAAGAGTGATATACTTATGGAACCTCAACGCTTGTTTTCACGGATGAAGCGTCTGAAAACGGAAACAATTGCGTCCGCGCAGGAATTAATTCAAACGATTGTGACTTCAACCCTTGAAAACTATCGCTTGATTGCCCGGCCCCGGGAATCCTCCGGAAGAAAAAAAACAAGTTGCGCGCAGTCATCAACCAACAATGAGCGCGATTTACAGCTAATTCAATTGCAGCAGGATTATGATAATCTGAAAAAACGTACAGAACGGGAACGGAATGAGATGAAGGCTCAATTATCCATTGAGTTGCTGGGAAAGTTGATTCCCTCTTTAGATCAATTGAATCTGGCTTTGAAGCATCCACCTGAAGAAAAGGAATCAGATTTCTACCGGGGAATTGCGATGATCTACCGACAAATCTATCAGACTCTCAGTCAGGAGTTTGGACTGGAATCGATCTCCTGTGAGGGGCAATTGTTCGACCCGAACCAACATGAAGCGGTAGCCTATGAAGATTCGAAAAAATGCAAGGAAAATATAATACTAAGAGTTATATCACCAGGTTATAAAGTCGGAGACAAAATTATTAAATACCCCAAAGTGACAGTTGCCCGGCGAGGCAAAAAGAAAAAGTGATTCATTTGCGGAAAAAGCCTATAACTTCCGTCAGACCTTCGTCTATTGAATATTGTGGCTGCCAGTTTAAGGTTTTATGCGCAAATTGATTGGCAAGATAGATATGCTTGACTTCTCCGGAACGGGGGGAGGCATAATTGGGTTTTGTTGAGCAATTGGTTAGTTGTCCGATTTTTTGATATAATTCAATGATGGAAATCGGTTTTTGACCACTCAGTTGGATTAGATGATTTTCTTTAGTTCTCTGCGCCATCACCAAAGCTTGAACGATATCATGAACATAGACAAAATCCCGGGTTTGATGTCCATCCCCGAAGATAGCGCACGGTTCGCCTCTAAGCAGTCGATCAGTGAATATTGATACGACTCCTCCCTCATTATCGCTGGCCTGCCGGGGGCCGTAAACATTACCAAACCGAAAAATTATGTAGGGAATCTGGCGTAATTCGCAAAATGCGCGGATATAACGTTCGGAAGAATACTTGGCGATACCATAGGGGGATATGGGATTCACCGGGGTGGACTCAGTGACTGGCAATTGTTCAGGGTCGCCATAAACAGCGCACGATGATGCAAATATAAATTGGGTATTTTTTTGGTGAAAGGCCCATGCTAATACTTGCAATGTGCCGATAATATTGATTTGCGCATCCGCTATGGGATCAATCAGCGATGTTGTAATATCGGCTTGGGCGGCTAAATGGTAAATAATGTCGAACGTCTGATTGTTGTTTAATTCTGGAATTTCTGATATCTGAGAAATTCCGGCAACGATCAGATGCGCTGAATCGGATAGGTTTTCCACTTTTCCATGCGATAAATCATCAATGACCCAAACTTCATGGTGATCATGTAAAAGGCGATCAACCAGGTGGGAACCGATAAAACCTGCGCCGCCGGTAACCAGTATGCGCTTAGAAGATGGCATAAATAAAAGGCGCGACAGCCGATCCTTCGGCAAGTATGATCAATAGTCCCATTAATACCAGCATGATCACGATAGGGGTCAACCACCATTTTTTACGGTGCTTTAAAAATTCCCAGAATTCCATTAAAATTGTAATCTTACTCATTAAACTTACATCCTTTTCTATGGTTTTACGTTCACGTTAAAACAATAGTCATTCAAGATTGATTTTATTTTCAATACAGTAATTGCGAATACGGGCCGCATGATCCTTATCGTCCCCATTCAATCGTTGCAGAATTTGAATTAAGGGGTTATCCGATTGAGCGCTGATAGCTTCTTGAAAATGGGTTTCTGCTGCCGATTCTTCCAGCATAATGGCGATACGAAATGCTTCTTCTCGGGTAGGTGGATTAGTCTTGTAGTTTTGAATCATCTCATTCAGTTCCGCATTGATTTTTTTTAAGGTGTCCAGTTTGTTGTAGATCAATTCGGTAGGAAAAAGTCCAATATTAAGATATAGCTCAACACTTTCCAATAGCGAGGCGTGGTTTTTTTCTTCCAGAGTCAGACGCCACCATAGCTCTTCATCCTGGGGGAAAACAGAAAAAAACAGGTGATATACATCGCCGACATTTTGTTCCAATCGGGTCGCTTCTCCTAATAGCTCGTGTAAGGCTTTTTCTTCCACAGGCATCTCTTTTTCTGTTACCATAGTTATATATTAAGTCAAAATCTAAAAAAAAACAAGTGTTTTATTTGTTTCTTTTTTAAGAATGAGCAAATTTTTGTCAAATTTGCGCTTAAAACGCAAATACTTGTTCCTGCAGTCTATTGGGTTTCGCCCCAATCGTTCTTTTAGAACCTGTTATTTTGTCCAGTGATCCATCCAGTCCAGCACGGTATTCCACCATAACTGCGCGTTTAAGGGTTTTACGACGAAATGGTATTCATCGGGAAAATAGAGTAGTCGGGAGGGTATGCTCTGTCGTTGCAGGGCGGTAAAGAATTCAAGTCCCTGACCGACGGGCACCCGGTAATCCTGTTCACCGTGAACAACCAGTGTCGGTACGCGATAGCGTGTCAGTTCCGCGGCATAAGAGGAAGGCGACCATAATTTATAGAGAGAGTCATTTTCATAAGGGGTGCCGCCGAATTCCCATTCGGGAAACCAAAGCTCTTCGGTTGCTCCATATTTGGATATCAGGTTATAAACTCCGGCGTGGCTGACCAGCGCTTTAAATTTTTTAGCTTCGGGATGGACGGCAATCCAGTTGATCATATAACCTCCATAAGAGGCCCCTGCGGCGGCAACCCGCTCGCCTTCGATAAACGGGCAGCGCGCGATCACCGAATCAAGACCAAGAATCAAGTCGCGGAATGGCCCGCCACCCCAATCTTGCGATACAGCATCGCAGAATTTTTGGCCATAGCCTTTGGATCCGCGCGGATCGACCATCGCCACAACATAACCTCGCGATGCGAACATCTGGTAGTTCCAGCGATAGTGGAACTCATCTTCCCAGCTTCCCTGCGGTCCACCATGGATCAGATAGACCAGCGGATACTTTTTTTGCGGATCGAAAAACGGGGGTTTTAAAAGATAGCCATGGACCCGCTGCCCGTCAAAGGATGTAAAATAAAAATCTTCTATCGGATTCATGGCCAGTTGTTTCAATAATTCGGCATTGACTTGGGTAAGTGGCTGGTTTTCCCGGGTTTTTACATGGATCGCATGAATTTCGCTCGGATAATTAGAACGCTGATGCTTGACGTAGAAGATTTCCTCCTGGGCATTGAAGCCGATGAGTGAGTTGATGTGGGAATTGAATAGGGTGTCAATTTTCAGATTTTGAATATTGATGCGGTAGATCCCGACCTGCCCATGTTTAAGGCTGGTGAAGCAGATAGCTTGGGATTTTGCATTCCAGAAAAGATTGTCTACATCCTGGTCAAAGCTCAACGTCAGATTCCGTTCGGCGCCGTTTTTGCGATTCTGCAGCACGATATCGTATTGGTCAGCTTCGAAACCTGGACGCGTCATGGCCCTCCAGGCCAGCCATTTGCCGTCGGGCGAATATTGGGGATTGTTGTCCACGGCCCGATTGCGGGTGATGGGGCGGGGGTTGAACACTTTTTCTCCGGCAAGGGGGATCGTGACAGCGAAGAGGTCGTTGTTGGTGGAAACGGCGATCGAGCTATCGGAATTGGCGATAAAGGTTAGTTCCCGGCTGCCGGGCGAAAAACAGAAATCGTCGCCGCTATCCAGATCCAGGGGCGGTGTGTTGATAGCGCCAGGACTTATGTCGCGAAAGCGGGGTCCGGTTTGGTATCGGCTGAGGGGATGGGGTGTCAGAAACAGATGGGAATAGCTGTCAGTGATCCAACGGTTCCATAGCCGGTAAGGTAGTTGGTCGGCGATTTTGGCCCGGACTTTGCTTGTTTGTATTTCTTTTGCGCGCTGCACACTGGCTTCCAATGTCTCGCATCCCTGGTAGAGAGGCGCGATAAAGGCCATCCAGTTGCCATCGGGCGACCATTTATAGTCGTCGGGAGTAACCGGAAGTTTCATTAGCGAAGTTACATTGCCGGTTCGGCTCTCCCATTGATACACAATGCAACTATCTCCTTCCTCGCCCAAAAAAGTGAGCAGGCCACTCGTCGGAATCCAATGGGGCTGTGAAAGCTCCCCCAGTGTATCAGGAAGGGAGCGCAGTTTGGCTGTTGCTGTTTCGATGATGTGTACTTCTTGCCTGCCGCTGTTTTGTTCCATGTCGTAGGTGGTGAGTTCATAAGCGATAAATTTAGCATCCGGGGAAAGCTCTGCATCGCCGATGCGTTTTAGGGCCCATAGGTCTTCAGGCGTGATGGCTCGGGGATCGGCAGTCGTTACCGGTCCGCCGATCATCATGATAATAGTCAGAATGCAAAATACGCGGTACATGGGTGTCACTCCTTATTTAATTTATTGTCATGGGTATTCATATCCCGCAGCTATACCGGACACCGTCGTTCGGCTAGACTGCTCTGCAATGCGGCATCCACAATGGTTACTCGGCGATTGTTTGCAGCGCTTTATCCACAGCCTGCAGAAGGGGATCGGCGCTTAATTCCCGTCCAGTGGCTTGTTTCAGCCAGAGTTGGGGCAGGATTCGGCCATTTTTGCACATACGTGTCATTTCCTTACCAACCGAACGTCCTTCCAGATACGATTCGATCTGGAACTGGATGAGGTGTCCTAAAGGATAGTCGGCCAAATAGAGCGGGTAGGCGATCATGTGCGAATAAATCGCCAGGATTGTTTGATCCTGGGAGTTGAATACCGGCGCGTAATATTGGTTCCAGATTTTTTTCGCAAGCTCCAGCGTGGCGTGTTTCAATTCTTCAGCAGTGGCATGGGGATGCTGATAGAGCCATTGCCAGACATCGATATCCAATAGGGAGACTCCCATGATTTCATACACGCTCCAACAAAGCTGTAGAGCGTTCATATTGGTTTGTTGGGCCATGGAGGTGGGCAATCCCAACAGAACCTGGTCACGGTTTTGGAAAACGAACGCGAAGGCTTCAGTAAATCCGTTAGAGGGAACACCAGATAAAAGATAATGGTCAACCATATTAAGGGAAATAGTTTGCTCGACATTATGGCCGAATTCATGGGTGGCAATATTGTAGCCCTTATAGGGAAGTCCCTGGGCAGCGAATCGGGTTCTGAGATGCGCCACATCTGAACGCATGCTCGCCCCGGCCGCATGACCCACACCGCGCGCCGGATCGACGACAATCCGGCTGGCTATACAGTTGGCTGATTCCTCATCGAAATCCAGGGCTTTTAAAATGCGGGGTAAATCGTTTTGTAGAGTTTTCGCATCTGGATACCGCTGCGTCGTCAGTTGGTCCAATTCGTTTTCATTGAGTTCGGAACGCGGTTGGAACCCATTATACCAGATATCAAAAGGACGAAGGGTGCGTCCCAGACGCTTTTCAATCAGTTGAGCAATCTTTATTATTTGGGGCGCCGTGAGCAACCGGTGGAAAAGGTCCCGCACTTCCTGTTCCGTGAATTCCCGTTCCATTAAGAATTTTCGTTCAATAGCGGTAGGATAGTCCGGGTAATATGCATCCAATTCCCTCAAGGCATGAAATTGCGCCAGTAGAATTTCATAGCGTTGATCTGCTTGATTTTTATTGAGTGGGGGCTGGGGAGGATCAATCAACTGACATATAAAAGGATTCCAGATTATTTTCGGATTATTGATTACCTGGGCTGGAATCGTTTGATCAATGATGGCCTGCATGACGGCCATGATCATTTCCTGTCGGGCTAATCCATTTTCATGTTGATATTGACTCTTGAGCTCGTCGCGCAATCCCCAATGGGAGATTAGAGACAGATCCGCGGGGAATAGCGATTGATTATCGGAGTTGCGTAAATTGCCTAAATATATATTGTAATCGGCGATATATTGATCAGCCTCACTTTGGGCCTGGGCAATCCTTTGATTGCAGGCAGCCGGAACTCTTGCGCGGATCATGTCTCCCAGTCGGGCATAGGCCCATTGCTGTCGATCCCATTGACTGCTAAGCTTCTGTTTTTCTATCAGGGGATAAGAGGGGAAGTTCAGCAGTATCCAAAAAGAAATTTTTTGCGAAAATAAGTCTTCATAAAAGTGGGCAGTAAAATCAGCGCTGCCGATTAGTCGATCAATGGCTTGGATTTCGCCTCGGTCCAGTTCCAGTGGCTCTTTTAGTGACAATGACATTTTGTTGAAATGCCCGTTGATCGTTTCCAGCGCCGTGGAAATGCGTTCGAAGTTTATCGCCAGTTCAGCGCTGTCGGCAATGAAATGATCCAGGCAATAAGTTACAAATAATTCACGAGAGCCGTCACTTTTTTGCCAAAAATTGGCGCATTGAGCCACGCCTTTTTCAATTCGGGCATTGTTTTCCCGGCCATATTTTTCGATCAAACGGGATTTTGTCTCATTGATTGTCTGAGTGTCAATGAACATGGTCGGTTTCGCCAAGGTTAATGATAATAGGATCAAATTGACGAATAGGGTTAACAGGATTCTCATTAGTACCTCCCTTGAAATGGTATTGAATAAAATTGAGCAATTCGAGCGTGGATTTTTTTCGCGTCAGAGTTGTCGGTATCTGTTGGGCGCCGGGTTGCTCTTCCAACGGTCCGACACATGATGGACAGCCATTCAGGCAGTTGCATTCCGTTACAAAACGAATGGCGTGCTCAACTATTTCTTCGATCATGATGTAGAATTGCCGGGCCAGGCCGATCCCGCCGGGGTAGTTATCATAAAGAATGAGCGAGGGCAATTGAGAAAAAGGGGAACGAATCATGGATGTTGTATTGATATCGCACTTGTCGCAAAACAGATAAATAGGAGCCAGCTCACGAAACAGACTGGCGCAACCCAGCAAGGCTTGAGCGCTATCTCCGGGTTGAATGAGGGAAGCGGGCATTTCGCGCAGGTCAATGCGGCATCCCGAAGTCGGCATGCTGATCTCAGGCAGCGCGATTGTTCCCCAACCGACATTTTCGAATGTAATGAGTTTGATTTTTTTGAACATGACGGCGATGCGCGTAATGATTAAATCACCAAAATCGATACTAACCGCGCCGAGGGCGCGACTCAAGTCGCAGGTAAAATTTTTGATATCTACCTTCTCGTGGGCATCGGTATAGTAATCGCTTTTTACCGGGCGTACAAACGCGCGTTTTTGTTCCCAATCCAGTTTTTTGACCTGATATGTGATACTTTCATGAATATAGATCGCTTGATCGTGCAAGAGAACGGGAGCTGAAAAAAAATCGACTTCTCCAATAATGCGGTTATTGTTTTCTATATCGCAGATTGTCACATTTTCAGGTGAGGCGGACCGCAGATTCACGCCGCGCGCCGGATAGGCCTGATCGCTCCAGAAATAACGGTTATCGGAAATTGTCAGTAATTGATTTTCGGTCAAATAAGTGAGAATGGGATCGATAGGGCCGTTTCCGAAGGGTTCGCCCGGTGAGAAGGGTAATTCATAAGCGGCGCATTTAATATGATCTGTTAAAATAAGTAGATTGTCGGGATTGACGATTCCGGCTTCCGGTGATTGTTGGAAAAGATAATCCGGGTTTTGCATTAAATATTGATCCATGGGGGAGGAAGTTGCGATAAATATCATGAGAGAAGTGGCCTGCGCTCGGCCGGCGCGGCCGGCTTGTTGCCATAAGGAGGCAATGGAGCCGGGATATCCGGTAATGATAGCGGCATCCAATTGGCCGATATCGATGCCTAATTCTAAAGCGTTTGTGGAAACAACGCCGGTAATATCCCCATTCCGCAACCCTTTTTCGATTTCGCGGCGTTGCAGGGGGAGATATCCTCCCCGATACCCACGGACTTTCCGGGCGTCTTTTCCCAGTTTTCCGCGGAGTTCCGTCAATAGGATTTCCACCCGCATCCTGCTGCGGGCGAAAATGATGGTCGAGATTCTGTTGGCCAGTAGTTGATGGCCTAATGTGGCCGCTTCATGCACAGCGGACCGCCGGATTCCTAATTCGCGGTTAATGACTGGGGGGTTGTAGAGAAGGACATGTTTTATTCCGCGGGGCGCTCCATTGCGGTCGATCACCGAGACTTTTTCTCCGGTAATTTTTTCCGCTAGTTCCCGCGGATTTTTAATGGTTGCTGAACAACAAATGAATTGGAGTTTGCGGCCGTAAAAAGCGGACAATCGCTTTAAGCGGCGGATAACGTTGGCGACCTGACTGCCGAAAATGCCGCGGTATGCATGCAATTCATCAATGACGATATATTTGACGCACTCAAAAAATTTATTCCAGATTTCATGGTGGGGGAGAATTCCGTTATGGAGCATGTCCGGATTAGTAATAACGATGTCACCGGCAACCCTGACTGCTTGTCGCGCCGTGTTAGGAGTATCTCCATCGAATGTGTAGGTGCGTAGAGGCGTCTCAAGAGCATTTATTAATGTGTGCAGTTCATTCATCTGGTCTTGAGCCAAGGCTTTGGTGGGGAAAAGGTAGAGCGCCCGGGTACCGGGATAGGTCAGCATATAGCTGATGACCGGCAGATTGTAGCATAAGGTTTTTCCGGAAGCCGTCGGTGTGACGACGACAACGTTTTCCCCGGCATTAATCCGTTCGTAAGACTCGGATTGGTGCGAATAGAGAGCCGTGATGTTTTTTTTTAGAAGCGCGTGTCGAAGCTGAGGAGGTAATGAATTCGGTAAGGGTAGATATTCCGCGGCCCGGGCGGCTATCATTTGCCGGTGGATGATTTTGTTTTTGAATTGATCGTGGTGGAAAAATGTTTCTAAAAGCTGGTCAAGGTTCATTCTACTATAATGAGCTGTTCACGATCGGCTCCGGTGGAAACATAACGAACAGGGATATTTAAAAATTCTTCAATGAAGCGAATATAATTACGCGCCGCTTGGGGAAGATCGGCTAAGGAATGAATCTGGGATGTATCCGCTTGCCAACCGGGTAAGTAGTGATAAATGGGCTTTATTTTTTCACTGTCAACAGCCGGATAGTAATCCAGAGTGGCATTGTCCAATGTGTATTGGATACAAACACCGATCGAAGTGAAATTATCGAGGACGTCAAGTTTGGTTAACGCCAACTCCGTGATTCCGTTAATGTTGACAGCATAGCGGGCCGCTACCAGGTCGAGCCATCCGCAACGGCGTGGGCGCCCGGTAGTGGATCCGAATTCAGCGCCGATTTTACGCAGTTGTTCACCTGTTTCATCCAATAGTTCCGTGGGAAACGGGCCATTCCCTACTCGGGTAGTGTAGGCTTTAAGGATACCCAGGATCGATTTGATTTTCGTGAAAGGGATGCCAGACCCTTGCGCGGCCCCGGCAGAAACACAATGAGACGACGTGACAAAAGGATAGGTACCAAATTCAATATCCAGCATAGTCCCCTGTGCTCCTTCAAGGAGGATGCGACTCTCGTCTTTCAGTTTTTTTTGTATATAGGAATAACTGTCAATGATATATGGTTCATAATATTCAGCCAATGTGAGCAGGTGGTCGTAATAGGCATCAATATCGATGGGTTCTTCTTGATAGAGCGTTTGAAATAGTTCATTATAGTAGGATAAAATTTGGTTAAGCCTTGCTTTGAGCCCATCCGTATAAAGATCAGCCAAACGCAGTCCCGTGCGGGCATATTTTGCCGCATAAGTCGGTCCGATTCCCCGTCCGGTAGTCCCGATTTTTTTGTCCAGGCTTTGGCGATTTTCGGACAATTGGTCCAATTTTTTATGGGCCGGAAGGATCAGATGCGCCATGGAGCTGATTTTTAAACGCTTGTGGAGCGGTTTTTGTTGGGGAATCAGTTGCTCAATTTCGTGTTTCAGCGTATCCAAATCGATAATGACACCATTACCAATCAGACATTCGACCTGTGGATGAAGGATGCCGGAAGGAATATGATGAAAGATAAATTTTTCTTTTCCAACTTTAATGGTATGGCCGGCATTAGGCCCCCCCTGAAAGCGTATGATCAAATCGTGCTGCCGCGCTAAGTGATCGACAATTTTTCCTTTACCTTCATCTCCCCATTGCAACCCAAGCGCTAATAACACGGGCATAGTATCTCCATTCTATTGATTGACGGAATCGTTAGTAAGTAAATCCATTGCCTGGCCTTGAGTGTCGGCCAGCGTAAAAATTCTGTCCAGCCGAGTAATCTTCATCATTTTTTGAACCTGTTCCGAGGCATGGGCGATCACCAAGTGAGTGTCGTGTTGTTTTGCGACGTTCAGCACGTTTATCAAGATTCCGAGTCCTGAGGAATTGACCCACTTGACATTTTCGATATCGATAATAAACTTTTTTTGATTTTTTTCGATCTCTTCATGCAGATAATCCAGAATCCGATGACTATCAGGTCCTCCCAGCATTTTTCCATGGAGGATATAAGTAACGACGTCCTGATTTAAAACACGATCGATTTGCATGGATTACCCCCTGTATTCGAAACCGGTTGTAAAGGCGTTGATATTGAGTTCGACGAGTTTGGGTTTGACTTTTTGTCGAATCACCTTGAACCACAATTCACTCGGAAATTTTAGTTTTTGGTTTAGAAATCCCAATAGAATCAGATTAGCGCTTTTAAGAGACCCGTTTTTTTGCGCCAATGTATGTGCGGCTATGAACTCGTGGCGGATTTTGTTTTCGGCGAGAAAAGATTCAATGTGCTGCGGATACTCGCTCATTCCCAGAGAAACTGTTGTGGGAATGATTTTTTGCGTATTACTGAGGACAATCCCGTCAGGGGCTAAGAGCGGGAGGAAGCGTAGGCTTTCACAGTATTCGAAAGAGAGTATATAGTGAGCCTGGGAGAGTCCAATTTTAGGGGCGAATACCCGTTCGCCATAGCGTATTTGGCTGGTAACGGTTCCTCCGCGTTGCGCCATTCCATGGATTTCGCTTTTTTTAACATCGACATTCATGCGAAGCAGAACTTCGGCGAGAAGCTCTGAGGCCAATAAAATACCCTGGCCGCCGACTCCTACCATTAAAATATTGGTGATCTCAGGCATGTTGAACCTCCTCGATGGCGCTGAAACGGCAGACTTGGGCGCATAAACTACATCCAAAGCATGAATTCGGGTCGATTGTAATGCGCTCTCCATCCCAGTTTATGGCCGGGCAGCCCAATTTAAGGCACATTTTGCATTTTTTACAGCGGTTGGGATCACTGAAAAAAATGCGTTCTTTTTTTAAATGAGGCAAAAGCGCGCAGGGACGCTTGCTGATGATGACCGATGGACTCTCAAGCTCGAAGTGTTCCAGCAAGATGTGTTGTATCTGAGCTAAATCATAAGGGTCCACCACATCTACTTTCTCGATCCCAATCGCCTGGCACAGTAATTTTAAATCCAGCTTGGATGATGGCGTACCATTGATTCTGATACCGGTTACCGGGTTTGGCTGGTGGCCGGTCATGGCAGTTATGTCGTTGTCGAGAATCATAATCGTTGTATTAAGTTGATTGTAAATCGCATCGATCAAGCCGGTAATTCCAGAATGAATAAAAGTAGAATCGCCGATAGTGGCAACAACACGTTGCTTGCTGCCTGATCGTTGCTTGATCATCTCGAATCCATTGGCGTTGGTAATGCTGGCGCCCATGCAAATGCAGGTATGCAAGGCGTTCAGGGGCGGCATATATCCCAGCGTATAACATCCGATATCTCCATTGACTGTCGCTTTTAGTTTGTTCAGGCTATAATATATTCCTCGGTGGGGGCAGCCGGGACATAGGACTGGGGGGCGGTGGGGCAAGGCGGGAACTTCCCGGCACTCGGTTTTTTCTCCTAAAATGGTTTGTCGAATAATATCGGTAGAAAGCTCATAGCATATCGGAATAGTTCCTTTACCGACTGCGATCGGAATTCCAGCGGCGCGGATCGGTTCCTCCAGAAAAGGTTCCAATTCCTCAATGATATAAAGAGTTTCAACGGAGCGGCTGAAATTGTGTATCAACTCCCAGGGGAGTGGGAATACCATGCCCAATTTTAGAAAATGGGCATCAGGAAAAGCTTCTCTGGCATATTGATACGCCATTCCGCATGTAATAATGCCGATTTTGGAGGGGCCTTTTTCCCAACGGTTAAACGGGGAATTGCTATTGTAAGCGGAAAGTTTTTTCAGACGTTCTTCGACTTGCAGATGATGTTTCCTGGCTGATGACGGCAAATTGACAAATTTTCCGTCCTGGAAATTAAACGAATATTCGGTCGGTTGTCGGACCGTTTCTTCCAGTTCGACAATTGTCTTAGTATGGGATACGAGTGTGGTCAATCGAAGAATGACGGGCGTATCAAAATCTTCAGACAATTGGAAACCTAATTTGACAAAATCTTTGGCTTCCTGGCTGTCTGCCGGTTCCAGCACTGGAACCTTGGCAAATCTCCCATAGAGCCGATTGTCCTGTTCGTTTTGGGAAGAATGCATAGAAGGGTCATCCGCTGTGATGATGATTAATCCTTTATGAACTCCGCTGTAGGAAGCCGTGAATAAAGGGTCGGCGGCGACATTGAGACCCACATGTTTCATGCAGGCGATGGCTCTTCCCCCGGCCATGGCGGCGCCATACGCAGTTTCCAATGCGGTTTTTTCATTGGTGGTCCAGGTGGATGTGATCTCAGGATAGATTTTCCCGATCGTCTCCAAAATTTCTGTACTCGGAGTTCCGGGATATGCAACAGCAACCGCGCCATTGGCTTCCCATACGCCTCTGGCGATGGCTTCATTGCCTGATATAAGCGCTTTCATGGTCTTGCTCCTTTACTGGTATCGTCAACGATTCTAAAAGTTCTGTCTCTATTTTCACCCTTCCCAAATTTCTATTGTGAAAACCCCGGGTAATTCAAAACCGTTACCCCAATCATTTAATTTAATGTATGGAAAGGCTTTTGTCAAGCAATTTAAGTCAAAAATAAAGAAAGGGTCAAAAAATTATACCAGGAATTGCATAAAAAAATAGGCAAGAAGAAATAAACAAATAAAAACTCTAAAATAGGCATAGAAAAGTGATTATTGATAAGCGGATTTTTAAGTTTCCCAAAAGTATTCATGGTAAAGGTAAAGTCGGTATAAAAACAATTCCGTATTTCCATCCATCATGTAAATACGCCAGGACACTCCCAAATGTCGATCGGCAACTGTTCTTGCCATCTTTACTTTTGCCCGTCTACGGTTCAACCACGTCTCTGATTTAAAGGAGAATCTCCTCGGCGGTTCCCAGATAAATGCTTCGAGAAATGACTTTGCTTTTCCCGCTGCCCTTACACTTTCCCTGCACCTTAGCATCTATCCTGGCTCGATAGGAATGATGATAGCAGAAATAACGGGTATTGCCTACAATTTCCTGATAGCGTTCAGCTTAGAATATTGAGAAACGATATTGTTGATTGTAGCCTTGAGTAGCATCTTTTCGACGGGTTTGGCAAGGTAGGCGTCACAACCCGCCTGATAGACCTTTTTTCGGTCATCAGGCTGGGCATAGGCGGTCAATGCAATAATTGGAAGGTCAGGTCGTTCGGTTTTGATCAATTGAGTCGCTTCATACCCATCCATCACTGGCATTTTGATATCCATGAGCACTAATTCCACGTAAGGATTGGCTCTGCAAATATCCATGGCTTCTTTGCCGTTTTGCGCCCAAACGGAGGACCATCCCCATTCTTGTAATAATTCATTAATATAAAGGTAATTCGCAGCGTCATCCTCTGCAATCAAAACTTTCCGCTCATCAAACCGATACGGGGCGGTATCATTACGCGTTTCATGCGCTTTTAGGGAGATTTTATCAATTTGGTCCCATATTCGTCGATACGGAATTGAAAAATAAAAAGTAGTTCCCACGCCCTGTTGAGACTCAAGCCAAATTTTCCCCCCAAGCAGCCGCGTTATTGCTTCCGCAATAGTCAATCCGATACCGGAACCGCCATAATTGCGAGTATAATGAGACTCATATTGACGAAAGCGATCAAATACATAAGGTTGGAAAGCAGGATCGATTCCAATTCCGGTATCTGAGACATAAAACTCGATCTCTTTGCCTGCCAGGCGGTATCCCAAACGAATCGCTCCGGAGTGAGTGAATTTAAACGCATTGGATAGCAGATTGGCCAAAATCTGACGCAATCGTTTCTCATCGGTTTCCACGACCGATTCTTCATCACTAAGCCCGGTTTCGCATGTAAACTCGATATGAGAAGGCTGTACCTGTTGTGAATAGAAAGAACCAAGTTCATGAATCAGCATGTTGAGTGAAACCGGGCCCCAAACTGCTTCGATTTGCTGACTCTCAATAGCTGCGATTTCGAGTATGTCTTCGATAACTAACTGTAATCGGTTCCCACTATCCAAAATCACTTGAATGTATTGGCTTTTTTTATCATCGGACAGGTCAGGCTCTTTCAGCAATTGGGAGAATCCCATAATGCCATTGAGCGGGGTGCGGATTTCATGCGACATATTCGCCAGAAAAGCAGTTTTCAAACGATCGCTCTCTTCCGCTTTGTCCCGGGCGATTTTTAATTCTGTTTCTGTTTTCTTTAGTGTAGTGATATCCAAAAAAATCCCGATCAACTGATATACATTTTGATTCCTGTCGATTAAAGGATTGATTTTGATATTGAGAATCCGTCGTCCATTGGTCAGGCTGAAAGTTTCTTCTGAAACATCCAATTCCCGGGAAAGCGCAGCTTTACTACAGACTTGACGCAGGTAACCAACTAAATCTGAACCTGTACTCTCGGCAAGAGAATCCAGTGGTTTTCTTTCCACTTGCTGGCTCCAGACACCTAACAACTCCTCGCATCGGGGATTGATAAATTCGATGGTAAAATCCGTTTCCCGGGCGACATCAATAAGGAGAATCGCTACAGGGAAACGTATGAGAATCTCCTTCAGGTCGATTCCATCTATCGACACCGTCAGCCTATCTATTAATTCGACCATAGGTTGAGTATCCGGAACAACCGACCGCCATTCTTTCAAATCAAGAGATACACCGTTAGGACTTGTGATATGCAATCCCGGTGAGATTTTCTCAAAAAGTACTTCGTAGAACCGGTTTATACGAGTAAGCTCTCTGACCCTCTTTTCCAGTTCCACACACATAGCTTCATGGGCTTTCATAGTTTCCTCCTAAAAAAAACATCAATCCCAAGCATTTATCTTAAGACTACGCAGTACAAATATGCTGATACGTTAAAAAATTTTAAAAATTTCTGCTTGCTTAATGGTTACCAGGCTTCAATTAATTTAATATAAGCAATCGAATGTATTTGTCAATATTTTTTTTTGCTATGTAAAATGAATTTTATGACTAAAAATTATTTATGGAATCGGTCTCCGGGGATAAAGCTGTCCTCACTCCCATCGTCGTACTCATTCACAGGCAGCCGATAACCCTGATCATGCGCGAACTGGTCTATGGACACTCTCCTGAATGGCGGGTGAACAACAGGAAAAACTCAATTAGAGTATTACAATGAATATATGACAGATATTTCCTGCATACCCGAAGAAATCGACTGTTTATCCTCTACGTTGATGGTTGTCGTTTTGGACCCCGGCGACCGGGTTCAGCCGGCTTCCCCTACCAACTACCGTGTACCCTTGCTGCTGGTCAGAAAGGATATCAAGGGTGAGGAAAACTTTGATTTGTTATCCCGTCTGGATTTGACACCTATCTTAAACACCTACCTATTCAACACCCCTCACCCGCATAATTCAACTCAAATGAGAATTGTTCTTGGTTGTGGCAAAACCACAGTTTATTTCGATTTGCCTGAACGTTTCTTCCAGGCGAATTTCATGAAAATCCGAAGAGACATGAGAGAAATTTGATTTTTGCGCTGAAAAAATCAACAAATGATTGAGCTAAATGAAAATAATTCAAAAAACGGCTTGACTTTAATAAAAAAAAAGCTATATTAATAAGTCTCTGTTAGAAAAAAAAATGGCTATTTTGTCAAGAAAAGATGAACGTGTAACAGGAGGAACTGATTGCCAACCATTAACCAATTAGTCCGGAAAGGGCGCCAGGCTGTCATTAAGAAGACGGCGGCACCGGCATTGCAAGAATGCCCACAAAAGCGGGGCGTATGTACGCGCGTGTACACGACGACCCCCAAAAAGCCGAATTCGGCGATGCGTAAAGTGGCCCGTGTTCGTTTATCCAACGGAATTGAAGTGACGGCTTATATCCCGGGTGAAGGGCACAAGCTCCAGGAACATTCGATTGTGATGATTCGCGGCGGCCGCGTAAAGGATTTGCCGGGTATTCGTTACCATATTGTTCGCGGTACCCTGGATTCAGATGGCGTAGCGGATCGTAAGAAAAGTCGTTCCAAATATGGAACCAAGCGGCCTAAAAAACAGGCTAAACCCAAGAAGTAACCAGGAGCAGGGATCATGTCAAGACGAAAAAGAGCGCAGCACCGGGAGATTTTACCCGATCCTATTTACTACGATTTTTTGCTGGCGAAGTTTGTCAACTATGTAATGCGTAGTGGCAAAAAATCGACTGCCGAGAATATTCTCTACGGCGCGATTGAGATTTTAGGTAAAAAAACCGGAAAGAATGGTTTGGAAGTTTTGCATAAAGCCGTGGAAAACGTAAAACCCTTAATTGAAGTAAAATCACGGCGTGTGGGTGGCGCAACCTACCAGGTACCGGTTGAAGTCAGACCTGACCGGAAACTGGCATTGGCTTTGCGTTGGATTATTGGGGTTGCAAAAAGCAACAAAGGTCGTTCCATGGCCGATCGACTGGCAAATGAGTTGCACCTGGCCTTTAAAGGCGAAGGCGCTTCGATCAAGAAACGGGAAGATACTCATAAAATGGCCGAAGCCAATAAAGCCTTTGCCCACTATCGCTGGTAACCTATTAGCAAAAAGGAATGATTGATTGATGCCAAGAGAAGTGCAACTGGATAAAGTACGTAACATCGGGATTATGGCCCATATTGATGCTGGAAAGACTACGACGACTGAGAGAATTCTTTTCTATACCGGAAAGACTTACAAAATAGGCGAAGTCCACGATGGAAACGCGACTATGGACTGGATGGAGCAGGAAAAAGAACGTGGAATCACGATAACTTCAGCCGCAACGACCTGCAGTTGGCGTAACCATAAAATTAATATTATTGACACCCCCGGACATGTCGATTTTACCGCCGAAGTGGAACGGTCATTGCGTGTGCTGGATGGGGCGATTGCCCTTTTCTGCGCGGTGGGTGGCGTTGAACCGCAGTCAGAGACCGTTTGGCGGCAAGCCGATAAGTACAATGTACCGCGAATGGCTTTTGTCAACAAAATGGATCGTATCGGCGCTGATTTTTTCCGCACGGTTAAAATGATGCGGGAACGGTTGGGAGCAAACCCCATCACGATTCAAATCCCTCTCGGTGGTGGCCGATTCATTAACAAACTGATCGATTTAATCACAATGAAAGCTATTTCCTGGGATGACCATAATCTGGGTTCTACCTACGATGAATTTGATATCCCCAGCGATATGCTCGAAGAGGCAAAGGCTGCCCGCGAACATTTGCTTGAAGCTATTTCGGAATACGATGATTCATTAATGGAAAAGTTTTTGGAAAACATGCCCATCAATCCCGTAGAAATCAAACGCGCATTGCGCAAAGCCACTATCAACTGCGATGTCGTACCGGTACTTTGCGGTTCTTCGTTCCGCAATAAAGGTGTTCAACGCTTGTTGGATGCAGTGATCGACTTTCTGCCCTCCCCGGTTGATGTTCCCTCGGTTAGCGGTGTCGATTTGGACAACGAAGGGAGTGAACGGACGGCTGGCGATGAGCATCCATTTGCCGCATTAGCCTTTAAGATCATGACAGACCCGTATGTGGGACGTTTGACATTTGTGCGGGTTTATTCCGGTATACTCAATGCCGGCACTTATATTTATAATGCTAACAAAAAAAACAAAGAACGTGTGAGCCGTATCCTACAGATGCACGCCAACAAACGTGAGGAGATAAACTGTCTCTATTCGGGCGATATTGGCGCGGTCATCGGGCTCAAAGACACCAAAACCGGCGATACACTTTGCGATGAGTCCAATCCGATTGTGCTCGAATCGATGCAGTTCCCCGAGCCGGTGATCAATATTGCTATTGAACCGAAAACCAAGGCAGGGCTGGATAGACTGACCAGTTCCATTCTGAAACTGGCGGAGGAAGACCCAACGTTTCGTATGCGTAGCGACATCGATACCGGCCAGATGATTATTAGTGGTATGGGCGAGCTTCATCTTGAAATCATTGTTGACCGTCTTTTGCGCGAATTTAATGTCGAAGCGAATGTCGGCAAGCCTGAGGTTGCTTACAAAGAAGCCATTACCCGGGCGGGTCGCGCCGAACTCAGATATGTGAAACAGACTGGCGGTAAAGGGCAATTCGCGCATGTTGTCATTGAGATTGAGCCCTTGCCGAATCATTCCGGCTTTGAATTCGTCAATAAAATCATTGGTGGTTCGATTCCCAAAGAATACATTAAGCCGGTGGAAGAAGGAATTCGTCAGGCATTGGATAATGGTGTCCTGGCCGGTTATCCCCTGGAAGGTGTCCGCGCCTACTTATTGGACGGTAGCTTTCATGCGGTGGATTCTTCTGAAATGGCGTTTAAAATTGCCGGGTCAATGGCGTTGAAGGATGCTGCTAAAAAAGCTGGCGCTGTTTTAATGGAACCGATTATGGATTTAGAAGTTGTTACGCCCGAAAAATATCTGGGCGAGGTCATCGGCGATATTAATAGTCGCCGTGGAAAAGTTTTTGCGATGGAAGACCGCAATGAAGCCAAAGTCATTCGGGCTTACATCCCATTGAGTGAAACTTTCGGGTATGCTACCTCTTTACGATCTTCCACCCAGGGCCGGGCTATTTTTACCATGCAATTCAGCCGGTTCCAGGAAGTCCCCGGAAGTATTGCAGAAAAAATAATCAGTCGCTATTAAAAATAAGGAGTAAACTCATGGCGAAGGAAAAATTTTCGCGGACAAAACCGCATGTGAATATAGGAACGATCG